>JAUSAW010000020.1 GCA_030652335.1 Gammaproteobacteria bacterium
GCCTGACCTTGAACGGCGTGGCGGTGACGGCCGGGCAGATCATCTCGGTGGCCAACATCAACTCGGGCCTGCTGCGGTTCACACCGGCGGCCAACGCCAATGGCACGGGCTACGCCAGTTTCACCTTCCAGGTGCAGGACAACGGCGGCACGGCCAATGGTGGCGTGGACCTGGACGCGTCGGCCAACACGATGACCGTCAACGTCACCGCTGTGAACGACGCACCGGCGGGCACCAACAAGACGGTGACCACGCTGGAGGACACGGCCTACACCTTCACGGCGGCCGATTTCGGGTTCACCGATGTCAATGATTCGCCTGCCAACACCTTGTCAGGCGTGAGGATCACGACCTTGCCGGGGGCGGGCAGCCTGACCTTGAACGGCGTGGCGGTGACGGCCGGGCAGATCATCTCGGTGGCCAACATCAACTCGGGCCTGCTGCGGTTCACACCGGCGGCCAACGCCAATGGCACGGGCTACGCCAGCTTCACCTTCCAGGTGCAAGACAACGGCGGCACGGTCAACGGCGGCACGGACCTGGACGCCACGCCCCGAACAATGACGGTGGATGTCACCGCGGTCAATGATGCTCCCGCAGGTGCCAACAGAACCGTGACCACCCTGGAAGACACCGCCTATGTTTTCAGCTCGGCCGACTTTGGCTTCACAGACGTCAGCGACTCGCCAGCCAACGCCCTGCTGGCGGTGAAAATCACGACGACGCCCGGCGCGGGCACGCTGACCCTCAATGGACTGATGGTCAACGCGGACGACTTTGTGCTGGCCAGCGACATCGCCGGAGGACTGCTGGTGTTCACGCCGGCAGTCGGCGTCAGCGGCCAGCCCTACGCCAGCTTCACCTTCCAGGTGCAAGACAACGGTGGAACCGCCGATGGCGGGGTGGACCTGGATGCATTGGCCAACACCTTGACGGTCAACGTCACCAGCAAGATCAACCAGGCACCTGAAGGTTCAAGTAACACCGTCACCACGGCCGAAGACGTCGCCTACGTTTTCACCACCACCGATTTTGGCTTCGCGGATGTCAATGACACGCCGTCCGACCAATTGTTGGCCGTCAAGATCACTACTGTTCCTGGCACGGGCGCATTGATGCTCAACGGTGTGGCCGTCAACGCGGGCGACTTTGTGATGGCGAGTGACATTGCCGCAGGCAGCCTGGTGTTCATACCTGGCAGCCATGACAATGGATCAGGCTATGCCAGCTTCACCTTCCAGGTGCAGGACAACGGAGGCACTGCCAGCGGTGGCGTGGACTTGGACATCACGCCCCGAACCATGACGGTCGATGTGACGGCTGTCAACGACGCCCCGGTGGGCACCGACCAGACGGTGAGCACCCTGGAGGACACGGCCTACACCTTCGGCACGGCCGACTTTGGCTTTGCAGACCCGAATGACTCACCCGGCAACACCTTGCTGAGCGTGCGGATCACGGCCTTGCCAGGGGCAGGCACCTTGACGCTGAACGGCGTGGCCGTCAACACAGGTGACTTCATCCTGGCCAGCGACATCGCGGCGGGCAGGCTGGTGTACACGCCAGCGGCCAATGGCAACGGCGCGGGCTACGCCAGCTTCACCTTCCAGGTGCAGGACAACGGCGGCACCGCCAACGGCGGCGTGAACTTGGACGGCACCCCCCGCACGATGACCGTGGATGTGATCTCGGTCAACGACGCCCCGGTGGGCACTGACCACACCGTGACCACGCTTGAGGACACAGCCTACACATTCAGCACAGCCGACTTTGGCTTTGCAGACCCGAACGACCTGCCGGGCAACACCTTGCTGAGCGTGAGGATCACGACCGTGCCAGGCGCAGGCACCTTGAGGCTGAACGGCGTGGCCGTCAACGCAGGCGACTTCATCCTGGCCAGCGACATCACGGCGGGCAGGCTGGTGTACACGCCAGGGGCCGATGGCAACGGCGCAGGCTACGCCAGCTTCACCTTCCAGGTGCAAGACAACGGCGGCACGGCCAACGGCGGCGTGAACCTGGACACCACCCCCCGGACCATGGCGGTCAACGTCACGGCCGTCAACGACGCGCCCACAGGCGCCAGCACGACGATCACGACACTGGAAGACACGGCCTACACGTTTGCAACGGCCGATTTCGGATTCACCGACGTGAACGACTTGCCCGGCCACACCTTGCTGAGCGTGAGGATCACGACCTTGCCAGGGGCAGGCACCTTGAGGCTGAACGGCGTGGCCGTCAACACAGGCGACTTCATCCTGGCCAGCGACATCGCGGCGGGGAGGCTGGTTTACACGCCGGGTGCCGATGGCAACGGCGCAGGCTACGCCAGCTTCACCTTCCAGGTGCAGGACAACGGCGGCACCGCCAACGGCGGCGTGAACCTGGATGCCACCCCCCGCACAATGACCGTGGATGTGATCTCGGTCAATGACGCCCCGGTGGGCACTGACCAGGGCGTGACCATCAATGAAAGCACTACCCACACCTTCACCGTCGCGGATTTCGGCTTCATCGATTTCCGCGATACCCCCGGCAACGCTTTCTGGTCCGTCAGGATCGCCACCTTGCCAGTTGCAGGCGCCTTGACGCTGAACGGCGTGGCCGTCAACGCAGGCGACTTCTTGCTGGCCAGTGACATCGCAGCGGGCCAACTGAGATTCACCCCGGTCGCGGGCACCAGCGGGTCGCCCTATGCCACCTTCACCTTCCAGTTGCGGGACGATGGTGGCACGGCGCTGGCCGGCAGCGATACCGATGCCGTGGCACGCAGCATGTCCATCGTCGTTGCATCGGCCTTCGTGCCGCAGGGGCCTGGCCCGAACAATCCCGGCACCGGTACCGGCACGGGTGGTGGCTCCAACCCTGGTCCGGGCACATCGCCCGTCACGCCGACTCAGCCGACCACACCACCGGTCGAGCCCAAGGACGACACGGTCGAAGAGATTGGCGACAAGCTGGACGAACAACCCGGCGGTTCGACCAGCCCAGGGGGCACCGCACCGCTGCCGCCCGTTCAAGGCGGCAGTGAAGGCGATGGCACTGGCCAAAGCACTTCAGGACAGCAAGCGCAAGGCGGGGCCTATGCAGCATCTTCATTGAACTACGCCGCCAATCAGGCTGGTGGCTTTGTGGTCCGTCTGGAGGCGGGCGGGCTCAACATGGGTGTGACACCCGGCAACATCCTGCTTGAAATGAGCGCCAATCTGGTCAGGACCTCTTCCGACCCGAGTCTCAATCTGAGCTTTTCCCAGGTGGGCGTGCGGGGTAGCGAGTATTCGGCTCCCACCCTGGCTTTCACTGAAAACGCTGAAGATCGCCGGGTTAAGGTCGAAAAGATGGTGGTGCAGACCTCCGGTGCCGCCTTGTCGGTTGGCGCAGTCTGGTGGGCGGCCCGGATGTCGGGCCTGCTGGCCAGCTTGATGATCAGCACACCCGCCTGGCGCTCCATTGATCCGCTGCCGGTGATGGGTCTGGGCGGCGGACGCGGTCCGGATGACGAGGAAGAAGGTGATGAGCACGGGGACGACTCCAATGGCATGGATGCCCGCGCGGCGCGGTTGTTCGGTGGCAGCAAAGTCGGCGGCCGTGAACTAGAAGGCATTGGATGAGCGAGAAGTTTTCAATCCGTGGTTGGATTCGTCGTTGGGCCATGAGCCCCACGGCGCGCATCAGCTTTGGCCTGGTGTCATTGCTGGTGGGGCTGCTGATGGTGCTCGACCTTGTCCTCAAGCTGCTGCCCGATCAGCGCGCCATGACCCAGAACGTGCGTGAGCAGGTCGCGGTGAATGTGGCCGTGCAGGTCAAGCTGCTGCTCAACGATCTGCGCATGCGGGAGCCGCTGGCTGGCATGATCAATGAGATCGTGCAGCAATCGCCGGAGATCGAATCGATCGGCATCCGTCGCGATGCTGGTGATCTGGTGCTGTCCACCCATGGCCACAAGGATGGCTGGGAAGCACCACCCCTGGGTTTGTCCACCATCACCAGCGTGGTCGTGCCGCTCAATTCAGGCTCCGCCAAATGGGGCCAGCTTGAAATCGGCTACCGATCACCCTGGCCCAACACACTGATGGGCTGGTTGAAGCAGCCCACGGTGCAGCTCATCTTCACGATCAGCACGGCATCGTTCGTCGCTTTCTACCTTTACCTGCGGCGGGTTCTGCAGCATCTGGATCCATCCAAAGCCATCCCGGAGAGGGTGCGCGTGGCCTTCGACACCTTGACCGAAGGCTTGCTGGTGCTGGATCTGCAAGGCCAGATCCTGCTGGCCAACTCAGCATTTCGCGGGTTTCACCCGCAGGCTGGTGATGTGCTGATGGGGCGCTCCATCAAGCAACTGGAATGGCTGGTCAACGGCGTTCACGAAAAGGCCGACTTGCCGCCCTGGGAGCGTGCCTTGCTCACCACCGAACCCATCCTGGGCGTCGAGGTTGACTTGAGTCGTGACGGGGGCGACACCCGGCGCGCCTTGCTCAATTGCGCCGCCATCCGCGATGCCGCTGGCAATGCACGAGGCTGCCTGGTCACGCTGGACGACGTGACCGCACTGGACCAGGCCAACGCCAAACTGCGCTCTGCGCTGGCCGAACTGGAGACTTCTCGCGACCAGATCCAGAAGCAGAACGACGAGCTTCAATTGCTGGCCAACTGCGATCCGATGACGGGCTGTTTCAACCGCCGAGCCTTCTTCGCGCGGGCCGAGCCCATGCTCAAGCACGCCCTGGAAACCGGCGAGCCCCTGGTGTGCGTGATGACCGACATCGACCGTTTCAAGTCGGTCAACGACACCTATGGCCACTCAGTGGGCGACGTGGTGATCCAGGCCGTGTCCAAAGTTCTGAAAACCTCGATGCGCGAGCAGGATTTGCTGTGCCGCTACGGCGGTGAAGAGTTCTGCATGTTGTTGAGTGGCCTGTCGCTGGACGACGCCGTGATGGTGGCCGACCGCATCCGCGGACGGATTGAACGCGAAGTGGGCCCCGCCGTCGAAGGCGTGCCCAACATGCGCGTCACCTCCAGCTTCGGGGCGGCTTTGCTGGGCTCGGGCAATGCCAAGAACATGCTGCTGCTGATCGAGCGGGCCGACCAGGGGCTGTATGCGGCCAAGGAAGCCGGACGCAACCAGGTGCAGTGCATCGACTGGTCCGAGGTGGGCGAGTTGGTAGTGGATGCCTGAACATCAATTTGATCCGTTCAGTTGACGGTACTTGTTGGCGCATTTGCAGAATGTGAGAGTCGGGAATTCATCCATCATTGGACGGTGTCCAGCGCAGGTGCTACCGCCCTGCGCTCGCGGGAATGCGCATCGACATTGATCCGCCAGAGGTGCCCTGAAGTGTCCGAATTCCACACGAAACGTCTCCCGGCATGACGCGCAAGCTCAAGTCGCTGGCGGTCGTTCGTTCTGGTGGTTTTAACGGCCAGATGGAAGAGCTGGAAGGGCGGATCCTCTACAACGCGGATCTGCTGGCGATCCTGCCAGAGGCGGCGGTGGGCAACTCCAGCGGGGGGGCATCGGCGCAGGTGGAGGTCATGTCGGCCACGCCCGAGATCAGCCGCAACGGCGGTGTGGTGACGCAGGTGGAGACCTCCCTCGAGCTGGTATTCGTCGACGCTGGCGTGCCCGATGCGGACCAGTTGCTGTCACTCCTGCAGAGCCAGACCCCGGCCGGTCGCACGCTTGAAATTCACTGGATTGATGGCCAAAGCGACGGCGTGGCGCAGATCGCCGAGGTCTTGAAAGGGCGCGAAGGCATCGATGCCTTGCACATCATCAGCCACGGCGATGCCAATGGCTTGCAGTTGGGAAGCGGACGCCTGGACTCGGCCGGGCTCACCGCTCAGATGGGCGATCTGGCCGCTTGGGGCGGGGCCTTGTCGGCGGAGGCGGACCTGCTGCTCTATGGTTGCGACTTGGCCAGCTCCAGCGAAGGCCGGGCGCTGGTGGACAACCTGGCACTGCTGACGGGGGCCGATGTGGCGGCCAGCGACGATCTGACGGGTTCTTCCTTGCTGGGCGGGGATTGGAGTCTGGAATACCAAGTTGGGCAGGTGGAAAGCGGCGTGGCGCTTCTGGCGCAGGCTCAGCAAAGCTGGGCGCAAGTGTTGGCCACAAGCACCTTTCAAGAGGGCGTGGGCGGCTATACCGGCACCCAAGATACCGTCATCAAAGCCAGTAGCCCGGACACCAACGCTGGCGGCAACTCAACCATCCCTTTCACCGCAAGTTCAACGGAACAAGGCCTGATTCGCTTTGATAACCTGTTTGGCAGCGGGGCGGGCCAGATCCCTTACGGCTCCACCATCACCTCGGCTTCGCTGACGGTTTACGCCACCGAAGATGGCACAGGCACGCCAAGGCTTTACCGCATGCTGGGTCTGAATTGGAACGAGACCAGCACCTGGAACACCTTGGGCAGCGGCGTGCAGTTGAACGGCGTCGAGGCCAGTGCCTCGGCCGACAGCTCGGTGGATGCCAGTTCGCCGGGTTCTCGAACCTTCACCGGCCTGGCCGCCACCGTGCAGGCTTGGGCCAGCGGTGCCAGCAACCTGGGCTGGGTGTTCACCCAGGATGGCAACGAATGGATCATTGCATCCTCGGAGAACGGCACATCCGGCCAACGGCCCTCGCTGAGCGTGACCTACACACCGCCGACGCCTCCGGCACTGGACCTGGATGCCAACAACAGTTCTGGCGCCACTGGCCGAAACTACAACGCGGCCTTCACCGAGCAGACGCCGGTCAACGTCATCGACAGCAGCGATGCCAGCGTGACGGCTGGCAGCAACACCATCAGTCCCAACCTGTCGGGCATGACGGTGACGATTTCGAATCCGCTGGATGGTGCCGCCGAGTCCTTGTCCGCCAACACGGCGGGCACCAGCATCGTGGCCTCGTACAACAGTGGCACGGGTGCGCTCACCTTGTCGGGGTCTGACACCGCGGCCAACTACCAGACGGTGCTGCGCACGATTCAGTACAACAACACCTCGGACAACCCGACCACCACCAGTCGAACGATCAACTTCGTGGCCTCTGATCCTTATGGCGGCAACAGCGCGACGGCCACGACCACCTTGTCGGTGACGCGCGTCAATGATGCTCCGGCCCTCACCAGCAATGGAGGTGGCGCCACGGCCTCGGTCAGTGTGCGCGAAACCCTGGTGGCCGTGACCACCGTGACCGCCACCGACCCCGACAGTTCGGTGACCTACTCGATCTCTGGCGGCGTGGATTCGACCAAGTTCAGCATCAACGCGACCACAGGTGTTCTGACCTTCGTCGCCGCGCCTGACTTCGAGTTGCCCACGGATGTGGGCGGCAACAACGTCTACGACGTGATCGTGCGGGTCTCCGATGGCACGCTGACCGACACGCAAGCCGTGGCCGTGACGGTCACGGACGTGTCGTCCGCATTGGTGGTCACGACGACGACGGACAACAACGACACGGGCCTGGGCACCAGCTTCACGGCTGAACAACTCAACGCGCTGAATGGTGGCACCGACACCAGAGTTTCCCTGCGCGAGGCCATCATCGCGGCCAACACCACTGCAGGCACAGACACCATTTCATTCGCCATCACGGGCGCGACCGGGGTGTATGGCGAGTACACCATCACCTTGTCCACGGGCTTGCCGAACATCACGGGCGCGGTCTACATCAACGCCGCCACGCAAACCGGCTACACCAACCGGCCCCTGGTGGTGCTGGATGGCAACGGTGGCTCGGGCGATGGGCTCTACCTATCAAACACGGCAGATGGCAGCACCATCCGTGGCTTGGTCATCAGGGCCTTCAGTGCCAATGGCATCTACGTGCAGTCGGGTTCGGACGGCAACACCATCGTGGGCAACTACATCGGCAGCTTCAACGCCGACGGAAGCAATGCGGGCGCGAGCAAGCGCAATGCTTCCGAGGGCATCGAGTCCTATGGTGCCAACCTGACCATCGGGGGCACGACCGCCGCTGATCGGAACGTGATCTCCGGCAATACTTCGGCCTACAACATCTACCTGGCCTCCGGTGCCAATGGAACGGTCGTTCAAGGCAACTACATTGGTTTGAATGCCGCAGGCAACGCGACCTTCAGCACGACCAACAGCGCCTACGGGATCATGGTCGAGAGTTCGTCCACCAACATCACCATTGGTGGTACGGCCGCGGGCGCGGGCAACGTGATCTCCGGCTTCACCACGCGTGGCGTGTGGGTGACCACCACCGGTACGACGACGGTGCAGGGCAACTACATCGGCACCAACGCCACGGGCTCAGTGGACTTGGGCAACACCGAGTACGGCCTGTACGTGGATGATTCAGGCACCGTCATCATTGGCGGCACCGCAGCTGGCGCGGGCAATGTGGTCTCCGGCAACAATGGCGGCGGCATCTACGTGGGCAACACCGGGGGCGCCACCATCCAGGGCAACATCGTCGGCCTCAATGCAGCGGGCACGGCGGCGCTGGGCAACACGGGCGTGGGCATCTACGTGGCCACGTCGGGTGCTTCGGCCATTGGCGGCAACACGGTGGCGGCGCGCAACATCGTGTCCGGCAACTCCTCCCATGGCATCCAGGTGACTTCCAGCCCGGCGGCGGGCCACAGCATCAAAGGCAACTACATCGGGGTGGGCTCGGACGGGACCACCTTGCTGGGCAATGGCGGCGCTGGCGTCTACCTTGCCAGCAGCAACACCGTGGTGGGCGGCAAGGGTGTGGGCGATGGCAATGTCATCGCGGGCAATGGTGGTGCAGGCATCGCGGTGGCCAGCGGCAATGGCAACCTGTTCTACCGCAACTCGATCCACAGCAACACCGGGCTGGGCATCGACCTGGGCAACGATGGCGTCACTGCCAACGACTACAACGATGGCGATGGCGGAGCCAACTACCTGAATAACTTCCCAGTGATCACTTCGGTGGTCACGAACGGGAGCACCACAACCATCCTGGGCTCGATCGAGTGGTACACGCAGGCGCAGCCTATCTACATCGAGTTCTTCTCCAGCGCTAGCAAGGACGCCAGTGGCCATGGCGAAGGCAAGACCTACGTGGGCTTTGTCCAGGTCACCACCGATGCCACCACCGGCGACGCGACCTTCTCGCTCACCTTGAGCGGCGTCAGCGTGGGCGAGTGGATCACCGCCGTGGCCAACATCGAAGGGGGCCTGATCGGCGCTTCCGAGTTCGCGATGGCCGTGCAGGCGGTGGCGCCGGCCAATGCACCGCGTGGCAAGGTGATCTGGAATGCCAACGACCGCTACTACCAGAGCTATGCGGATTGGGGTCCTTCGGGCTGGAGCGGCGTGGGCACCACGGGCCTGAACCTCACCGACGACATCTCGATGATCCTGGCGGCCGAGTCGCCCACCCGCAACGAGATCATTTTCATCGGATCGGCCGACGCCTCCGGCAAGATCCTGGCGGCCATCTGGAATGGCAGCACGTGGTCATCGACACTGGCGCTGCCTGTTGCCAGCCCAGCGGCGGCGGCTTCACAGTACGACAGTTTCGCCATCACCTACGACAGCGTCACCGGCGATGCGATGATGGTCTGGGACAACGGCAACACAGGCACCACAGGCTTGTCCTACGCCACGTGGAATGGCACCAGCTGGTCGGCCATCGGCACGGTCACGGCGCCGGTCAGCGGCGAGCCTCAGCACATGAAGCTGGTGGCCCATCCCACCACGCGCGAAATGGTGCTGGTGGTGGAAACCACCGCCGCGACGAACAACCAGTACGCGGTGGTATGGAATGGCAGCAGTTGGGGCAATACCCAGACGCTGGGCACGAACACCAGCCAGCAGTTCTTCGAGATCAATGTGGTCTATGAACAGCTGAGTGGCCGGGCCTTGGTCGTGTACGACGCGTCGGCGTCCAACTCATCAAGCGTGCAGTACCGCATCTGGAGCGGCAGCGCCTGGTCGGCCGAGTCCACCATCACGGCACCGGCAGGTGTCACGGTCACTTCGGATGTGTACTCGACCGTGCTGGCCTCGGACGCGAAGAGCAACCGCGTAGCGATCGCGGTGCAGGATGCGGCCAGCGAAGTGTGGCTGTCGGTGTGGGACGGCAGCGCTTGGGGGAGCGGTCTGTTGGCCACCGCCACTGGGTCGAGCATGACGGATCAGCACTCGGGCATGGCGGTGGCGTTTGAAAGCCAGTCCGGAGACTTGTTGGCGGCCTATGGCAAGAACACCGGGCCCAATGTCTTCTACCGCACCTGGACCAGCGGCGGCGGCTGGTCGTCCGAGTTGACAGGGCCCTCTCTGGGGGGCACGGACAGGCCGCAGATCCTCAAGCTGTTCTCCGACCCGTACACCAACACCATCATGATGGGTGTACAAGACAATGCGCAGGACCTGAACTTCGTGGCCTGGGATGGCAGTGCCTGGGGTGCTGTCACCGAGCTGGACGCGAACACGGGACACACCTACCGCGAGAACTTCACCTACGTCTGGTACCAGGATGCCCCGGTCATCTTGAACCTGGCCGGTGACACGCTGGCCTATTCAGAAGGACAGGCCGCCACGGTCATTGACCAGGGCACGTCCGCGAGCGCGGTGGACAGCCGTGGCTACGGCTACAGCGGTGGCAATCTCACCGTGTCGTTCACGACGGGCAGCACCGGTACCGAGGATGTGCTGGCGGTGCGCAGCCAGGGCGTGGGTGCGGGCCAGATCGGGGTGAGCGGCGGCAACATCACCTATGCGGGCACGGTGATCGGAACGTTCGCAGGGGGATCGGGCGGCGCCAGCCTGGTGATCACCCTGAACGCCAATGCCACGGACGCGGCGGTGGGTGCCTTGATCAGCAACATCACTTACCAGAACACCAACACCGCGACGCCATCCACCACCAACCGCACGGTTCGCTTCGTGCTGACGGGTGCGACGGGCCTGGCCAGCCTGGGCACCAATGTCACGGTGGCGGTCACGGCGGTCAACGATGCGCCCGTCAACACCAAGCCAGGTTCGCAGTCCCCGAATGAGGAGGCCACTCTGGTGTTCTCGTCAGGCAATGGCAACCTGATCTCGATCAGTGATGTGGACGCGGCGGGTGGCACCATGCAGGTGACCTTGAGCGTCCTGCATGGCACCTTGACCTTGTCCGGCCTGTCGGGTCTGAGCTTCAGTTCGGGGGATGGCACGGCCGATGCCAGCATGGTGTTCACCGGTACCATCGCCAACATCAATGCGGCTTTGGCAGGCCTGAGCTACACGCCAGACAGCAACTACGTTGGCGCCGACACGCTGAGCATCATCACGTCGGACCAGGGCAACACCGGCACGGGCGGCGCCTTGAGTGACACAGACACGGTGGCGATCACCGTCACGAGCGTCAATGATGCGCCCGCAGGCGCCAGCACCACCATCACCACGCTGGAAGACACTGCCTATACCTTCTCGGCGGCTGATTTCGGTTTCACCGACCCGAACGACTCACCGGCCAACGCCTTGTCTGGCGTGAAGATCACGACCTTGCCAGCGTCTGGCAGCTTGACGCTGAATGGCGTGTCGGTCACGGCGGGCCAGGTCATCTCTGCCGCCAACATCGCTTCAGGCTTGCTCAGGTTCACGCCAGCGGCGCATGCCAATGGCGCGGGCAACGCCAGCTTCACCTTCCAGGTGCAGGACAACGGTGGCACGGCCAACGGTGGCGTGGACCAAGATGCCTCGGCCAACACCATCACGGTCAACGTCACGTCGGTCAACGATGCACCGGCGGGCACGAACAAGACGATCACCACGCTGGAGGACACGGCCTACACCTTCACGGCGGCCGACTTCGGTTTCACCGACCCGAACGACTCGCCCGCCAACACCTTGTCGGGCGTGCGGATCTCAAGCCTGCCTGCCACCGGCAGCCTGACGCTCAATGGCGTGGCGGTCACGGTGAACCAGGTGATCTCGGCGGCCAACATCAACTCGGGCCTGCTGCGGTTCACGCCAGTGTCCAATGCCAATGGTGCGGGCAACGCCAGCTTCACCTTCCGGGTGCAGGATAACGGCGGCACGGCCAATGGCGGCATCAACCTGGATGGCTCGGCCAACACCATCACGTTCAACGTGACAGCGGTGAACGATGCGCCGGTGGGCACCAACAACACCGTCACCACGCTGGAGGACACGGCCTACACCTTCACGGCGGCGGACTTCGGCTTCACCGACCCGAATGACTCGCCCGCCAACACCTTGTCGGGTGTGCGGATAACGACCTTGCCGGGCTCGGGTAGCCTGACGCTCAATGGTGTGGCGGTCACGGCCGGTCAAATCATCTCGGCGGCCGACATCGTCTCGGGGCTGCTGCGGTTCACGCCAGCGGCCAATGCCAATGGCGCGGGCAACGCCAGCTTCACCTTCCAGGTGCAGGACGATGGCGGCACGGCCAACGGCGGCGTCAACCTCGATGCCACGCCCCGCACCATGACGGTCAACGTCACGGAGGTGAATGACGAGCCCTCGGGCGCCAACCGAACCATCACCACGCTGGAAGACACAGCCATTGTCTTCAGCGCGGCCGATTTCGGCTTCACCGACGTCAGCGATTCACCGGTCAATGTGCTGTTGGTCATCAGGATCACGACCATCCCAGGCGCTGGCACCTTGACGCTCAATGGGGTGGCCGTCAATGCGGGCGACTTCGTTCTGGCCAGCGACATTGGCGCTGGGCTCCTGGTGTTCACACCGGGGATTGGTGACAGTGGCGAACCCTACGCGAGCTTCACCTTCCAGGTGCAAGACAACGGTGGCACCGCCAATGGTGGCGTGGACCTGGACGCCACACCCGCCACCATGACCGTCAACGTCAGCAGCAACGTCAACCAGGCGCCCGAGGGGCTGGACAACACGGTGACCACTGCAGAGGATGTGGCCTACGTTTTCACCTCGGCTGACTTTGGGTTCTCGGATGTCAATGACACGCCTTCCAACCATTTGTTGGCCGTGAGGATCACGACGGTACCGGGCATGGGCACTCTGCTGCTCAACGGGGTGGCCGTCAATGCGGGCGACTTCGTGTTGGCCAGCGACATCGCGGCTGGCAGCCTGGTCTTCATCCCCGGAGGCAACGACAATGGATTGGGCCATGCCAGCTTCACCTTCCAGGTGCAGGATGATGGCGGCACGGCTGGCGGCGGAGCGGACCTGGACGCCACGCCCCGCACCATGACGGTTGATGTCACCGCCGTCAACGATGCCCCTGTGGGTGCTGACAACACGGTGAGCACCCTCGAGGACACGGCCTACACCTTCACGGCGGCCGACTTCGGTTTCACCGACCCCAGTGATGCCCCAGGCAACGCCTTGCAAGCCGTCAGGATCACGACCCTGCCTGGCATGGGCAGCTTGACCCTGAACGGCATCGCCGTCAGCGCGGGCGACTTCATCCTGGCCAGTGACATCGCAGCGGGGAGGTTGGTGTACACGCCGGGGGCCAACGATCACGGGGCTGGCTACACCAGCTTCACCTTCCAGGTGCAAGACGATGGGGGCACAGCCAACGGCGGCGCGAACCTGGACGGTACGCCGCGCACCATGACCGTGGACGTGACCCCGGTGAACGACGCGCCTGAAGGCACTGACCACACGGTGAGTACCAACGAAGACGAGGCCTACACCTTCACGGCGGTCGACTTTGGTTTCACTGATGCCAACGACACGCCAGACAACACCTTGCTGGGCGTGAGGATCACGACCTTGCCGGGCGCGGGCGGCTTGACCTTGAATGGCGTGGCGGTCACCGCAGGCCAGGTGATCTCGGCGGCCGACATCGCCTCGGGCCTGCTGGTGTACACGCCCGACGCTGATGACCATGGCGCGGGCTACGCCAGCTTCACCTTCCAGGTGCAGGACGATGGTGGCACGGCCAATGGTGGCGTGGACCTGGACGGTACGCCCCGCACCATGACTGTGGACGTGAACCCGGTCAACGACGCGCCCGTGGGCACCGACAACACGGTGACCATGCTTGAGGACACCACCTACACCTTCACGGCGGCCGACTTCGGCTTCACAGACCCTGGCGACGCGCCAGGCTACACGCTGCTGAGCGTGAAGATCACGACCCTGCCAGGCGCCGGTACCTTGACGCTGAACGGTGTGGTCATCGACGCAGACGATGTCATCCTGGCCAGCGACATCGCCGCGGGCCTGCTGGTGTACTCGCCAGGCGCCGATGGCCATGGCGCGGGCTACGCCAGCTTCACCTTTCAGGTACAAGACGACGGTGGCACAGCCAACGGTGGCGAGGACCTGGACGGTACTCCGCATACCCTGACCCTGGACGTGACTTCGGTCAACGATGCACCGGTGGGTATCGATAAAGCGGTGAGCACCAATGAAGACACAGCCTATGCCTTCACGGCGATGGACTTCGGCTTCAACGACCCCAACGACGTGCCCGGCAACGCCTTGCAAGCGGTCAGGATCACGACCCTGCCAGGCTCGGGCAGCTTGACCTTGAACGGCGTGGCAGTCAGTGCAGGCGACTTCATCTCGGCCGCCGACATCGCCGCTGGCCTGCTGGTGTACACGCCGGGTGCCCACGACCACGGCGCAGGCTACGCCAGCTTCAGCTTCCAGGTGCAAGACGATGGCGGCACGGCCAACGGCGGCGTCAACCTGGATGGCACACCGCGCACGATGACCGTGGATGTGACCTCGGTGAACGACGCCCCGGTGGGCACCGACACCACGGTGACCACGCTGGAGGACACCACCTACACCTTCACGGCGGCCGACTTCGGCTTCACCGACCCGAGCGACGCCTCGGCCAACACCCTGCTGGCCGTCAGGATCACGACCCTGCCAGGCACGGGCAGCTTGACTTTGAACGGCGTGGCGGTCACGGCGGGGCAGGTGATCTCGATGGCCAACATCACCTCGGGCCTGCTCAAGTTCACGCCCGTGGCCGATGCCAACGGGGCAGGCCACGCCAGCTTCACCTTCCAGGTGCAGGATAACGGCGGCACGGCCAACGGTGGCGTGGACCTGGACGGCACACCGCGCACGATGACCGTGGACGTGAGCTCGGTGAACGACGCGCCGGTGGGCGCCGACAACACGGTCACGACCCTTGAAGACACGGCCTACACCTTCACGGCCGCAGACTTCGGCTTTGCCGATGCCAACGATGCGCACGGCAACACCTAGCTGGCCGTCAGGATCACCACCTTGCCAGGCTCGGGCAGCTTGACCGTGAACGGCGTGGCGGTCATCGCAGGCGACTTCATCTCGGCCGCCGACATCGCCGCCGGCCTGCTGGTGTACACCCCGGGCGCCAACGACCACGGCGCAGGCTACGCCAGCTTCAGCTTCCAGGTGCAGGACGATGGCGGCACGGCCAACGGTGGGGCCAACCTGGACACCACGGCCCGCACGATGACGCTCAACGTCACCTCGGTGAACGACGCCCCCACAGGTGCCAGCA
>JAUSAW010000007.1 GCA_030652335.1 Gammaproteobacteria bacterium
ACTTTGAACGCCACTTATAATATGTGGCTGAACTAATACCATGTTGACGACATAAATCAGAAACAGGAATACCTGATTTATTTTCTTCTAAAATTTTGAATATCTGGCTTTCGGTAAATTTCGTTCGTTTCATAAGTTAAACCCCCTTAAAAAATATTATAAGAAAATTCTACTTATGAACACCATTACTTTCTGGGGGGATTACCATTCAGCCTGTACCACGTTAGCCTTGTATAAAAATATAGCCGTTAAACCGGCGCAGGAAGTTGCTGCTCATCTATAAAACCTTAGCAGCAATTAATTGTAAAGCAGATTAGCCATAAGCAAAAATATAGCTAAAGTCTTGTTGTCTGCGCTGGGAGCGATTGAGTTGCTTTGAAAAGGATATTAGAATAGCGGGTCATAATACTTACTGTGATTATTCTTATGTTAAGTTTCCCATCCAGTTCTTCAGTAATCGCCGTCAGAAATGATGTAATGATAGGTAGTGGAGCTGTGAGTAATATTTTGCGGCAAGAGGTTGAGTCTCCTGTTGTATTGAGTGCAGAGGATGAAGCGAAAATAGTAGATGTTAAGGACTTACTATCTGATTTGTTGACAGAGTTGTCAAGACGACATGAAATGTGCCTAGTTATGTTACGCCGTAAACAAGAGGGCGTAGAGGAGCCAATAACAGTAAAATTTGCTCTTACTGGTGAAATTAGAGAGCTTGGATTGGCGAGTACATATGAGCAATATAGAAACAAAAGGCAAGAAATTTTAGATCGTATCAAGTTTTTAGCATCAAAGGCTTCAAAATTATATTGCGCTAAGCAGCTCATTCGAGCTAATGTCGAAATGAAAATTGCATTGGATTATATCACTCAGGCTTATGGGCCTAATCATACTGAAACCTTAAAAATCCAGTTAGAATATGCAATGATTTATTATGAGTTAGATTTTCGGGAAGGGCCGACTTTACTTATAGAAACAGTAAAAAAACTGGAGCTGGATCTCAAAGAAAATTCCTTGGATACTGAGCTTAATAATGCATTGGCAAAAGGTGATTATCGATTAGCTCAGTATTATTTGAGAATAGACAACATTGATTTAGCAACAGCTCATTTAAACCGATCAGAGTTCTTAAGGCGGAAGTATGTTACAAACACAGCAGAATTAAAAAACGGGCTTGATAAAATCGATTTTATGCGGGGCATGATTGCTTCTAAGCAAGACCTTCCTGAAGCCGAAGGTATATTAATGAAATGCTATGAATTTCGTAAGGCTATCGATCCAGTAAATGCTGGTTTGATTCCAGTATTGGAAGTTTTGATTAACCTTATGGATAGGAAAGAAAATCTTATTGGCGAATTAAACTTTGTAAGAGAGATACTCTACCTTCAGAAATATTATCAAGTCAACAAAAGACAAATTATCAAAACGCAGCTGCTGATATTGGAATTAACTATAAGTAATGTGTCTAGTGACGAATTCTGGACTTTATTATATGAGGTTGAAGGCCAATTAGAGGCTATTTCGGTAACTGAGGAAAGCCTCGATATAGGTCAGTGCTATCTGCAGTTAGCCAAGACGAGAATGAATATTTTATTTCCCGATGACTGGTCCCGTACCCGAACTCATGAGTATTGTATGAACACATTAGTTTTAATCGGTAAGGCAGAATCACATTTACATCATAGTATACGCAGCGTAGCCTTAACATATGAGCAATTGCATAGTTTGAAAGAAAAATGCATACATATGATTAGTTATTGGGAAAATCCTAGGCAGCCTTTGAAGTCTATGCCAACCTTTCCTGAAGATGAAGCCGCTATTTTAGCTGCTGAATCGTCTAAAAAGCTCGCGAGCGGAGGACTTACCAAAGAAGAGTTGGAAAAGCTTTCTGATTTTAGTTCTGAAGCGCGTCAGTCATTAATAAGCATAATGGATAGGCTATTAACCGTTGAAGCTTACGAAGCATTGCCAGTAGAAGGCAGTATTAATCCATATCGGCTTCGTGTTGCCCAGGGAGGAATTACTTCAAGGTTTAATGATGGTAAACTCTTGGATGAAACAAAAGCGCGGCTTACAAGTGATCCTAGTTATACAAAGAGTATTCCTCCGATTGAAATAGGCATCCATGATGGAAAAGTCTATAGTTTTGATACAAGACGTTTGATCGTTCATCAGCAGGCTAGAGAAGATAATCTTGCGGTTTTGGTAAGATATAGAAAAATTTCAGGAGCATATTTAGAGTCTAGAATAGCGTCGATCCATTCTCCACGACCGTGGAATGGTATTGTTACAGCATTACGATATGGTGGGAAAGGATCTGAATCAACTCCCTATATTAATCCTTTATTCAGGCATCAGCTTGAAAAAAAGGTCGAGCGTGATTTTAAGCCTTTTCCAAGTGAGCGGATAGGTGCCGATGATAATGGTTTTCCTGTTAAACAAAAAGAAGCCAGAAAAATCTTTGACTTTTTAACGCAAAAAGCTGGCCTCGGTTCGACATGGGCTGCTGCGAAGTTGGTCGAAGCTAATGGCATTTCTCACACTTATGGAAAAGGACTTGAATTTTATGAGTTTCTAATCCAGGTAAAAAAAGACGCTTCAGAAATGCACTTGCATGCTTCACCAGTTAGGGTGCTAGGTCGAGGTATTGATTCGCCAGCTTTCGCTGGAGCTGGAGTTGGTAGGGCGCCTTCACCTGAGTAAAATACTGTTCGGTGCAGATTGCTTAACTAGCATTTTACCCAACACAAAGAGTTACTAAAAGGGGGCTTGAAATATTGTCGCTGGCTCCTTTTTTATTTTTATCATGGCATTTACCTTCGATTTCACTCTCACAAAATCCCTATCCATCTGCTATCATGCAGAATGTTAAATAAACCTTAGGGTGCCTCCAATGAAAAAGCTAGTCCCACTTACCTTAACCGTTTTAGCCAGTACGCTTTTAAGCGGTTGCGTAACCGTTAATCCTGCTACTAAAATTCCACAAGATCCTTATGAATCGTATAACCGTGGGATGTTTCAGTTTAACCAAGATTTTAATAATACTTTCTTACAACCTATTACCAATGTATATGACCAGGCGCCTTCGAGCGCTAGGAGCGGGGTGAGAAACTTTTTTAATAACATTTATACGGTGGGTGATATCGGCAATGACTTAATGCAGGCTAACTTTAGCTATGCCGGTCGCGATACCGCTAGATTATTTATCAATACCTTTATCGGTTTCTTTGGTATGCACGATGTAGCTAGCCAAATGGGCATTCAGCCTCACCAACAAAGTTTTGGTATGACTTTAGCCAAATGGGGTATGGTGAATTCATCGTACTTTATTATTCCATTCTTTGGTCCAAGCACGGTAACCGGACTGTTTGGTATGGTGCCTGATTACTTTATGAATCCAGTAACCTATGTTAAACCGAATGGCTTGGCTTACGGCATGCGTGGACTAAGCACCGTACAGATCGCATCCGATAGCTTGCCTAAACAACGCTTTATAATGTCGATGGCATTAGATCCCTATGTTGCAATTCGTAACGCTTACTTACAAAACCGTGAGTTTGTGGTGCAACAGATTCAATCCGACGGATTATCGTCAGGACAGGATCAGGTTGCTCCAGGATCTTCATTACCAATGGTTCCACCTGAGGCTCCCGTTAAACAGAAAAATGCGGCTCCAGGCAGGGTCTAAAATAATCCCCATAAAAAAGCCCGACTTGATCGGGCTTTTTTATGGCTGAGATACTTTAGCGTATCGCTTACTTGCGATGTCTAAACCAGATTACTAATAATGGCACAGCCAATATCAGTGCATCTCCCGATAGCATCATGGCGATATAGGGCAGGGTATCGTGGATAGAGATTTCATCGGGCGGGAACAGCCCGAGCAAGAAACCGATAGCCGATACTAGTATAGCGACACCACATATAAGCCAAATAGCAATTTTCCCGCCTGGAATGCGATAAGGGCGTTCCAAGTCTGGCTGGCTATAGCGCAATTTAATGGCGGAACTAAATAAGATAATATACAACAGCACAGTAAATTGGCTGGTCCAGGCCATTAAAGTCCAGAACGCGCTTTTTAAGCTCGGCATAAATAAAAATACGCAGGCCAATAAGGTGCCGATGATGCCTTGTAAGAGTAAAACATTATACGGCATACCGAAGCGATTCACTTTAGCAAACACTTTAGGAAATTCCCCATCTACCGCCATTTCCCTCATGCCTCTGGCGGGGCCGATTAGCCAGGCGCTGATGCTGCCAATGCCACCGAAGGCAATTAATCCTGCCAGGATAGGAGTAAACCAGCTCATATGAAAGGTTTGGAAGAAGTAGGAAAAGCTTTGAATTAAGCCATTAAGCAGATTAACCTGACCTTTAGGAACAACTACCGCAATAGACATCGCCGCCATCGAGCTTATTAAAAAGATTAAAATAGCCGCTAAAAACATCGCCCTTGGATAAGCGCGTTTAGGATCGTAGACATTTTGCGCATGGAAAGAGGTGACCTCCATACCCGCATAAGCTGACAATACCCCTAAGAAAAATACCAGACTGCCGATTCTAAAATCAGGCAAAGCCGATTTAGGCGCTAATGACACCTGAATAGGGTGGTGCGTAAAGATCCAGTATGCTCCTAATAAAATAATCAGGGCGCCAGGTAAGATGGTGCCAAATAGTGCGCCAAGAATATTAAGACGACTGGTGGTCCTAATTCCTAACATATTAAAGAAGGTACAGCCCCAATAAACGCCCATCATGGTAAAAAACAGCGCATGTTTATTGGTAGCCAATGCTGGGAACCCAACATAGGCAATGGTCGCTACAATGCTGGCAAGAGTGGTGGGGAAGGCGATAACATTATTAATCCATGACATCCACATCGCTATAAAGCCGACTTTTTTACCGAAGGCGGCGCTAGACCAGGCATAGACTCCTCCGTTTTTAGGCAGCGAAGTGGCTAATTCTGCACACACTAAAGCGCTTGGAATAAGAAAGCACAGTGCTGCTAAGCCATAAAAGAATAAGGATTGTAAGCCCACGCTTGCCATCATAGGCAAACCACGCAAGCTTAAAATGGCTGAAATACTGATCATGGCAATGGCAAAACTGCCGAGTACTTTGGGTTGGGATACCGAGGACATGCTTAAAAAGCTCCTAATGTGAGTCGCTATGAAAGTATAGTGACTCAGCTAGGAAATGGAAGTAGTGGAAGATGTATTAGTTGTGCAAAATTTGATTAAAATTAGTTTTTTAATAAAAAGATAAGATTAGTATTTGCCAAAGTGTTTTTTTATGTCTAAACTTACATCGAAATGCACGAATAAGATTCATGGAGAGGTTTATGTCAGACTATAATATCGCAGCGACAGCTAAAGATCCACAGGTAACACTACGCCTTCCTAAGAAAATTCTTGAGCACTTAGCGTTAAGAGCAACGGAAAATGGCCGTACCCTGCATGTTGAAATCGCGATGCGTTTGGCAAGAACCCTCGAAAATGATCTCGACATGATCGATGAAGATGAAGATTTAGCCTTGCTGGCTTTAGACGTGCTACGCTTTAGGGAAGAATAGATCGGGCCTGTTCATCAGCATTACCAATATAGCTATGCGGAGTGAGCTTCTTAAGCTCACTTTTTACATCTGCAGGTAGCTCAAGTCCGTCGATAAAAGCACTCATTGCCTTGGCATCCAATTTTTTACCACGCGTTAAGGCTTTTAATTTTTCATAAGGCTCGCTTACACCATACCGTCTCATCACCGTTTGAATTGCCTCCGCCAATACTTCCCAGTTTTGGTCGAGGTCGGCGTTTAGCATGCTCGCATTTACTTCGAGTTTGCTCATGCCTTTTAGTAAAGAGTGATAAGCGATAATGCTATGAGCGATACCAACTCCTAAATTTCTTAAGACGGTCGAATCTGATAGGTCTCTCTGCCAGCGTGAAATAGGCAGTTTTTCAGCCATATGGTGCAATAGGGCATTCGCTATCCCCAAATTGCCTTCGGCATTTTCAAAATCGATAGGGTTAACCTTATGAGGCATAGTCGATGAGCCCACTTCAGTAGCGATAACTTTTTGGGTAAAGTAACCAAGCGAAATATAGCCCCAGGTGTCGCGGCTAAAGTCTATTAATATAGTATTGAAACGGCCGATGGCCTGAAATAGCTCGGCAATATAATCATGAGGCTCGATTTGCGTGGTAAAGGAATTAGGCGTGAGACCAAGCTTTTTAATAAAATTAAAAGACAGTTCCTGCCAGTCTATATCGGGATAAGCGATTAAATGCGCATTAAAGTTTCCCACCGCGCCATTCATCTTGCCTAAAATTTCACTGTGCTCGATTACAGCATATTGGCGTTGCAGTCTCGCAGCGAAATTAGCCAATTCCTTCCCAACGGTAGTCGGTGTCGCAGGTTGCCCATGCGTTCTTGCCAACATCGGAATGGCTGCATAAGCATGCGCCTGATCGTTTAAGGCCTTAATTACTTGTTGGCATAACGGGGCTAATATGGATTTTCTGGTTTCTTTAAGCATTAAACCATAGGCAAGGTTATTGATATCTTCTGAGGTGCAGGCAAAATGGATAAATTCCTTTAAGGCCCGAAGTTCAGCAAGCTCTGAAAAGCGTTCCTTTAAGTAATATTCAACAGCTTTAACGTCGTGATTAGTGGCCGCTTCGATCTGTTTGATTCTTTCGGCATCATTCAATGAAAAGCTTTGAATAAGGTGCTCAAGAAATTCATTAGCCGCTAAGCTTAAGGCTGGGATTTCAACAATCTTTGTTTCAGTCGCCAAGGCCTGTAACCATCTTATCTCAACCACTACGCGATAATAGATAAGGCCATATTCGCTCATGGTGTTTCGTAATCCATCTAATTTGCTAGCGTAACGACCATCGATTGGAGATAGGGCGGTTAATGAGTCAAGTTTCATGATAAGCCTTTTATAATCTAAATAGGCTGTAAGTATAACCAATATTCTTAAGATTGAATAATTTGGTTTTAATCAGGCGCCAAGTTTATTAAAATTTACGCTTTGATAAAACATGGAGTTTTGGATGAGGGGCGCGAAGTACAGTCTTTTGGTTTTATTGTGTGTAATAAATGTTAGCGCTCATGCGGCATTTGTCGGCACGGATTTATCCACTTTAAAGAAAATTAAAGCGCATGAAGATGGAACCTTTAAAGGCAGTAATTTAGCAGCCGGGGGCACGCTTAATACCGGTAATACAGGCTCATTGCAGCTGACAGCCAATGGTTTGCTGCAATATACCTATCATCAATGGATTCACTCTATAAGCCTAAATTATCAGCGAGAACAAAACCGTGATGATGGCTTAAAAGCGAACCATTTATTTTTACAAGGCCAAAGCCTTTATAATCTTGATAAAAAACAATTCCTGTTCACTCAGCTTAACTATACCCAGGATAAGTTCGATGGCTATAACTATATCGTCAATCTATCAGCAGGGTATGGTCGTAATATTGATATGCCTAAAAATATGCTGTTCAGTTGGATGGCAGGCCCTGGTATTAACCAATATCAAGACGTCAATAATGTACAGGTAACCCGACCTTCTATAGAGGGTGCCATAAATTACGTATGGGACATCCGCTCGGATTTACAGTTTAGTGAGAATTTAGAAAGTATTGCCACAACCGCGAATATACGAACCATTTCAACCACTGGATTAACCACTAAACTCACCGATGATTTTAATTTAGAACTCATGTTCCAAGCCATCGATGATGATCACCCGCCAGCGGGTAAAGTTGGGTTTAATACGATAACGAGTGTGCAGTTAAGCTATCAAATTTAATGTTGCAAGCTCGATAATAAGCGCTCAGAAAAAGCAAGTTATAGCGCCAAAGCGAGTTGCTAATAGGCCTGGGCGTTAACTTATTTTCTTGTAAGTTGAGTACCAAATCATTATCATACAACCCCATGGAGAGATGCCGGAGCGGTTGAACGGCCCTGACTCGAAATCAGTGGGGGCAGCAATGCCCACTAGGGTTCGAACCCCTATCTCTCCGCCATTTTTAACCATTCCACTCTTTCCTTTAAAACCTCATTGTGGGGATTTTGCGTTTTTTTATGTAAATTAACGCTAAGTTTCAAAATATGCTGCGTCTTAATTCATTGATAAATCTAAAATTATTAATTTGGAAAGTTTTGATGTGGATGACTGTTAATCAGTGTTGTTTGCTTATGAAATTATGGTTGTTTCTTGTCTAATGTATGCTATAATGTGTACATATAGGTAGCATTGAGCACATAATGATCTTTAATAAAGAAATTGAATGGGATGCTGAGAAAAATGAGCGTCTTAAGTCAGAAAGAGACTTGAGTTTTGAAGAGATTGTAGCTGCTTTGCTGGACGGTAAATTGCTTGATGTCGTGGATCATCCAAGCCGAAATAATCAACAAATAATTGTTGTTGAGGTTAATGGATATGCTGTGTTTGTGCCTTTTGTTTCGGATGAGAGTAAAATATTTCTTAAAACAGCATACAAAAATAGCCAAGCGACAAAGAAACATTTAAAGGGGAGTAAAAATGAGCATTAAAAATCAAAGGCTTGATGCAGAAGAACAAGAAGTCATAGACGCCTACAATAAAGGCGAGTTGAAATCTGTTGCCAATCTTGAAAATGTAAAGGAAAGTATTCTTAATGCGGCCAATAAATTTGGAAATAAAGATAAGCGCATAAGCATACGTATGACTTCTTGGGATTATAGAAAAGCTCATGAAAAAGCACTAATAGAAGGCTTGGGTTATCAAACATTGCTTTCTAGTGTGCTGCATAAATATCTTACCGGACAATTAGTGGAAAAAAGGGCTTCTTAAGGTTTTGGGGGTTAATTTTATCTTAGCCCCATCCTTTGGCTTTGATTTGAAAAGAGTAGAGCCCTTATTCATTTTTTAGTTCTTCTAGAGCAATTTTTTCAGTAACTAACTGTGCGAATTTAGGATGAGCAGCTCTATCGAAATGTAGACCATCCTCGCCCATTTCAATATGAGGCGACATATCCAAATATGCATAGCCATGTTTTTCAGCGAGATCCGCACATAAAGCAGGAAAATTTCTTGATTTTTCGTCAGCACCTTTGAATATATCAGCAAAGATTCCATTTTCAGTACTTAAGAAAGGATAGCCAATGAGTAATGTTCGAGGGGAGCTTCTCATATCTGGGCCGTAAGTGCTGGTTTGAATTATAGTAATAAGCTCACCCAACCCTGAGACTGCATCTTCTACTGAGCGATCGGAGACAGTTTTAAAATCATTAGCACCTAGCATAAGTATGACCCAATCTAACGGGCATGAGAGAGAAGGCAGGGAGCTAAATATGTCTTGCCATTGCTGCTGCAACTCCCCATTTGATGAGAGTTATCAATATTCGTATTTCGTCCACACAATCCTTCTTCAATGACAGTATAATCATCGCCTAATAATTTTTGTAAGCAACCTGTCCAACGAATGTCAGGAGAAAGCGCTCCATATAACCCGTTGCAAAATCGAGGCTTCCTACGACCAAGCCCCAAGTGTTTGAATCTCCATAACAAAGTATATTTTTCATGTCTGGTTTCCAGTCAACTTACTCTTGTAACTTCATGTCCACACTGCCATCCCTTCAACTCAAACGGCATCCGGCTGATAGAGCCAAAGCCCAAGGCCATCTGAACCTTTTAAAGATTGAATAGGAAGCCCTTTCATTATGTTGGCAATTATATCAGGTGTAAAAACGCCATCTTTTACTAAATCTTTATGTGCTGAATGATTATGAGATTGCCCCTCAAGCATTGCTATTTGCACAGGCACGCCAGCTTCTTTTAATACTTTAGCAGTAAGGATTGAATCTGCAAATAAACGGTCAATCTCCCCTACAATCACAGTTGTTGGAGGCATTCCCTTTATTTCTTCTACAGGACGATATACTGGAGAGATGAAAGGTTCTTTGCCGGTCATACCTGGGGATAAGTAGAAATCTTTTGCTCTTTCTAATGCTGGTATTTGCAGAAACTCATCCTTATCTTGTTGGGCTTTAAAAGGAGAGCATTTTGTAGTTTCCATCGATATATCTGCCCATGGACTCATCAATACAACATTTGAAATCCGGCTTATCAAAGCTTTAGTAGCAGGCTCGTTAAGTATATTTAAAACAGCATTCCAAGCTACATTCCCACCAGAACTGTAGCCGACTATGATTATATTTCGTGTAAGACCATATTTTTCAGGCTCTTTGAGCAAGGATAATAATACGTTTTTAACATCTGTAATCGCTTGTGGAGCTTTAAATTCGGGCGATAATGAGTAATGAGGAAGTACTGCATGGCATGGTGCTCTAACGATAATATTTGCCATCAAAGACTTAAAGACATTTGTCAATTCACAAAAGAATGCGCCCCCATGAATGAGCAAGACCGTTGGAGTACATGCATCACCATCAGGTAGCCTATAGATGCTTGATGGAACACCAGTAATTGAATCATCTATAAAACTCGCGGAATAGAAACCATCAGGATAAGGCAGAGCATAATCGCGGTCCCAAGCTGCGATAGATTCTCTTAATGCATCTATGCTTGGGATATCAGCTGTAGGCGAGGGCGTGTTCGCAAATAAAGCTGCAGTATTATGTCCTACTTTTATTTCTGAAGAAGAACGAAGTGGAAAAACTGAGATCAAATCAATCAATTCTGGGTTGTCTGTATATGCCATTTTCCTTGACCTTAAGGAAATTAAAGTTATTCATTGTATCAAGTTTAATCTTTGGTTCAATGTGTGAGTATCCAGGATGCCAATTTTAGTTGTCATTATTCATTGTTTGAATAATCAATAATTTTAATGTGAAAATTGTTGCATTGATATTGCGCATTTAATAATGAGGGAATTACCATAGAGAATAAGGTATGCCCTAGTTTCTAATCAAGACTTTCTAATGCTGGTAAAAGTATTACTAATATAATCAATTTGAATGGTTTGATCTTTTGCCATTTTAACAAGATCCAATTCGAGTGTATCCATGTCACCTATTATTTCTGTGATGGAAGGATCTTTAGATTGGATATAATTTTTTGCGAGCTGCGTTGAGGCAATAGCATAGCTAAACATCATTTTTTCTCGTAAGGTAGTTAACCTAGGTTGAAATGAACTGACTGAGGGCGGGGCCTGGGAGATTTTAGCTAATAAGGCTGCAATTTTGGCGCCCATGCGCAAATCTAAGTTGAAGACTTTTTCTAAAGAAAAAGAAAATTGATACCACTTATCAAAAGCTAGGCAGCTGGGGTTGCTATGATCTGAGTTAAGGACTTGTACAGTGCTAACATCCCCTTCTTCGCAGACCAGATAGCCACCTACATTTAGGCGCTGGTACAATGATTCTAAGATTTGAGGGATCTGTTCAGTTGGAAGGTGAGCGATAACCCATCGACAATATATCAGATCAAATTTTTTGTTTTGTAGTTCAGCAATGCTATTAATTTCGATTACTGATCCTTGAAGGATTGAAACTTTGTTATGAGAAGACTGGGAAAACCGGTCTTTAATTCTAACGATATGCTGAGCATCTTGATCGAGACAAGTATAATGGCCCTCAGCGTTAAGTTTTTTAGCGAGTTCAAACCCTATAAGCCCGACTCCGGGTCCAATTTCGAGTATCTGAGAGGTAGGTCTCATAAGTTTTTCTAAATGATACAGGGTGTTTTTGTTGTAGATTTCGTTCAAAATTTTAAGACGGGCCGCTTCTTTGTCAGTTGAGTCGTATACATATTTTTTGTTCATGGCTGCGTCCTACTGGCTTGGGCCAGTTTCAGTGAGCTGGCTCGCTTGTTAAGCGTCAGTATGTATAATACTTTTATATTTAGCAATCTACATAATACGCAGTAATTATATATTTGGCATAAGCTCTTATTGGAAAGAACATAAAGGTGGGTGGGCGATGAATTATCAAGAAGCTAAAGCATTTATTCAAAAAGTTTATGATGTATGGACTTATGGGACAATCGAGCAGTTAGCTGAGATATATGCATCTGATATCAAAGCTAATTACTTCGGCCATACTAACCTTACAATGGCGGACATTGAAAATAGATTTTCTTATATGAGAAAACACCATAAAAATTATCAGTTTACATTGGCAGATCTTTTAGTTGATGGTAAAAAAATGGCTATGCGCTCACATTATTCAGCGGATACTGATCAGAATGAAAAGGTCAGCAGTGAAACAGTAGTGATTCTTCACTTAAATGATGACGGAAAGGTACAAAAGCTATGGTCTATGACCAATGTGCCAGTAAATTTCTTAGAGCGTGCTTAATTAGTTTTGGATTATAAGTGCGTTAGAGAGATTGCTGGCGGATTTTCGCCAACCGTTAATATATTAATGCATTGAAACAATCTGGTGCTTTTCTTCATTACTTCAGTTTCCAGGTTAGCAATTAAGCTGTCTGCCACTTCTTGTATGATTAAACCTGCACTTTGAATGGCAGGCATGCACTCAACGGCTGACATAATGACCATGCGTTTATCTTCCCCAAATACTTCAGGTTGCCAAGTTTGGCTAACCGTGGTTAGGCCACAGGATTCAAATAATGCAGGTATGCTTTTGGCCATATCAAAATCGCGTCCTATTTTAGCAGAAAATGCCAGCATTAAGTTTAAATAACTCTCAAGAGCAGATGATTGTGGCTCAGTACGACAAGTGCTCACAATAGGCTCCTGTGACGCTATCATTCCGCCAGGATGTAAACGCGTTTTTAATATTTCAATGGCAGCTTTAGGATCTATAAGATGGGGGATTACAAAGCGACACAATATTAAATCAAATTTCCCATCAGATGGATCCAATTCATAAACTGATTTAGTGATAAATGATAGCTTGGCTTCGTGCCCCGCAGCTTTAACCGCGGCTTTGGCTTGATGAATTTGCTCAGCACTACTGTCTATAGCTACTATGCTGCCAGTGTCATTCAAAAGCTTGGCAACCATAATAGTTTCATCTCCACATCCACAGCCTACAATTAGTATACGCATATCAGGGCGAAATTTAGCGATTTTCAGTAAAGCTTCGGTGCCAGGTGAGAACACTTGATGCTGTAGACTTAGGCGATCTTTTGCACCTTCTCCAGTTTGAGCAATATATTCTCTTTTATGCCCTTCCATTGTGTGTCCTCTTAAAACATGGATGTAATGATCGCAAATATTATCAAGTAATGTCTATAAAGTGAATTCATTAGCACCAAAAGCTGGCCAGCGTAATTTATTGATGCTCATTGTCATAATCTATTTGGCTAATATGAGCGCATTATTTAAGCGCAACCTCATCAAACTCAGGTTGATAGTGGGGCCAATTAAGTTTTTTGGCCACATAGGCCGTAAACTCTTTAATTAAGGCTAAGCCTCCGGCGGAATTTGTCATCACAACTACACCTTGGCCTGTTTCTGGAAACATAATGATTTCATTGTTGAATCCTGAGTTGGAGCCATTTTTTCTAAAGTTCAACGCTCTCGACCCCTGATCAATAACAAAGCCAAGGCCGAAATTTGTGTTTTTTTGCTTGCGAAGCATTTCTTTTGCCAACGATTGAGGAAATAAAGAGTTATCTTCTCCTAAATATGTCTTGGCAATGAAGATAGCAAAATTAGCTATATCGGTTGGAGTGCTCCACAAGCCACCTGAGGCACTTGTTGGAATATTATCCCATCCAGCTGGATTCATTTCCCCACTAGCACTAAAACCTGGTATAGCATCGGATTGCCATTTAGTTAATGGGCATTCAAAAGTGCTATGGGTCATTATTAAGCTGGGAAAAATACAAGCGGTCATAAAAGTATCAAAAGACATGAAAGTTTGTTCTTCAATAAGCTGTTGTAACGCCATATAACCTGTACCAGTATAAGCATATTGCAATCCGGGTATTGTTCCAAGTTTTATGGAAGGTGTTATTGCTGGTGAGACCCCATTTAAAATATCCATTAATTTTGGGATAGGGGCGTCATGTGAGTAATTTGGGAAGCTTAAATTTTGGTCTCCATAACACAGGCCAGAAGTCATGCTTAAGCATTGTGATATAGTAACATTTTCAGCGTCTTGGCCTCTGATTTTCCATAAGCTAAGTTGAGCATTTAAAGGAATGCCCAAGCTTATTTTATTCTTGCTGCAAAGATGAAGCACTGCAGCAGCAGTCAACGATTTACTCAACGAGCAGGCTTGAAACAAAGACTGATCTGATACTTTAATCTCAGAATATTGCGATAGAGTCTTTGTTTCAACAATCTTATAGTCATCAATTATCGCAAAGCCAACAACATTTACGTTATAGCTTCCCATGATTTTTTTTAGAAAACTCAAATGAGCACCTTTGTCAAAAAAAGTGTTGGCCATTGGGAAGTAATGATCCTCATATGATGATTATAAATAGCATATAAGGACCATTATAATTGAATCTGTGGCAAGGTCGTAAGTGTTTTTGGCTTATAATTTTTTCTAGAAATTGTATACAAAACAAACTAACATGGTTTAATTTTAAAATAAAGAG
Organism: Gammaproteobacteria bacterium; assembly: GCA_030652335.1. GTDB lineage: Bacteria > Pseudomonadota > Gammaproteobacteria > Francisellales > CACEW01 > JAQSYQ01. Next base: position 14,527 of record JAUSAW010000007.1, read on the forward strand.
AGGTAGCGAGCATGTTGATAACTAATGAAATTAAATCTGCGGTTATTACGGGTGGCAGTAAAGGTATAGGCTATGCAATCGCAAAATATTTATCTGAAAATGGCTATAAGCTGTTACTGTTGGCTAGAAATGAGAATAGCTTAAAAGCCGCAGTTGAATCATTGGGTAGTGAACATAGCTATGCAGTTGTGGATGTAGCTAATTCAAATGAAGTAAATAATGCGATAAACCAATTCGTTAATGATTTTGGAAAGATCGACTTACTAATCAATAGCGCCGGTTATGTAAAACGTGGAACGAGCTCTCTTGCCGAAAATGAATTTATGAAAATGCTGAGCACCAACTTGCTTGGAGTGTTCAATATGGTAAGTGCCGTAGTGCCTTATATGAAAAAGCAGTGTCATGGACGTATTATTACTATTGGGTCATATTCAGGCAAAGTAGCAAGAAGTGCAATGGGTGGCTATGCTGCTTCCAAATTTGGTGTCATGGGACTAAATGAATCTTTATATAAAGAGTTAGCACCATTTGGAATTTCTGTAACGGCTATTTGTCCCAACCTCGTGGACACAGAAATGACGGCTGATGTAAATATGCCAAGAGATAAAATGATCAAAACAGATGATATTGTAAAGACGGTCGATTATTTAATTAATCTATCTGCAAATGTTGCCGTTAAAGAAATTGTCTTTCAATGTAAGGCAAAGTTAATCCAAGATGAAACGAGTTAATTAAATGGCTATTAATATAGGGTATCTTGGCCCATCTGGCAGTTTTAGTGAGGCCGTGACTTTTGATATTTACCCCAAAGATGAGAATCAGGCCTGCTCTTATATAGCCCATCCTACTATTAACGACTTGATTCAAGCTACAATTGATGGCTCTGTTACAAGGGCTATATTACCCATTCATAACTCTAAAAGTGGCTTGCTGAAAGATCGTCATGGGATTGAATTAATGTCCTATATTAATGATCCAGCTAATAAGATTTTAGTTATTACTGAAAAGCTTTGGCCGCTTAAATTCTGTTTGCTAGGAAGTGAAGGTAGCTGTATCGAGGAAATAAAAGTTGTTCATACAAATGATTATGCAGAACAACTATGTAAGGACTATTTTGCCAAGCACTCCAATTGGAAAGTTGAAAAGCACGCAAGTTCTTCTGAGGCCGCTAGATTTGTTAGCGAACTTAAAAGTTGCTCTCATGCTGCTTTAGCATCGATTGATGCGGCTAAAGAATACAAGCTTCATTGTTTGAATAATCAATTATTTGAATCTGAAAGTGATTGGCCCATAATGCGCTTTCTGGTGATAGCTCATGCGTAAAATGAGTTATATTTACAGCTTTTTCCATGACATTGCTTTGGTATATAGCTAACCCGTCTTGTATGAGTATTTGTTGCTATTGAATTCCCGCAAAATCATTGTGGGGATTGAGTGTACATTTCTATACACTTATGTGCAGGAATGCTATTTTTGTAATCAATGTCCCGATTGGTTAATGTAGTTCTTGGTAAGAAGTGTTTTCTTCCCAAGCGTTTGTTTCTATGAGGAAATTTTTAATACGGCGTCGTGATACTATGATTTTTTTATCACCGAGCTTAATCTCGATATGTGGCTCGAAATCAGTGGGGGCTACTACACCAGCGTTTTTCTACTTATGCCGAATTATAGAATAGTATTGGCAGCTATTGCTGGGCAATTTCATCGCGTATTTTTTTATAGGCTAACTTGATTTTACCTGTAATTATTGCGTCTTCATTATGCAAGAGTTTATGGTTATCAATATAAGACAGAGATTGTATTTCTATCAAAGAGTTTGTTAAAAAAGCTTCATCCATGTTTTTTATATGCTCAGGACGAATGGAGGTTTCTTGTATATCAATTCCGAGTTCCTGACAAATTTCAATAATTATGCCTCGAAGTATGCCGGGCAATACACCGTCTTTAATAGGCGGCGTTAATACCGAACCATTATTAACAAAAAATAAATTAGCTACAGTCGCTTCTGTAAGTAAACCTTTAGAATTAAGAAGTATGCCTTCATCAGAGCCAAGGCTTTGCGCTTCTTTTCTGGCGAGAATAGGTTCTAAATAGTTCAACGTTTTATACTGCATTAATGGCGAGCGTTCATTTCTTTGAGTGGATGTAATACAAGCCCTGGGACTGTTAATAGATTCATGGTATTCGGCCGTAGTAATTAAGCATGTTGGTATTACTGTAGCTGGGATAGAAATGCCTCTAGGAGACACGCCGCGGCTTATAGTAATTTTAAGTAAAGCAGTGGATTGTAATAAATTATTAGTAACGAGTAAGCCTTTGCAATGGTCACGAAGTTCATTTTCATTATAGGCTAAAGGAATGCCAAGTGCCTCAGCGGTCATCTTCAGCCTATTAAAGTGCTTCTCAAAATGCATCAAATTTGAGTTAATCGCCTTAAGTGTAGTGAAAAAGCCATCCCCATAAAGCCAGCCTCTGTCAAATATAGAGATATGGATATCTTGTTCTGATAGAACTTTGCCATTGTAAAAGGCTTTCATAGTAAATGCTCTTAATTAAAATTATCGAAATTAAATGATTAATTTAGCGGCTAGTCCTATTAAGGCTTAATAGCCATCTCATCAAATGTTTCTTTAGCAGTGTTAAGCGCATTGATAGCAGTTGGAAAGCCAACATATAGCACTAATTGCAGAATTAGCGCATAAATTTCTTTAGGGGTGAGTCCTGCTCTAATAGCAGCTTTAATATGTGTTTTAAGTTGCGGCTTAGCATCTTTCTGGGTAATTAGGGTGGTTAATACAATAATTTCTTTTGTTGTAAGGTCTAGGGTTTGATCGCTGTAAATATCAGAAAAAGTGCTTTTTAAAAAGTCCAAAAAAGGAGGCGATATTGCCTCTAAATGATTATGTACCTGCTCAGCAGTTTCTACGCCAAACACTTCTTTCATTAATTGAGATCCTTGAATTAAACGATCCATGCTCTCGCTCCTTATGTTGATAATTTATATGAGTCACTAAATACTAAAGCTATAGCAGAAAGTCGAAATATCCAATTTATTTGTGAGTGAATATTTTGCTGCGTAGGCAAACATAGAGAAAAGCCACAAGCATAGCGCCTGCAATTAATATAAGTAAATTGCCAGCATTAGAAGTGTCGACCATTAGAGGTGACATGGCTAACAAGCATGCTCCAATTTGTTTAAAGCCCCCACCTGATCCCATCAATATCATGGAGTTAAAAGCACTGTTGCGGCCAATAATGCTAACTGGTGTATCTAATAAAATCACCATAAAGCAATCCAGCCAATTGCGATAATTTTTTACTATTGCCAGGCACATATCTGTAAAGCTGCCAGGATACTCATGGCCTTCCTGTGAGTGAGGTACGGTATGAACTGGGCGAAGGTAAAGAAGGCTAAATATGGCAATAATTACGCCGCTCGCCGCCATAATCAGCATTGCGCCATGTACTCCTATATGATTCACAGCAATCAGCAGAGGATATTGGCAAACTAGACCGCTAAGCATGCCTGCCGAGAGGAATAGCCCATAAATAATGAAAAACGATGAGGGAAGATGTTGATGATTATTCTGATTCCACCGACAAAGGAGAAGGTGCCACCAAAAAAGCCACAAAAGAATCGAGCGATCCATTCGATATAAAAATTTTGAGTGCTAGCAAGTACAATCGCGCTAATGACTGAGCCTAATATGGCCCACAATAATATGTTTCGTAAAGGAAAACGGTCAAGCGCAAATCCCACGGGTAATAGGCCTATAACATTCCCGTAGTAATAGGCTGCCGATAATCCAGCAATTTGATTGTGATGATAAATTCCTTGGCTTAAGAAATGGGGTGCCAACACATTAAAGTAGCTCATTTGAGCCGCTTCAAAGAAATAGAATAGAGTAATAGCTATAAAAGTGAGTAAAGCTGTAGTGTTTATTGTAGCGCTTGTATGAGATGAATTTGACATCTGGTTGCCTTGTTAGTTGTAATTAGGTCGATACATTTTTAACAACTATCGGTTCAAAATCATGTATTCTGGCTAAAAGCTCTAATAAAAATTCAGAAAGCCTTTCAGAGCATCTTTCTATGGCGTCAGTAGGTGTCCCAAGATCCTTTCCATCGATATCTAAAGAATTGCTGATGGCCCTAATGGTAATGACAGGAATATCATAATGATTGGCTGCATTGAACACTCCAGAGCTTTCCATTTCAATACCAGCACAACCAAGTCGTTTTATTTGCTCAAAGGCTTCTTTTGGTGCAGGGAAAGTGTTGCTAGTAGCAATAATGCCTTTTGTAACATTGGGTAAGCTAGTGGCCGCACAGATCTCTAAAAATAAGGGGTGAGGAGAAAACTCTCGTTCAATTGGCTTATTGGTATGCGGATCCGTCAAACAAGGTTCATAGGGTGTTCCTGTCAAAAACTCACGTAAACTAAATAAATCAATATCGATAACACTGTTGCTAATAATCAAATCACCGGTCTTTTGGCCTGGAATTAATCCTCCGGCTGAACCACACATCAGTATACAATCTGGATGGATGGTTTCACACAAAGCAGTAGTAGTATTGCCTGCGCTCGTTGTACCGATGCCTGAAAATGCCACATAAACATCATGCCCGTTAATCTTTGTATGAAGACATTTACGTTTAGCATGTACATTTTCTTCAATAGCGGGAAGGGTGCTAATAAAACTTTTCAGTTCGGCTTCAAAGGCGCATTGAATTAATATTCTCATTAAGTAGCCCGTAATAGTAAATTTCATTATTGGATTATTTTATATACAATGGCTTGGTTGTTCAATATATAATAAAGTAAATCAAAAAATAAGATGTATATAGGAATTGTAACTTAAGCCGCAAGACGTGATAGCTCCGGTGCTCATCCAGAGTTTACAACACGTGCTTTTCCTTTCGGTTTTGCTTTAGGGGGCTGTTCAGCGATTAAGGCACAATAAATAGGCTGTATATATTTAACAATTAAGAAGAGCTATTCTTTATTAACTGAAATAAGCGTGCTTAAAATAAATATGAAATATTGTCTTTATCTATTTTTGTTCATTCAATCCATTTTGATTCCCTCGGCGTATGCCCTGCCAAGCGACGCATGTCATGCTGGTAAGTTCATTCAACTAAATGGCTATAAAATTTATTACCAGATTCATGGACATGGAGTGCCAATTGTTTTTGATTCAGGATTAGGCGATGACTTAACCGTTTGGAATAAAATTATTCCGGTAGTTGATAAGTTTGCTAAAACAATTACATATGATCGTATTGGAATAGGGTGTAGCCAAAAAACAAATAGCAATATCGTTATAACCTCACAAGACAGCGTAAATATACTCCATACAGTGTTAGTAAAAGAGCAAGTGGCGCCGCCTTATATTTTGGTCGGCCAGTCTCTTGGTGGGCTAAATATGCAATTATTTGCAGCAGAATACCCGGCAGAGGTCAAAGGAGTTGTTCTAATTGAGTCAATGAGTAGGGATCAAACGATTTATGATGCCCCGCCCAATAAGAGTGCAAGCTATTATCCTGAAGCAATGGGGATAAAAGCAAGCATACTGGAAGTTAACAAAGCTAAGCCATTCCCAGCGGTGTCACTTATCGTAATTACCGCGACAGTTCACCCTGGTCTTGAAAAGTTTGAACCTCTATGGCAGAAATGGCAAAAACAAATAGTCTTGTTGTCTCCGCTTGGCGTGCAAGTTATAGCAAAAGGCAGTGGTCATGATGTTCAAGAAGATCAGCCAAGTGTTGTCATCGAAAGTATTAAGAAACTAATTACCTATTAAGAGACATAGCATTTAATACAGCAAGATCCTTAGTGCTTAATACGATGTCATCCGCTTTACAGTTTTCAATAAGTTGCTCAACATTTATTGCGCCTGGCAGAGGGGTGCAGTTTTGGGATATAAGCCAAGCAAGAGCCAATTGATTCGGGCTAACTCCTTTCGAGCTTGCAAGCGTTTGTAGTTCTTTAAATAGACTATGCTGTAGAGGAGAAATAGTTTCTTTTGATAAGGTAATTCTATCTTTTCCTAGTGGAGCGGTGGAAAAGCAAGCAATTCCCAGGCGTTTACATGTCGCCAAGACATCATCATTTTCAGTGCTTCTATCCCATAATGAATATTCAATCTGTACGGCAGTGATAGGGCAGATAGCATAGGCTTTCTCGATTAAAGCTGCGCTGACATTCGATAAGCCAATGCCTTGAATTTTACCCGCGGTTAATAGATTGCGCATAACAGTCATGCTGGCTTTAAGAGAGCCCTCATCTATTTCGCTAAGGTAATAAATATCGAGAGTTTCCGTTTTTAAGCGAGCACAGCTATTATGAAAGGATGCTTCAATTAGCTGAGGTGAGCCATGAACTTTATGGCTTGTAGCAAGGAGAATATTTTCTCGAAAGCTAGAAACAGCCTGTCCCAGTAATATTTCTTCTTTGCCCTCACTTGACCAATCATTGGTATGGTAAATATTAATATTTCTCTCAAAAGCAGATTTCACCACCCGCATCGATTCATCTGGTAAAATAGCAGTAGCACCTAGCAAGCTTAAGTCGCCTAATCCTATTGCAGAGATAGTGAAAGTGGTAGGGCCTATTAATTTAAATCGCATTATTTGTCCCCCACTTTGGGTTCAGACCAATCTGGATAAGCCACATAATAAAGCAAAGGCTTGTCTTCTAAAGTACCATACTCTCGCTCACCTTCGAGCTTCATGCCTAGCTTTTCTGATACCCGACATGAGGCGACATTGGCTCTATCGATAGTGGCATAAACACGTGGTGCTCCCAATTCAAAGGCAAGCGGGATCAATGCCCTGGCTAATTCAGAGGCGTATTTTCTACCCCAAAACTGAGGTAGTAGAAAATAGCCTAATTCTAAATCAGGATTGCTTCGATCAAAATCTAAATGGACTAAGCCTGCTTTCCCGATGAATTCACCGGTGGATTTTAAAAATACCGGGCTAATCGAAAAGCCACAATGATTGAAATGATCCATTAAAAGGTCGTTGAAGTTAGAGGCAATTTTCTCATCACTTAAAGGCGCCCCGAAATATTTTAAGCTGAGATCATTTCTTTGCAGCTCTCTAATAGCGCAAAAATCTTGGGAGCTAATGTGCTTAATAATTAAATTAGGCGTCTCAGTGAAGATGCTTCCACCCATATTTTTCTGCCTTAATCGTATTTGTTGAGATATTATACAGTTTGCTTCTATTTAGATACAATAGTTCAAAGTCCTGGGCTATGAAACCAGATTCCTGAGGGAAACAAAATGACAAAAACCTATTTGTGGGAAAAGCCTGGTAATTACCCGCCTGAACTACTTGGTTTATACGATGAAGAGCATTCACCCGATCGTTTTTTGTTTAGAAAGGGGATTCGCTTGTCAGATAATGACCTGATTCCCATACCACTTATTAAATTTAAAATCACAAAGCAACAATTAAGGCAATACGAGTGCTTAGTGAATAGCTCAGAAGTACCTGTAATAAGCAATCGTTTGGCTGATTTATTAATTGAATTTGCGGGTAATGACATACAACTATGTGATGTCAAAATCGAATGCATCAATGGTGAATTAGAAGGGTATAAGATTCTAAATATCCCCCAGACCATAAAAGGCATCGATCATGCACGGTCATCATGCACAAAAATGAAGTTGGTCGATCGCATCCTACAAATAAATCGCTTATTTTATCTGCCGGGCTGTATGGGTGAGCATAATCTGGCTCGCGAGGCAGAATATATGGGTCTATTGCTGGTAAGCCAAACCTTATACGATGCCTTTCAAAATAAAAAGATGACTGGGGTAAGGCTTGTCGAGCCAGATAAGTATTACGGTTAATGTTAACCATAAAGGATAAAAAATGACTCAAATAGAAACAGAAATTATCATTAAGGCCAATGCTAAAGAGATTTGGAGCAAATTAACGGAGTTCAACCAGTATCCTAATTGGAATCCATTTATTCAGTCTATAACAGGCAAGCAAGTCATTGGCGAGGTTTTAACCGTTAAGATTGTACCACCTAATAATAAGCCTGCCATATTTAAGCCTGTGCTCGTTAAACTTGATGATGCTAAAGAGTTGCGCTGGGTTGGAAAATTACTAGCAGGATGGTTATTTCGCGGTGAGCACTATTTTAAATTAGTAGCGATAAATGATCAGACTACAAAGCTAATTCACGGTGAGATTTTTACTGGCATCCTTTCTGAGCCATTACTTGCACTAATTGGCAAAAATACTAAGGCTGGATTTGAATTGATGAATAATGCTTTGAACAAGCAGTTTAGTAAGTAGATATGGTAAGGAAAGATAAATGAAATTAGCCACCATAAAAGCTAGCAGCAAAGACGGTAATTTGGCTGTAGTAAGCAAGGATTTAAAACGGGCTATATTAGTGCCAAGTATTGCCTCAACTATGCAATATGCCTTAGATAATTGGCAAAAATTAGAGCCAAAGTTGCAGGAAGCTTATGCTCAATTAAATCTGGGTAAGGTTGAGGGGCAATTTGAGTTTAATGAGAAAGCAGCGCTGTCTCCTTTGCCAAGAGCCTATCAATTTGCTGATGCCAGTGCTTACGTAAATCACGTTGAACTAGTCCGTAAGGCTCGGGGTGTTATTATGCCGGAAAGCTTTTGGCATGAACCTCTTTTTTACCAGGCAAGCTCTGATAAATTTTTGGCGCCCCATGAAAATATACCCGTAAAAGAGTTGAGCTGGGGGGCGGATTTTGAAGCTGAAATAGCGGTAATAACAGATGAAGTGCCTCTTGGCGCCACTAAGGCTGAAGCCATTCCGCATATTAAGTTACTGATGTTGGTAAATGATGTTTCTCTACGTAATCTGATACCAGATGAGCTAGCCAAAGGCTTTGGTTTTTTCCAGAGTAAACCTGCTAGTGCTTTTTCTCCCGTTGCCGTAACGCCAGATGAGCTTGGTTTGGCCTGGGATGATCAAAGAGTGCATTTACCTTTAATGGTTCACTTTAACACTAATTTATTTGGCCAACCTAATGCCGGTGTGGATATGGTATTTAATTTTGCGGAACTTATCGCGCATGTTGCTAAAACACGTTATTTAGGCGCAGGATCTATTATAGGTTCGGGCACGGTTTCAAACTACGATAAAAGTTTAGGTTCATGCTGCATTGTTGAAAAAAGAATGCTTGAAATTATTAAGGATGGGGCGGCTATAACTCCTTATATGCAATATGGGGATAACGTCCGAATTGAAATGTTTGATCAGTCTGGTCAAAGTATATTTGGTGCTATCGATCAGAAAGTTGTGCCTTATTAATTTTATTAGAGGGAATTATGAATTCTTTAGCAAAAATGCTGTTTGTTATTCTCCTATCAGGCCTGGCCTATTACTTTTCTTCAGGTTTCGGGGCAATTGGGTGGTTAATGTGGCTGGCTCCAATTCCCATTTTGTATTATGCCTATAGTGAACGTTACCTAAAAGTCGCCCTAGTAGCTTTTATAGTGGGCTTGGCCTCAGGGATTAATGGGATTATAGGTTATTGGCCAACTCACTTCCCTTTTTTGGTGCTTGCTATAGGGGCTATTGAGCAAAGCCTTGAATGGACGGCTGTAATCCTCATTAGCAGTTATTTTGTTAAAAATTGTAAGCATCCGATTAGTTTGCTTAGCTATCCTGTTGCCTTAAGTTTGTTGGAGTGGCTAGAGTCATTGAGCTCACAAGGCACATTTAACACCATAGCTTATAGTCAGTTACATGCCTTGCCAGTGATGCAAATTGCGGCAATTACCGGCTATTTCGGGGTGACATTTATTTTATCCTTATTTGGTTCAAGCCTAGCCTATGCTCTAGCTTTTTATAAGACGAGATCTCAAGCCTGGCTGGCGTTAAGCATAAGTCTTGCGATAATAATCGCTTCAATTAGCTTTGGAACGTATCGAATTCATCAATATAATGATTCTCCGTCTACTAAGGTTAGCATTGGCCTGGCCTCTATAAGTATAAGGCCTTCCAAATTATTAAATCCTCACTTAGCGCTGAGTTTGTTGAATGAGTATCAGTCATTGATTCAGCAGCTTAGTGCGCAGGATGCTAAGTTCGTGTTGCTTCCAGAGGATACTATTACTGTTAATTCAGATAATATCGGCCTTATCAAGAATCGATTATCTCACTTTGCTAATCAATATCATGTAAATTTGATTATTGGTGTGAATGAAATCAATGGCTCTCAGCGCTTTGGTACCGCCTGGCTGTTTAATTCTACAGGAGCGCTTGTAGGTACTTATCATAAAGAGCAGTTAGTTCCGGTCATTGAAAGTGATATGTCGCCAGGCACTCAATTACTACTGTTCAACATCGATAAAGCGCTGGCTGGGGTGGCCATTTGTCGAGATATGGATTTTAGTGATCCCGCATATCGTTATGGGCAGGCAGGCGCTAATATACTATTTGTACCAGCTTTTGACTTTATTGTTGATGCAAAGATTCAGACCGCTGAACCTATTATGCGAGGCATAGAAAATGGTTACACCGTAGTACGCGCCGCGAAAGATGGTATGCTTAGCGTCACAACCCCTACGGGTGAGGTAATTGCAGAAAAATTAGCAACGAGTCATGAAGGCGTTATTTTACTTGCTAACGCTCCCATCTGGCAGAATTCCAGCTTTTATGCGCAGTATGGTAACTGGTTTGCATGGGTATTAATGGTAATGATGCTGATATTAATTGGCATGCTAATCAGATCAGTATTTATGAGAGAATAGCCGTGCGCTAAATGTGGCATAGCATAATTTTTAGGACGGGGAATAGTATGGGGTTGTATTTGGAATTATTATTGTATGTGGCTGTAATATCTTTTGGGTTTATATCGTTAATCGACATTATCTTTTTTGCAAAGCAGCGATATAAATTAGCCTCTGAAATTCCAGGTTTTGAAACATTGTCCAAGCAGGATAAGCAAGGTTTAACTAAAGCACCCTTGCTCGCTGATTATGCGCGTTCATTATTCCCTGTTTTGCTGTTGGTGTTTTGTTTGCGCAGCTTTGTGGGTGAATTATTTGAAGTTCCCACAGGCTCATTATTGCCTACGGTACAATTGGGTGATTATCTTTTAGTAAATAAGTTTATTTACGGAGTCCGCTTGCCCATATTCAATACTGAATTATTCAGGGTAGGCGTTCCGAAGCGTGGCGATATTATGCTATTTAATTATCCAGTCGATCCCAATGTAGTTTTTATCAAAACTGTGATTGGTATTCCGGGTGATAAAATCAGTTATATCAATAAGCAGTTATTTATAAATGGCCAGACAATACCGAATAAGTTTTTGAGCAAAGGCATAGAGCCTGCAAATGCGAGCTTAGGCAACGCCGCTGTAGAATTATATCAAGAGAATATCGGCGGGCATGTACATACCATATATAACACGCCTGGTATGCCTCCGATAGATTTTACTAATTTAATAGTGCCTCCCGGTGAGTACTTTATGATGGGTGATAATCGTGATTATAGTGAGGATAGCCGTTATTGGGGCTTTGTTCCTTATACCGATATTGTAGGTAAAGCTTATCGCATTGTTTTTAGCTGGAATAGTGACACCCATAGAGTACGTTGGAATAGGATTGGTAAAAAATTACCTTAGCTCTAAAGCAAAGCTTATGCGGGTTATACAATAGGCATCTATGTGCTATATCCTAGCCGTGACCAAAAGAGCAGCTAACTCGAGCTATTGACCAAATAGCTTGAAAAGATACTCTTCAGAGGCAGCGATGAAAGATAAAGTACATAAAAAAGTAGAAGAGTATTTTCGAGTTGGAAACTCAAAATCCGTTAAGGGTTATCTAAGAACGCAGTTAATGATGCGCTCAATCACCGCCCATGAGCTGTTGGTGTATATTGAAAACACCAAAATAACCAGCATGCTGGGTAAGCCTGATGTAATGAGCGCCGATGAGATTGCTGAATTAGGTGCTGTGGTTAGCAAACTGGTCGATGCTGAACAAAGCAAGCTTAGTATCGAATTTTATAGGGTAGCTGCTGAGCGCGATTCCATTTCAGGATGTCTACATTATGCAGAGGCCTTGTATCTTCAGAATAAGTCTCATGACGCTCTTGCAGCGATTAAAATAGTTCGAGACTTATGCAAGTCCGATGATGCAAAAAATGACACCAGCCTTTTGTACGCTAAAATTTTACGTAAGAACAAGCAATGGGTGCAAGCTAATCAGGCGATGCTTGATTACTATCAGCTTAAGCTACAAATGCAACAAGAACCGCTTAGTGAAGCGGCTCAAGAAAAAATTGCAAATGAAATCCAGGAAGTGCTCACTTTATTCAATGAAGTACACGAAGAGTTTTTTTATGAATTAAAAGAAACGGGGCCAAGCAAAACAATCTGTACCTTACTATTGGAAGAATTATTGCCATTTATCGAGTGTAAAGCGTATTTAGACTTTCATCAGCCAGCATTTGAAGCGATTCGTAAAACAAGCTTCCTTATTCAGGGGCAATGCTATGAATTTTTGCGAGCCTACGATAAAGCTATGCATGCTTACTTGGAAGTTGATAAGGCCCATGCGCATTATTCTGCCGCAGTATCGGGGATGGGTAGAGTAATAAAGGCTAAAATCAAGCAAGATTTATTGATTGACAGCAGTTCGAGAGAAAAGAGCAGTTCGGTAGAAGCCTCTGGTTCATCTGTGTTAAAAAAGCGCTCGCGCCGTGAATTTAGCATGCCTGGAGTGATAGCTAGACCGGTGCGTTTTAGCGCTGCCTGGAAATCTGAGCAAGCATGGTTTGACTCGGTCGATACGGCTAAATTGGCGGCAGAGAATGAAAAAAGTAGCGTTCAGCTAGACAGATTGCTGGCGGCAAAAAATGCCGAGTTAGCGCGAGTAGATAAGGCTTTACCAGAAGAAGATTTGTTCGCAAAAAAACATACATTAAATGCGGATGTCAAAGCGATAAAATCAGCACAAAAAGACCTGGAAGCTATGTATGCTAGCGTTATGCCAGAGGATCGCGCAGAGTCTAGGCGTCATCATGCCGAACGATGCTTTTTCGACCCCGCGCGCTCTATTAAAAAAGACCAAATTGCCAAGTTGGCTTGTCAGATCGTTGACCAACGATATCGCACTTTAGCAGACTCATTTACACCGATAGATTTATCAGGGATCAGTGCAAGAGTATTTATTACGGCAGAAAATGCTTACCTTAAGGCCGTAAGTTCTCTAAAAGGTGACGGTGAGGTCAGATTAGGCATCCCGGTTGCTAGAGAGGCGCCATGGAGAATAAATCATCACAGTGGGGTGACTCATTATGGGCCAATTGAAACTTATAAAATTGGCGCTACCTCGGTAACAGCAGAGCACAGGGCAGATCCTAAGGCCGTCAGGAGAGGGGATAGCTATATGGCCCAACATGGCACATATGATGAAATGTATAAGCAACTATTAAAATTAACCAGTGGCAAGCCAGACATTGAAAAAGCATTAGCTTCTTATATGATTCGTTATGGTAAAAATCATCAGGTTATCAGTTTAGATGAATTAAAAGCCTTGTATCCAAAGGCGAATGGAACAGACGTAGAAAAATTTAACCGGTTTTGTTTTTTAATTCTTACCAAAGAGCAAATGCAATGGCATTCTGCTGAGTCCAAGCCATACCATTTGGGTATGATGGTGGCTCAAGCACGTTGTTTGATTTTGATTGAAAAAGGGGTTATTAGCTTTGAAGAAGCCTTTAAAAATAATCCGCTGTTTGGCGTGTATTCACAAACAAAGCTGGTTGAAAAAATTGAAAAAGTAAAGGTTGCCAGTAAACGGATAGAAGATCTTTATAAGGAATATCTTAAAACCGAAAGAGGTAAAGATCATTTAGCCTTTTATAAGAGTCATATGGGTGATACAACGATAGCAACGGTGTTAAGCAGACAACAAGCTCATGAAGATCTTCTGCATGTGTATGGGGGCGATAACGATACGGATAATGATGGGTATGATACAGATCTCTCTATTGAGCCTATCGATAAGCCAAAAACTAAGCGTGTTTGTAAGGAAGATCTTTTTATAGAAGCTGAGGGGATTTCACCCTAAAAAGGGCTTGCATGCGGCATGTAATAATTTATCTTAAGTATTAAGATCAATAACGATATCATGCAGTTCAATTAAGCTAGGCCTATGCCCAGTACTAATTACGGTGGTAAGGGGAAGCTTCGATTTTAGTAGTCGATAGAGCGTAGCTTCAGTTTGGATGTCGATGGCAGAGCTGGCTTCATCTAAAAATAACCACTCTGGTTTTTGTAATAAGGCTTTAGCGAATTGCAAGATTTGTTGCTCTCCTGGTGAGAGCTTTTTGTCCCAGTTATCAGCTGTGTAGAGTTGTTTGGATAGGCGAAATAGGTCAACTTGGGCCAAAGCATCGGTTAATTCTTGCTCTGTAAACTGCTGAGAAGAATAAGGATAGCTTAAAATGTTGGCGATTGTGTCGATAGGCAGATATGGTCTTTGAGGCAAGAACAGTCGAGTTGCATGAGGAATGAAAATCTTACCAGCCATATAAGGCCATATTCCTGCAGTCGCTCGCAAAAATACACTTTTTCCTGTTCCAGGTTTAGCTTTTATTAAAACGGATGCATGGGGTGCAAAGCTAAAATTTAAGCCCTCGAGCAAGACCTTTCCATTAGGTAATAGTAATTGTAAGTTTTGAAAATCGAATGATTTTTTATCATGATAATTAAGGTGAAGGTTTTGCTTGGATTGACAGGCCTCGATTTGGGTTTCAAATTCAAGAAGACGAAAGACGACGGCCCGCCATTCGGCAATAGCAGTATAGCTGTTGATAATGATAGCCAGTGAACCCGTAAAAGCGCTAAAAGCCTGGGAAGTTTGCATGACGTAGCCGATTGATAGCTTCTCAGCAAAAAACCGTGGAATAGTCATCAGTAGTCCAAAGATATAGGTCACACTATTATAGCCCGTTTGAAAAAAGCCAAGATTTTTCTCGGTTATATTGAGTGTAAGAAAATTATCAAAAATGGGTTGAAACACTTTTTGTAAAGTGGAAGACTCCGATATCTCGCCCTTTAATAGGGCTATTTGTTCGGATGATTCTCGTAGTTTTATTAAACGATAACGAAAATCGGCGTTAAATTTTTGTTGATTATAATTAAGTGCCGTTAATTTTCGGCCAATGAGATGATTGATCCAAGTGGCTACTGCTGTAAATAAAAAGGAGCACCAGAGCAAATAGCCAGGGATAGTGAGTAGGGTGCCATGCACCGTAAATGAGAAGGATCCAGACAAGTTCCATAGAATTATGCCAAAAGAAATCAAGGTGAAAAGTGAGGAGACGAACATAAAGAATAAACTAGCACTAGTAGAGGTGAGCAAATCGATATCTTCGCTAATCCTTTGATCTGGGTTATCGATAAGGTGACTTAATTGCAAAAAATAATAGCGCTGATCCATAAGCCAGTGATTTATAAGATAGTGAGTTTGCCACCGCCTCCATCTAATCGTTAATAAGCCTAAAAAATAACTGTTATACCCAAACGCTAGTACTAAAATTACAAATAAGATAAAGAACTTTACTATGCTATGAATAAGCGCCTGTTCATTAAAACGCTGAAGTGCATTGAAGAAATCATTGTTCCATTCGTTAAGCTGCACACTGATATAGGTCTGAATGACATTTAATACGATACATGTAATTATCAGGCTAAAGGCCCACCATTTTTCATTTGAAGTCCAAAATGGTTTAGTGATTTTCCAAAAACCTTTTAAGCTAATCATTTTGTCTGCCCTGGCTATTGCGAATTTCTTCTAAATTTCTCCGGGATTTTTATGCATTATACCTTTCTTATAATAATAAGGCCTGGGTAGCATTCATTTCGCTGGCGAGAAGCCAGTAGTTTGTGCGGCAGGGGGCGAGGGTGAAAAAATTAGTAATATATAGTTGTCTTAGTAAAACCTAGCTTTCTTAGTTCTTTATATTTTGATGCTTTTGACTATAATTGGAGTTCAAGTTTCTAGGATTCAATAAGATTATGTCAATCGACTTTGTGCACCTTCGGGTGCATTCCGAATATTCATTGGTAGATGGCCTGGCCAATATCGACGCTTTAATAAGTGCCACTAAAGCGCTCGATATGCCAGCCATTGCTCTTACCGATGAGGCTAATTTATTCGGGGCCATTAAATTTTATAAGGCTGCCACTGCCGCGGGTATTAAGCCTATTTTCGGTGCGGATATAGTGATTAAACGCGTCGATGCGGCGCCATTTCGATTGAGCCTGCTCTGTCAAAACCAGGTGGGTTATCAGAATTTAATTTTGCTTATTTCAAAGGGCTATCTTGAGGGTGAGCGTAAAGAGGGTATTCCGTTTATCGAATATGACTGGCTTAGTACGCAATCTTTGGAAGGCTTAATAGCCTTATCCTGTGGCATGGAAGGAGATATCGGGCAGGCCATTTTACAAAACGATCTGACTCGGGCCGCACTAAATTTACAGAACTGGACGACGCTATTTCCTAATGACCGCTTTTATATCGAATTGAACAGAATAGGTAAACCTAACGAAGAGCTTTATATCCAGGCTGCCTTGCAACTAGCTTCGGTGAATGAAGTCCCTGTAGTCGCCACTCAAAATGTACGGTTTTTAAAGCAGGATGATTTTGAGGCCCATGAAGTTCGGGTAGCCATACGGGAAGGCTATACTATCGATGACCCAAGACGCCCTAAAAATTATACCTCAGAGCAGTATTTATGTTCGGTCGAGGAAATGCAGCAGAAGTTCGCGGATATTCCAGAGGCCCTAGCCAATACTATCGAAATTGCCAAGCGTTGTAATGTAAAGTTTAAGCTGGGTCAGGTATTTTTGCCCAATTTCCCCGTGCCAGAAGGCATGACGGTCGATGAATATTTTAGGCATGCCGCTAAGCTCGGTTTAGAAAAAAGATTAGAGATTATTTTAGAAGGACTTAGTCCCGAACAGATAGCCGAGAAGCGCCAGGTATATGAGCCGCGATTGCAGCTTGAACTCGATGTTATTATTAAAATGGGCTTTACCGGGTATTTTCTAATCGTGGCGGACTTTATCCAATGGTCCAAGGATAACGATATCCCAGTAGGTCCGGGCCGTGGTTCAGGTGCCGGATCTTTAGTAGCGTATGTCTTAAAAATTACCGATATCGATCCGCTGCCTTATGATTTATTGTTCGAGCGATTTTTAAATCCAGAACGGGTTTCGATGCCTGACTTCGATATCGACTTTTGTATGGATGGGCGCGATCGAGTCATCGACTATGTCGCTCAGAAATATGGTCGGAATAGCGTCTCACAAATTATAACTTTCGGTAGTATGGCGGCTAAGGCTGTGGTGCGCGACGTGGGCCGAGTGATGGCCTTGTCTTATGGCTTTGTGGATAGCATTGCCAAATTAATCCCTATGGATTTAGGCATGACTTTGTCCCAGGCCTTAGAAGCCGAGCCTATGCTGCAATCGCGCTATGATAGCGAGGAAGATGTCAAAACCTTATTAGATATGGCTTTGCGCTTAGAGGGAACGGTCCGAAATGTCGGTAAACATGCCGGTGGGGTGGTTATATGTCCTTCGCTCTTAACAGACTTTGTACCGATTTATTGTGAAGAAGGCACCACTCAGCTCGTTAGCCAATTCGATAAAGATGACGTCGAGGCTGCAGGTTTAGTGAAGTTCGACTTTTTGGGCTTGCGTAACTTAACCATTATTAATGCGGCTGTAAAAGCCATTAATGAGCTGCGCAGCAGGACCGACGAAGGCCCGATCGATATTCATCGTATTCCTTTAGATGATAAGGCGACGTTTGATCTATTAAAACGTTGTGAGACTACGGCGGTATTCCAGTTAGAGTCACGGGGTATGAAAGATTTAGTACGCCGCCTACAGCCCGATTGCTTCGAGGAAATCGTAGCACTGGTGGCTTTATTTAGACCGGGGCCCCTGCAATCAGGGATGGTTGATGACTTTATTAACCGTAAGCATGGCAGAGAAAAAGTAGAATATCCTCATCCCGATACCGAGTCAGTATTAAAGCCGACTTATGGAATTATTTTATATCAAGAACAGGTAATGTTAATTCCGCAGGTCTTGGCTGGCTTTACATTAGGTGCGGCGGATTTATTGCGTCGTGCTATGGGTAAGAAAAAACCTGAAGAAATGGCGAAAATGCGTTCTGGATTCGTGGAAGGTTCGGCTAAATCGGCGATTAGTGCCGAGACGGCTAACTATATTTTTGACTTAATTGAAAAGTTTGCAGGATATGGTTTTAATAAATCTCACTCGGCGGCCTATGCATTAGTCGCTTATCAGACAGCGTGGCTTAAAGCGCATTATCCGGCGGCCTTTATGGCGGCGGTTTTATCCTCAGATATGGATAATACGGAAAAAGTGGTTGGATTTTTTGAGGACTGCGAGTTAATTAGGTTAGAGGTATTGCCTCCCGATATTAATGAGAGCGAATACCGTTTCAAGGCCGTGGATCGCAAGATTTTGCGTTATGGCCTTGGCGCCATTAAGGGAGCTGGTGAAAGTGCCATCGAATCCATAGTTCAAGAACGTAAGATACATGGTCCGTTCCGAGACCTATTCGATTTTTGTCGCCGAGTCGATTTGCGTAAGGTAAATAAGCGTGTGCTAGAGGCTTTAATCTATGCGGGCGCTATGGATGCCCTTGGCCCTAACCGTGAATCGATACTAGCCACCTTAGAACTAGCCGTACAGGCCGCCGAACAATACGAGCGAGACCAATTCAGCGGCCAGAATGACCTGTTTAATATGGACCAAGTCGAAGATGCCGAGGTGGATCAACCCCAGTTTAATGAGGTCGGGCCTTATTGCATGCGTCAACGCCTAATACGTGAAAAACAGGTTTTGGGTTTATATTTATCCGGACATCCTCTTGATGAGTATCGTGGCGAATTCCGACATATGCATATTCAAAGTCTTAATGCCTTACGGCCCACCGGCAAAAAAACCACGGCGCGTATCGCGGGAATTATTTCTTCTATGCGAAAAATTAAAACCAAGCGCGGCAATGTGATGATGATTTTGGTTTTAGAAGACCATAGTAGTAAAATTGAAGCAACGATGTTTTCAGATATATTTGAAAAGTATTTACCGCTATTACTGGTTAATCATGTAGTTATATTAGAAGCTGAAATTACTAACGATGAATATTCGGGTGGCATGCGAGTTTCTATAAAAGAAGTGATGTCGCTAGCCGAAGCCCGTGAAAAGTGGGTTAAATCGTTAAATTTGCGCTTAAATCAAGAGCAGGCCGAACAAGGTTTATTTAATAAACTTAATCAGCTCCTAAAACAATATCCGGGCACTTGCCCCGTACAATTTGCCTATCGCACCCCAGAGGGTGAAGTATCGCTGCGCTCAAATAAAATGCTGGTGCGCTTGGAAGATGCCATGCTGGTTGAACTAAAGAGATTGTTGGGTGAAGGTAATTCAGAGTTAAAGTATAGTTAGTAAAACCTATTGTTAGCTTGTTTGGATCCTGGGTTCCACTACAAGAATAAAGCTTTGAGTCGTTATTCTTCCAGATATTTCAGTTTGTCTTTTACGTCTTTCCATTCATCGGCATCAGCCGGGGCGGGTTTGATTTGGGTGATATTAGGCCACACCTTAGATAAGTCGGCGTTAATTTTAAGGAAGGATTCTTGATCGGCTTTTATATCGTCTGAGGAGACTATGGCATCTACCGGACATTCAGGCTCGCAAAGGGCGCAGTCTATGCATTCATCGGGGTTAATGACCAACATATTTGGGCCTTCATAAAAGCAATCGACTGGGCAGACTTCTACGCAGTCAGTATATTTGCATTTAATACAACTTTCAGTCACTACGAATGTCATTTTAATCACTTCCTTTTTAAATTTCCTGGATTCCCTTCTTCATGGGAACGACAGGTGGGCTTTACTGATTATCGAGCCAAGTTTGTAAATTAGTTTGTTCGGATGCGGATAAGAATAACCCTAATTTGCTGCGGCGCCAAATAATATCATCACTCGTTTTTGCCCATTCGGTTTTTAGCAAAAACTTTACCTCGCGTTCATATAAGTCTGCGCCGAAGTGCAGGCCTAAATCCTTAACTGAATTGACATTTTTTAATAAGTCATAGCAGCGAGTACCATATGCCATAGAGAGTCTATTTAACATGGTGGTATGGAGCCATGGATACGTCTGCCTTAAGGCCAAGCGAAAGCTTTGATAATCTTTAAAATCAGAGCCGGGTAATGGGTCGCTATCTGTCCATGCGGGTCCCATGGCAGGGAAGTATACGCCCAGCTTAAGCAAGGCATGCTCTGACAATTTGCGATAGGTCGTTATTTTGCCACCGAATACTGATAGCAAGGGTAATTTTCCCGTTACATCATTCACTTCCAAAGTATAGTCGCGAGTCACTTTTTTAGGGTCGCCGTGTTCGTCGCTTTGTAAAGGTCTCACTCCTGCGTAGCTCCAGATAATATCCTGTGGCGTAATAGTGCGAGTGAAGTAATGGCATACCGCCTGGCAAAGATAATCTTGTTCTTCAGGGCTAATAGAGGCATTGGCAGGCTCAGCGTTATAGTCCACATCGGTGGTACCAATGAGGCTAAATTGACCACAATAAGGAATAACAAATATCACGCGCTTATCCGTATTTTGTAGAATATAGGCTTGATTACCCTCATAGAGCTTAGGGACCACAATATGGCTGCCTTTTACGAGTCGAATATGATGGGTCGTCTGTAAGTTGAGGTCTTGTACGATGCGATCTACCCAGGGGCCTGCGGCATTGACTAAGGCTTTGGCATAAAACTGTTGTTGCGTTTGGTCGAATTGGTTTTCTACCGTTATTTGCCAGTAGTCTTGTTGGCGTATGGCATGAATGACTTTATGCCGAGTTAAAATTTGCGCGCCTTTTTTCTTGGCTTGCAGGGCATTAGCCACCACTAGCCTTGCATCATCCACTTTGGCATCGGAATATTCAAAGGCTTTTTTAAATCGAGCCTGTAGAGGGTTGTTAGGGTTTGCATTAAGTTTATAGGCAGAGGATTTAGCTAGGCTTTGTTTAGGGTTTAAATGATCATAGAGATATAAGCCCAGTCTTATCATCCAGGCTGGACGAGCGTGACGATTGTGAGGCATAACAAAGCGCAAGGGGTGCACGAGGTGAGGGGCTATCTTTAGTAAAACATCGCGCTCGATTAAGGCTTCTTTAACCAGGCGAAATTCATAGTTTTCTAAATACCGAAGTCCACCATGAATTAATTTGCTGCTATTAGAGGAAGTATAATTGGCTAAATCATCTTGTTCACATAGCACTACCGATAAGCCGCGTCCCGCTGAATCTGCGGCAATTCCGCAACCATTTATCCCGCCACCAATAATAAATAAATCTATGTGCTGTTCAGCCATTATCTTCGCCCTCGTTTCTACGAAGCATAATAGCCAAAGCCTGTTCCCGCAAGCAGCGCTTACGAGCTGAGGCTTCTGCTTGAAGCACCGGCACCAGCTGCAGCATGGAGAGTCGCACTTCGAATAGTAGTGGCAAGTCTCGGCCTTATCGGTTCTGGCATGATTATAAGAGTTGATTTATCAGCCGACTCTTTGTATTTAGCAATATAGTCTTTAATGGCATTAAGCTCAGCTATTTGATTCTTTATCATATTGTTTTCTGTTTCAAGCTGAATTATTCGATGCTTATCTACTCTTAGATCATTGATTCTAATGTTAATTTTTCTACCGAATGGCAGCTCTTCAAGTATTTTAATACCTTGTGCTAATTTTTCCATTTCTGCTGTTTCAGAAATGCCATCTAGAAAGTTAAGGATTTCAGTTTCAGTCTTAGAAAAGAGTAGCCCTACATCAATAGTATGAATTATGGAGGGCGCAATTTTTGTAATCGCCGCTTCTAAATCCGTTATTTCAGACCTAACTCTAACCATACGATCTTCAGCTAAACGCAGGATTACGTCTAAAGAGGCTAGGATTTCATAATGATTAAACAGTCTATAAATGGCCGCAGGGCTATCTGTTTTAGCATCGATTAATTTTTTTGTTTCGTCTTCTGCCTGCTGCCATTTATTTTCAGATTCAAATACTAGATTTAAGAAGGACCAGAGCGCATGAATCTCTGCCAGTTTTGTTTTAGGGCTTGGGCCAAAAAGACTCATTAGGATTTTATTCATTTTAAATGGTAGTTTGTGCAAAAATAATAGCCCTAGAGAGATGTTTTCTTCTGGGAAGGCTTCTTGAATACACTTTAGCTTCTTATTGTTTAGCTTGGGTATAGAAAATAGCCCCGGGGTGGCTTCTTGGTGCAGATAAAACAGTAAGGTAAGCTTTAGATCCCCAAGGTATTTGGTGATTGCTGGGTGACAGCCGATACTTGTTTCTCCAGTAACTAAATCAGTATGTGGGCCATAGATTAAGTCGGCAACTCGAGTAAATTTAAAAATATGACTTTTATTAAGAGGGTCAGGTTTAATGCCTAATACAAATCCTTTTTCATCATGACTTTTATCAATATCATATTCAAAGCCAAAATATTGCGAGTCTTTATCGAAATGATCAGATGGAAAGAAATTATTAAGTCTTAAGGTGCTAGAGCATCCTATTATTATTGTTGAGGCTCTTCTAATTAATTCGATAATTGGGCGGCGTGGTTCGCTTGTTGAGGCAGAGGCGGTAGCCCTTACTATGCTTGGGGCCATAAAGGGGGTGGGCTGTTTAGTTTTGGCTGCTTCAATTTCGCTTTTGCTGGGGCGGATTCGTATCTTTGTACTAATAACTTCGAATTGCTCTCTGCTATATTTTATTTTATTGCTTAGATTCTCTAGCGCCCCTAATCTACCTTCCATTTTTTGCTGATGAAGACGATCTAATGCAGATATTTTTTTCCCAAGATCTCTATAGGCCTGTATTGACTCAGTTAATTGGGATTTCTGATGCGCAATAATATCGTCGATAAGGCCGTTGGCGCCGAGCGATGTAATAGCTCCAAGCTTATTTATGCTATTGTGTAAACCCATCAAATAGCTGTGGTCAGTATAATCTCCATCATCAATCAGCTTGATTGTATTAATTGCGCACGCCTTCCAGGTAGATACTAATTTCATTAGCAATGTGCATTTATATAAATGGCTTATATTTTCAAGATTTAGGTTCCCTTCCCCGCATAATATAGTAAGAATGTTAAGAATAAGTTTAGGGGTTTTGCTTGTTTTAATGATGGTAACTGCGTTGGCTTTAGTCAAAGCATGCTCTGGGCTTAAATCGTATAAGTGATTAATTCTTTTACAGTCATCTTCATCAAAAGGTTCAATAAATTCCTTAAACTCTTCGCAACCTATTAAATAGAGTTTTACTAGAGTAGTAATATAACCTTGGATGTTAAAATCGCCTTTATCAAACCAAGGCATGCGATCGGCCCTAGATTTGGCACCAAAGTGATTATAATCGGTTGATATATAAAAAACGTCATAAAGCCCAAGCAGCACATGAATGTTTTGTGCTGCGGTTTTATTCGAATTAACGGAGCCTATATTGTCTGCATACTGGCGAGCGCTAGAGGGAAGCCTTATAACCAAGCCTTGCATGCAAGTACTTGAATCGAGATCAAAAGCTTGTAAGTTGATTCCGGCAGGTTGAACCCCAGCACGTATCTCTTCATCTGAAAGTTCTTCCGTTTCAGGTGCTAGCTTGGCTAGTGTAGATATGATCTGCAAGGCACCGATATTATAGTGTGCCATGCCTGTTTTTAAGGCCGCATCAAAATCTGCTATCATTTCATCTACAACCATTAAGAAGGCATCTTTAGGCGGAATGCCCGATAGCGGATCAATGGTAGTCTTGATCGCATCCTTGCGATTTGAGTTGAACAGAAACATACTTAGCTCCTTGATAGCGTTCAGATAAAATGACATAAAACAAACCACAGTGCAAAAAGTTCTAGCATAATGGCTCGAAAAAATTAAACTAAAGTTTACTATACGCGAAATATCACGAGGGCTAGGATGACTAAATATTTATTAGCAATTGATCAAGGAACTACTAGCACTCGTGCCATTGTATTCGATGGACAGGGCAATAATCTTGGCTCATCTCAGAAAGCTTTACCCAATTTTTTTCCGGAGGATGGCTGGGTAGAGCACGATCCTGAGACGATCTGGCGGGATACTATCAGCGTATGTCGCGATGCCTTATTCCAATGCAATCTACAAGCTAGCCAAATTAAAGGCATCGGTATTACCAACCAGCGCGAAACTACGGTGGTCTGGGAGCGCAAAACCGGCAAGCCTATTTATCCGGCTATAGTTTGGCAAGATCGCCGTAGTGCAAAATTCTGCCAGACCTTAAAAGACCAAGGTGTGGAGTCTGAGGTTCAGGCTAAAACGGGTTTATTGGTCGATCCCTATTTTTCAGCCACTAAAATCCGCTGGATACTGGATAATGTTAAGAATGCGCGCCAACAGGCAGAAAAGGGCGAGCTGGCTTTTGGCACTATCGATTGCTTTTTATTATGGCGCTTAACGGGCGGCAAAGTTCATGCCACTGATGCGACTAATGCATCGAGAACGTTATTATTTAATATTATCGATCAAACCTGGGATGCCGATCTGCTTAAATTATTCGATATTCCGTCTTCTATGTTGCCTGAGGTGAAGGATAGCGCAGCGGATTTTGGATTAACTCAGGCCGATTTATTTGGCTCATCCATTCCCATCGCCGGTATAGCAGGAGACCAGCAGGCCGCGACTATCGGTCAGGCTTGTTTCGAGCCAGGTATGATTAAAAGTACCTACGGCACCGGGGCCTTTTTAGTCTTAAATACGGGTGATAAGGCCATTTTGTCTAAACAGCGCCTATTGACTACCGTGGCCTATCGTTTAAACGGCAAAACCACGTATGCGCTAGAAGGCAGCATCTTTGTCGCCGGCGCTGCCATGCAATGGCTGCGCGATAATATCCATATGTTTAAAAAATCTAAAGAAAGCCAGGCTCTAGCCGAAAGCGTGCCCGATACGCATGGAGTCTATTTTGTGCCAGCCTTTACCGGGCTGGGGGCGCCATATTGGAACCCTGATGTAAGAGGGGCGATCTTTGGCCTAACCCGAGAAAGCCATATCGCGCATATCACCCGAGCCGCCTTAGAATCGGTTTGTTATCAGACTAAAGATCTCTTGGCTGCCATGCTTAAAGAAGGCGAGGTTAGCGATGCCGTGCTTAGAGTAGATGGAGGAATGGTCGCTAATAACTGGCTATGTCAATTTTTAGCCGATATGCTCGACGTCGAAGTAGAGCGCCCAAAAATCATCGAGACCACCGCATTGGGAGCGGCTTATTTGGCAGGCTTACAGGTAGGCGTATTTAAAGATTTGGATAGCATTGCAGCACTATGGCAGCGCGATCAAAGCTTCCATTCCAAAATGGACGAAGCGAAGCGCGCCCAGCTCTATGGTGGCTGGCAAAAAGCCATTAAACATTTGCTAATATAGCCTGCGGCAAACCGGGCTATTGCTTGTGGCGGGCAATTCCCATATAATACGCCCGCTCTCCTTGCCTTTACATCAGTAAAACGCGTGGAAGGCTTATCACAACGATAAACCACAAGGAGTTTATACAATGCGTCATTATGAAGTGTTATTTATGGTGCACCCTGACCAAAGTGAACAGGTGCCCTCCATGATTACCCGTTACAAGGAAATCATCGAGTCTAAAGAAGGTAAAATTCATCGCCTAGAAGATTGGGGCCGTCGTCAATTGGCTTACCCTATCGACAAGATTCACAAAGCCCATTACGTATTAATGAATATCGAAGCCAATAACGAATCCTTAAAAGAATTGCACGATGCATTCCGTTTTAATGATGCCGTATTGCGTAATGTCATCCTGAGCACAGCCGGAGCCGTAACTACTCCTTCAGTTATCCTGAAGCCGAGAGACGAGCGTTCTGAGCAGTTTTCAGACTAATTGATCGATAGGAGAAAATAAATGCGTGGTGCTAACAGTAATTTCCGTCGTCGTAAAATCTGCCGCTTTTCACATGCCGGCGCTGAACCGATCGACTATAAAGATATCTATATGTTAAAAAATTATGTTTCCGAAAGCGGCAAAATCGTACCAAGCCGTATCACAGGGACCAGTGCTAAATATCAAAGATTATTGGCAACTGCAATTAAACGTGCTCGCTATATGGCTCTTTTGCCATACTGTGATCGTCACAAGTAGGAGTGAGGCATGCAAGTTATTTTAAAAGAAAAAATCGGTAATTTGGGCAACTTGGGCGATGTGATTTCAGTTAAAGCGGGCTTTGCTCGTAATTTCTTGTTACCACAAGGCAAAGCGATGTCGGCTAATAAAGCCAATATGGCAACCTTTGAAACCTATCGTGCTGAACTTGAAAAAGCATCCAATGAAAGATTGCTTGAAGCTCAAGGTCGTGCGGCTAAACTAGAGAACTTAACCGTTACCATCAAGGCTAGCGCCGGTGAAGGCGGTAAATTGTTCGGTTCTATTGGTACCCGCGATGTGGCAGATGCTATTTCTGCTCAGGCTGGCACCGCTATTGCTAAGCATGAAGTACGCTTATCACAAGGTTCAATACGTCAAGTAGGCGAATACGAGATTGGTCTCGGTTTGCATGCTGATGTAGCGACTACCGTTAAGGTCCTTGTTATATCTGAATAGTTTTTAACTTTATTCACTTTAGGCCTGCTAATTTTAAGCAGGCCTTTTTTTTATTTTTAAATTTGCCTTGTGCTTAGTATATTTTAATTTTTTAAACGCTTATATTCTCAATGTTACACCCAAAAACCAAACTTAGGAGCTTATTATGAATACATCTAAAGCTGATGCATCATTTAGTCTTCGCAATATAGTTATAGCGCTTGCTACTGGCTTTGGCTTAGCGGCAGCAAAAGAATCATCTGTGTTAGCACGTTCAGGCGAGCTGTTAACAAGCGATGCCCCTTTTATCGATGGGGTGCCAAATAAATTTCAAATAAAACCTGGTAATTATTGGACGGGTAGTGATTGTTTTGTAGGGGGCGATTTTGACACCTTAACGGTTGCTGCAAAACAAAGGGGCTATGTAGTAAACTTCCCTGAAGAATCTACGGGCACTTACGCTAAATCAAGTCAGGTCTCTACTCCTTTTTTTAAGACCTTTGGTAAAGAGGGCGTTCAGGCCTTATGCACCTCAACAATCGATTTGAGCACTGTAGAGAGCCCTAGTGGCCCAATTCAATTTACTTTGCAAGCTTGTAAGGGTAAAAGTGCTACGGGTTCTACTTGTTCAGACTTTGTCTATTCAAATGGTACAGTGACACCTTAATTATCTTTTTAACTTCAATATTTCAAGTGGGTGCATCCGAAAGCTGCGCCCATTTTTATTTAAAGCCTTGCTAGAGACGCGCTCTAAATTATTTTTTTAGTTGCGAATAAGGCCTTGTACTGCCAAAATGAAAGCCAGGTTTACTCATTGTAAACTTGGTTTTTTATTTTCAGTTAAGGATTCACAGCTATGATGACGGGCAAACCGGCGCCGAAATGGTCGTCGAATGATTTAGAGCAGCTTAAAGTTCCTCCCCATTCTATCGAAGCAGAGCAATCTGTGGTCGGCGGTCTAATGCTCGATAATGAAACCTGGGACAAGGTGGCGGGAACCGTTACCGAAACGGACTTTTATCGCCGCGAACATCGAATTATTTTTGCCTCTATAGCCAAGCTTGCTGAAACCAGTACGCCTTTTGATGTGATCACTTTATGCGATTCATTAGAAGCCAACGGCGAGCTTGAAAATGTCGGCGGGCTTGCTTATCTAGGTGAGCTTGCCAAAAATACGCCCAGCGTCGCCAATATTGGGGCTTATGCTGAAATCGTGCGCGAAAAAGCCATCTTTCGTAAGCTCTTAATCGTGTCGGGTGAAGTGGCTGATTCCGTATACCGCCCCGATGGCAAGACCAGCGGTGAAATTTTGGATGAGGCAGAGCGCAAAGTGTTTGCCATTGCCGAGCATGGCTCCAAAGATGATGGGCCTTCAGCTGTTAAAGAAATTATGCCCAGCTTAATCGAAAAGCTCGATGAGCTTATGCAAACTAAAGGCGGTATTACCGGTATCGCTACCGATTTTATCGATTTAGACCAATTAACTTCAGGCTTACAACCCGCCGATATGATTATCGTAGCAGGGCGGCCTTCCATGGGTAAAACCACTTTTGCTATGAATATCGCCGAAAATGTAGCGATGGATAGCCCCAAGCCCGTATTAGTCTTTAGTATGGAGATGCCTAAAGATGCCTTGCTGATGAGGATCTTATCATCGATGGGTCGGGTCGATCAGTCGGCATTGCGAAGCGGGCAATTAAAAGACAGCGATTGGAGTCGTATATTCCAGCAGGTGACGCTAATTAGCGAACGCATGAACCTCTATATCGATGATACCCCGGCCTTAAGCCCAACTGACATTCGCTCAAGAGCGAGAAGGCTGGCGCGTGAGCACGGCGGTTTGCGTATGATCGTATTGGATTATTTACAGTTAATGCAGGTGCCAGGCCAATCCGATAACCGAGTCAATGAAGTATCGGAGATTTCCAGAAGCATTAAGGCCCTGGCTAAAGAGCTGCATGTGCCTGTTATCGCCTTATCCCAGTTAAGCCGTAAGTGTGAAGATCGCACCGATAAACGTCCTATGATGTCAGATCTGCGAGAATCAGGTGCTATCGAGCAGGATGCGGATTTAATTATGTTCGTATATCGCGATGAGGTCTATAATCCAGATAGTCCTGATAAAGGCACGGCTGAGATTTTAATTCGTAAGCAACGTAATGGTCCGATCGGCGATATTCGATTGACCTTTAAAGGGCATTTTTGCCGATTTGATAATTTTTCACCCGTGCAAGTGGGCGGATAATTAGGATGCGGATTTGGGCCGAAATTAATACTGCCGCGTTACAACATAACCTAAGCCGAGTGCGTGAATTAGCGCCGCGCAGTAAAGTTGTAGCCATGGTAAAGACCAATGCTTATGGGCATGGCTTATTGCAATGCGCTAGTATTTTGCAGAATGCGGACTATCTTGGCGTGGCTACTTTAGATGAGGCCATCGCGATTAGGATCCATGGCATTAAAACGCCGGTTTTATTAATGCCGGGCTTCCAGTCTGAAAAAGAGCTCCAGTTAATCGAAGAATATAATATCGATTCGGTAGTCTACGATCCATTTCAATTAGCCTTGCTTGCCAAGGCCTCTAAAACGATCAATGTATGGCTTAAGCTTGAAACTGGCATGCATCGCCTAGGCTTTGCCCCTGAAGTAGCTGTGGCGTCTATAGAGCAGGCTTTAGGCTTGGCTCATGTAAATGTAGTGGCGCTTATGACACATTTTGCTTCGGCTGATTCACCAGATCCCACTAAGACTGAGGAACAAGTTCAGGCTTTTAAAGCGATCGTTGATCAGTTTGATATTCCCTTATCCGTTTCCAATTCATCGGCTATCTTGCGTTATCCAGGGCTGGATTCTGATTTTATTCGCCCGGGCATAATGCTTTATGGGGTATCGCCTTTAATCAATGGACAGGCTAGCGATCATAATATTTTGCCGGTTATGACATTAAAGGCCAGCATAATGAGGCTAATGGATCTAAAGCCAGGTGAGTCAGTCGGTTATGGTTCGGAATGGATGGCAATGCGCCCAAGTAAAGTGGCGGTTATATCGGCAGGCTATGGAGATGGTTATCCAAGACGGCCGCAAGGAGTGATGGCTTTAGTGAATGGTTATACTGTGCCTGTAATCGGTCGAGCTTCGATGGATTATTTGACTATCGATGTCACCGATGTTCCTGTGGTTGAGCTTCAGGATGCGGTAACCTTATGGGGTGAGGGTTTAGCAATAGAGACCTTGGTGGCTACTATCGGCGCTTCATCCTATGCTTTATTATCCGATTTATCGATGCGGGTACCTAGAATTTTACGATAAAAAAAAGCCCCATGTTGTTGGGGCTATATTAACAGAATTAATTACACAGGTTTATCACAAGCTTTATGGCAAGCAAAACCTTTGATAGCCACATAGATGGCTGAAAGGCCAACGAGTACATAGACGATTCTCGCTAGTGTGGTGGCCACTCCAAAAATCATAGCCACTAAGTCCATGTGGAATAGTCCGACTAAGCCCCAGTTTAAGCCGCCGATGACTAACAAAATAAAGGCAATCCAATCTAGTGCATTGTGTTTCTTTATCATCGTTATCTCCTCGTTTAGTCTATAAGAATAATTTACGTCATTGATTTACAATAACCTTTCTACTGTAGACTAATGTTTAACGATCTGCCAGTAGGGCATGAATGAGTTATGGATGCTCTGGCGTAGATGATCCTCGCGTATGTTCAGACGTAGATAATCCTCGAACTGATAAACTGCGCATTAGAGTAGAAAGTGCAGAGG
The DNA here is from genome assembly GCA_030652335.1 of Gammaproteobacteria bacterium. Classification (GTDB taxonomy): domain Bacteria; phylum Pseudomonadota; class Gammaproteobacteria; order Francisellales; family CACEW01; genus JAQSYQ01. Next base: position 45,002 of record JAUSAW010000007.1, read on the forward strand.
GCGATGCTGTGGCTGATCGAGTGATTACTGGGCGCCCAATTGATTTTTCTGAATCACCTGAGTTTTGATTAAGTATTTTGGATTTAGGATCGAATATATAGACGGGTGGTTTTTCTCCACTTTTAGTTTTTTGGCCTGGTATGAGCATAGCTTCAGTCATATAAGCTTCTAACTTATTAACAGTGTTACAAGATCCCATAGTGGGAAGAGTCGAGTGACTATTTAATCCTTTTTTAATTAACCTATGGCATTCCGGTAGTTCAAGGTTGAATAACCCTAAAGTGAAAGTAAAGCTAGGGCCTGTGGCTAAAATAGTAATTTCTGCACAAATGACTTTCCATTTTTCGCGTGTATTATTTAGCGCAGTTTGGCGTCGCTTAAGTGATTTACTCTGGCCGCCGTATCTTGCATAAGTACTCTGAATAGTCAGTTCGATTAAGTGATGCCATTGGTTTGGAGCCATTTCATATTTTGATTTATTAAATACCGGCTCCTCTAATAATGGGAGTTCATCCGCTGAAGTTGTCGACTGACTGCTGGAGTCAGCTCCGCAGCCGCCCGAGGCCGATCCAAGTGAGTCGTTATGTCCTTTCATTTCTGATAATCTTTCACGGTCAGCATCGGCATCAGAATAGGGTGTTCCCATTGATAAATCGAACTTAGAGCTGCTATCCATCGATCCTTTTTTTGGCGTTGAGTAGGGGGAGATTCTAGGTATCTGTAGCGCAAAGAAACTGGGTGAAGGAGGAGTCGGAGTCAGTTTATCCTTTATGATTCCAATGCTTATCTTGATATGAGATATTAGCAATCTTCTGAGGTTTTCACTTGCGGCAATATGCTTGCTTAAACTTTCCAATGGTGAGATATCAGATGATTTGGCTGAGGGATGGTTTAATAATATTAATACGCGTTTATCAAGGGTCGTTTTAATAAGTTTGTTATAGAGCTCATAGAGGCAGGTTAATGTATCTTTTCCTTCGCTAAAATGAAGAGGGCTTAAAAAATTGTTGATTTGCCTAAGGTCACGTTCATACGCGACTATATTTTCATTGTATCGTGTCACTAAATCAGTAAGCGAGCGCGAAAATGCTTCATTGTTTGATTCTGCATAATAACGCTTATATTTGAGGAGTTCATTAAAGGCCATTATGAAACCTATCAAATCTGGAATAGTAAGCAGCATTAAAAAAGACTCTATAGTCTCATCAGAGTGCTTGCTCAATGAAAAATAGGCGTTTTCAATCAGGTCCATTACACTAGTGCTATCCGATAGAGGAAGAGGATTTGTTAGTTTTGTGATAGCTTCATTTATAGCATCTTCATTCAAAGCCGCCTCACTGACACTTAATTTTTCTGCATAAGCAGGCATGGCTTTTCTTGAAGGGGTGGTGGTGATAGAAGCCCTTTTGGAAGCAGGTAACGTAAGAATTTTTTTTATCGAATCTCGTATAAAACATAATACAGGATTTACCTCGCGAGGCGAAGTTTGGGGTAGGCTATGCAAAATTTTAATGTCAGGTAAGGTTTCAAGGGTAATAGTAGTTAATGCACATGTTTTAATAAAAGCACAGATATCGCTAATAATATCGTCAGAAAGCGTAAAGTCATCTTTAGGGGTATTTCTAACAAGGCTTACACGCTCTAAGAAATGATAGAGGGCATGATAATATGGAAGAGCTAATCCATCAGGCATGGATGCAATGCGGGTTTGCATTGTTGATAAGGTTCGGCTTAAGCGTCCTTCTTCGGGCAAGCTCTTATCCTCATCATATATGCCTACCTTATCAAAAAAATCTTTATTAATAAAAATACTTAGATCACGTTTAAGGCTGCTGCCGAACATCCAACCTAGAGGCTTCTCTACTATTGAGTCTGTTAAGATGTAAATCAGTACTTTAGTTTGATTGAGTGTGATCTTATTAGCTTGACATAAGGCTAAAATTTTAGCGGCTATATCGAGTTGTGCGTCTCTCTGTGTATTAAAAATAGAGGCTTTAGTAGTTTGACGTTTTAATTCATAAGCATTTAGCAAAGTTGTAAATTCATTACAAAATGAATTTTTACTATCATTGGTGCTAATTGAATACATGTCAATTTCCTTTGGCTATATGAAAGATATAAATACTAAAAATCCATGACCATTATGCTTATGAGTAAATGAAATAGTCAACACAGATAAACTTCAAATATCTGTATGTATCTGTAGCTATCGAAATCATAGTAAACTAGTCTACCCTAATAAGATAATTTATCTGGTAATGCATATGGCAAAAATGAAAATAGTCTATGTCTGCAACGAATGTGGCTCCGATCAACCAAAATGGTCTGGACAATGCCCTGAATGTTCGGCATGGAATACCATGGCTGAATTTAAACTTTCTGGCGATAAAAAGAAAGCCGATGCTGGCGTAGGCTATGCAGGCAGCCAGGCTGTTAAAATTCAACCGATTAAAGATATTAAGCTTTCAGAAATCCCTAGAATCCACACCGGCATGGATGAATTCGATCGAGTGTTGGGCGGCGGCTTAGTGCCAGGCTCGGTGGTATTAATCGGCGGGGACCCAGGCGTGGGTAAATCCTCTATTCTTTTACAAGTGATGGCTTATCTAAGCCAGCACATGAAGGCGCTTTATGTCACCGGTGAGGAATCCGCCGAACAAGTCGCCATGCGTGCACAAAGAATGGATTTGGCCTGCGATCAGCTTGAAATTCTAACTGCTACCGAAGTCGATACCATATGCAGCCTAGCAGGCCAGGCGCAACCTAAGGTAATGGTTATCGATTCTATTCAAACCATGTATTTACAAGATTTAAGTTCCGCCGCGGGCGGTGTATCTCAAGTGCGAGAAAGCGCTGCCAAGCTCACTCGCTTCGCTAAAGAAACCCATACGGCTGTAATATTGGTCGGGCATGTCACTAAGACCGGCGAGGTTGCAGGGCCCAGAGTCTTAGAGCACATCGTCGATGCGGTCGTGTATCTTGAAGGCAGTGATAATCGATATCGCGTCATGCGAGCCGTTAAAAATCGCTTTGGTGCTGTCAATGAGCTTGGTGTATTCGCCATGACCGATAAAGGCATGCGCGAGGTGAAAAACCCCTCGGCAATCTTTTTAAATCGGACCGAAGAATCCGCTCCCGGCAGTGTGGTAATGATAATTTGGGAAGGAAGCAGGCCGATGCTAGTAGAGCTCCAAGCCTTAGTCGATGATAATCAGTACGGTCAGCCTAAGCGCTTAGCGGTAGGCTATGATCAATATCGTCTCAATCTGCTATTGGCCGTCATGCATCGCCATGCCGGCGTATTTTTAGGCGGGCAGGATGTATTCGTTAACGTAGTCGGCGGCATTAAAGTCATGGAAACCAGCGCCGATCTACCTTTAGTATTAGCGATGTTATCCAGCTTTAAAAATAAAGCTATCCCTCAAGATTTAATCGCCTTTGGCGAGGTAGGTCTATCGGGTGAAATTAGGCCTGTTGCCAATGGACAGGATCGTCTGCATGAAGCGGTTAAGCATGGCTTTAAACGCGCCATAGTGCCAGCAGCGAATGTCATTAAAGGCGGAGTGCCAGGCTTAGAGATTATCGGTGTGAAGAAAATTAGTGAGGCTTTGCAGTACATATAAAAACATCCCCAAAACAACAATTATTATTTTTGGGATGTAATAATCCATTGACTTTTAACATCCCCAAAATGATAATGCTGTATTAGGGGATGTTTGTTGGGGTGCATATGTCAGCAGAACTATTTGTTGGTAGAGCCAAGGAGCTTGAAGAGCTTGGTTCATTATTCAGCAAGAAAAGTTCAAGTCTTGTTGTTATTCGAGGTAGGCGCCGTATAGGCAAGAGTAGGCTTGCTAAAGAGTTTGCAAAAAACGATAGGTTTTTAAGATTTTCTGGTTCTCCACCGAGATCCGATACAACAGCGCAAGAAGAACGTGATATTTTTATGCGACAAATTTGTCAGCAAACATCCTTACCTGAGGGGCAGTATGATGATTGGAGTAAGTTATTTCAGTTATTTGCAACCCAAACGGAAAAGGGGCGGGTAATTATTTTATTTGATGAAATATCATGGATGGGGTCAAAGGACCCTGGTTTTTTAGGCAAGCTTAAAACGGCATGGGATCTACTGTTTAGTGAGAATCCACAGCTAATTTTAATACTCTGTGGTTCTGTTTCTTACTGGATTGAAAAAAATATTTTAGCCAGCACAGGATTTATGGGTCGAATTTCGCTGGATATTGTTTTAGAAGAGCTGCCTTTAAGTGATTGTAATGAACTGCTCATTAAGAAGGGCAGTAAAGCCAACGCGTATGAGAAATTTAAGCTGTTTTCTATAACTGGTGGGGTTCCTCGTTATTTAGAAGAAATTAAGCCAAAATTATCGGCAAATGAAAATATTAAACGACTGTGCTTTAGTAAAAGTGGCGTATTATTTCGAGAGTTTAATGATATATTTCATGACCTTTTCACTACCAAGAGCCACTATTATAAAAAAATGGTTGAGCTTCTTTTAGAGGGGAGTCTGGAATATTCAGAAATATGCAAAAGATTAAAGGTCGAAAAAGGCGGTCATTGGGCTTTGCATCTGGAAGAATTGATTCAGGCTGGTTTTCTTAAGAAAGATTATACGTGGAATATTAAGACAGGAAAAATTTCTCGATTTAATAAGTATAGGTTGAGCGATAATTATCTACGATTTTATCTAAAATATATTGAGACTAATAAAGCAAAAATTGAAAAAGGTGATTTTGAAGAAAGAGCATTAAGCAGCTTTCCTGGTTGGGATAGCATTATGAGCTTACAGTTTGAGAACCTTGTGTTAAATAATGCAAAATACATATGGAAGAAACTGGGGCTTAATGTAAATGATATAGTGACTCATGGAGCATATTTTCAAAATACAACTAAGCTTCACCAGGGTTGCCAGATTGATTATCTTATTAAGACTAGGCATAACACTTTGTTTGCGTGTGAAATTAAGTTTTCCAGAAATGCTATAGGGTCAGATATTTTAAATGAGATGAAGCAAAAAATTGATAGGCTAATTTTGCCTAGAGGTTATTCTTGCTGGCCAGTATTAATTCATGTCAATGGCGTTAGTGATGCCGTAAATGAAAGTGAATATTTTAGCCGTATTATTGATTTTACAGAGTCTTTAAGCCAAGTTTAGAATAGGCTCGTATCAGCTTGAAGATTATCAGTGTGAAGAAAATTAGCGAAGCGCTGCAGTATATTTAAAGCCATTCGTGCAATACTAACTGAGGTCACTTTCTACGCATTTTTGGCCACTTTGTGATCTTGCCCCAGATTCGAACACTCTTGGGCTGTCAGGTAATAGCAAGGGGTTTTCCACATAATTTTGCCTCATGGCCTTAGCCTTGTTATAAAATTCCGTCGCTTTGCTTTGATAATATTCAGCAATAGCCGGCTCTCCATGATAATGCTCTATTTCATATTTGGATTGTTTACTATAAATATCAGCAGCTTCTGTATACTTGAAGGCTGCCAGAATAAAATTTTCTAATTGTTCATTATTGTGCGCCTCTTCTAACAAAGTCTTCGCTTTAGCAGCATCAATAGCAGTTTCTTCAATAATGGCTTTAATATTATTTCTAGGATAATCAGCTGACCAGAATTCAATCCTTTGTTCAATTGTGCAAAGGCAATCAGGTGCATGTGCATCAAGACCCAAGCCTTCTTTATAGTTAGGCTCGAAGAACATTAAAAGCCTAAACAATGGAAGATTTAATTTGCGTATTGCATAATGAAATAGGCTAAGGCCTAGGCTTAGCTTATGTGGCATTGTGCCTGCTTCAAAAAGTATAATCGCTATTTTATAGTTTGGTGGGAAAGTCTTTGCTAATGCACAGTAAATAGGCCAACCAGTATCGTCTTTATCTTGATGAAGGGCGTTTAATAATATGGATTCGCCTCGATCGTTCAGACGGGCAACATACTGCTCAACATCTTGAGCATTACCCTTGCTGACTAAAGAATGCAGAGGATAGTCATCTGGTGAAGATAAAGTAAGTGCTTTAAACATGCTACCCTCGCGCTCATTAGGATCGCTATTGGCTATAAGCATATCAAAACCATGCTTTGAAGCAAGCTTGGCACACTTAAAAGTCTATATGACTGGGAGCCACTTCTGGCGCATTTTGATTTTGACTAAGAGTGATTGCAGCAGTCGTAAAAGGTATAGAAGCTAATTCCGTTCTCAATCTGGGTATTACTTCATCGCCTCTATTAGTTCTAATTTCTTCTGTTACTTGACTGCCCAAAAGAACCATTGTATTTTCTGGATCTACCAATACCTGTTTTAATAAATAATCATTTGATAACTTATTGTATTCATTGTTTAATTCTATGACTTCCATATCACCATAGCGATTCAGGCATGGCTCAAAAATATGGTATAAAAGCAATGTGGCAATGATAATGCTTACATAAGGCCAGGGGTTTCTAAAATCTTCATTGGAGATATCAATCTGTGATGCAAATTTTAGGATGGGGATTATTACTAGGCTGGCAACTTGAAAGCCTGTTGGTAATAAATGAAGTGCAACCATCTTTTTACGTGTATTAGTTAGTATATCTAATGATTGACTGGAACGAATAGATTGAGGCGGGAGCCTTAATAGGGCGGCAATCTTTTCTTGAAGTGCTGTCTCTTTATTATAATTTAAATTAAGGCTCCATGCTTTCATTAGTAGGGTAGTAAGCCCGCTAATAATAGCAAAGCCCATGCCAATTCCGAAAGTCGGTTTTGTATTGAACATATACATGCAGGTACTAATAGAGCTTATAGTCATAGCTAACTTAGAAAAACTTTCCTTTGTACAGGCACAATTGCCGCAACTGGAACATCTGGTCTTGCACTCATTTTTTTGAGGTAATGGAGCGCCTAAAGCCTGATGTGCGGAGTTGCTATGTGTTTGAGTCACACTTGCATCGACTAATACTCCTGCGCCGGCGATTGAAACTACAGTTTCCTCGGCCCTAGTCCCGCCTTCCATGCATCCTCCATGATTTTAAGCTTTAGTATACAAATCATACAGTTAATATTGTTTATGTGCAACGAAGAAAATGATTAGTATTAATAATAAAACTATGGGATCTGAGGAAGCAGCCATTTTCTAATCAAAGAATTTTGAGGAAAAGCCTGCTCAATGCTATCGGCTCGATAATGACAATTTAGTAAATCAGATAGGTCTAGGTTTGAGTTTCCAACCTCGCTAATCAAGCCTTTTTTAATATGTAAGCTCAAAGTATCGCCATTCTCGGTTTTTAGGTGATGTACAAAGGGAAGGGTTTTGGCATATTGCCACTCCCAGGTTTGATATTGTTCAAAGCTTGCCATTAGGCTTTGCTGGCTTTGCAAGTCGTTACTATCCAGCAACTCGATGCTGGCAAAGGTTTGATAGTGATCTTGAAACTGTTTTACTATCGCTTGCAGCATGGGAAGATACTGAATAAAGGGGTTAAGCTTTTGTAAGTTGATTACCTTGGAGCGCACGGATTTAACACCAGTAGCTTCGATGTCGATATCGGGAGCGCGCAAACACTCTCGCAATAAATCGACATTGGCATCTAATAAAAGCGTGCCGTGATGAAATGCAAAATCTTTGGTTTCACGAAAAGCGCTACCGGATATTTTATAAGCCTCGTTTTGATGATCGATAAGAATATCATTGCGTTCTGAAATACTGGGCTTTAAGTCAAAAAGTCTCAGGGCTGAGGCGACTATCTCTAGATTGCGACGCTTATCATAATCCGCTTTGGGTGAGAAAAACGTAAAATTTAAGTTACCTAAGTCATGAAATACCGTGCCGCCGCCACTTTGACGCCTGGCGAGTTTAACACCGTGTTTTTGCATGGCTTTAAGGTTGCACTCTACCCAGGGGTTTTGAGCGCGGCCGATAATAACAGAAGGCTCATTGCGCCATATTAATAAGATCTGTTCATTGGATTGAAGCTGGCGAAAAATCCAATCCTCGGTGGCTAGATTAAACCAAGGATTGGTGTTTTCAGATACTATAATTCGAACGGACAAGGTTTACTCTTCAGATAAAGTAGGTACACCGATCGTGCTAAAACCACAGTCTACATGGATAGTTTCGCCAGTTATCGCCGAGGCTAGGTCTGAGGATAAGAATGCCGCCACGTTACCAACTTCTTCTGTCGTTACGTTGCGTTTTAGTGGGGAGACTTGAGCTACATGATCGAGCATTTTGCGGAAGCCTTTAATTCCAGAGGCGGCCAAGGTGCGGATAGGGCCGGCTGAGATCGCATTAACGCGGATGCCTTCAGCTCCCATGCTTTGGGCTGCATAACGAACAGCAGACTCCAGGCTAGCCTTGGCTAAGCCCATGGTATTGTAATTGCTTACAGCGCGTTCTCCGCCTAAATAGGTTAGGGCGGTAATCGAACCATTGCGGCCTTGCATCATAGGGCGTCCGGCTTTAGCTAGTGCACATAGGCTATAGGCGCTAATATCGTGGGCAATTCTAAAGCCTTCACGAGTTACATTATTGATAAAGTCACCTTCTAATTGATCGGCGGTAGCAAAAGCCACGGCGTGAATAATAATATCCAGGCCATCCCATACTTTGCCAAGCTCTGTAAATACTGCTTCGATATCGGAATCCGATGCCACGTCGCAAGGCAAGATGGCTTTAGGGTTAAAGTTTGAAGCAAGTTTGGTAACGCGCTCTTTCATCTTATCGTTAACATAGGTGAAGGCTAATTCACACCCTTCGCGATGCATAGCTTCTGCAATACCATAGGCTATCGAGCGATCGCTCATCAGCCCAGTAATTAGTGCACGTTTACCTGTTAAAAATCCCATTACTTACTCCTTAAATTTTAGAAATTAATGTTATGCCGCCCATATAGGGTTGTAATACGGCGGGTACTCGAATTGTGCCATCTTCATTTTGATAATTTTCCATTATAGCCACTAATGCGCGACCTGCTGCGACTCCGGAACCATTTAAGGTGTGGATTAGCTCTGGCTTGCCAGTTTCAGGGTTGCGGAAACGGGCTTGTAGTCGACGGGCTTGGAAATCGGTGCAGTTGCTGCAAGAGGATATTTCACGGTAGGTACTTTGGCTAGGTAACCAGACTTCTAGATCATAGGTTTTAGCGGCACCAAAGCCCATGTCCCCGGTGCATAGAGCGACGACTCTATAGGGTAGCTCTAATTTTTGTAAAACGGTCTCGGCATGAAGGGTCATGCTTTCTAATGCAGCGGCGGAATCTTCAGGCTTTGTAAAATGTACTAATTCTACTTTTTCAAACTGATGCATACGAATCATGCCGCGAGTATCGCGACCATAAGAGCCGGCCTCACTTCTAAAGCAGGGGCTATGCGCGGTGTATTGTTTAGGTAGCTCGCTGGCTTCAAAAATAACATCATTGGCCATATTGGTAAGCGGTACTTCAGCTGTTGAAATTAAATTTAAATCGAATTCGCCTTTAATGGCAAAGATATCATCGGCAAATTTAGGTAGCTGGCCGGTGCCAAAATAAGAGGAGGATTTAACCATATAAGGCACATAAGTTTCTTCATAGCCATGTTCTTCAGTATGTAGATTTAACATAAATTGAATCAGGGCGCGATGCAGTTTAGCAAGCTGGCCCCTTAATATAACAAAACGGCTGCCGGAGATTTTAACGGCGGTCTCAAAATCCATCATATTTAGGTTTTCACCGAGGCTGACATGGTCATTAGCGGTAAAGCCTAAGCTGGTTTGCTTGCCCCAGGTTCTAACTTCGACATTATCTTTTTCATCTTTACCGATAGGTACGCCGATAGCAGGAAGGTTAGGCATCATTAACAAAATAGCTTGGAGCTTGGCTTGGACGGCCTCAAGCTCAGTTTCGGCGGTCTTAAGTTTATCGCCAAGTGAATTACCATCCTGTAGCAGGGTATTGATATCTTTACCAGCGGCTTTAGCCTGGCCGATTAATTTGGCCTGTTGGTTGCGCTCGGCTTGAAGCTCCTGAGTCAGGGTTTGTATGGCCTTGCGCTCAACCTCTAATGCCTCAAGTTCAGTAATTTGTAAGGTATAGCCGCGCGTCTTAAGTTGCTCGGCGACTTCAGTTAAATTGTTTCTTAATAGTTTAGGATCCAGCATAAGATTCTCTTATAATAAATATTCGTTTGGGATACTACCATAAAATGCTCTAACATTTAAAAGCTTCGATCGTAAAAATTGCATGTTTTGGTACATCGTCAAGAGCATGGCAATGCATCTATTTTATATAAGGTCATGATATATAACGATTTATTATAATTATTCCAGCTTTGTTTATGTGTTTTATTAGAATGATATATAATGTTTTATTAGAAATGCTTAATTTAGGTTGATAGATTCTATTTATATGCTTAACTTACATTAAGCAATGGAGAGACACAATGGACAATGAAGCTATTTTAAGTACCCTAACTGAAATTTGCGAAACGATCAGCACTAGAGGCGTTTATGCTAATTATGCTTGGTGTAGTGAACAACTCTCTGAAATTCTCCAGATTTCCGATCCCGCTGAAATTAATGACATTATGCTAAATATTAGTCGTTTGAGCTTTTTAAAAACCACCCGTTCCGTCTATCAATGGTCGACGCTGAAATACGCCAGTTTATTTGGTTTCAAGGAGCGATCTGAGCTTCATGGTAAATTGGATATGGAATTGGCTTGGGGTGAAGAAGTTACTCTGGCTTTCCAAGCGGCCGATGAGCAAGTTATCAACAACAATACGCTAAGCATAGTCGAATGCCGTGCGACATTGCCTGATACTACCGAACGATTTTTTAAGTCAAAATTATATCCCGTTTATAATCCAAATAGACAAGTTGTTGGTATTTTAGGGGTGGTGAGAGAATTATTATCATCTGATATGCAAACCAGCCGAATCGTTAGTGATGCAATAGAGGCGGCGTCCTAAAACTGCTGAAGGCACTTATCAGGATCCAGTTCTGGCCTTGCATTAAGGGGAGATCATCGCGCAATGAAGTTCTCACAACGCCCTAATTTATAGATACAATTTTGAGCGAGAGCTGCTGTTGTTTGTTATAATTTAAAGTTGATCATTTGGGGTGGTATCATTATCCGATGTCATATTATCATCGGCTAACGGTAAATTATTTCTAAATAAAGCCTTTGATTTGTGCAGCTGTTGTTGACCGTATTGCTTAGCCCATTCAGAAAATAATTTTCTTTGATCGCTATTATTAGCTTCGATGCTGAGTTTTAACTCGGTTGCGGCTTGCCACATTTGCTTTTCAGCATGTTTATCGTAAGCATTAATCTTAAAGCGTTTTTGATCATCAAGATATAAAAAGGCTTCGGCAATTTTTGCCATCATAGCAGCGGCACCTGGTAGCAGAGTCGAAATATTGGCCATTACAATCATGGTTTTTTGAAGGCCGAGTATCACTTCAACGGGAGGATAATCGGCAATTTGAATCATTAAGCCTTCATGGGTTTTAGAAATATGCAGGTCACCATACTTTACCAGCTCAGTTATTTTGCAAAGCGCACTGCTCTCAAAGTAAAAAGCGGCATTATTGCTGCCGGTCTTTTTCCCATCTTGGCTCATGCTAAACATTAAATTTTGCTGTTTAACAGGTTTATTGGGCATGATTTCATCACTTTTTGGTCAAATTTTGCCTAAGTATACTAGGTTTTGTCCTTAAAAGAACTATCAAAATAGGCAATTTAAGTTGCGGCAAGCACGTTAGAATATTATGATTCAGCGCAGTTTATGAGGAAATTAATGTGCGTATCGCTTTAGGTCTCGAATATCTTGGTAGCCAGTATTTTGGCTGGCAAAAGCAAATTGGTCATCCTACAATCCAAGAAACGCTTGAGAAGGCCTTATCCCAGGTTGCCGATCATCCTGTTACCATTTTTTCCGCGGGAAGGACCGATACAGGCGTTCATGCTTCGGCTCAGGTTGTCCATTTTGATACTACAGCTCAAAGACGCGACTTAGCCTGGACTTTTGGAGTTAATTCCTTAATGCCAGACTCTATTCGCGTGCAGTGGATAAAGGCCGTTCCTGATAGTTTTCATGCGCGATTTTCAGCGATGAGTCGTAGTTATCGCTATATTATCCATAATAGCCGGGTGAAGTCGGCCATCTTATCTCAGCAGATGACCTGGCATCCTATTCCACTCGACGTTACCGCAATGCAAGAAGCCGCCCAGTATTTAATCGGCCGGCATGATTTTACCTCTTATCGAAGCAGTGATTGTCAGGCGCATTCTCCGGTTAGAAATTTAATGATTTGTAATGTTATCCGAAAGGGCGACCTCGTTATTATCGAAGTAAAGGCCAATGGATTTTTGCATCATATGGTGAGGAACCTCGCCGGTGTATTGGTTAAAATTGGCGAGGCTAAAATGCCGCCAGAATGGGCCAGAGAGGTATTGCTGGCTCGCGATCGCCGGGCCGCTGCAAAAATGTTAGGCCCGGATGGCCTTTATTTAACAGAAATAGGCTATCCTCAAGAATACCAATTGCCGCTTGGATTGCCAGGGCCGGTATTTTTGCATATAGTATGACGCTAAAGATTCGAGGATAGGAAAATATGAGTTGGTTTGGAAAGGGTTTATCTGAAAAGATTCGTACCGATGCTTCTCCTAAAGTTAAGAAGGGCGTGCCAGAAGGGGTGTGGGAAAAATGCCCGTCTTGCGTAGCGGTACTTTATCGTCCTGAATTAGAACAGAATTTGTATGTTTGTCCGCAATGTTCGCATCATTTGCGAATTAAAGCGCGCCAACGCATCGCTTTTTTCTTAGATGATACCTTGCAAGAAGAGATTGGTAGCGAAGTAAAGCCTATCGATATGCTTAAATTTGTCGACACTAAGCCGTATAAAGAAAGATTAGCCGCGGCACAAAGTAAAACCAAAGAAGACGATGCCTTAATCGCTGTATATGGCCATTTGAAAGGCATTCCCTTGGTTATGGTGGCCTTTGAATTTGAATTTTTAGGCGGCTCGATGGGCTCGGTAGTGGGCGAGCGATTTATTCGAGCCATCAATCGTTGTCTGGCTGAAAATCTGCCTTTGGTATGTTTTTCGGCTAGCGGTGGTGCGCGCATGCAAGAATCCTTATTTTCCTTGATGCAAATGGCAAAAATTAGTGCGGGCTTAGCGAAATTACGTGCCGCTAATCTGCCCTATATCGTCGTATTAACCGACCCGACTACGGGCGGAGTCTCAGCCAGTCTTGCTATGTTAGGCGATATTCATATTGCTGAGCCTAAGGCTTTAATTTGTTTTGCGGGACCTAGAGTTATTGAGCAGACCGTACGTGAAAAACTGCCAGAAGGTTTTCAGCGCAGCGAGTTTTTGCAAGACAAGGGCATGGTTGATTTGATTTCAGATCGTCGGCAGTTGCGCGATAAAGTAGCGTCAATATTGGCGAAATTATTGCATCGTGCGAAACCGTTCAGCTGTTAATGAAGTCCTTAGCTGAATGGTTACGCTATCTTGGTCGGTTGCATCCCTCTGAAATCGACTTAGGCTTAGATCGGGTGAGAGCCGTGGCTAACCGTCTTGGGCTGCTACCGGTTCCCTATAAAGTTATTACCGTAGGCGGCACTAACGGTAAGGGCACGACTTGCCACTTGCTTGAGGGTATGTATCGACATGCCGGCTACAAAACGGGCCTGGGCACCTCACCTCATCTTCTCGAATTCAATGAACGCATCGTTATTAATGGCGTTATCATCGATGATCAAAGCATCGTAAAGGCATTTGCTAGGATAGAGGCAGGCAGGGCCGAAATTAGTTTAACGTATTTTGAATTTAGCTTATTGGCTACGTTGATTATTTTTAAAGAGGCTCGAATCGATATCGCCATTTTGGAAGTAGGCTTAGGTGGGCGTTTAGATGCAGTCAATATCATCGATGCCGATGTCGCCGCGATTACCACCATCGATTTTGATCATATGAATTATTTAGGCAATACTCGAGAGCTGATTGGCTTTGAAAAGGCCGGGATTTTTCGAGCGGGTAAATCAGCCGTTTGTGGCGATGCTAGGGTGCCGCTTTCGATACAAAACCACGCTGAATCGATTAAGGCGCCGCTATTATGTCAGTCTCGTGACTTTCATTTTCATAAAAAGAATTGCACTTGGGATTGGGAGAGTGACATGCAGTCACTGAAGGGTCTGCCTATGCCAGCCATTCCTTTGCAAAATGCCGCTACCGCATTAATGATAGTAGAATGCATGAATGCCTATATGCCGGTGAAACGAGAGGCTATCGATTATGCTCTAGAAAATGTTCGAGTTACTGGTCGGTTTCAGGTTTTTAAACGAGACTGTTTGATTATTGTCGATGTAGCGCATAACCCAGAGTCGGCTCGATTGCTGGCTGAAAATTTGCAAGCGATGTCTTGCCAGGGTAAGACGCTTGCCGTATTTTCTGCGCTAGGCGATAAAGATATTAGTGGCATAGTCGATCCGCTTAAAAGCAATATCGACACCTGGTATTACGCTACATTAGATACCGATCGGGCGGCAACAAAAGATCAATTAACAGCATGCTTACATCCTTATAAGCATCAAAATTATGCTACCATAGATTTAGCGTTTAAAGCCGCACTTAAAGCGGCGACGGCTGAAGATCGAATCGTGGTATTTGGCTCATTTTATGTGGTGGCAGTCGTTTTGCCGCAGTTAACACAGGAATAAATATGAAGAAGTCTGGTGTTTTAATAGCAGCGCTTATGCTTAATATCAATGCTTATGCTGATTTTATACCTCAAGAAGCGCCTATACCAAGCAATCCTGGTATTGTTCAACAAACTAATACCGATCCGAATGCATCGACAAACAATACTGATTTATCCTCGGCTGAAGCCTGGCTTATTAGTATTCCATCGACGAGCACCACGGCTTCACAGCAAGTGCATATTTTGCGTAAGGGTGGTTTGCCGGCTTATAGTCAGACCCAGGGCAATCAAACGCTGGTCTTAGTGGGGCCGGAGCTTAATAAGACCAATTTGCTGCAAGAACAAAAGATTGTGCTAGAGTTGTTAGATACGGCAGGAACAATCGTTCCCTATCAAGTAATGAGTTAGGAGAGAACATATGTCAGGAATAGATATTAACTGGATTGATTTAGCGATTGTATTGATATTCGCCGTATCCATTATTGTAGGGTTTATAAAAGGCTTTTTTCGAAGCGTAGTGTCTATAATCGTGTGGATAGCCGCTATCGCCATTGCGGTGCACTTTGGCCCTATATTCTCAGATAAATTTGCTAAGGTTACCTCGGATACTCAAACTCAATTAATGCTGTCTTATGCCTTATTATTTATGGCCGTTTTGATCGTCGGTCTACTTATTAAAATAATACTCGAGGCGATTATTAACTTTGCTGGGCTGTCCACTACCGATCGCATTTTTGGTGGATTGTTCGGTCTGTTTCGTGGGGTTTTTATCGTAACCGTGCTGGCCTTCCTATTTAGTCTAACCTCGGTCGCTAGTGGTGTGGTCTGGCAGCAATCTAAGTTAGTGCCTATATTTAGCTCGATAGTAGTATGGGTTGAAGCTATGGCGCCAAAATCGGTTCAATCAAAAGTGGCGGAACAAAAGCTTCCCCATCACGTTAATAAAGCGCTAGAATCGACCAAAGCTACAGTGAATAAAGCGGCAGGCTCTGATCAAAGCG
Source organism: Gammaproteobacteria bacterium (assembly GCA_030652335.1). Classification (GTDB taxonomy): domain Bacteria; phylum Pseudomonadota; class Gammaproteobacteria; order Francisellales; family CACEW01; genus JAQSYQ01. The sequence continues at coordinate 60,697 of JAUSAW010000007.1, forward strand.
ATTAGGGCTTTTCAACAGGGTGGCCAGCAGCGATCCAGGCCTTATAACCGCCTTGCATAGAAAGCACATTGCTATAGCCCATCTTTTGCAGGTTATCGGCGGCTAATACCGAGCGATTACCACCCCCACAATATAATATAACGACATCGTCTTTTTGAGCTAGGTTATGGATATGAATCTCGACCATGCCTTTGCTTAGGTGTTTAGCTTTAGGTAATTTATTGGCTTGGAATTCGGCCGTTTCGCGGACATCGATTAAGCAAATCGGTGTATTAGCATCGAGTTTTTGTTTAAGGCTATCGATGCTAATTTCTTTAACACGGGTCTTAGCATCTTCACAAAGGGTTATAAATTCAGGGCTGTGGTTCATGGTTTATCCTTAGGGAAATGAATGCATCATTATACCTTGTTCGTTAATCTCGATATAGCTGCCAGTCTCATGCCAATCGCTCATTACAAAGCGGCGTTTATTTTCTGGGTAGTGATGAATATCCATTTTATGAGTATGCCCATGAATAATGTCTTTTATTCCATGAGTATTAAAGGCCTTTTCAACGGCAGGCAGTGTCACATCGGCAATAGCGGCTCGATATTGGCCAGGCTTGCGATGCGGATTGCTATCGTGGATTTTTTTAGCAAGAGCACGGCGTTTGGCTAAGGGTAGCAGTAAGAATAGGGCTTGGACCCATTTTAAATTAGCAACCCTACGATATCGCTGATAGCGTATATCATCGGTACAAAGTTGATCGCCATGGGTTAGCAATACGCGATGACCGTAAAAATCGACAACCGAAGGATCTTTTAGTAAGTTCGCTCCGGCTAAGGCGGCAAACTTTTTACCCAATATAAAATCTCGATTGCCGTGCATGATAAAGACTTTTACCCCGGATCGGTTTAATGCAGCAAGCGCATGAATTATCGATAAATGATAGTCGGATAAGTCATCGTCACCGATCCAAAATTCAAAGAAGTCACCTAATATATACAGCGTATCAGCAGTTTGGGCCTTTTCTTCCAGAAATTTAAAAAAAAGTGTAGTGGTTTCAGGATGCCCTTCGCTAAGATGAAGGTCGGAAATAAGAACGGAATGAGGGTGGTTCATATGCAATTTACTTTGTTCCAGGACAGATTTTCTATATTATACGAGATTGATGAAATAAATAAGGCTTAAATAATGAAATCTAGATTTGCTCCAAGCCCAACCGGTTTAATGACTATCGGAAATGCCCGAACGGCTTTGTTTAGCGCCTTATTGGCCTGGCATAAAAAGGGTGTGTTTTTATTGCGTATCGAAGATACCGATTTAGCCCGCTCCGAAAAAACCCATCAAGCCTCCATCGAACAAGATTTGCGTTGGTTGGGTCTGCAATGGCAGGAAGGAGTGGATGTCGGGGGCTCCCATGGGCCTTATTGCCAGTCTGAGCGCTTTGGTTTATATGAGCAGTATTATCAGCAACTAGAAGCGGAGGGCAGCGCCTATCCATGCTTTTGCTCTTCACAACAGCTGGAGTTGGTGCGTAAGGTCCAATTAGGTCAGGGCCAGGCACCACGTTACCCAGGAACCTGCCGCAGCTTATCGATTGCAGAGCGCGAAGCCAAAATTGCTAAAGGTTTAACGCCGGCTATTCGATTTAAAGTGCCTAAAGGCAAGATGGTAGTATTTGACGATCTAGTCAAAGGTACTCAACGATTTGCAGCGGATGATATCGGCGACTTTATTATTAAGAAATCCGATGGCTCAAGTTCCTTTATGTTTTGTAATGCTATCGACGATGCCTTAATGGAAGTCACCGATGTGATGCGTGGGGAAGATCATTTGACCAATACCCCAAGACAAATTTTAATATTAGAAGCCTTGAAATTAAGGGTGCCGGTATATGGGCATATTTCCTTAATTAACGGATCGGATGGGCAAAAGCTATCCAAGCGCAATGGCAGCCGCAGCATAGTCGATTTGCGAGAAATGGGCTTCTTAGCGATTGCAGTCGATAATTATCTGGCAAGGCTTGGAGCGTATTATGAAAATAACGCGCTAATGAATATGGATGAGCTAGCCGCTCAGTTTAAAGTAGAAGGCTTAAGTAAATCCTCCGCGCGTTACGACGAACAGCAACTGTGGCATTGGCAAAAATTAGCCTTGGCCCAATTGGATGAAGAAGCTATTTGGCAATGGATGGGCAGCGCAACTCAAGTCTTAGTACCTGCTGAACAAAAGAGCTTATTTATCCAAACCGTCCGCGATAATATCTTATTTCCTAAGGAAGCTATGGAATTTGCTCAAATGTTATTTGGTGATAGCTTCGAGATCGGCGTTGAATTAAAGGAAGTTGTGACGACCGCCGGCGAGGCTTTTTTTGCAGCTGCTGTTACGGCGGTAGAAGCTTCAGGTGCTGACTTTAAAGCCATTAGCGATCATCTAACGGTTAGTTTAGGCGTAAAAGGCAAAAACCTATTTCAGCCATTACGCGTCGCATTAACAGGACAATTACATGGCCCGCAAATGGCAGGTTTAGTTACGTTAATTGCCAAAGAGCGTTGCATCGCACGATTTAGTGCCGCTAAAAATAATAAGTAGGGATTTATGTTAAAAATTTATAATTCGCTCACTAAGCAAAAAGAAGAATTTATTCCCATGCAGCCCAATAAGGTATCGCTATATGTCTGTGGCGTTACAGTATACGACCATTGTCATATCGGTCATGCTAGAACCTATTTAGCCTTTGATATCGTCGTACGCTATTTGCGCTCGCTTGGGTACGCTGTGACCTATGTGCGCAATATTACCGATATCGATGATAAAATCATTAAGCGCGCCCATGAGAATAATGAATCGACCGATGTGTTAGTGTCTCGCTATACCGAATTAATGCATGCGGAATTTGCTAGCCTTGGAATTTTAGCGCCCGATATCGAGCCCAAAGCGACTCAATCCATCCCTGAAATCGTCGCTATGATAGCAACCTTAATCGAAAAAGGTCATGCCTACCCTTCAGCCAATGGCGACGTGTATTATTCAGTTAACGGCTTTAATGGCTATGGTAAATTAAGCGGTCAAAATATCGAACAATTGCAGGTCGGCATCCGAGTCGATATTAATGAAGCTAAACGCGAACCTTTAGACTTTGTATTATGGAAAGCCGCCAAACCTGGTGAGCCTGCCTGGGATTCCCCCTGGGGCAAAGGCCGTCCTGGCTGGCATATCGAATGTTCGGCCATGAGCAAACAATGCTTAGGGGCAGAATTTGATATTCACGGTGGCGGCTCCGATTTACGCTTTCCCCATCACGAAAATGAAATTGCTCAATCCGAAGCCGCCAATGACGGTCACTTCGCCCATTATTGGATGCATAGCGGCATGGTGCAGGTCAATTCCGAAAAAATGTCTAAGTCACTCGGCAACTTTTTTGTCATTAGCGATGTATTAAAGGATTATCCGGCTGAAGTAGTGCGGTTCTTTTTATTATCCGGGCATTATCGCAGCGAGATTAACTATTCCGACGATAATTTATTGTCCGCGCAATCGGGTTTAAACAGACTTTATACCGCCTTACGCGGCTTGCCCGTTATCCCCTCGCCCCTTGTGGGAGAGGGTGGCATGCACAGCATGGCAGGAGAGGGGTATCAAAAGCGCTTCACCACAGCCATGAACGATGATTTCAACACCCCAGAAGCATTTGCCTTATTGTTTGAAATAGCCCGAGAGATTAACAGGGTCAAAGATACCGATGTCAGCCTGGCAGCAGAGCTTGGAGCTAGCTTGCGTCACTTGGCGAGCATTTTAGGGTTATTGCAAGATGATCCGGATGTCTTTTTAAAGGGCGATTGTGATGAAGTGCCTGAAATCGAGGCCTTAATCGCTAAACGCAATAAAGCCCGTCAGGATAAAGACTTTAAAACGGCCGATGAGGTTCGCGATCAATTGCTAAGTCAGGGAATTATAGTAGAGGATAAGGCAGGCGTGACAATTTGGCGTAAAAACTAAATGCTTAGCAATAAATTTTAATTCACGCGAAAATTTGCTTATGTTTAAATAGAGCGTCAATTTAACGATAATCTGGAGATAAATATGTTTAACTGTTGTTCATGTTTTAAAGCGCCCCCAAAAGCGCCGAACCAAGAAAGCCTTTTAGAGAGGGGTGAAGCAGCTACAATTGGAGCAGCTAAAGGCGACGATACGGGCGCTGCATCAAATCCTTATTCCAAGACTGCTGTTAAGGCGGAGGTCAAGATAACTGATCCTCATGATAATACAGCCTTTCGTGACGGCCCAGAAGTATAATAGTCATACTAATCAAATTTATCCAAAGCCCCTCATCGCTGAGGGGTCAGGATATGTCTAGTTATTCTCTTAGAACCACTTACTCACTTTATCCATCGCACGTCGCACACTGCCACCAGGGCCTACATCTTGCATGGCGACGATAGGCTGAGTCGAGATCACTTTACCATTCATCGAAATCACCACAGTGCCGACTTGCTGACCGCGGGTAATAGGGGCTTCTACTCCATTTAAATAAGTAATTTCGGTCGATACCGGCTGCTTAGTTGTGCCTGGTACGGTGACATACATATCATTTAACACTCCAGCTGGAACCGTGCGGCTCGATCCGCCATAAATGCGGGCTTTGCCAACCGTGGTATCGGCTGAATAGAGCAGTTGATCGCTAAAGAAACGGAAGCCATAAGTCATTAAAGCTTTGGTAGTCGTTGCCATAGTATTAGCGTCCGGGGTGCCCATAACCACGCTTACTAGGCGCATTGGATTATTAGGCATTTGCGCGGAACCGACTAATGAATAGCCTGCTTCACTCGTTGAGCCTGTTTTCATGCCGGTAGCATAAGGATAGATAAACAATAAGCGATTAAAGTTAGGCTGAGTAATGTTGCCGTATTTAAAGTATTTCTGGCTAAACCACTGGAAGTATTGCGGGTATTGAATCATAACAGCCTGACCTAATAGGGCCATATCATACGCTGTTGAATAATGGGCTGGAGCCGGTAAACCCATGATGTCGGTAAAGTGAGTATTGGTCATGCCTAATTTTTGGGCTTGGAAATTCATCATATTGACCATGGATGATTGGGTGCCGGCGATATAGGTCGCCAAGGTCACAGCAGCATCGTTACCGGAATCCACCAATATGCCTGAAATCAAATCCTGTACGCTAACGATTTGTCCTGGTTTTAAGAACATTCTAGATCCACCGGTAGCCCAAGCGACGGTGGGAACGGTAACTTGGTCGGTAAGATGGATCGTACCGGAAGCGATTTCCTGCTCAGCCACGTAAACTAGCATTAATTTAGTCATGCTAGCTGGTGCTAAGCGCAAGTTGGGATTGGACGCGGCGATTACCGCTCCGCTATTCGCATCGATTAAGATATAGCTTTTGGCATTGATCGAAGGCTGAGCCGGGATGAGATCGGAATAATTATTGGCTAAGGCATTGATTACAGGGTCTTTAAAACCAGCTGGTTTCTCTGGAACTTGAACGGAAACCGGAACATTGGCATTAACATCGACCGCGCCATATTTATTTAAGGGTGGGGTAGCCGCATTAACATCGACAGGGGCAGCAGCAACAACCGGCGCCGCAGCGATAGCAGGGTTAGTGGCTGGGGTGGCAGCAAAGCTGCTAGAGGCGACTAATAAACTTAAAAAAAGGGCGCTTGGTTTGAGCTTCATTTATTTCTCCAGAGGGATAATTGCAAGGAAATCTGAGGGAAATGATAGTTCAGAATGTAGATACTGTCTAGCGTAGATAGGGTTCATTAACGTATTTAAATTGGTTCCAGCAAGCGTTTTTGATAAAATGCTCAGTATTAATTTAGGCGTAAAAAGGACCCTACGATGCCAAAGCACCATCGACCCCATGTTAATTTGTATCGATTGATTTCATTTTTGCCCAAAGCTCTGATGGGATTGTTGGCTATTGCAGCTACCATCTCCTATGGCGCAGAAGAAGAGCCAAGCGATGAGCGCCGTTTGCTAACTGCCGTGGGTGAGTTGATAGATGATTTAGCTTGGATCCCTGATTATTCCATGTCTATGCCTGATCATAGCATTGCTAAAGCCGATGATTTTATTGAGGTAAAAACCAGCGCTTTTCCAGTCACTGCTGCAACACAACTAACTGTTGGTCCAAGAATATTCGACCAAAAGGAAACAGATGCAGCAAGGGTTTCATATAATAGAGACTGGGCTGGTTTATTAACTCCAGATCAATTAAATGCTTGGCTAGACAGCCATATCGTTGGCAAATCAATCGATTTAAGTCAGGTGAATATTTTTAATCCGGAAGCATTTAAGATTTATGGTTTTTCAAATATTGTCGAAAAAATTCTACACCTTGCTGATGAAGAAAGATTTAAGCGATTTGTTGATGCGGATCTAATCGATTGGATGGACCCTAAATTTGCGTTTGCTAGAGCTAGCCTTTTGTTGCGTCGAAATATAGTCTCAATCAAGTATTTGTATGATTGGGTTAAGAGCCATACCGGAGAAAATATCTTTTATCTTAAAGATAATTTAAATATTCGATCTATCGATTGGTTGCTAGCTCAAGGTAATATTGCTGATGACCCTTTGACTCTAGGTTTTCTTGAAAAATTAACAGAAGTAGGGATTATCAATTTGGCTTATGAGGTTAAAGTTGACCCTGAAATCCGTCATTCTATAAGCGCTAGTAATAATTCTGAAATTGTTAAGGCTTATTTGCCGAAAGCTTCCGACCCTCTCTACCAAGATGTAGTTTATGACATTACCCTCCATGCAATTTTTAAACAACGCTGGAATATCGTAGCTGCTTGTTTAGATTTGCCTGAGCTAGACTTAAATATTCAAAAGGGCCATTATCAAGGTAAAACCTATTTAATGGCCTTAGTTGAAGCTAATCAATTTGATTTGGCTGAAAGATTGTTGAGTTCAACCATGCTAAACCTTAATTTAAGGGATAATAGTGGTAAGACAGCCGTACATTATATTGCTATTGTATCAAATCGCAAAGATGAATCAGGGCTTAGGGCTAAAAGTTTGTTAAAAAACCTGGCAACTGAGCAGCCTATTTTTTTAGTCCCAACAAAATACTATCCAAGGGGCCCGCTTAGCTTTATTGAATCTGTGGATGCGGAGTTGCGCTCTCTAGAGTTGAAAGGCCTGGCAGGGCAAGCATCTGCAATTAAAGCATTTGATACAAAATATGCAGATTTAATAGGGCCTTTTAACGCCATAGGAACGGATAGCCTGAAAGATATGAATGCAAAAGGGAAGGTCTTTCAAGGATGGTGGAAAAAGAACAAAGATCTATTGAAATATGGGGTTGGAGACATAAACTTTTTTGGCATATTCGTTAATTACTGTAGTAGACAAGCATTTGGCGATTTATTGGCGCTAGATTATATCCCTTTAGAATCACCAGATTTCTCTTCGATCCGTAAGAACTTGCTAATCAGAGCTGCCGGTACTTACCAAGCTGAAGTAGAAGAAAAAGCTGAAATGCTTGTAGCATGGGGAAGGAGACGTTTTGAAATAAATATTTTTTCCATGCCACATAATGGAAAAACACTAATTCGTGATGCATTAGAACAAATATATAGCAGAAGGAATAAGCTAGGATTTAATTTACATGCGGCAATGACGGATTATATTCGGCTGCACAATAAAGGCATTATCGATATCCGAGCGGAGTTTAAAACCGACAAGCCCGTAGAAGAAATCCTCGCTAGTCTGGAAAGTTTGCATGAAGCTTTATTTGGCAAAACTAGTGCCTTAGAAAATATAACTTCAGAGCAAAAAACTCTATCACAATGGCCCTCAAAGATTAATTTTTTATACATTCTTATTGTAACAGTTACCCTATATTTAAATTTTTCTAGCATAAAGAGAATGATAGAAGCGCTTATCAAAATGATAACAGGCAATCCATTAGTACCAGCTTCTGCAATAGCAGAAGCAAGGATTCTTCCTCTAAGATTACCCCAGCCAGTTTTGTCAGATGAAGAAATAGCAAGAAGAGATGCGCTTGCTTTGCTCGAAAGGGAATCATTATATTGGCGTGAGCAACTTAGCGTCGCACAAACAAAGCTTACTAATGCTCAAGAGAAGTTCGCTAAGCTTGAGACAATAATAAATACTCAAGGTATCGATGCGGATCTTGCTGAAGCCTCAGTTAAAGCAAGAGCATCTTATGCTATATATCTTGAGGCACAGCACACATTTATAGTGTGTATCAATGATGTCAGTACGGCGCTTAATGCAGCTATTACTGTTAACACAGCGGATAACATTACCAATAAAGATACAGCTATTGTCCAAGCGCAGGCTGCTAATACGGCTTTGACCATATCGACTAAAATAGCCCAAGATGATTTGAGTGTTGCAGATGAATTAAAAAGGCAGTTTGATAAGGCTGAGCGTGATAGAAGGTTAACCGAAGATCTGCGCATACAGAATGAAGCTAAAAGAGCCGATCGAGAGAGAGCCGCAGAAGCTCATGCAGCTAAATCACAGGTTGCAGGCAGCATTAAGCAGCAATTTCAAGGCAAGATCGATAAACTTAATCAGATAAAAACCCAAGAATTGTCCATTTTTGAAAAATTGCGTGAGATGAAAAAAATCTATGATGAAGCGGATCGATTGCCTTTGCCGCTTGGGGATAAAAACCCAAAATTGGGGCCTGTATCAAAAGTGATTGAAGCCCTTGAGAAGCAAGCTGGAAAATTACGCTCTGACTTTAAGGCGGAATCCGAGAAGGCCTTGCTAAGCTCTACTAACAAAGCCCAAACGATAGCTTTTCGCTTGGCCTCCTTAGAGAAGTTGTATAATAGTTGGCAAGGAAACGGGGCGAGCGATACGGAAATTAAAGCGGGTTTACATACACTCGGTGCTCGTATTGAGGAGCTTAATATAGAAAAGCAATCCTATGAGAAACATATTGATACAAGTCAAGCCGCTATGGATATACTGCTTGCCGATAAGGCTTTTACCGTAGCGGACAAATATTCGGGCGCTACTAAGCTATTCAATGAGGCCAAAGCGTCCTATAATCAATTAAACCGTAAGCCAGATGAGCTTTGGTTTAGTCTAGACGAAACTTTAGAGCGAGTTACTAAAAACTATCATGATGAAGGGGCGAAACCGCGAGAGGTTTTACCGGTTACAACAGCCTTACAATCTTTGCCAAAGGCTGCATTTAAGAATTTATCTGCGGATATAGACGAAAAATGTCTGCGCATTAAAGCCCAGCTTAATGCCGATTCCTTAAATAAACAATTGCCTGATGATATAGATCTTGAGGCATATTTAGAACAACATCAGGCCATGGCAATTAGCTATAATTTAGCGCGGTTATTCGATTGTTTAAGCACAGAAGAGGCTATATTTATTCGATTAAGAAACCATGTATTGCATCGATCACATCAAGCACAATCTGACAAGGCGGTGTTGCTTACATTAGCTGAAAAATTTTCTGAAGAAAGCTATGTGCACGCTTTAGTGAAAAGTATAAGAAAGGGTGAGAGCTCTTTCATCAATGAAATTAAGGAATCGGAATATTATAAACGTTATTGTAATGTACCCGGGGTGAAATATTCCATTGAGTTACGAGAACCTAGGTTTGGTGAAGCGTTGCCCAAAGAAATTGTAGATGAACTAAAGGAGGCTTTAACTGTTTTGCAGGAATTTATGGGCGAATTTATGAAAAGCAATAGAGGGGGTGTGTCGGATAAGCCTATCGATCTATTCGCAAGTACTCATAGCATGCATGCAGATCATGTCAGAATGGGTTTAAATATACTAAAAGACCGCTTTATCGGAAGATATCATAATCAACTTAAGAGTTTTTTATCTGATAACGGGGTGTCAGCGGCTGAACTCATTCAATTAAACAGTTTTATTCGAGGGCGGTTATCATCGATACGCAATGAGACTATGCATGGAGCCAGCGTGGATAGCGACGGTGGTATGAGTGCGATAGTAGAGAAAATGGATGGTATCGCCATTAAACATTTTTATCGTTCACTAGGGCCTATGATAAATGCTTTCATGGTCTATAACGCTAAACATGAGTCTAAAGTTGAGGTAGGCTTGGCGACTCCATTTGCAGGGGCCGGTAAACCCAGCATGCCAGTGCTAAATGCAGTTGCGAAAGGCTTAAGCGCCTCTGCCAAAGAATGGACGCCTCATTAAATAGACTAAAGGAGTGAGATTGGCTCCGGCAGTCTAATTTGTTAAGATGCGTGGCATTATGTGGATGTAAAAAGGGCCCTCCATGCCAAGAAATACTAAGCCGACGGTGAGTGCATCACTATTGCTTGTCGTTCTACAACGCTTATTATTAGCATTTTTTGTAGTGTATGCCATAAGCATGCCTAGGATAAAAGCCGATAAAGATGAGGAGCGTCGGTTAATTACAGCGGATGGCGAAAACTCCGATGACCTGTCAGTAAAGACTTCGGGCTATATGAAGCCAGTGGCTGAATATTACCCTACGATTAGCCCTTCGTTAATAGAGGCATCGCTCTCAGGCACGGAAGCTACTGGAGGGAGTATCGTTAGCAATGCTTTTGAACTTTTTGGGCAATCTTTACCGAAGCCTTCCGATAAGGATTACCAGGGAGTGGTTTATGATCATATTTACTCTGCGATTTTTAATCGTGACTGGACTGCGGTGGCAAGTTACCTTGATTTACCTGAGATAGATGTAAATATTCAGAACAGTACACATCAAGGCAAAACCTATCTAATGGCTTTAATCAAAGCCAATCAATTTGATTTAGCTGAAAAATTACTGAGTTCTAGCAAGCTTAATCTTTATTTAAGGGACCAGAAAGGTGAGACGGCTGCTCACTATCTTGCTATCGCATCGAATAGAAATGATAAACTTGGCGTCAGGGCTAAAAACTTATTAAAAAAACTGGCAGCTGAACAGCCTGTTCTATTAGCTCCCACAGAATATTATCCAACGCCTCCGCTTAGCTATATGAGCGTGGTAGATAAGCACTTGCATTCTTTAGGATTGAAAGGGCGAGTTGAGCTCGCCTCTGCAATTGAAAACTTACGTCCAAAAATAAATGACTTAGCAATACCTTTTAATGCCATAAGGATTAGTGAAGCAGGTAATATTGTAGCGAGAGATAATGTGTTTCAAGCGTGGTGGAAATCAAACGCATATCTAGTGAAATATGGAGTTGCAACAGAGGATTTCCTCGATGTCTTCGTTAGCTACTGTGATAAATTAGCGTTTAAAGATTTATTGGCCATGGATTATATTCCATGGCAGTTGCCAGCTTTCTTTGATGTCCGTAAGATCTTGTTAATTAGAGCTGCCAATGAAGAAAAAATATCATCTAAAATAGGTTCACAGGAAAAAGCTGAAATGCTTGTGGCATGGGGAAGAAGCCGTTTTGATATGAATATTTTTTCCGTCCCTCAGAATGGAACAACGTTAATTCGCTCTGCATTAGAACGACTATATAATAAAAGTACTGAGCCAAATTTTGATTTTCCTAGGGCGATAGCTTCTTATATTCACATGCATAATAGGGGTATTATCGATATCCATAGAGGGCTTAACATCCCTAATAAGCCTGTTGAAGCAATCCTCGCTAGTCTAGAGAGCTTGGGTGAGGCGCTAAATGTTAAAACGGTTATGGTTTCAAAAGAGGGTACAATCGATTTAACCCGTGATATTAGGGTGGACCCAGAGGTTCGTAAATCCCTTGCGGTCACGAATAATTTTGAAATGATCAGGCCCTATTTGCCAAAAGCTTCTGATTCGTGCTACCAAGATGTGATTTATGATATTACTATGCATGCGATTTCAAGTGGGAATCTGAATCTTGCAGCAGCTTGCCTGGATTTGCCTGAGCTTGACTTAAATTTTCAGTCGGGGAGTAAGCAAGGTAAAACCTATTTAATGGCTTTAATCGAAGCGAATCAATTTGATTTACTAAAAAAACTATTAAAAACGGGTCGCGCTAATTTGCATAAATGTGATAAAAACGGCGATATCATACTGCATTATCTTTATCGTGCTTCGAATAATGAGGGGCCATCTAGTGTTAAAGCCAGGAAAGTTTTAATAGAATTGGTTAAAAAGTCACCTCGACTTGCAAGCCATCTTAATTTTAAAGCTTTTAGTGTGTTCAAAAAGCTAGATTCAATAGATACTAATCTGAAAGTAATTGAAGACAAAGTTAGCACTAGATTGCATCATGATTCTGTTGATTTTGTTGTGGCGATACATAAAGTAAGTGTTGAAATGAATGGTGTAAATGAGATAAAACGCCTTTCACCAGAACAAAGAACCTTACAGGTCAATCAAGTCTTTCAAGCATGGTGGGTAAAAAACAAGATATCAGTTTATTTAGACTTATTATCCACTATGCAGATTAATGAACAAAAAAAGTCAGCTATTGAATTTTTGTTATTTGCTATCAATTTCGCCACCGTGGAGCAATTTAAAGAAATAGTGGATGTGGATGTTGTGGCCTGGCATAGGCCAGAATTGAGCATGCTTAGACAGCGATTAATTACTTTCTGTGGTGAAAGCGACCATATGCCTGAGAAAATTTCTCTACTCTATAAGTGGGGTAAAGACCATCTTGATATCAATATTTTTAGCCTTCCTAATGATAAGGGTGAATCCCTAACTAGAGTTGCCTTAGAAACTATGATTAGGAGCTTATTAGGCCTTCCTAATGCCGATTACTTGTTTGAAACTTACTCTAAAGCTTTTATCGATCTAGATATTAGAGGCGTGATTGATATAAGGGCGGACCTTAACACGGATCGATACCTCGAAGAAATTTTCAGCTCAGAAAATAGTGTATCGATGCTCTTATTTGGTAAGCAGATGGAAGCTACTAGAGCGACCAGCACTAGCAATGTCTATGAGATTCCTAGGCAATCTTTACCGAAGCCTTCTACTCCGGGTTATCAAGATGTGATTTATGATATAACTACAGATGCGCTGACTAATGGAGACTGGGTTGCGGTGGAAAATTACCTCGATTTGCCTGGGGTAGATCTCAATATTCAAAAAGGTAGCGATAGAGGTGAAACCTATTTAATGGCTTTAATCAAAGCCAAGCAATTTGGCTTGGTTGAAAAGCTGTTAAATACAAATAAGCTCGACTTATTGCTAACAGATAGAGATGGAAATACAGCGCTTCACTACCTTGCTGAGCAGGCCAGTGCTGGCTCAATAGCTAGCGCTAGAGCAAAAGCCATTTTGGATGCAATTGCCGTAAAGAATATCGAATATTTTACTAGGGCAAACTATGCAGGTATTCGGGCGCTAGATTATGATTGGGTGCTTGATCCAAGAATGGAAGAGTCATATTTATTAAAACTACAAGAAAGCCATGCATTTTCATCGGGGCCTTCTCCTATTGTAGAGTTACTGAATAAGAAGCTTATGCCGATTCATAACTCAATAAGCGAGAAGAAGCGCGACAATACATTATATAACCTTCAAGTTAAAACATTTAAACAAAGTTGGACAGAAAATAATATTTCCTCCATTTTGTCGACGCAACCCCATTTTTCTATCGTTGAAATGCCAATTAAATGGTTTGTTTCTTTTACGATTGCTGATGGCACTATTGAACAATTCAAAGAAATGCTGCGTTTTGCAAATATCCCTTGGCATCATGAAGCTTTAAAGCAAGTTCTTGCGTCATTGCTAAGTCATTCCATAGATCCAATCAAAGGCGGAGAACTTCACTATAAAAAAGTTTTATTGTTGCATAAATGGGGGCAGGCCCATCTGGATAGCAATATCTTTAGTTCCCACGATGAAGGCATATCTGTGGTATGTGAAAGTTTGATGAATCTGGACGCCATGGACAGTGTAGCAACAGAAGGCGCTAGATTTACTCTATTGATACAACCTTTTATCGAGTTGCACAATGCAGGTGTAATCGATATCAGGGCTGAGCTTAAGTCAGACAAACCCATCGAAGAAATTTTAGCCAATAGAACTAGCTTACATAATGCTTTAAAGGAAGTGCAAGAATTAGCTTGGTATCAAAAAGCTATTAGCGATCCAATATTGCTAACAGGTGGTATTGTTGTGGGGGGAGTTATAGCTTATTGTATCTTGAATTCTCTGTGCTCGCTTAGAGGAAAAACACTCCCTGATCAAGCCCCTGCAGCTGCAAGTTTAAGATTGGCGCCGCCTGTTTTGTCCGATGAAGAAATAGCGAGGCAGGCAAATTTACGTTCGCTCAGAATAAGATGGCAAAATGAACTCGAAGTGGCGCGAACAAAAATTAGCGAAACACTGGTAAGATTGAATAGAAGTGAAGAAATATCTCGTAACGAAAGTTTACCTTATACTGTAAGAAAAGCCTATAGTGCGGCCAGAGCGGTTCAAGGCACTTATCAAGATGGGCTTCAAAACTTTATTAATTCTATTCATACAGCTATTCATGCAATTGACGCCGCTAGTGCTGATAATACCATTGATACGATAAATATTAAAAATACCGCCATAACCGAAGCGGAAGGTACTAGTCAAGCCTTAGCGGCTCCATCTGCTATTGCAGAGGCAAATTGGGTCGAGGCGGAATTATTTAAACAACAAATTGACCGGGCTGAGCGCGATAGAATAGATCGTAGTGAACGTGAAAGACAATCCGCACTTAAAGCAGCCTCAGACAAAGAGTTGGCAGATACTCATGCAGTTAGAAAGCGGGATGAAGAAAGTATTAGGCAACGATTTGAGGTATTGCTAACTGAGCTCGCAGAAATAAATGGACAAGAGTGGCGCCTTTTAATTATGTTAGAAGAGATGACAGCACTCTATAATCGAGCAGCATTATTGTTGATAGCGGATAAAGATAAGCTGCCAAAGCTGAAGCCTTTTGATGATAAAATTAAAGAGCTTAAAAGAACGTTTGAAATAGCGCTAAGAGAGCTTAAGCTTGAGGCTGATAAGGTGCTGAGTGATCCTCATAATACTGAACAGCCTGTAGTATTACGCCTGGATGCATTGCAGTACGTGAAAGATCGAGCTTTTGAGATTGGCGTTCCAGTGTCGGATAGCAGTATAAGTCTACTTAGAATTTCTAAACAAATTGGACTCTTAAATGTAGAAAAGCGCGGTTATGAAAATGATATAGAGTCCTGCTTACCTCTTCTGGAGGAACAATTGACGAATCCTACACCAAGTCTCGAGAAAGCCACTGCAATATGTTCAAGAGCTAGCGAGGCCTTTAGGCAGCTCAACCTAAAGAAAGGTGCCAGATTTAGCGATATACTAAAACAGTATGAGGCTATTAGTAGCAAGTGCCGATCCATAAAAGTGGCCAGCACCTTTGCTATTTACGATAGCGATTTATTTAAGGTGGTTAAAGCAAATTGTCAGAGAGTTCATTCCTATCTGGATCGAACAATATTAACATCTCAGCTTCCAGATGGGGTTGATATGGACGCTTATCTGATTAAGCATCAAGCTATGGCGATAAGTTATAATTTGGCCAAATTGTTTGAACAGTTAAGCACGGTTAACCCCATTTTTTCAAGATTGCGCAACCATATTTTACACTGCCATTATCAGGCGCATTCTGATAAAGAGCTATTCTTTGAGTTAGCGGAAAAATGTAGCGATGCAGGTCAGATGCTCGTATTACTGCGCGCTGCTAGTGAAAAGGATAGCCCGGCATTAGAAAATTACATTAAAGATACCGCGTATTTTAAAGCTTACTGTGCTGAAGCAGAGTATTACCATGACACACGCCAGCCGGAAAAAGGGCGGACAATACCTTCTACCATTTTAGATGAACTGACAAATGCCTTATTAAGTTTGCAAGAGTTTGTTAATCTAGCGAGTGTGGCGGCTGACAAAATGATCCCTATTAATACGTTTGCGAATCTTAATAGTATGCTTACTGACCATATAATAATGGAATTGAATATTATTCGGGATCATTATTGTGGCAAGTATAGGGCTGAAATTCGTGCATATCTACTTTCTTGTGGGTTAAAACCGACACAATTAAGACAAATCAATGAGGGTATTGCAGCGCATCTAAAGCCTGCACGAAATAAGGATATACATCAGCCTGATATAGATTCAGAGGGTGGGATGGATGCCCGGGTGGAAAATCTTGATGGAGTAGGCATTAAAATGATCTATCAAGCATTATCACCAATGAGTGTAGTTCTTAAGAGAGTGGAGCCAAAAGGCACTCCATTTGCCTCGGCAGGTGCGGGCGTGGCCGTTGCAAAATTAAATCCCTACGCTAAAGCATGGGATGCAGGCCCTAAATAAGTTGCGCCTTTCTACCAATTTGACTAATAGGAATGCAGACTTCGCCTTGATTATTTAATTGAGCGAAGTTTGCGGATCCTAAGGCATATCCATAGACAACTTCATAAGTAGCCGGTAGTTTTCCGAAGGAGTTTCGGTAGGTTTCATAATGCTCTTTTGCTTTTTGCCATTTCTGCTTGCCCATTAAATTTAAGGCTCTATCGCTATGATAGTTCGATTCGCCAGAGGTTTTTAATAGCTTCGCTAAGCTTTGAAGGCTAGGGTGAGACTGTTTAATGTAGTCGACGTCCATAACCGGATCTTTTAAGCCGGCTTTCTGCATGGCATCGCCGATTTCATGCATATCCAAGAATATGTTTACATGAGGTTTATCGTCGACCTCGGCAAAACTGTGGCGCAGCTCTTGCAGGGTATCTGGGCCTAGGCTTGAAAATAATAAAATCCCATCGGTCTTTAATACGCGCTGAATCTCTTTAAAAGCTTGGTTTAGGTCTTCCACCCAATAGAGGCAGAGATTGGAAAAAATCAAATCCACGCTGTTATCAGCCAAGGGTAGACTCTGTATATTCGCCTCGATAAAGATGGTCTTATTAAACCAGGGACGCTTTTTTCTGGCGGCTTTTAAACGTTGTTCGGCGATATCGATGCCGGTGACCTTGGCTTTGGGGTAAATTTTGCTTAAGCGATAACTGGCTTCGCCCGTGCCGCAACCTAGATCGACAATAGTCTGGGGCTGCTGTTTAATCATTTGGCAGCGCTCTATTAAGCCTTCGGCAATTTGGTTAGTAAGTTTCGATTCTGCTTTGTGGTGTCTATTAAAACCGCGGAGCATGGCTTGTAGGTCAAATTGTTTCATGTTTTTCCGGGTATTGATGTTATCCTGTAAGCAAAGCATTCATCAGGATCCAGTTAAGCCCTGGGTTCTGTGGCTTACTCTGCAATCACAGACTGACGTAGTAAAAAAGTATAGTAATCAAACTGCTGCTATTTTACTAGAGTTCAAATATTGTTAGTATAAAAAATATGCTAATAGACTTTCTCTTTCCCTACAAATGTTTGCTCTGCCAATCCCGCAGTGATCAACGGCGAGATTTATGTACGTATTGTCAGGAATCGATGCAGCCTGCTGGCCTTAGATGCTGGGGCTGTGGTCGAAAGGTTGAGCATGCTGAAAATCCATTCTGCGGGCAATGCATAAAAGCGCCACCGGCCTATGATCGGGTTATTACGGCCTTGGATTATGCTGTGGAGAGCGCTTATTTATTGCATGGCTTTAAATTTCATCAACAGTTTGCAAGTGGGCGGGTCTTAGCCGAGCTGCTCGAGATCGCTTTATGTAAAGCCTATCAAGACAGAGCCTGGCCTGAAATATTGCTGCCAGTGCCTCTGCATTATAAGCGCTTATATAGTCGTGGTTTTAATCAAGCTTTAGCCATGGCTCGCAACTTGAATGTTCCTTGTAGCATCGATTATAAGGCACTTAAAAGAGTCCGGTATACTCCAAGGCAAGTAGGTTTGTCCGGAATGCGTCGTAAACGAAATTTACGAGGGGCCTTTACCGTTAATGCAGCTTTAACCGGCAAGCATGTTGCTTTAATCGATGATGTGATTACTTCGGGATCGACCTTACAGGCTATCTGTGTGGAATTAAAAAAGGCCGGGGTTCAGCGAGTAGATGTATGGTGTGCTATTCGAACTCAATTTAATTAACTAGGAGGGCCAGCGCGTCTATTCGGTGTTTTTTGAAGCGCGGTATTGGGCAAAGTCTACTACTTTGGCGGGAGTATCTTTAATGACTGATGGCAAGTCATCGATCACTCTATCGCTGGCAATGGTGAGTTTTTGGGAAATAACCTCATTTTGGCTAATGCTAATATAGCCACAGTAACGAACATTGTTGCCAGTGTGGTAATCAAAGCGATAGTGGCGGATAAGCTTAAACTGAGAAAGCCCTAGTTTAAAGCCAGCTACATTTTCATCGAGTAATTGCACGCCTTCGGCCTCGCAAAGATGCTTTGCTGAGCTTAACGCTAATTCTTTAGCGCGTAGATTGCCTTGCCAGATAAATATAATGAGCAGTAGAGCTATTAAGAATAGTAAGGTTCCGCTAATCATAACTAAACTCATAGTGCTGCTGTTCGGTAATGACTTTATTCATCGGTATATCCCAGGTTTCGATTGCGAGCTCGGTTAAGCATTGAAATTGATAGGCGCAGCCGATCAATAGTGGCGAGGGAGCTGATTGGGCAAAGGCTAGGCTCTTATCATAACACCCAGCCCCCATGCCTAGGCGATTACCCTTAATATCAAAGGCGATCAAGGGCATTAGAATAATGTCCAGCTCCCAGGCGGCCGCGATAGTATTAGCCTCAAATTCAGGTTCTAGAATGCCATAGCGGTTCGGTATTAGTCTAGTTAAGGCATGAAAGGGCTGGAACCATAGTTCATTAGTATGAAAAGGGTGCAGCAGAGGTAAATAGCAGGTTTTGCCTTGTTCCCATAAAGCCTCGATAAGGGGTTTTAGATCCATTTCATTATTATGGCTTAAATAGGCTGCAATATGCTGAAACTCTGGTAAGTTTAATTGAGTGAACTGATATAATAAACCCCGAGCTGCTTGTTGGCATTGCTCAGGGTTAAGTTTTTGGCGTTGGAGCTTAATGTGCTTGCGAATACTCGCTTTATCATGAGTCATATTATTCTAGATCCTGTAGCTTGCTACGTGATCAATCGGAAAAAGGTGGTGCCAACCGCCACTGCCGCGCCTTTATAGCGTCCTGAACCGTGAGATTCAGGTGGGCACCTCGTGCAGTATCTTGGGATTCCCAGTCAAGCTGGGCATTCACGCCGATATCGCAACTAAAGTTCCCTTAGTTAGTAACTATCGGACCAGGATCTTAATCGGTCGCAAACAGTACAGATGGCACCAAGTCAAATCTTTATCTATTATGGTTACTATAGAGTAGTTAATTATAATATACAATTTATTTAATCCGGGAGAGCGTTATGACAGATTCATGCCAAACCGAGCAGCCAGAAGGCGAGCTGGTCATTAAAACTATCGCTATGCCGGCCGATACTAATTTCAATGGTGATATCTTTGGGGGCTGGCTGATTTCTCAAATGGACTTAGGAGGCATAGTCGCGGCCCGTAGCATCTCAAAAAGCCGCGCTACTACCATCGCTATCGATGGCATGAAGTTTCGTCAGCCGGTAAGGGTCGGTGATACGGTCTGTTGTTACGCTAAGCTTGTGAAGGTTGGGACGACTTCCATGACCTTTAAGATTATGGCTTGGGCTAATGAAAGCGGCATAACCCACCGTAAATGCGTAACCGAGGCATTGTTTACCTATGTTGCAATCGATGAAACGGGTAAGCCTATCCCTGTTTATCGCTAATTTTATGACTAGTTTTGGTTTACCTAGAGCGTGCAGAATGATAGCATTGGGCAAGATATTTTACTTGTCGACGGATAACAATGACTTCAACTACTTCTTTACCCCCGTTTGAGGCGGTATCTCAAGCTTTGGAACAATTACACGCGCTCGGAACGGCGGCTGAAACGCATGGTTTGCTTTGTGCTTTATTTAGTAGCGGTGCCGTTGTGCATCAAGAAGCCTGGCTTAATTCATTAATTACCTCGCATTTTGAAGCCAACGATCTCGATGCCAAACACAATCAAGACATCTTGACAGCCCTTTATACAGCGACCGAAGACGGTTTTCATTCTGAACAATTTGAATTGCAATTATTATTGCCTGGCGATGAAACCGACCTTGAAACCCGAGTTGAAGCTTTGGCTGAATGGTGCCAAGGTTTTATTAGCGGGCTAAATCTAATCGGTATTCCGGTTGAAAACCATCCCGACACTGATGTGGGTGAGGCGTTAAAAGATTTAATTGAAATTTCCTGTATTAGTTATATGGATGAACAAAACGGCGATGATGAGGCCGAAAAAAATTATACCGAACTCGTCGAGCATACACGCCTAGCTGTTATTTTAGTGTATGGTGAATTACGATCGGCCGATACTCAAAAAGCAGGGTCACAGAGCAGCACAACCTTGCATTAACCTTAAGCTTTACGGAGCGAAATGAGCGATAAGTTTGACATAGTGATCATTGGTGGAGGGCTGGTTGGCGCCACATTGGCCCTGGCTCTTGCTCCCCTTAAATTAAAAATCGCTATCGTTGAAACTCAAACCGAACATCAATTTCAACACTCCCATTTAGAGGTGCGCTCCTTAGCTTTGGCTTATGGTGGCGCTCAAATCCTCAGAGGCTTAGGCTTGTGGGAATTTATTCAGCCGCAGGTCAATCCCATACTTAATATCCATGTATCGGATCGAGGTCATTTTGGTATGACTCGATTGTCCGCAGATAAAACCCATGTCGATGCTTTAGGCTATGTAATAGAAATTCCTGTGTTATTGTCCGTCTTATATCAACAGCTAGCTTTAAGCTCGGTTAAGCAATTTTCTCCCGCTACTTTATTACAGTTAGATCAAGCTTCGGATCAGGTTACTTTATTGATAGAAACAGAGGGCGTGAAAAAATCGATTTCGGCTAAATTAGTCTTAGGCGCGGATGGAGGTAAATCAACCGTTCGCCAGCTATTAGCCATCGAAAGTCATGAGCATGATTATGAGCAAGTTGCGATAGTCAGCAATATTCGCCTAAAGCGTCCGCATCTCAATCAGGCTTATGAGCGTTTTACGGCCGATGGGCCTCTGGCTTTATTACCCTTAAGCGATAATCGCATGTCGATAATTTGGACGGTTAAACAAGATCGAGTAGCTGGCTTTTTAGCGCAATCCGATGCCGAGTTTTTATCGAATCTGCAATTAGCCTTTGGTTATCGAGCAGGGCGATTTGAGGCGATTGGAGCAAGACAAACCTATCCTTTAAAACAGCTAAAAGTGAATTCGCATTATAGAAGTCGGGTAGGCTTAATAGGCAATTCGGCCCATAGTTTGCACCCAGTTGCAGGCCAAGGTTTTAATCTAAGCATGCGTGATATAGCAGGCTTGGTGTCGATTATTGCTGATAAGCATTATCAGGGTATAGATTTAGACGAGACCGTTTTTGAGCGCTATGTAGCGCTTCGCGAGGCGGATCACGCTATTATGCTTAAAGTGACGGATACGTTGGTTAAAGTGTTTTCCACCCAAAGTTTTATATGGTCATTGCCTCGCAATATTGCCTTGCATAAGGTGGAGCGTTTAAGCCCTATTAAGCATGAAATCAATAAGCTAATGATGGGAGTCAGGGGTAGACTCAATCGATTGGCAAGGGGTTTACCTTTGGAACAGGATTGCGCAACTTATGACTAAGGCGGCAAATCAACCTATCCTAATTATTGGAGCCGGCCTGGTCGGTTTAACTATGGCGAACTTATTAGCCAAACAAGGTTTTTCGGTCAGGATTATCGATAAAGAGGCGCCTGATACCAGCTATGATGATGCGATCGGTCTTAGGGTCAGCGCGATTAATAAGACCTCACAAAAATTATTTGAAGACCTGGGTCTTTGGTCGGCCATGCAGAACCTACGTATGGGCCCGTATGAGAGAATGCTGGTCTGGGATGAAGGCAGTGAGGCCCATATTGAAATGGATGCCGCAGAGGTTGGTGAAACTACCTTAGGCTTTATTATTGAAAACCATCTAATGCTTAAAGTGCTATTTGAAGGGCTAGAAGCCTATCCAAAAGAACAGGTGCAGTTTATTCTCGATACCCCCATCGCGTTAAAAGAACATAACACTGGCTGGGAGTTGGAGCTGGCCTCGGGTCAAATCATAGAGGCAAGTTTACTTATTGCAGCGGATGGCTCAAAATCCTGGGTAAGGTCTGCCGTGCATATCGAATCCTCCACTCATGATTTTCAGCAGCAGGCTTTAGTGTGTACTGTGAGGTGCGAGAAACCACATCGTTTTACAGCGAGGCAACGTTTTTTAGAATCAGGCCCATTAGCCTTTTTGCCTTTGCATGATTCGCATTTATGCTCGATCGTATGGAGCACTAGCAAAGAGCAGGCGGAAAATTTGGCTGGCTTGCCTGATGATGAATTTAATACGGCTTTAGAGAAGGCGTTTTGGATCCCGGGTTCCGCTGAGCGGCCCCAGGATGACAGCTCCACTTCAGTGGGGATCCAGACCAGTGCTCTAGGCAAGCTCCAGGTCATTGGCTTTCGAGCGCACTATCCTTTAAGCCAGCATCATGCCAAGCACTATGTTAAAAAAGGCTTAGCCTTAATTGGCGATGCGGCGCATAGCATCCATCCATTAGCTGGCCAAGGCGTTAATCTAGGATTTGCCGATGCCAAGGCTTTGGCTGAGGTATTAACTCAAGCTAAATTAAAAGGCCGTACTATTGCATCGGAATCCACCTTGCTTCAATATCAGCGGTCACGTAAGCATTATAATGCCGCTATAATGTGGTCTATGTATGGTTTTAATACTTTATTTTCAAATCGACTTGCTACATTAGCTCGTCTACGAGAAATCGGCGTTAATGCTGTTGATAAGCAGTCCTTTATTAAACGTTTTTTTATTAAACAAGCCATGGATTCATAGTGAGGACAGCGTGACGAAACATAGTTTACCCAATCAAGAACAGCTTAGCCAAGTGGCGGAACATATTTTAAAACTAGCCAAAAGCCGTGGGGCTACTAGCGCTGAAATGTCAGTCGGTTCTGGCATGGGGTTTTCAGCCACGGTACGATTAGGTGAGCCTGAAACCATCGAGCATGAGCAAGATCAATCAGTCGATATTACTGTATATTACGGTCAGAAAAAAGGCTCAGCCACCACTACCGATATGAACCTTGCCATGATCGATAAAGTCGTGGAAGCTGCATGCTCGATGGCCCAATATACCGTCGAAGATGATTGTGCCGGCTTGGCTGATCCCGATACTTTAGCCAAAGACTGGCCGGAATTAGATTTATATCATCCCTGGGATATTAGCGTTAAAGACGCTATCGAGCAGGCTAAAGCCTGCGAAAAACTGGCCATGGACTTTGACCCTAGAATCAATAATTCAGAAGGGGCGACATTAGAAACCTATCAATCGATACATCTTTATGCCAACTCTCATGGTTTTATAGGTGGGGCGAAAAGTAGCCGTCATGGCTTAAGTGTAAGCGTCATTGCCGAAGCCAATGGGCAGATGCAGCATGATTATGGTTATACCAGTGCGCGCGATTATCGTGATTTATGGTCGGCTAAAAGGGTAGCGGAAGAAGCGGCAGAACGTACCTTGCAGAAGCTTAACCCTCGTAAAATTAAGACCTGTGAGGTGCCGGTTATTTTTATCGCCGATGTCGCTACTTCTCTTATAAGCAGTTTTTTAGGCGCGATTAGCGGCGGAAGCCTGTATCGACGCAGTAGCTTTTTGTTGGATAGCTTAGGCCAACGCTTATTCCCAGAGTTTGTTACTATTAGTGAAGACCCTTATATTTTAAAAGGTATCGCTAGCTGCCCATTCGATGGTGAGGGTGTAAAAGTCCAGAAGCGCGATATCGTCAGCCAAGGTGTTTTACAGGGCTATGTGCTGGGAAGCTATTCAGGCAGAAAGCTTAAGTTGAAATCTACCGGTAATGCAGGTGGGGTGCATAATATTTTAGTACAATCCGGCCAGCAAGACTTAGCGGCTTTACTTAAAACCATGCACAAGGGTTTATTGGTAACGGATGTCATTGGTCAAGGGGTGAATTTAGTCACGGGTGATTATTCGCGCGGAGCTTCTGGATTTTGGGTTGAAAATGGCGAAATTATGCATCCGGTTGAAGAAATTACCATTGCTAGCAACTTACGAGATATGTTTAGCGGCATAATTGGAATTGGCTCAGATATCGAGAAGCGAGGCAAGATCCAAGTAGGATCGATTTTAATTGATAAAATGACTGTGGCAGGGAATTAGCTCTAAAGCCACGATAGTTAATATAGTGAAGGATAACTATTAACAATACAAGATGTTGGAATCTAACGTAAGTGCGCTTGGGGTTTTAGGTGCGATCTATATTATTAGTGTAAGCTCTGAGGCTAGTGATGATCTTGGGCTATCACTGCCTTTGCAAAAAGTCACGCATGCTAATGCAGGGGCTGCTGGCCAAGAAAGCCAAGTGGTTTATGCCTAAATTCAATAGGTTTTTAGTATCACTATAAGCAGCATAATGCTGACCATCGCTATAAATAGGGGCTTAATAAGTTTAGCCCCTTGCTGCATGATTAGTTTAGCCCCGATATGCGCGCCGATAAACTGCCCTAGCGCCATTAACAGTCCGATGGAATAGATGACATGTCCGCCGACAATAAACCATATCAGGGCGACTATATTGCTAGTGAAATTATACACCTTGGCATGGATGGTGGCTTTCTGCAGGTTATATCCTAAGAAAAAAACCAAAGCCACCACCCAAAATGAGCCGGTGCCTGGCCCAAAAAATCCATCATAAAACCCCAGTACTAATCCAAAAATAAGCATGGTGGTATTTTTAGACAGTCGAGCCGGTTGATCTGCTGCACTCATCCGAGAGGATGCTATGCTATAAAGTAAGATTGCTGCTAATAGCAAGGGCAGCAGTTTCTGTAAAAAATCATCCTGTAATAGCAGAACTGCAAATGTGCCCAGGCTGGCGCCGATTAAACAATACAATGATCCTATCCAAATATCTTTAAACGGAGTATGGCTATATTGCATTAACCTAGTCGCAGCGGTTCCAGAGCCAAAACAAGCCTGAAGTTTATTAGTGCCTAATACTAGGCCAGGGGGAATTCCTACGGCTAAAAGGGCGGGTACGGTGATAAGCCCACCACCGCCTGCGATAGTGTCGATAATGCCTGCCATTAAGCTACAGGCAAATAAGAAACTTAACAGCAACCAGGATAGATGAAGTATCATAAAATTAAGGTGTTATCTGTTAATGGTAAACACCATATCAGCGCCTTGAGCCTGAGTACCTGCATTGGTTTTAAAACTCCAATATTTAGAAAGTTGTAAGCTAGTATCCAGCTCTTGTTGATTGTTAAATAAGCCTATGCCATATCTAACATAAAGTCTAGGCGTAATGGTTTTGCCGATAAAAACAGCGGTAGTATCTTGTGCTGTTTCACCAATAGCATTATCCGTACCAGCTGGTGGCGAATTTAATGAGCCCAAAGCGAGCTGACTAATGCCTAATTTTTTTTGGATGGAATTAAGCAGATTATTGCCGCCACCACTCGATGCCAAGGTCATGGCTGCCTGAGATAAGATGTTTTTATCTGCTTCTTGTACTTGGCTAAAGGGTTGGCCTAGTACGATATAGGACAGTATATCTTCTTGGCTTAAAGAGGGGTTAGAATAGAGTTCTATAATGGGCTTATTGAGGGTCCCCAAGATATTGGCGCCTAGTTCCAAAGAGGGGTTGACTAGATTGCCGCTATTGCTCGGTGGTAAATCATAAGAAGCCTTAATATCGAGATTGGGGTTATTGAGCGGGCTATGAGCATATACGAGTTCACCGTGGGTGATGATAAAACGCTTGCCATAATTCTCATAGGTGCCCTGATGCAGTTGCAATTTACCAATTGCGCTTAAACTGCTTCCGGATAAGCTTACTATATTCAATTGCCCGTCGATATGAGTCTGTATTCCAAAACCAGTTAAAATAACATTACGTCCAACCACAAGGTTTAGCTTTAATTCCATAGCTAAGCTTTGCTGATTGTCGATGGGATAATTATTTTCATCCACATAGACGATATCGGATTCAGCTGGATTTTTATTTTGTAATTGACCCACATTGATAAGCGCTTTATCAATCGTAATATTGCCCTCTACAGCCTGCTTATGATTAGCATAACGGTATTGCAAATCTGGGTTAATAAATACGGTATATTCGGGTAAGTCAGCGATTAAAAAATCGTGGCCTTTTACACCGAGATTAAGGGTGGGTTGACTTAAGTCAGCATTTGCCTCGCCTAGTATTTTTATAGAGCCTGGGCCTGACTGCGCGGCGCCTGTAATATGAAGCTGTTGATTGCTTGCATCGATCAGCACATTAATAGCATGAATATTGATGCCTAAGCTAGGCCAGTCCATTGCGGCATTTTTTAGCATAATTTGGCCGTTAAGAGTAGTAGGCTGCCATTGACCGTTAGCACATAGTGTTGCGGCGTGAT
This sequence comes from Gammaproteobacteria bacterium, assembly GCA_030652335.1. Taxonomy (GTDB): domain Bacteria; phylum Pseudomonadota; class Gammaproteobacteria; order Francisellales; family CACEW01; genus JAQSYQ01. The sequence continues at coordinate 87,135 of JAUSAW010000007.1, forward strand.
TAGATAAACATAAGGTAGATAGGCTAATGCGATTAGTGAGTAGTTCTATGTCGCTTGGATGGCTTAGAGCCCATAAGCCCATCGGTGATTGGACCGATAGAGTAGTAATCAGATAGTGCATAGCTTTAGGTTGTGCTTGGCTTTTCCATTTAAGCTGATAGTTGGGGGTATCGATATCGGCAATTTGGTTTAATTGATTGGCTACAATGGTGAGCGCTAATGGACCGTTAAGTTTAGGCGTAAAATCATGCATATCAAGGTTGTGGGTTTGTAATGCGATATCCCAGCTTAAGCTAGGCTGTGTCTGAAACTGTAGATGCCCATCGACAGAGCCTGAAGCAAATTTAAGCGACAGTGCTTTAATATTGAGCTGATCGATTACAATCCTAAAAGGAAAGTGTCGCGGTTTTGACGGTTTATTGGTGGGACTATATTGACCTTGAATCGAATTGGCGAATATCGACTGAATCTCAACTACCCCGTTTAATAAGCTTAAAGGCCTCCAGCAAATGGATAGGTTTGCAATATCTGCATGAATACTATCGGTTTTAATGATTACTTCAGGTAAAGTGAATTCCAGCAGGGTGCCTGTCGCTGACTTGGCATGAAGCTGTATGCCAGCGGCATATAATGGAGCTTCTATGCTGCCCAGTAATAGTCTTAAGCCCGTCTGAGAATGAATAGCCGACATAATAAGTGCAGAAAGTAGCAGAACAAATCCGAGTAAAGATAAGGCCAGTTTTCTTATTACACTTTGCCAACTCATAACAAAGTCTCGATGCCGATGTCAAAACGCCAAGAGCCTTGCACGGGTTGAATAGGGTGGGCTACATATAAATTAATCGTACCAACAGGCGATCTCCAGCTCGTGCCTAACCCTGCGCCTTTCTGTAAGTTAATAGACTGTAAAGTATTAAATGCATTACCCATATCGTAAAAGACTAAGCCGCTCCAGTTGTTCCACACTCTGCGTTCTACCGTAAACTGAGCCGCCGCAATATAGCGCCCTCCAATGAGATTGCCATTGCTATCTTCTGGGCCTAAGCTCTTATAGGCATAACCACGAACGGTATCTACCCCGCCTGCATAAAATCGAAATATCGGTGATAAATTACTAATATCTTGTACGGCAGTCGCGCCGACTACTGCTTTAACAAAAATTCTGTCATTTGAGTCGAGATTGATCGAGCCTAATGTACGTAGAGTACCTTGAGCAAAGCTCGTGCTAGATAACAGGCTTCTACTTCCGCCTTGTGCTTGAGCAGACCACCAATAACCCTGTTTAAAATAGCCTTTTGTTACTAACTGAGTATAGCCTAGAGTGGCTTCTGGTAATAAATAACGCTGTGCGGGTTCAATAGGATTAGCGGGCTCGGTGGCCTGAATAAAATGCTGGGTAATTCCTAATTCAGTTGACCAGGGTCCATGCTGCACAAAATGATCTAAGCCTGCGATGATATCGGTAGCTGTATAGGCTGTAATGGTGGTCTCGCTGCGCCCGACATTAATACTGCTATAGTCTGTAACTGGGTTGGCCCCGGGAATAACAAAGCTTGAGGTGACATTGGTATAATTACGGGCCGCTTGGATTTGGGCTGTAATATAGTCTCCAGTTTTGCCGATATAACGCAATTTCCAACCCAGTAATCCTCGAACACCTGTATCTGTGCCATAGCCTGCGCCGATTTGATATTCTTGAGCAGGCTTTGGAATGAGTTTAATAGTAATGGGCACGGTATAAGTCGTTTTAGCGGGGGCGGGAATAATAGCGATGGAATCAAAGTATCCGCTGCTCGCTAAATTGCTTTGTAATTGATCGACCTGCTCCTGGCTGTATGCTTGCCCCGATTTAAAGTTTAGAAAGCGGTTTAAGAACTCGTTTGAGAAAGTGGATTGATCAAAACGAATAGTGCCATAGTGGTATTGCTTACCAGTATTGAGTTTCAAGTCTATTGCTGCCGAATACGATTTCACCTTAATTTGGATTTGATGCTGAACATAGTTTGCATCGAAATAACCGTTGGCAATGGCCGTAGTTTGTAAGGTTGATTTAACTTGATCGTATTGATTAAGATTTAAAGTCTGCCCAATTTTAAGAAGGGAATTTACGATCACATTTTGGATGGCAGCGTTATGTTGACCCTCTCCAACGGCCATAATAGAGATATTTTTTATGAGTAGAGGGCGACCGGTAGTGACTTTGTAGTGAATGTGCCAAACATGCTTAGTCTCATCATGATGGATAGAGCCTCTAACCCTGGCTTGAAAATATCCCTGAACTTTAAGCGCTTGTTGAATCTGCTGGTAGCCCGCTTGAAAGGCGGTATTCATATGGCTGTTTGAGCTTAAAACATAAGCTTGATGTTGATATAGGTCGAGCGCTTGTTTAATGGGTTCGCTAAGATTTTTTGGCTGAACGTCGATCACCAAATCAATTCTATCGGCTGCTAGGCATTGAAAGGCAAAAAATATTAAGAGGCTGATTGTAAGAGTTTTTACTATTTGCATGCCGCTATGATATCTAAAATTGCCGCTGTAAACTAGCTAATCAGCCTTAGGAAAGTCGACTCGCATCTCGAGGCCACTACCTTGTTCGGGTTTTTTAGCGAAAACACTGGCGTGATGCAGGCGCACGATTTCTTTAGTAATAGGCAGGCCAAGCCCACTGCCTTCAACTTTGGTGCCGACCTCTCTAAAAAACCGATCGAATAAGCGATGGTGAAGATGAGTAGGAATGCCTGGCCCATTATCAATAACTTGGAGGCAGATGCTATAGCTCGTTTTAGAAAGTAAGACTGCTATTTTGCCATGAGTAGGGGTATAACGAATGGCATTGTCGACCAGATTGCGAATTAAGATGGTAATTAAATTAGGCTCACCATTGATGATGATTTCCTCATCGGGTGCAAATAATTCGATTTCAATTTGCTTAGAAATGGCCGATAGAGCGAGATCTGCTACGATTTGTGCAGTTAGTTTATTTAAATCAAGCGCTTGGCTTCGGGTTAGTTTGGTGCTGGATTCTAGTCGGCTTAAGGTAAGCAATTGATCGACTATATGCGTTATTCTATTGGTGCCGATAAGGATATTGTTTAAAATTCGAATGCGCTGTAGTTCATCTTTTTCGCGTAAAACGACTTCAACTTGTGTTTTAACGGCGGCTAAAGGGGTCCTTAGCTCGTGAGCGGCATCGGTGGTGAACTGTTTTTCTCGGGCAATCGATTCGCGCATCTGCAAAAATAAGCGGTTTAGCGCATTGACTAAGGGGGCTATTTCAACTGGGATTTCATCGGTGCCAATCGAGGTTAGGTGAGTCGGTCCTCGTTCAGAAATTTCGGTGGTGACTCTCTCAAGTGGGCTTAAGCTAATCTGAATCAATAAAATTAATAATAAAGCCAGGCCTATAAATACGATGACCAGCAGTATGCTGTCATACACTAGCAGTGGTAGCATGACGCTGGTGGTTAATTTTTTCTGAATCGCTACCACGGTTCGAATATTTTTATTCTGGTTAATAAGGCTCATGCTATACCAGCTCGACCCATCTGCTAAGGTAACAACATCAAAACCTTTATTTTTTGTACTTAAAGACTCTGAAGGCGTATTGGATGACTTCATTATCAATTGGTTTTTATTCAAATTCCATATTTGAAAGACCATTTTGTCGCGATAGTTCAGATTGCCGTTATAAACATTCATGCCAAGAGCTGGCAATTGGAGGTCTTTGCTTTGATTTTGATTGATAAAGTCATAGGCAATTTTATGCTGGGGATTAAGGTCTTTAATATCGATAATGGTATCGATGACTTTAACGGCATTGATTAATTCTGATTTAAGAACTTGCTGGTTTTCATAGTTTAATTGCAAATAGTTTAAAACACCTATGGTGCCGATTGTAAGAAACAGGGTGCTTAATACGCTGATTAAAAGAAACCGGCGCAAGGAGGTAATGCGTATACCAAATTTCTGTAAGGCAGGGTCCAATTGCATGCTGTCGATATCGACTATAGGCTTCATTCAGGTTTTTGCACCATATAACCTACCCCGCGGATGGTATGGATAAAGTTATTGCCAAACTTTTTACGCAAATGGTGAATATGAACTTCTAAAGCATTGCTATCGATTTCTTCATTCCAACCATACAGCGAATCGATAATTTGATGGCGAGAAATAACTTTGCCTTGGTTCTCTAATAAGGTGAAGATTAAGGCGTATTCACGACGAGACATTTTAACTTCTTCATCATGAAATTTTACGGTATGAGCAGCAGGGTCGAGAGTGATGGGGCCATATTGAATCGACGGCTCTACTCGCCCTAATGAACGGCGCGATAAGGCGCGCAATCGTGCATTGAGCTCATGTAAGTTAAAGGGTTTAGTAAGATAATCATCCGCCCCTGAATCGAGACCTTTGATGCGATCTTCGACAGAATCGTGTGCGGTTAAGACCAGAATAGGGGTTTGAATTTTTTCCAGGCGAACAGCTTTTAAGACTTCTAAGCCTGATTTTTTAGGCAAAGAGATATCTAAAATGACGGCATCAAAAGCATCGCGCAATAAAACGCTTTCAGCCGTTAACCCATCCTTAACCCACTCTACAGTGTGGCCGTCTTGCTTAAGGCCAGTTTTAATACCATCGCCTAGCAATTCATCATCTTCTATTAGCAATATCCGCATTAAAGTGCTCAATAATAAAGACGTAGTTTATTCCTAAGCATAATGGAGGAAGGCTAATATTTCAAATTTTAAATACAGTTCCTGGTTTTAGCAGGTGCGAGTTCGTTTAAAACCAGCTAGTATATTCAACAACTATAGGTGCTAAAGGTGAATTTCTCGTGAGTAAAAAAAAGCTTGATGTAGCAGCGCCCACTCATTCCGCATTAAAACAAAGGATGCGCGAAGTATTAATGATTGCTGGCGCTGCACTCGGACTAGTTTTATTATTAAGTTTACTTAGCTATCACGCGGCTGATTGGCTCAATTTGAGCGGGCCAATTGTGGCTAATATGATGGGTAAATTTGGTGCGGTCTGTGCCGAGGGCTTATTTAGTCTATTAGGATTTTCGGCCTATTTAATGCCGGTGTTATTAGTTTATGGGGCCTGGCTGGTTTATATCGAGCATCAATCCGAGGCTTCCCGCTCCCGATTATTAACCTGTTTGCGTTGGTTCGGTGCTTTTTTAGCTTTTGTAGCGGGTAGCGGATTATCCAGCCTATTGTTTATAAGCTGGCAAAATAATTTGCCTTACGGCCCAGGTGGAGTAATGGGTGCTAATGTTAGCAAGGCGGTGCTGCCGCTGTTAAATGAAACGGGCAGCGTACTGAGCCTAATCGCCGTATTTTTAGTAGGATTGACTTTGTTTTCAGGGGTGACCTGGTTACGTGGTTTATTGACATTACTGCGATTAATTTTACGTGGCTTTTATGCAGTATTTAAAGCGATTTGCTATAAAGTTGAATCCCATCTTCAAGATTGGCGCCTATGTCGTCAGCAGAAAAAATTAGATCAAGCTGTTATTAAATTTGAACCCGCCATGGACATTAATATGGCTCAGGCTGAATTAGATCCCTTTGACTATGATCCTGAACCTATCGCGGCTAAACCAAAACTAGCCATAATTGATAGGGTTAAACCGGTTGCGAAGCCTGAGCCAATCCCTCAGCCTGAAAAAATTAAAAAGCCGACCAAGCCGCTTTCGCATGGCGTACCAAGCATCGAATTATTAGATGCTCAAGAAGCCCCTAGCAGCAAAGTGTCTAAAGAATCTCTAATGACCATGGCGCAATTGGTCGAGCAAAAGTTAAGTGATTTTGGCATCTCCGCTAAAGTGGTTGGAGCTTGCCCAGGTCCTGTGGTCACTCGATTTGAACTCGATCTAGCTCCCGGTATTAAAGTTGCGAGATTAACGACTTTATCCAAAGATTTAGCCCGTTCATTATCCGCCAAAAGCGTGCGTATAGTCGAAGTCATTCCGGGTAAAACCGTGGTGGGTTTAGAGCTGCCTAATGAAGTGCGTGAAATCGTGCGCCTGCGCAGCGTGTTAGATTCTGAAGCCTTCCGCAAAAACACCTCACCACTCAGTATGGCTTTAGGCAAAGATATTTCCGGCGAGCCTGAAGTGGTCGACTTACAAAAAATGCCGCATCTTTTAGTGGCCGGTACCACAGGTTCGGGTAAGTCAGTCGGCTTAAATGCCATGTTGCTTAGCATGTTATTAAGAGCAACCCCTGAAGAATTGCGTATGATTATGATCGACCCTAAGATGCTAGAGTTATCAATATACGAAGGCGTACCACATTTATTAACCCCGGTCGTCACCGATATGAAAGAAGCCGCCAATGCCCTGCGCTGGTGCGTAAAAGAAATGGATAGACGTTATCGCCTAATGGCCGCCGTTGGAGTTAGAAACCTAGCCGGCTATAACGATACCGTAAAAGCCGCTATTGCCGCTGGTAAGCCATTAAAAGATCCTATTTGGAAAAAGCTTCATCCCGGTATGGATGAAACCTGTCCTGAATTACAAACCATGCCTTATATCGTAGTGCTGGTGGATGAGTTTGCCGATATGATTATGGTCGTGGGTAAAAAGGTAGAAGAGCTTATTACTCGTCTGGCTCAAAAAGCCCGGGCCGCTGGAATTCACTTGATTCTAGCCACCCAAAGACCTTCGGTAGATGTCATCACCGGATTAATTAAAGCCAATATCCCAACGCGTATCGCTTTCCAGGTTTCATCGAGAATCGATTCCAGAACTATCTTGGATCAACAAGGAGCCGAGCAATTATTAGGCCATGGCGATATGTTGTATTTGCCGCCAGGCTCCGGCGTACCGATTCGAGTGCATGGCGCCTATGTGGCCGATCACGAAGTGCATAAAGTCGTTCAAGCCTGGAAAGAGCTAGGCACCCCTGACTATATCGAAACCATCTTAAAAACTGAAGCCTTAGAAGGCGAAGAAGGCGCAAGCGAAGCGGGTGGTGGAGAAGATGACCCATTGTACGATGAAGCCGTCAATGTGGTATTAGAATCCAAACGCGCCTCGATTTCAGGCGTGCAAAGACGCTTAAAAATCGGTTATAACCGAGCGGCTCGTTTATTAGAGCAGATGGAAGCGGCTGGCCTGTTAAGCGAGATTCAAGCCAATGGCATGCGTGAGATTTTGGTCTCGAACAATGATTAGTAGCGATTAATCTTAAAACTTATTCGGCTCATGCTTTATTAACAGGCTCAGAGTTTGTATTATCTTGACTATTTCCAGCGATGCTATGATTCAATAGAGGCGTACTGGTTGATACCCATACTCTTTCTGCTATAGAGCGATTATAGACTTCTGTTATCCGTTCGGCATAGGTAGGTAATACCATAGTGATCTTATCTAAGTCATAAGATGAAGGGATAATAGCTTTAACTGCTTCATGATCATTAAGCAGTTTTTGTATAATAAGGTCTGCATAATAGGTGGGGCTGTGGTCAATAGCCAAGCTTAAATACAAAACAGTAGGGAATAAGCGAATAAATTGCGCCTTGCTTAATGCTTTTTCAATAAGTCTGTCAGCATGAGCTGGATATCGTCTTATAGTTTGCTCTAACTCATCTAGTGTGGGAAACAGTCGAGCAAAGTGGGTATTGCTCTGTACAATTCTATCTAAAATATAATCTACACACATTGGATATTTGATAAGCGTCGTTTTTAGTTTTTTATAGTCAGGAATGAAGTGTGCTAGACGATCATCGCTAATAATACTGTCAAGGTTATAGGCTGGATAGGTAAGTATTACCTTGATAAGGTCCATCTGTGAAGGGATTTTGGCTATAATATTGCGATGCCTTATATAAGCCTTTTTTGCAGATTCTGTCGGTTTAATTAGCACGCTGCTCTGGCCAATATCTTTCTCAAATTGTTTTACCCAATAGCTATCAGCTTTTTTGATCGAATCATTCAATGGGGAATTTGCACAGGCGGCTTTAAATGAACCTTCAGCACCTAAATACTCAAGGAAATAACATGGCAAAGTAGTCAGTAAGCTTTCCATAGCGTTGGTATACATAATAATCCCATCCATTAATGATTATTCAAATTACTTTACCTTAAATAATAATGGAATAAAAGCGCGCAGGGCTATAAGCTTGGAAACGAATTGCAGCTAAGAGTCTTTGCTCTATACTGCTATTCAAGCTACTGAAGATAATGACAATATATCTTAGATACAACATCGAAATATTAAAGTGCAATAGGATGATCAGTATCGGTATGGGTTATAAAAGTGGTGCTGGAGATTCCCCCACAGAAGAATTTGGCGTATGTTTATTTAATTCTTCAAGAACTGCTTCCTGAGTCCAACATAAAGAATTACATACGAAAAGCATCAGCGGTTTAAAATCGCCTTTATCTGCTGCATATAAACATTTTGAATATTTTTCTCGATCTTCTATTTTTATAACAGCCGGAAAGTATTTTTCTTTCATTAAAATAATATTCATTAAAATTCTTGCAGTCCTACCATTACCATCTTCAAAGGGATGGATTCTAACAAGGTTATAATGTGCTAATGCAGCTTTCGCTATGGGATGAATATCACTTATCGAATTATTAGTTATCCATTGACATAAATCATACATTTGATGAGGAACGTCAAAAGGTTCCACATACATATGAATACTGCCATCAGGCTGAACAACATGATTAGGGTTCTTTTTGTATTCACCAGGTGATATATGTCTTAAAGTTTTTCTGCCTAATGTATCGATCCCTTCAATTTCATCAGTCTTGCTTAACAAGATTCTATTAATCTGTTTTATAAAAGTTTCATTAATTGGGCGCTCAGCTTCAAGAATACTGTATAAAAATTTAATACTATCAGCATGATTCTTAGCTTCTAAAAAATCTCTTAACGGCTTGCCTGATACAGTTAGTCCTTCCTGCAAGAAAAAAGTTGTATCGCCAAGTGAAAGCGTATTTCCTTCAATAGCATTGGAATGGTATGTCCAAAGATTTCTCATTTTTACTAGAAGAGCGAGCCTTAAGCTATCATCAGACTTACGATATTTAGTTTCAATATCACGCTTTAACTGATCAGCTTTTTCAAAAGCTGCAGTAATCTCCAATTCTTTGGGGGTATATATAAACTTCGCTTACCTAATTCTACTATTGTTTTTGTTAATATTCTGCCAGTTAACATGATAAAAAATCTCCAATAATTATAACGAATTCTATCTATTAAAATTAAAGCGTCAATAAATTATGCAAATTGTAAAAGAGATTAAGAAGCTAATACAATTTCTGTCCTAATTTTATTTTTCCAGACATTTTCATTTATTTCGTGGGATAGTTTTGTGTTAATTTGATTTAGTCTGACTGTATTTGTTCCATCTAAGTATGTTGTTAGTAGGTGGCTTGCGATATCATCAAATAATGTTAGAAAAAAGGGGTATGCCATGTCTAATGAGTTTATGCTAAATCCACAAGTTGAAACAGATAGTGCCATTATTGCCAAGCTTGAGATATCCCATCTGCGACTAATGGATAATGCCCATTATACTTGGGTATTATTAGTCCCAGAAGTTCCTGGTGCAATGGAATTAATTGATTTGAATGCTACAGAACAACTGCAATTATTAGCTGAAATTAATCAAGTCAGCCATATTCTCAAACAACATTTCTCTTGTGATAAGCTGAATATTGCTATGCTTGGCAATAAGGTCTCTCAATTGCATGTGCATATTATCGCGCGTCGCACAAACGATGCCTGCTGGCCAGAGCCAGTTTGGGGTGGGCCTAAAATCGCTTATACTCCAGAGGCTATTGCTGGTATAATCGCGAAAATTAAGTCTATCATCCTGGACGAGCGTAGCGAAGATCCATCGGGACAAAATTGTGGTCGCCAGTTTTATGATGGCGCTCCAAAGGAGTAGTAAGCAGGATGCTTAGCAACAATCTAGTTTTTATAGAGAAGCAATAAATGAAGCATACCCTAGTATTTGATTTATCGAATTTATCGTATATCAGCATCCATTCACAACAACGGAATAGTGTGGAGTTAAACCCTGCCGAAGTGCTCGTTAGCATGGAGGCATTTTTACGGCAGTTTTATCGCTACTTTATGCCTGATAGGGTGATATTCGCCTGCGATAGCCATAAGTATTGGCGTAAAGAAATTTTCGCAGAATATAAAGCCCATCGACCTGAGACGGCTTTAAAACAAATAGTGAAGCAAGCTATTAAAGAATTTAAGCTTAAGCATGCGCATCTTTGCATGGAGATCACTAATTTTGAAGCAGATGATATTATCTATGGTATTACCGAACATATAGAGGATAAGCTTACCATCGTCAGCTCCGATGGGGATTTTATCCAGCTTATTTCAGATAGGGTAAGAGTTTATGATCCGATGCGTCGAGATTATAAGGCGCGGCCCAAGCATCCTGCATTCGATCTGTTTGTTAAATGTATTCGCGGCGATAAAAGTGATAATATCCCCTCGGCTTATCCTCATGTTACCAAGAAAAAACTACAGGCCGCTTTTATAAATGAAGCCGTGCTTGCAAAGTTATTAGAGACTAAATTAGGTGATACCACGGTAGGTGAGAACTATTACCGCAACCGTCAATTAATCGACTTATCGTATTTACCCGATCATTTAAAATTGCTCTTAAAGGATCATATTGTAGGAGCGCATTGTGAAGCCATTATTTGATGTCCTTATTATCGGTAGTGGAGCGGCGGGCTTAAGCGCGGCCTTGCAATTCGATTCCCATTATAAAGTGGCCGTTATGTGCAAAGGACCGTTGCAAGAAGGCTCAACTCTCTACGCCCAGGGTGGCATTGCCGCCGTGCTCGATGATAAAGACAGTATCGAAGCCCATATTAACGATACCTTAATCGCGGGCGATGGCTTATGCGATGAGCAGGCGGTGCGCTTTACCGTCGAAAATGGCAAAAAATCGATTCAATGGCTTATCGATATCGGCGTTAAATTCACTAAAGAGGTCGATGCTAAAGGCATTGAAGGTTATCACTTGACCAAGGAAGGCGGGCATTCACATCGCCGAATTATTCATGCCAATGATGAAACAGGAAAATCGGTGTCCAATACCTTGGTTAGCCTAACCAAACAAGCTTCTAATATCACCTTATTCGAAGACCATATCGCTATCGATTTAATCATTAAAAATAATCGCTGCGTTGGCTGCTATGTATTTAATCAGAAAACTCGCAAAGTCGAGGTATTTAGCGCCCAGGCCGTTTTATTAGCCACGGGTGGATCGAGTCGAGTCTATTTGTATAGTACGAACCCTGCCGTATCGAGCGGTGATGGTATCGCTATGGCGCATCGAGCCGGTGGCAAAATAGCGAATATGGAATTTAACCAGTTTCATCCCACTGCATTGTATCACCCTGAAGCTCGTTCTTTTTTAATTTCGGAGGCCATGCGAGGCGAGGGGGCTATTTTAGTCCTGCCTGATGGCACACGTTTTATGCCTAAATTTGATGAGAGGGCAGAATTAGCGCCTCGCGATATCGTGGCTCGTGCCATCGACCATGAGATGAAGCGATTGGGTATAGATTGTGTCTATTTAGATATTTCGCACAAGCCTGCTGATTTTATTATGTCGCATTTCCCTAATATTTATGCCAAATGTTTACAGTATGGTTTCGATATTACCAAAGGCCCAATCCCAGTGGTTCCTGCCGCGCATTATACCTGTGGTGGCGTGGTCGTTGATCACCGTGCTAGGACGACGATTCCTGGATTGTATGCGGCGGGAGAAGTGAGTTGCACAGGTTTGCACGGTGCCAATAGAATGGCTAGCAATTCTTTGCTGGAATGTCTGGTGTATGCCTCTGCGGCTAGCCGAGATATTATGCAAAAATTCGACCCTAATTATACGGTGCCTGCGATCGAACCTTGGGATGAAAGTTGGGTGTCAGATTCAGAAGAAGAAATTTTAGTGACCGCCAATTGGGATGAAATTCGTCGATTGATGTGGAACTATGTCGGCATCGTGCGCAGCAATAAACGCCTCAAGCGAGCGTCGGAAAGGTTGACTCTGCTTAAACGAGAGATTCAAGAATATTACGGGAACTTTCGGATTACGGGTGATTTATTAGAGCTAAGAAACTTAATCGTGGTGGCTGAGCTAATCGTAGATGCTGCCACGGCCCGAAAAGAAAGCCGTGGACTGCATTATAATGTCGATTATCCTTATGAGAAGTTGTAACCCACTGTCAACATTAAAGGTATGGTTACGCCATCGTTATCTTTATGAGTAGATGCATTGGAATAATGTAAGAAGTTAAGCGATGCAAATACTTGTTTGCTTTGACCAAAGGTCGCGCCAATGCCGGCCATATCCTGGAATAATAACCTTGTACCTAAATTGCGGTCACCAAAAGAATTATGGGATAAGGCCGCAAGACCAACACTAGCCTCAGCGTAAGGTGCTACGTTTGAAGTTGGAGCCATAAAGTACCAACGTGCTACAGGTGCTACGCCGACTACACCGATAGTGTTGTACTCGCTACCTGTGGCGTTATTGGTATGCCAATGTGCATAGTTAGCTTGAACGTAAGCAACTACGCTGTTGTTATACCAGGTCCAATTGCTTGGCATAGCGTCGTAATCAATTTTATAGCCAGATGTATCTTTAGGTTGGCTATTGGCTATAAAATGTCCGCCATAAGAAAAAGCCAAGCCCTGGGTAACATTTTGCATAGCATAAGCCGATGAACATAACATAGCTGCACTAATGACTAGTGCTATTTTTTTAAAACTCATAACATTCTCCCTTATTAATATTAATAGCGCTGCAAGTCTAGAGCAGAGCTGATTTTCTCGCAAGTATAATTAATCCTTATAGCGAAGGCTTTTTATATTAGCTAAAAAAAGGTAGAATCCTAGAGTTTTGTAGAAGGGAAAGCGAATGAAGCTTAAAAGAAGTATCGGGCCAATTGGCTTAATGTTTACGGCCATCAGTGGTATTTTAGGATCGGCTTGGTTATTTAGCCCGTTTTATGCCGCTCAAATTGCAGGGCCTGCCGCACTATTAAGTTGGATTATCGGTGGCTTAGCCATGATGATGATTGCGCTAACCTTTGCTGAATTAATTTGTCTCTTTCCTATTTCGGGCGGTAATGCTCGGTTTATTTATTTCTCGCATGGAGTGCTAAGTAGCTTTTTATTTAGTTGGATTATGTGGTTGGGCTACGCCGCTGTGGCGCCGGCTGAAACTATGGGCGTGCTGCAATATTTAGCTAGCGAATTCCCCTCCCTGGTCGTTCAAAAAAATCATATTACCGTATTAAGCACACCCGGTTACTGGGTGGCCGCTTTAGTGTTATTAGGTATGTGTATTATCAACTTCCTAAGTATTAAATGGCTATCACGTTATAATTCCATCATAGTCTGGGTTAAAATGACCGTGCCGGTTATCGTGGCTATTAGCTTATTGATGTTAAGCTTTAATATTCATAATTTCACGCATTTTGGTGGCTTTGCTCCCTATGGCTTTAAAGGTGTGGCTTCGGCTTTATCAGTGGGTGGGGTGATTTTTGCCTTTGCAGGGTATGCGCCAGCCATAGTGTTAGCGGGTGAAGCCAAAAACCCCCAAAAAGTCATTCCCTTAGTATTGGCAGGGGCTTTAATAATCTGTTTCTTATTATATTTCCTATTGGAAGTCTGCTTTATCGGCGCACAAGCTCCGGGCTCCTTAACCCAAGGCTGGCATAGCCTACATTTTGCTGGGGACTCTAGTCCATTTGTTGGAATGGCTGATCAACTTGGCATGCATTGGTTGCGCTACCTTATATTAGTGACGGCGGTTATTACTCCGCTTGGTACGGCTATTATCTTTATTGCCACGAGTTCAAGAGTGGCTTATGCCATGAGTCAAAATGGTTATTTCCCACATGCTCTACTCTATCTCAATAAAAAAGGCGTGCCGATTATCGCGGTCTTATTAAACTTTGTAGTAGGAATGTTATTATTTTTCCCCTCGCCTGGCTGGCAGGGTATGGTCGGATTTTTGGTTTCGGCCTTTGTATTATGTTACGCCTTAGGCCCGATTAGCGTATTAGCCTTGCGTTCACAAATCCCCGATCAACATCGACCTTTTCGCCTGCCTTGGCCTAAGCTATGGAGTTTTGTGGCATTAAGTATTGCCAATTTAATCGTCTACTGGACTGGTTGGGCTATTTATTCCGAAATGTGCATCGCTATTTTGCTCGGCGTTATCGTGTTGATTATTATGCGATACACGCGCTCCACTAAAATTACATTGGATTTCAAAAATGCCATTTGGGCCATAGTCTATTTAGCGGGTATGGCAGTATTTTCCTATCTGGGCAATTATGGCGGCGGCAAAGGTGTACTTCCTATAAATTGGGATGTGCTGATGATAGCCGTATTTTCATTAGGGATATTATATTGGTCCTGGTTAAGCCGCTTGCCAGTCGATAGGGCCCAGGTTTATATAGCATCGATTGTAGAAGAAGGCTAGCCGTACTCAAAAGTAGACTAGACTCCGAAAATGGCGTACAAATATGGAATCCATTCCGAGAATGGTCTAACTTATGGCAAAAAGCTTTTAAAGCAGTTAGTTTACACTCAAATTGGATATAAAATCATGACAAAAGATAGTTGTGAACCTTCAGGTCTTCAGATCGTTGAGAAAGCTAAGAATAATAAGCTATCACCAGAGCAAAAGGCCTTTAATAAGCTCATTAAAAAAATCGAACAACAGCGTACAATCCTTGAGGTCTGGCAAAGCAGTATACTGCTCTATCAACAAAAATATGCGGAAGAGTTTTATCCTTTACTAGTGGCCTTTAATGAACAAAGGGCCTCCATGCTCAGATTGTTGGACAATGCCTATTGGCAAGACTCGCTCACTAAAACTGAAAAGCGTAAATTGGCGGATATCATTCAGGAGCTTGCCTTTGAACTAATTTTTTTAGAAGGTATGGAGTCTCTCAAGGAAATTTATAATAAATACAGCGATGTGGATTATGATGATGATCTCGCAATTGAAAATGAGGCATTCGATACGGATGAATTGTTCGATGATTTGTTCGATGCTGAGGCGATGTTCGAAGCTGATAGTGAAAAAGAATGGCAGCCCACTACAAAGCAAAGCAAGCCTAAAAAAGCGCAAGCAAAAGTAACCAATCAATCGATTCGTGATATCTTTCGTACCCTAGCTAAAGCCTTACATCCAGACAGGGAGCAAGATGCCATCGAGCGCGAACGAAAAACAGCCTTAATGCAAAGGGTCAATGTGGCCTATAAGGCACGGGATCTGTTTAGTTTATTAGCGCTTCAGTTAGAGGTAGAGCAGCTTAATCAGGCATCGATTAATGCCCTTGCTAAAGACCGTTTAAAAAGCTACAACACGATTTTACGAGAGCAACTTGTCGAGCTTGAACGAGAGATTGAGCTAATTAGTCAACCTTTTATAGTTAAGGGCAATAGTATGAATATACTGTCCATTTTGCATCAGCAAGTTCACGAATTAAAAGACTCTCTACGCACCATCAAATCTGATGTGTTCCATTTTAGGCAAGTGAAATTCATTAAACAATGGCTGAAAGGCTATTAGGCTAATACGGTTCCAGGGCTAAAATGGGCGGGCTGACTATTTTTGTCGATTTAAAAACCGTGACAGTTTTAGCGAGGGGAGGGGGGCATAAGAATGCCCTGCATAGCGTTTGAATCTCATTATACAAGTACAGTAGGCCAGTATGGTCTGTGACAGTGAGCGCGATATTTTTTTCGCTGTTTAAATTGTCTAATACTTGCCATGCTAGCATCGGGTCTAGCTTTAGATTAGAAAATAGCGTCTCTACTTGGCTCTTGCCTAGTTTTTTTGATTCTACTAAGGGCAGTAAGCTTAGCAGCAGTATGCTCAATCCAATGCTTTCAGCTGAACTTGTTATTTTAGAAAAATGGTTTGCCATGTCGGTAAAATAACCACTGCCAAGAAGGGCCTTTAGATAATCGGCGGGATCTGGCTCAAGTTCAAGGATATTGTTGAGTATAATGCCTTGTTGATACGCGGCGGGATCTTTATAGACGTAACGCCAAAACAGTTGTCCTGCGGCTTTTAATCTTTCTGCTTTAAGGTCTGGATTATCTAAGCAGGCCTGCCAAGCTATACTAAAATGCTGGCTATTCTCAATACCTTTAGTGCGGGGATCAAGTATATCGCGCCAGATAAATACAATATCATTGCTGCTAGCAATAGGTTTCTCTATACATAAATCACGCTTGCCATTACCCAGTTGATAGAGGATCCCGCTACATTTACCGTCTTCGCGAATATGAGTCAGATGCAAAATATTGGCGCGGGGTGTTATACGTCGAGATCGTTGGATGGTTTCAATCTCACTGTCGCTTAGCGTGCCTTTGCTTAAGGTGGGCCAGGAAATAGCGAAATCATAAGATGTCATTTCGGTTATGACGGTAATTAAATAGTATTCGGAATTGATAAGGGAATGGATCTTAACTTTTTCAGAATTAAGGGCAAAGGCTTGATAAATAAGTGCTTCAACTTCAGCGGGGCTAGGTTTGGTATTGTCTAGTTTAATAAGCTGCAAGTCGATATCTCGTTTGGACCATGCCTTGCTTGCCGCACTGCCGACTAAAAGCACAGCAAATTCCTGTGCAGATAATATGCTATATAAATGTGTTAATAATAAAATGGGTAAACTAGGATCCAAAAAGGTAACTGTTTTATCCATTTTATGAATTTGTTTCTGCGTAACTGAGTTGCCAAGCACACAGAGTTGTTTGCTTTGCAGGCCACCGGTCCATTTTATTAGAGAAATTTCACTATCGGCATGGCTTATGCTCACTTCATCAGATAATGTGGTCGAACTAGTTGAAGCTATGGACTTGGTACGAAGTGGCCTAGGATGATAAGTTGTATGTTTTTTATGTTTGCCATTAGACTTTTTGGTCCTTGGTGTTGTATGGCTCACGGCTATGCTCGGCACTACATCTTCGCTGGCTTTACTCACAATGGTATGAGCGGGTTCGTTTAGAGGAAATGTAATATTATATTGAGTCATTATGGGTATTATGTTTTTTAATTTACCAGCGGCATAAGCAGCTTGTAGGGTAGGTAAGATTTGCACTGAAAAATAAGTGTGAAAGTGAATTAATATGTCGCGGCCAAAATGGCTTTGACCTTCAGTATTGCTACAAAGAGCATACAATAGACAGAATTTTTTAAAAAACTCAAGCTGTCTATGGGGCTTCCAAAAGGAGAATCCGCGCGTAAATTCTGCAACTATTTGAGTGCTAAATAACGTTTTGCTGATGGCATCATCAAAATGAGGTAAATATTCCGGGCTGAGGTAATGGCTAAGCCTCATTAAAAAAGATCGCTGTAAATTATGCGCTAGCGCTTTATAATCTGGGGCGATATGAGTATATTGGCTTTTTAATACTGCCAGCTGTTCTTCTGCACTGAGACGCATGACGCGATCCATAAAAAACGTAAAGATAAGGTGGTAATTCTTTTTGCGCTGGATAAATATAGCCTTTGCGTTTTTTACAGAATCATTGAAAGATGAGATAGACAATCGTTCGGCTGTGGCAGGCGGCGCTAATCCACGTAGAACAAAACTTAAGCTATGATTAATGGCATGGATGCGCCACGAAATTTGAGACAGAGTAAAGGGTGGAAGCTGCGAGGGGTAAGAAGGTAAGCTTAGCAGATAATGGATTACTCCTAAGTGGCCTTTATCTGCCGCCTGATATAGGAGTTCAGCATGATGTGCTTCGCTAAGGTGACGAATATTTATCGACATAATATAGGCTAATATGAGATCTTCTTCAAATTGCATCTGCATAGTAGACATATTGTGATAGCGCACGATAGCGCCTTTTGCACTGGGGCGTCTTAGGCAATATTCGATGGCAGTTTGCCAGTAATAATTAAGCTGATTATAAACGAAATTAAACATTATTTTTCCTAAAGATTTTGCGGATTATACCGCATTTTAATGAAATAAGGAGATTTCTATCTATAGAGTGACGCCCAATTAAGCCTGTGTTAATATTACGGGTAATCAAATTTTACTATTAACCATGGGGTGACATAATGGATGAACAAAAACGTAAGGCGCTTGCGGGTGCATTAAGCCAAATCGAGAAACAATTCGGTAAAGGTTCTGTTATGTTAATGGGCGATGATCATCCAGCCGCGGATATCGGTGTGATTCCAACCGGCTCTTTAGCCTTGGATATCGCATTGGGAATTGGTGGTTTGCCTCGTGGCAGAATCGTAGAAATTTACGGCCCTGAATCCTCCGGGAAAACCACTTTAACCTTACAAGTTATCGCCGAATGTCAAAAGCTAGGCGGCACCTGTGCCTTCGTCGATGCAGAGCATGCCCTTGATCCTGGTTATGCAAAAGTAATCGGGGTTCAGGTCGATGATTTAATCGTCTCGCAGCCCGATACCGGTGAACAAGCTTTAGAAATCGTCGATATGCTGGTGCGTTCAAATGCTGTCGATATGGTCGTAGTCGATTCCGTTGCGGCTCTAACGCCAAAAGCCGAAATCGAAGGCGAGATGGGAGACTCCCATATGGGGCTTCAGGCGCGTTTGATGTCTCAGGCTTTGCGTAAACTAACCGCTAATATTAAGCGCTCCAATACCTTGGTCATCTTTATTAACCAGATCCGCATGAAAATTGGTGTGATGTTTGGTAACCCTGAAACAACCACGGGCGGTAATGCGTTGAAATTCTACGCCTCTGTGCGTTTGGATATCCGTCGTACCGGCGCCATTAAGGCCGGCGATGAAGTCATCGGCAGCGAAACCCGAGTAAAAGTCGTTAAAAATAAAGTAGCCCCTCCCTTTAAACAAGCCGAATTCGAAATACTATACGGCGAAGGCATTAGCCGTTTCGGCGAGCTGGTTGACTTGGGTGTTAAAGGCAATATTATCGAAAAAGCCGGCGCCTGGTATAGCTATAATGGCACAAGAATTGGCCAGGGTAAGGAAAACGCTAAGCAATATTTACGCGATCATCCAAAAGAAGCTAAAGAGATCGAGGCGACTATTCGTGCTGATTTAATGGCTAAGAAATCTTCTGCGCCTAAAGTGGTACATGAAGACGCAGAAGAAGTAGAATAACCAGGCCCCCGTTAGAGAACGGGGGCCTTCCCGAGATTTAATGCAGCGCCCAAAGTGAATTTGTGCTTGCATTAAGGGGGAAGAATCGCGATTCTCCCCCCTTAAAATCTCCTCATCGCGCAAAGAAAATTAATAGAAGTGAGTGATATCGATGTCTGCGCATTTAAATGATCAAGAGTTAATTGATACCCTAGGCCGTTGGTGGAAAAAATTTGGTAATTATGCGGTAGTCCTTATATTAGGGGCTGCCGTAGTTATGGCTGGCTGGCGCTATTGGCAAAATCAACAAGCCACTAAACTGGAAACGGCTTCGCTCTACTACCAGGTTTTATTAAACGACGTGGCAAAAAACCAGACTGCCGATGCCGTAACTCAAGCCAATTATATTATTAAAAATTATTCGGGCAGTTCCTATGCCAATATGGCCGCTTTATTTTTAGCTCAGTTGGATGTGGCTCAGAATAATCTACCCTTAGCTCAGCAGCAACTGCAAACTCTCGTGAAACAAAATTCCTCCGGTCCATTTCAGGCTATAGCAAGCTTGCGCCTGGCTCGCGTAGATATAAGTCTTCAACAACCGCAGGCAGCTTTAGGTTTATTAGCTAAAATTCCAGCAGGTTATGAGATATCCTATAATATAGTGCGTGGCGATGCGTATGCCCAAATGAAGCAATTTTCCGATGCTAATGCGAGCTATCAAGCCGCTTTAAATGCAGTGCCGCAAAATGATAAGCCGCTTCAAAACATGATTCATTTACGAATCAACACCATCCCTGCAACCTCCTAACAGACTCTTAATTAATAGGCATAATATGAAAAAATCGATTTTACGTGTAATTTGTATCAGTATGGTTGCGGCATTTTTAACGGGCTGTGAAAAAGACAATACTCCGCCTCCCACTATGCTATCCAAAACAGTACCAAACCTCATTCAGGTGAATACAGTGTGGTCAAAAAGCACAGGTAGCGGTTCGGATCAACTGTATCTTTCATTTGGCCCGGCTATTAGCCAGGGAATTATTTATACCGTCGATCATAGTGGTAGAGTGTATGCCGCGAATGCACAAGATGGCAGTAAAGTATGGGAAGTCGACGTTAATATGCCGATTAGTTCCGCTCCAGCCGCTGCAAACGGCATGGTCGTGTTTGGCACTATGGATGGCCATCTAATCGCTTTAAATGCGGCTAATGGCAAAATGCTGTGGACCGAAATATTACCAAGCTCATTACTATCGGCGCCTGCCATTGGTAATGGCGTTGTCGTGGTCCATGCTCATGATGGTAGTGTCATCGCTTTTAATGCCTCAACAGGTCAACAAAAATGGTTATATAATGGCTCCACTCCTGATCTTATGCTTGAAGCGGGGACCAAGCCTGCTATAGCGGGTAATAGCGCAGTAGTCGGTTTTGCCAATGGTCAACTGGCGGCCTTTAATTTACAAAACGGTGTTTTAGAATGGCTGCGTCCTATTGCCTTGCCAGCTGGCGCGAATGCAATCGAAAGTATGGTCGATGTCGGTACACCGGTCATAGTCAATGGTGTGGTATATGATGATGCTTTCCATGGTAGCGTAGTTGCTGTGAACTTAGCCAATGGTAGCTTAATCTGGCAGCATGCACTTTCCGCCTATATGCCTATCACGGTTGTAAATGGCAAGGTAATTGTCACCAGTGAAACCGGCCGAGTATGGGCCTTAGATCAAAAAACCGGTGCGCAAGATTGGGTTCAAGATGGTCTAGAATATCGCTTCGTAACCGGGCCTGCGGCAGTAGGCAATACTGTAGCAGTTGGCGATTATCAAGGTTATATCCATTGGTTATCATTGGATAATGGTCAGCTAGAAGCGCGTACTAAAATAGACGGTTCAGCGATTCAAGCACAACCAGTTATCCTCAATGGTCAAGTCATTGCCACCAGCAGCGGCGGTGAATTAGCCGTTCTACAAACATCGAGTAAATAAATATGCTTCCTGTAATAGCCTTAGTAGGCCAGCCTAATGTGGGCAAATCGACTATATTTAACTGCCTGACTAAGACTCGTGATGCCTTGGTTTATGATGAGCCGGGCGTTACCCGCGATCGCCAATATGGCGAAGGCGTTTATCATGGTAAGAAATTCATCCTAATCGATACCGGCGGTTTAAATGAAAAAACCACCGGCCTCGATTCCGCCGTAGTTAAGCAATCCATGCAAGCGGTAGAAGAAGCCGACCTCGTGCTATTTATAGTCGATGGCAGATTGGGTTTAACCCCTTCTGAGCAATGGATCGTTTCAAACTTACGTCAAATTAAAAAACCAGTCATCGTTGTAGTGAATAAGACCGAAGGCATCGATGCGGATATCGCCTGTGCCGAGTTTTATCAATTAGGCTTAGGTAAGCCATTCGCGGTTGCCGCCTCCCATCAAAAGGGCTTTAAGCCATTGATGGACGCCTGCATGCATGAGCTTGAGTCACGCGTGGAATCGACTGAGCCTGAAGTAGAATTAAAAGGTATTAAGATCGCTCTAGTGGGCCGCCCAAACGTCGGTAAATCCACCTTAACCAATCGCATGTTAGGGGAAGAACGGGTTATCGTATACGATATGCCTGGCACCACTCGCGATAGCATTTATATTAGCCTAACCCGTCAAGGCAAAGAATATACCATTATCGATACCGCCGGTATTCGCCGCAAAGGCCGGGTTTCTGAGACCTTAGAGAAATTTTCCATCGTTAAAACTTTGCAGTCGATTTCCCAAGCCGATATCGCCGTGTTGTTAATCGATGCTCAAGAAGGGCTAACCGATCAGGATATGCATGTATTAGGCTTTGTGCTAGACGCTGGGCGCTCCTTAGTGATCGCCGTCAATAAATGGGATGGCCTGGAAAACGATGCCAAAGACAAAATTAAAAACGATATCGATAGACGCTTAAAATTTGTCACCGAATTCGTGGATGTGCATTTTATCTCAGCCATGCACGGTACCGGAGTTGGGACCTTATTTGCTTCGGTCGATGAGGCTTATCGTTCCGCCAATCAAATTATTAGCACCTCGCAGATTACCCGCGCTTTAGAGAAAGCCATCGAAGAGCATAATCCGCCGATGGTAAGAGGGCGTCGTATTAAGCTACGTTATGCGCATATGGGCGGACATAATCCACCGCAGATAGTGATTCATGGTAATCAGACCGAATCCTTACCTGAGTCTTACAAACGCTATTTAACCAACTTTTTCCGCAAGACCTTTAATCTGGTAGGAACCCCGATTAAACTCGAGCTGAAAACGTCCGATAATCCCTTTAAAGAAAACTTTAATAAGCTCACACCATTACAAGAATATAAAGAGCATAAGAAGCTGGCTAAATCGCCTTATGGCGCCAAAAAAACTAAACCAAAACCTAAGCCTAGCTCTAAAGCCGCCACCGCGACTAAAGCTAAGCCTAAGCCATTAGCTAAACCGATAGGGAAAGCGAAACCTGCGGCAAAGGGTAGGCCCATTGCAAAAGGCAAGCCCGCTGCAAAGACCGGCGCTTCAAAAGCCAAGCCTAAATCAAAAGCTAGCGCTAAGCCTAGGTCTAAGACGAATTAGACCGCTGGGCTTATATCTTTTGCATCTTCAAGCTTTCGCATAAGAAGAAATGCTGCTTTTCTTGTGTCCCATGCTGTATCAGCAGTTGCCGTTATGGCATCTGCTACTCTAGCTCCAGCAGTAATTAAACGTGCTGCCGGGAAGCTAACTCTTGCCGCCATCTCAAGAGGTAAAAGGCCGGTTCTTTCATCTTTTAGATTGAGTATTTTGGCAGGATCAACTCCAAATATAGCTTCCATAGCATTGAAGCATTGGTCTTCTAGGCTACATAGCATGCCCATTGATATATTCTTCTTCATGACTTGTTTGACTACATGATATTTCTCGAGCACTTTTTGCAAAGTATCAGCTTCTTTGAACATGCTTGTTCTCCTGATTGTAGGGTTATTTTATATGGGCAACATTAAGGCTTTATTAAGAGATTAATTGTATTATCCCTTAGCACTATTTAATGGTAAAATGCCACACAATTATGCCTATAGGTGCGTTATGTCACGTTCTCCCCATGCTAGATGGATTATTTTTGCCTTAATGGTCACCATTATTATCGATGTAATGGGTGGGGGCTTGGTATTTCCGCTATTCCCGCATCTCTTTTTAGACCAAAACAGCGTGTTAATGGCCACTTCGGCATCACTGTCGAGCCGTCATATATATTACGCCATAGCGATGGGCGCCTGGCCCTTGGGAATATTTTTTGGTACGCCTTATTGGGGTGCATTATCGGACCAATCTGGCCGTAAGAAGATGCTGGCCATTTGCTTATTAGGGACGGCGGTGACGTATGTATTGGGTGGGTTATCTTTAGAAGCGGGCAGCCTTTGGTTATTTATAGCCAGCCGTTTTATTTCGGGATTCTTTGCCGGCAGCTTTGCCTTAGCCCAGGCGGCTATTGCCGATGTTAGCTTACCCGAGGAAAAAGCCCGCAATATGAGCTGGATTACCCTGGCCTTATCGATCGGCTTGGTTGTTGGTCCCTTCACGACTAGCATAACGAGCTTGCCTGAACTTTCTAAATGGTTTTCATCGGCCAGCCCATTTTGGTTTGCGGCTATATTAGCCTGCTTAAATATAGCCAGTATTATGTCATTATTGCCTGAAACCTTTACTAAAGATAACTCGACCAAAGTTACCTTTATGAAAGCCGTCACCTCATTTACCTTTATCTTTACCGATAAAAGGCTACGAGTTTTGGCCTGGATTAGTTTGGCTGTACAGATGGGCTGGGGTTTTTATATCTTAACCGTGCCTTTATTTTTAGCGCAGCGCTTTCGTTTAAGCACCCATGATATCGGATTGTTCTTTTCGGTATTGGGGCTTACCTTGATGTTTATGCAGTTATTTGTGCAGCCGCATATCTTTAAGCGCTTTAGCCTAAGAGCCTGTTTTATTGCCGGCAGCGTTTTATGTGGAAGTACTTTTTTACTAGGCTTCTTTGTCCCCACCCTTATAATGCATTGGATTATTATGATAGTCGGCAGCACAGGGGACTTATTATCCTATAGTGCCTTAATGGCTATTTGTTCTAATAGTGTCGGTAGCAAAGAGCAAGGCAAGGTTATGGGCGGGGCAGGAGCATTGTTTGGTTTAGCCTGGGTCATCATTGCCTGCATGCTTGCCCCTATAGTTAATTACGATATCGTTATACCATTCCTATTGGCCGGAGCCGGTTTTTTACTGGGCGCCTTTTTAATGGGTTTTTATCACCCTGTACAGTCAACACAACAAGAAGAGCAATAAAATGAGTCAAGTTAGTTTTGTTACCATCGATGAAAATCACGAAGGCCAGCGTATCGATAATTTTTTAATGAATTATTTTAAAAAGCTGCCTAAGAGCGCTATGTATCGGATTTTGCGTAAGGGTGAAGTGCGAGTCAATAAAAAGCGTGTAGAGGCTTCTTGCCGGCTAGCGATTGGCGACCTTATTCGTATTCCCCCTGTTAAGGATATTAACCTTAATGAGAATCTGGAGTTAAAGATCGATCCGCATAAGGCTAAAATGCTGGATAACTGCGTATTGTTTGAAAATGACGACCTAATGATTATCAATAAACCTTCTGGTATTGCCGTGCATGGTGGCTCTAGTCATAAGACCGGTTTAATTGAGACCTTGCGCTTAATGCGTCCAGAAGCGAAGTTTTTAGAATTAGCCCATCGTTTAGATCGCGATACCTCGGGTTGCCTATTAATAGGTAAGAAGCCTAAAATTCTTAAAGAGCTGCATACCTTATTGCGCGAACATAAGATTAAGAAGACCTATCATGCGGTAGTAATCGGTAAGTGGCCGAAGCAATTAAGCCGTATCGATACTAATTTAACAAAAGGCACTACAAAATCCGGTGAGCGCATAGTAAGGTCTGACAAAGAGGGCAAAGAAGCCCTAACGACTTTCCAGGTATTACAACACTTTAATTATGTCAGTTTAATCGCTTGCCATCCTCATACCGGGCGCACCCATCAAATTCGCGTTCATACCCAGTTAGCCAAGCATCCTATTATAGGGGATGATAAATATGGCGAGGAAAAAACGAATTCCGAGATGCTAAGCCTCTATGGCACCAAACGTTTATGCTTACATGCGCATAAATTAAGCTTTAGCCTATCGACTGGCGAGGCTTTTTCGGTCGAAGCGCCTTATGATGATAAGTGGAATACCATAATCAATAAGCTTAAGAATGAAAAATAGGGCTTATGACCTAATAGTCTTCGATTGGAATGGCACCTTATCGACGGCGCATCTGCCTTTGACACATTACGGGGACGTCAATCCGGTCCCTGCTTTATATACGGGCGTTAAATCTACTTTAAAGGCTCTGCACGATCAGGGCTATATAATGGCAATTGCCTCGGCGGCATCCAAGTCTAAACTACAATTTGAAACCTCTTATCACGAAATAGACCGATACTTTGCGCATCTACAAGGCGGCGAGGGGGCTTATTGCAAACCAGACCCAGAGGTTTTATTCCATATTATGGCTAAGCTTGGCATAGAGCCATCGCGAACCTTGATGGTGGGAGATACCGAATCCGATATGGATATGGCCTGTAAGGCCAGTATTGATAAGGTTGCGGTGACTTATGGCTTAGGAGGACGAGCTCAATTAGCTTCTTATAATCCTATTGGCTTTATCGATTCGATTATCGGCCTATTAGCCTGTTTGCAGTCTAATTAATTATTGTGAACTGCTCGCATTTTAATCAAAATAGCATCAAAAATTGTGTTTTCAAGCCTCAAGTTTTGCAGTTGAATACAGTTTTATGATTACTTAAATAAGAATTTTACTGTTTAAATAACTGTGTATAAAAAATTTAGACCAGGCAGGCTGGTGCTCTGAAAACCGCAATAGATCTCAAGTTTTGTAACAGAGATCAAAGTTCATCTCTGCTATATCTCGTGGTGCCTAATTAAATATACTCCTACATATTGTATCCTCAGCTTATCCGGAGCATTTTCACAACTTATCCACAGCTTATGAAAAATTTTGATCATTAAACAATCAAAAGCTGTGAGTTAAATGTTTATAAGTACAAAAATACGTCTCGAAAATCTATAAACTGGTTTTTCAATCTATTGAGCTTTTTAAGTCCACGTCTATACTTAGACTTACCTCAAGGACAAAACTGAAGACCTGAGGTGGGGCGATTAACAATAAAATAATAAGAACTAATAAGAATAATAATAATAAGAATAATAATAAAAAGAGGGTGCGGCGATGAAAACTAGAGCAATTATTTCGATAATGTTTAACCTGTTGATGATAGGCTTTATTATGAGTTTATCGGTGTATTCATACAGTGCTTCTTATAGTAAGGTGCAGAATCAGCAGGTAGTAGTGGCTCAGAATGTAAAACCGTCTGTAAGCTTGGCAACGATAATTGAGCATAATGGTATGTATTTGGCGAGTATGAACTATTTACAGAATGAGTTTGTTTAAGTTTTAGGGGTTGCGGGTATCACATAAATAAAAACAATAATAAAGATACCAGGACCTCTCTTTTATCCTTCAGCCCCTTACCGGGGCTTTTTTTTGCCCGTGATTCTGTGCGCGCATAGGCCCTGAGCCCAAGCCATGATAGTATATTATTTGTACAAAATAATAAAGTATAACAGAAGATTATCATGGCCATTAAAAACCCGCATGACCTTATTTTTCAAGATTATTTATCCAATATGGCTGTGGCAAGGGATATGGTAGATGTCCATTTGCCCGAGCATATTAAGAAGAAATGCGATATCAATACACTTAAAGTCGAACCTACATCCTTTGTAGAAAAATCTTTACGCAAGCATCAAGCTGACGTGCTCTATTCACTTAAAATTGATGGCGAAATTGGTTATGTCTATCTACTTATAGAGCAACAAATGAAAAAAGATGCTCTAATGCCATTTCGCATACTGCGCTATCAGATATCGATTATGCGGCATCATTTAAAACAGGGGCATAAAAAATTACCAGTGGTCGTCCCATTGCTTATCTATGCTGGTCGTAAATCACCTTATTCAGGCACTTTAGAATTAATGCAATGCTTCGAAGATCCAAAGCTGGCTACAGAAATCATGTTTGCTAAGCTTAAGCTAATTGATCTAACCGTGATTCCAGATGAGGAACTTAAAACCCATAAAAACATGGCTATGCTCGAAATTGCCCAAAAGCACATTTTTGAGCGAGATGCTAAAAAACTGGCGGGAATCTTAACGGCCATAGCCAATTACACAAATATTGATCATGATCTATTTATAGATGTGCTAGAATACGTGTTATTAGCCAATGATGTTAGAGATTCACAAGAATTTGTAGCGGCATTAACAGAAACAGCGACTGTATATAAGGACGATGTGATGACTACAGCTGAATATTTAAAACAACAAGGTATGCAAGAAGGCATGCAGCAAGGCATTCTGCAAACAGCAAAAAATATGTTAGCTAAAGGCTTTGATATGCAGACCATCAAAGAAATCACCGGTCTGCCAGTTAAAGAATTAGCCAAGCTTAATATAAATCATTAATTTATGTTTTAAGTTCTTGGCAGAGTTACGCCTCTTTGACCCTGGTATTTACCATTGCGGTCTTTATAAGAGGTTTCACAAATTTCATCAGATTGTAAAAACAGCATCTGAGCCACGCCTTCATTGGCATAGATTTTAGCCGGCAGGGTGGTGGTATTCGAGAATTCCAAGGTGACATGACCTTCCCATTCTGGCTCTAAGGGCGTCACATTGACGATAATTCCACAGCGCGCATAAGTCGATTTACCTAAACAGATGGTCAAAACATCGCGAGGGATTCTAAAGTATTCCACGGTGCGAGCTAAGGCAAAGGAGTTGGGCGGAATAATGCAGACATCACTTTGTACATCGACGAAGCTATTCATATCGAAATTTTTAGGGTCGACTATGGCGGAATTAATATTGGTGAAAATTTTAAATTCATTGGAACAGCGCACATCATAACCATAGCTGGAAGTGCCATAGGATACGATTTTATGGCCATTGACTTCTTTAATCTGGCCAGGCTCAAACGGCTCAATCATGCCGTGTTGCTCGGACATTTTACGAATCCACTTATCTGCTTTAATTCCGCTCATGCTTTCTACCTTAATTTTGTTCGATGATGATATTGGGAAATTTGTTTGCGTAGTTCTTAGATTGTAAGGATAGTAGAGCTGAGAGCTTTCTGGCAATGTCTCTATACTGATTTGTTATCGCTCCATCAGGATCGGCGACTACGGTCGGCTTGCCATTATCGGCATCTTCACGAATACGGCCATCTAAAGGCAGCTTGCCTAAAAGGGGTGTACGGAATTGGCTGGCCATCTCTTGTCCGCCGCCTGAGCCAAAAATCGCTTCCTGATGACCGCAATTACCGCAGATATGGGTGCTCATATTTTCAATAATGCCTAAAACCGGCACTTTTACCTTGGCAAACATAGCTAAGGCGCGCTTAACATCGATTAGGGATAAATCCTGAGGGGTGGTAATGACGACGGCGCCGCTAACCGGCACTTTTTGGGATAGAGTTAGCTGAATATCACCAGTGCCAGGCGGTAGATCGATAAACAAGTAATCCAGGTCTTGCCAGTTAGTATCGTTTAAGAGTTGCTGAAGGGCGCTACTCACCATCGGTCCACGCCAGATCATAGCGTTATCGGCGTCGACTAAGTAGCCGATCGACATGGTTTGTAAGCCATAACATTCCACCGGTATTAAGCGCTTATTTTCATGCTTTGGAGTCTCGCTGCTGCCTAAAATATGCGGTTGACTAGGACCATAGATATCAGCATCCAATATGCCCACCTTGGCGCCTTCTGCGGCCAAGGCTAAGGCCAGATTAGCACAAACCGTGGATTTCCCAACGCCGCCCTTGCCAGAAGCGATAGCGACAATGTTTTTAATGCTTGGGATGCTTTTAAGGCCGGTTTGGACTTGATGGGCCGTGACTTTCCATCGAATCGAAATATCGATCGAAAGTTCGCACAAAGCGGTATCGGCATGAATAAATGCAATAATGCCTTGGCGAATGTGTTCGGCAAAGCTTTCTACCGGGAAGCCAAATTCAAGCTCGATAAGCAGCTTATTATTTTCAAAGGCTATTTTTTTAAGCGCTTTTGCGCTAATTAAATCTTGATCCAGGTAAGGCACTATAAAGGCTTTTAGCAGGGATTCGATTATGTCATTCCGGCGATCGATCATGTTATTCATCTTTACTATTTTCAAAAGTAATCAATGGTAGCATGGCCGATCGTTGAATCCAATAAACCTATTTAAGATTTATCTCTAGCCCCAAAGGTTCTATGCCGTAACCCATAACTGCTGGAGGTTTCTGAGCTGCCTCGAAGGGGTAGAGTGCTAGAGCTAAACAGAGGAGTGGATTCTGATGAATAAGTTTCCTCATCTAAGTCCAGCCCAGTGCCCACTCCAGCTGAGGCAGCAGGCATTGCTTCCCGAATATCTGCGGTGGCTTTTCTGTCTGCATTTATTCTGTTAAAGAAGGCCGTAATTTCTGGGTGAACACTAGAATGGGTGTTTGCCATTTCAACACCAGCCCCAGCCATTGCCGGGGTTTCTTCGATTAAAAGAGCATGCACTGCCGTTAAATCATAAACGGTAGTTAAGTCTTTAAAAGCCTCCTGGTTAGGGCTAAGTAATTCTAAGCATAGAGTAGTTAGCTCGCGCTGCTTTTCTATTTCTGGATTACAATTTATTAATGAATAAAGCGATTGGCCTGAGCTTAATTTTTCAATTAACTCTCGAGTAAGGGTAAGCGTTTTATCCAAGCCTGAGATTGATAATGGAATCCAGCTGTTATTTGCTTGTTTTTGTTTGCTATCAAAAAATTTTACTAATCCTGCTATTTGGGGGGTTATCCGCCTTGATTTTGCTCGGTCATGACGCTCTTTTATTTCAGCTTCAGATTCTATAGTATTTGCTAAGAGCTTGATGTTAGTGAGGTATTGAAACTCGGTATGACGATGTAAAGCGTCTAGTTCATAGCTTCCCGGATAGTTTATGACAGCTACATCAAGATAATCTATGGCAAGCTTTAGACAGGTTTCATTAAACGAAGTTTTTCCAGGCTCTTTAAGCAACTCAGCTCGTAGACCAAAATTAGCGATTATAACGCTAGCAAATAGGAATAGGCTAGATTTGGTAAGAGATTCAATAGGCAAGTTTTCTAAGAGTGTAAGAGCTGATGTAATATCATTATCAACAGGAGCTTCATGCGCTTTAATGGCTTTAATTTTTATTGTTTGAAAATTGCTTGGGCTGCTATTTGATAAAGCAAAATCAAGGGCTTTTTTTAGCATAGGATCTAGCTCAATTTGCTCGCGGTTATTCAATTGCAAAAGATAGTGATCAAGTAGAGGGGTTAATATTTCAGGATGAGTGGTTATGAGTTTGATGCGCTCAGTTTTAGCAACCTCTAAATTCAGCTCAGCCGCACGTGAAAAGAGTAAAAATGCTGACAGATGATCACTATGTCCATCGATTCCCAGCTGATACATATTTGCCCGATTATGCATGGCTATAATACAGCCACCCTTAATAGCGAGATCAAATAAATGAATAGCAGCGGGATAATTGGGCAGATTGCCAGGCTCTCCCTTGCCGTGTTTATGCATGATTGCACGATCATGCATGGCATCAACATTGCCGCTCTGAATAGCGCGGTCAAATAAAGCACTGGCGGCAGGGTAATTAGGCCGGTTGTCGGGTTCTCCTTGGCCATGATAATACATCTGTGCACGACTAGCCATGGCATAATTATGGCCACCCTCAATAGCACGGTCATATAAAGCAATGGCAGCAGCGGGATTGGGTCGATTGCTTGGCTCTCCCTCGCCATCTCGATGCATCGTTGCACGATTATACATGGCATTAGTATTGCCACCCACAATAGCGCGATCAAATAAAACTATAGCGGCAGGGTAGTTAGGTAAACCATGAGGCTCTCCTCTACCCCTCAAATACATATAAGCACGAGCATTCATGGCTTTTATATTGCCACCTCTAACAGCGCGCTCATACAAATTATTAGCTTCAAGGTCGTTAATAGCGCCTCCTAGACCTAGCTCATGCATCTGCCCACGAATAATCATGGCAGCATGACTGCCGCCATCAATAGCCCTCTCTAATAACTTAATGGCTTTATTATAATTATGTTCATTGGCAAGCTCACCTTCACCGTACGCATACATACTGGCACGATTAGCCATGGCAAGGGTGTTGCCAGCAATAATGGCGCGTTCATATAACTCAATAGCCGCGGGAATGTTAGGTTTGTTGTCAGGTTCTCCACGACCTTTCATATACATATAGGCACGATTAGCCATGGCAAGAGTGTTGCCAGAAATAATGGCGCTATCTAATAACCTAATAGCTTCATCATAATTAGGTTTGTTGTCAGGCTCTCCATGGCCATTTTCATGCATATAGGCTCGTCCGGTCATAGCAAAAAAGTTTTTTTCGCTAATGCCATCCTCAAAGCAGCTAATTGCTAATGTATAGTCTTTTCTAAAGTGAGCCATGCAACCTTGAAGATACCTAGCCTTCGATTTAATAAGGCTATCCGTGGTCTCATATTTCATAGCAAGATAGTGATCTATTGCTTTGAGCGCAGGTTCATTATTTTCTAGTAAGCCCAACTGATCATATATTTGTTGGAGTTTATTAGTATCAATAACAGCTTCTTCCATTAATGATTGAACTAAGAACATTTTGTGAGCCCCATTTATTTTATTTGCGTTAGTTTACTATTCAAATCTTAAGGATTTATTAAAGGCAGATCTTTTATTGTATATAATTTGATTAAATGATCATAAAGGGTTAGAAAGCCGCAGCATGACGGATAAACCATTAATGGACTTGATTGCTTATCGATCTAAACCAGGGGGTTTTCCCTAATTTAAGACGCACCAATCCTTTGTAATTGCTCATATCGACAAAGATTATAAGTCAGGTTCATTAAGGTAATCTTAGCTTTAGCCCTAATCAAACCTATTGATCTAATGAGCTTATGATGCATTGAGTTTTCCATAAAGCCAAACACATGCTCTACTCGAACTCTTACTTTGGAACGCCTGCTATTCTCTCTGGCTCGTTCTGAGCACTCAGGGTCGTGCAATCTAAATCGTGTTACTATTTTGCTTCTCCAACTATGGATTTTAAGGGTTTGCTCCATCACTTGCAAATAATAAGCCCCATCTGCCCACACCGCCTTATCTTCTTGAAGTTTCATCGCTTTTAGCAAAGGTTCTAAGCAACGTATATCACCTACATTGTCACTTGTTACTTCAAATCCTCTAATAAGCTTAAATACCGGGTCAATTGCGATATGGTTCTTATATCCATAATGCCTTTGGCCTCCCTTTATTGTCCACCTGGCGTCTACGTCTTTTTGTCTGAGCTTCGCCGGCTGCTCCATAAAGGATTTGGGAATTTCGCCTTGTTTAATCTTATCATTATCATCTTTGGAGTTACGCCGCCTTGGGGCCTCTATTAACGATGCATCCACTATCACTCCAAGCTTTGCACGCAACCCTTCGCTTGCCAAGTACTCATCAAGCTTCATAAATAAACGCTCTAACACTTCCCTAAAAGCCCATATGATCTTTTCATCAGGGACTGGATTTTCAATCGACACTTCTAAAAACCTCATAAAGCTTAAACGGTCTTTAATTTGATATTCAGTCTGCGCATGTGACAAATTATATAGGCTTTGTAGGACCAAAACCTTAAACATTATTACTCGGTTATAGGGCTTCCTTCCCGCTGCGCTTTTTCGAACCTTATAAAACGCCATATTAATTATTGGCAAAAACAGCTTCCAGTCGATTACTTTATTTAATCTTTCCAATGGATCGCCGTGCTTGCTTAAATCATTCATACGGGAACTTAAGTCAAAGAGTGTCATTGTCATATCTCCTGCTGTGTTTAGGCCAGTATATGATAACTTTGTCTCATTTTCTCGAGCGCATGTGGTATGCATAATGAACAATAAAAAGATCTGCCCTTAAACGGTTATTTACCTGCGGATATACTTTCAGCAATACCAATGGTGGCTTTTCTACCTGCATTTATACTGGTACAGAAGGGCGTAATTTCTGGTGAATTGTTAAGGTGGATGCCCTCCACTCTAGCACCGGCCCCTGCTACTGGTAAGGTTTCATCAATTAAAAGCGCGTGCCCGGCAGTTAAAGCATGAACAGCCAGTGGTCTTTAAATAAAACAGGGCGCGATCGACTTCAAGTTTCGATAATGCATCATCAGCATGGATAAGCGTAATGAGGTCTTGCCGAATGTGTTCGGCAAAACTTTCTACTGAGAAGCCAAATTCTAATTCAATTAATAGTTTATTATTTTCAAAAGCTATTTTTTTTAAGGGCTTTGGCGCTAATTAAGTCTTGATCCAGGTAAGGTACTATAAAAGCATTTAGCAAGGATTCGATGATGTGTTGGCGTTGATCTGTCATGGTGGGGCCATTAGTTTAAAATGGGCTCATTCTAACATGGAGCCATAAGCAAACCAATGCTTTGCTTATGGCCATTATTTATTTACCTGCTGATGCACTCTCAGAAATGCCTATGGTGATTTCTCTGTCTGCATTTATCCTGGTAAAGAAGGTCGTAATTTCTGGGTGAACACTAGGGTGGGCGCTTACCATTCCAACACCAGCCCCTGCTATTGCAGAGGTTTCTTCGATTATAAGAGCCTGTCCTGCCGTTAAATTATAAACGGCTATTAAGTCTTTAAAAGCCTCGCGGCTTGGGCTAAGTAGTTCCAAGCATAAGTGATATAGTTCGGGATGCTTTTTTATTTCTGGATGGCTATTTACTAATGAATAAAGCGAGTGGCCTGCGCTTAAATTTTCAATCAATTCTCGAGTAGGGGCAAGTATTTTATCTAAGCCTGAGATTAATAATGGAACCCAGCTGTTATTTATTTGTTTTTGTTTAGTATCAAGAAATTTAAGTAAGTCTGCAATGTGAGAGGTTGCACGTCTTGATTTAGCTCGATTTTGACGCTCTATTATTTCAGTTTCAGACTCTGCAACATTTGCTAAGAGCTTGCTTTTAGTCAGATACTGAAGTTCAGTATGCCGATGTAAAGCGTTTAATTCAGAGCTTTTTGGATAGTTAATAACAGCTACATCAAGATAGTCTAATGCAAGCTTTAGG
The DNA here is from genome assembly GCA_030652335.1 of Gammaproteobacteria bacterium. Lineage (GTDB taxonomy): Bacteria > Pseudomonadota > Gammaproteobacteria > Francisellales > CACEW01 > JAQSYQ01. Next base: position 121,526 of record JAUSAW010000007.1, read on the forward strand.
CAAGTCGCTTTAAATAAAGATTTTTCAGGATCTTCAAGCAAGTCTGCTCTTAGACCAAAACCCCCAATTATAATGCTAACAAATAGGAATAGGCTGGTTTCAGTAAGAGATTCAATAAAGCAATTTTTTAAGAGTGTAAGGGCTGATTTGATATCATTATCAACAAGAGTATTATGCGCTTTAATGACCTGAATTTTTATTGCTTGAGAATCGCTTGGGGTGCAATTTGATAAAGCAAAATCAAGGGCTTTTTTTAGCATAAAATCTGGCTTGAATTGCGTGCGGTCATCCAGTTGCAAAAGATAGTGGTCAAGCAGAGAGTGCACTATTTCAGGGTGATCTGTTATAACTTTGCTGCGCATATTTTTAGCAGGCTTACTACCCGGCTCGGCATCCAGCTCAGCCGCATGTGAATAGAGTAAAAACGCTGCCAGATAATCTATATTTCCACCCAGGCCGTATTCATACATACCTGCACGACTACCCATGGCACTAGCATTGCCACGTTTAATAGCACGGTCATATAAAGCAATGGCGGCGGGATAGTTGGGCAAATTATCGGGTTCTCCATTGCCTACTTGATACATCAATGCACGAAGACACATGGCGTTATCATCGCCACGCTCAATAGCACGGTCATATAAAGCTATAGCGGCAGGATAATTGGGCAAATTACCGGGTTCTCCGTTGCCTGCTTGATACATCAATGCACGACGAAGCATATCATTAATATTGCCGCTCTCAATAGTACGGTCAAATAAAGCAATGGCGGCAGGGTAATTGGGCAGATTGCCGGGCGTTCCTTTGCCTTCTAGATACATCCATGCACGATGAGACATGGCAATAATATTGCCGCTCTCAATAGCACGGTCAAGTAAAGCAATGGCGGCAGGATAGTTGGGTAAATTACCGGGTTCTCCATTGCCTGCTTGATACATCAAGGCACGATGAGACATGGCTCTATCATCGCCACGCTTAATAGCACGATCATATAAAGCAATAGCGGCAGGGTAATTAGGTAAATTGCCGGGCTCCCCTTTGCCATTTTTATACATCCATGCACGATTAGAGATGGCGCTATCATCGCCACGCTCAATAGCACGGTCATATAAAGCTATAGCGGCAGGGTAATTGGGTAGTTTGCCGGGTTCTCCATTGCCTGCTTGATACATCAAGGCACGATGAGACATGGCAAGAGTATTGCCACTCTTAATAGCACGGTTAAATAAAGCTATAGCGGCAGGGTAATTGGGCAGATTGCTTGGCTCCCCTTCACCATCTTTATACATCAATGCACGACGAAGCATAGCAATAATATCGCCGCTCTCAATAGCACGGTCAAATAAAGCAATGGCGGCAGGGTAATTGGGCAGATTGCCGGGCGTTCCTTTGCCTTCTAGATACATCCATGCACGATGAGACATGGCATCAGCATTTCCACGCTCAATAGCACGGTCATATAAAGCAATAGCGGCAGGGTAATTGGGTAGATTGCCGGGCTCCCCTTTGCCTTTTTGATACATCAATGCACGATTAGACATGGCAAGAGTATTGCCGCCCTCAATAGCACGGTCATATAAAGCAATAGCGGCAGAATAGTTGGGTAAGTTGTCGGGCATTCCTTTGCCTTGTTGATACAGAAAGGCAAGACAGGTCATAGCAAAAGTATCATTTTCGCTAATACCTTCTTCAAAGCAGTCAATAGCCAAGGCAAAGTTATTTCTAAATGCAGCCATCCGGCCTTGAATGTATCGGGCCTTTAATTTGATAGCCTTCTCTGCACTAGCGTGTTGAATAAGGAGATAGTCATCAATTTCTTTGAGTGCAAGCGCATTGCTTTTTAATAAAATTGATTCTAACTGGTTGAATTGATTATCATTAATTACAGGTGCTTCCATTAATTGCTTAATTAAGAACATTTTGCTTACTCTTTTATTTAATTTACGCTAGTTTACAATCCAAACCTTAAGGTTTCCTTAAATGTGCTTATTTTTAAATAGTTTTGTATCAGCTAAAATATAGTAAACTACAGCAATGATAGAGTCACAAGTAAACAAATGCTTTGCTTATGGCCATTATTTATTTACCTGCTGATGCACTCTCAGAAATACCTATGGTGGCTTTTCTGTCTGCATTTATCCTGGTAAAGAAGGCCGTAATTTCTGGGTGAACACTAGGGTGGGCGCTTGCCATTCCAACACCAGCCCCTGCCATTGCAGGGGTTTCTTCGATTAAAAGAGCCTGTCCCGCCGTTAAATCATAGACGGTAGTTAAGTCTTTAAAAGCCTCGCGGTTTGCGCTAAGTAGTTCTAAGCATAAGTGATATAGCTCAGGATGTTTTTCTATTTCTGGATTGCTGTTTACTAATGAATAAAGCGACTGGCCTGCGCTTAAGCTTTCAATCAATTCACGAGTAGGGGCAAGTATTTTATCTAAACCTGAAATTAATAATGGAACCCAGCTGTTATTGATTTGTTTTTGTTTAATATCAAAAAATTTTAGTAAGCCTGCAATGTGAGAGGTTGCACGTCTTGATTTAGCTCGATTTAGACGCTCTATTATTTCAGTTTTAGACTCTGCAGCATTTGCTAAGAGCTTGCTTTTAGTCAGGTACTGAAGTTCAGTATGCCGATGTAAAGCGTTTAATTTAGAGTTTTTTGGATAGTTAATAACAGCTACATCAAGATAGTCTAATGCAAGCTTTAGGCAAGTCGCATTAAACAAAGATTTCTCAGGATCTTCAAGCAAGTCTGCTCTTAGACCAAACTCCCCAATTATATCGCTAACAAATAGAAATAGGCTGGTTTCAGTAAGAGATTCAATAGGGGAGTTTTCTAAGAGTGTAAGGGCGGATTTAATGTCATTTTTAACTAGAGCTTCATGGGCTTTAATGGCTTCCAATGTATCTATATTAGGAACGGCTTTGGAGGAATTTGATAGGGCAAAATCTATGGCTGATCTGTGAATGGGGTCCGGTGTGATTCGCGTGTTGTCATCCAATTGTAAATAATAGCTATCGAGTAATACGTGCAACATTTCAGGATAATCTTCAAAGAATTTTATTCGATCAGCCTGGGCAAGCTTGTGGCCAAGTTCAGCCGCACGATGTACTAATAAAAATGCCGCAAGATAATCTATATCCGACCCTTTGCCTTCCCGATATAATTTTGCACGATTATACATGCATTCAGTATTGCCTAGCTCAATACCGCGATTGTATAAATCAATGGCCGCAGGATAATTAGGCTTATTATTAGGCTCACCAAGACCATGACAATATAAATAGGCGCGATTACTTAGGGCTCCCGTAGCACCATACTCAATAGCGAGGTCATATAAGCGAATGGCAGCAGGAATATTAGGTTCATTGTCCACTTCACCGTTGCCATGTTGATACATTATGGCACGGTTAAACATAGCTAAAGCATAGTTAAGTTTTATCGCGCGATCAAATAAAGCAATGGCCGCAGGATAATTAGGCTTATTATTAGGCTCACCAAGACCTTTTCTATACATTATTGCACGGTTAGACATCGCCGCACTATGGTTGCAAGCAGCGGCACGATCTAATAATGCAATGCAAGCGGCATAGTTGGGTCGATTGTCAGGTTCTCCTTGGCCATTTTCAAACAGTCTTGATCTATAAAGCATTGCGTCCAGATCGTTGTGAGTAATGGCAAGCTCAAACAAGCGGATAGCTTCTGGGTAATTAGGCCGGCCATCCGGTTCACCTTCACCAGAAAAATACATTACCGCACGAGTGACCATTGCTTTAGCCATATTCCCGCTGATACATTCCTTAAAACAATCGACTGCTACTGTATGGAATCCTCTTTTTTTAGCAATGATGCCTTGTAGAAACCTTGCTTTTAGCTTAATAGCCATGTTATCGCTGCTAACTTTTGTAACAAGGTAATCATCAACTTCTTTGAATTCAGGGCCATCATTTTCCCACGAATTAAGTTGCGCTGATAATAGCTGTGGCATATTGAGCTCACGGCTAGGGGATTCAATGAGTAATTTAATCAAGAACATGTTTGCACACCTTATTCATTTACCTTAAGCCAGTATGGAATCCTAAGCCTTCGATTTTAGTATACACAGTTTAAGTGCCGATTATTTTGCAAAAGCGTTAAGCTAGCTAAAATATAGTAAACTTGAGCGATATCGATTAAACTTAGCGCAGTTTAACTTTTATAGATAAAAAATTACATGAAAAACATTCGTAACTTCTCTGTTATCGCCCATATTGACCATGGTAAATCCACACTTTCGGACCGTTTTATTCAGTTTTGCGGCGGGCTCTCCGACCGGGAAATGAGCGCCCAAGTTTTAGATTCTATGGATATCGAACGCGAGCGAGGTATTACCATTAAAGCGCAAAGCGTTTCGCTGGACTATAAGGCGAAAGATGGTCAAATTTATAAACTTAATTTTATCGATACCCCAGGACACGTGGACTTTTCTTATGAAGTCTCCCGCTCATTAGCCGCCTGCGAAGGGGCGCTATTGGTCGTCGATGCAGGGCAGGGCGTTGAGGCTCAAACAGTAGCAAACTGTTACACTGCCCTTGAACAGGGCTTGGAAGTAGTGCCGGTCCTCAATAAGATCGATTTGCCCCAGGCAGAACCTGAGCGAGTAGCGGAAGAAATCGAAGATATTATCGGAATCGAAGCGACCGATGCCGTGCGCTGTAGTGCGAAGACTGGCCTTGGTGTGCAAGATGTATTAGAAGAAATCGTTGCCAGAATTCCACCGCCTCAAGGCGACCCAACGGCTCCATTGCAAGCCTTAATTATCGACTCATGGTTTGATAGTTATTTAGGTGTGGTATCGCTAGTTCGGATTAAGAACGGCAGCTTGAAAAAAGGCGAGAAAATTTTAGTGATGTCGACCGGTCAGTCGCATATAGTGGATGCCGTGGGAGTGTTTACGCCTAAACGCTTGGAAAAAGAATGCTTAAGCGCCGGTGAAGTAGGGTATATCGTTGCTGGTATTAAGGATATTCACGGAGCACCGGTGGGCGATACCTTGACGCATGTGAAGCCAGCCGCTGATAAGCCTTTGGCTGGATTTAAAAAAGTACAACCCCAGGTGTATGCTGGTTTGTTTCCAGTGGAGTCGGATGAATACGAGGCTTTTCGCGATGCATTAAATAAATTAAGTTTAAACGACGCATCTTTATTTTTCGAGCCTGAAAACTCAACCGCTCTAGGGTTTGGTTTCCGCTGTGGCTTTTTAGGCATGCTGCATATGGAAATTATTCAGGAACGCTTAGAACGAGAATACGACTTAAATCTAATTACCTCCTCCCCTACCGTAGTCTATGAAGTGGTCTTGCGCGATGGAAAAATCGTCTACGTCGATAACCCATCCCGATTGCCAGACCCTGGCACCATCGATGAAGTCCGCGAGCCTATTGTACAGGCCAATATTTTAGTGCCGCAGGAATACTTAGGTAATGTGATTAAGCTCTGTATCGAAAAACGCGGCACCCAGATTAATATGCAATATAAGGGCAAGCAGGTTTCATTGGAATATGAATTACCGATGTCTGAGGTGGTATTAGACTTTTTTGACCGCTTAAAATCAACGAGCCGCGGCTATGCTTCATTAGATTATGCTTTTAAGCGTTATCAGGAAGCCCCTGTCGTGCGTTTGGACATTTTAATTAACGGTGAGCAAGTCGATGCTTTGGCGACTATAGTGCATAAAGAGCATGCGCTAAATCGTGGTCGAGGTTTGGCTGAAAAATTACAAGAACTGATCCCGCGTCAAATGTTTGATGTAGCGATTCAGGCGGCTATAGGCGCTCATGTTATTGCGAGATCTACCGTAAAAGCCATGCGTAAAAACGTGTTGGCTAAATGTTATGGTGGAGATATTTCCCGTAAGAGAAAGCTATTAGAGAAACAAAAGGCCGGTAAAAAGCGCATGAAGCAAGTGGGTAGTGTAGAGTTGCCTCAAGAGGCTTTCCTGGCTATTTTGAAAGTGGGTAAAGATTGATATTGTCGTCACCTAGTATGGCCTGGATCCTGATGAACTACGTTATCAGGATTGTAAGTTGCCAGTATGATAAAGGGAAAAAGCATGGGTTTTTATTTTGAATTATTATTAGTCATTGCCGTATTCGCCTCAGGCTTTATCGCCTTAATCGACAGAATGTTTTTTTATAAGGCGCGATATGCTCGTGTATCGACAATCCCTGGCTTCGAGACCTTAAGCAAGCACGATAAACGTGAATTAACAAAAGGGCCCTTGTTTGCTGATTATGCGCATTCACTATTTCCTGTGCTGTTATTCGTATTTTGCTTACGCGGCTTTGTCGTAGAATTGTTCGAAGTGCCATCAGGCTCGATGTTACCGACCATTCAATTGGGTGATTATTTCTTAGTAAATAAATTTATTTATGGTGTACGCATTCCTTTGTTTAACACCGAGTTGTTTAAAGTTAGCAAGCCGCAGGCTGGCGATATTATGGTGTTTCAGGACCCGGTTAATCCGCAGATAGATTTAATTAAAACCGTTATTGGCCTGCCAGGCGATCATATAACTTATATTAACAAGAAATTAACGATTAATGGCGTACCTGTACCACGTAAATATATAGGGCGGACTATCGAGCTTAATAATGCGAATCTTGGCTATACCGCCGTCGATCATTACCAAGAAACGATTAATGGCCATGTGCACGATATTTATAACACTCCTGGCATAGCACCAGTCGATTTCACGAATTTAGTGGTGCCAGCTGGCGAATACTTTATGATGGGTGATAATCGCGATAATAGCGATGACAGCCGTGGCTGGGGATTTGCGCCATATAAAAATATCGAAGGCAAAGCCTATATGCTGGTGTTTAGCTGGAACAGCGTGACGCATCGGGTGCGTTGGGATAGAATTGGCAAAAAAATGCCTTAGACGGGGCGAAATATGACATCCAATGAAAAAATAGCCTTAAATACCCTTTGTCAAAAAATTGGCTACCAATTTAATGATATGGAATTATTGCATCAAGCCTTAACCCATCGCAGCATTTCAGGCCCCCATAACGAACGCTTAGAGTTTTTAGGCGATGCGGTTTTAGGCATGACTGTTGCTGAAGCCTTATATACTAAATTTCCCAAAGCCAATGAAGGTGAATTAAGTCGACTACGCGCCAGCTTAGTAAAAGGTGAAACCTTGGCTATAGTGGCTCAAGAGTTCGCCATAGGCGATTATTTGCGATTAGGTTCAGGCGAGTTAAAAAGTGGTGGGTTTCGCCGTAATTCCATATTAGAAGATGCCATCGAAGCTATTATCGGAGCGGCCTATTTAGATAGCGACTTTCTAAAGGCGCAAGCGATGGTACTGAGCTGGTTTAAGTCCCGGATCGATAAGTTATCTTTAACCGATAGCTTGCGCGATTCTAAAAGTCGTTTGCAAGAGTATTTACAGGGTAAGGGTTTAAGCTTGCCTGTCTATGAATTGTTAGGTACAGAAGGCCCAGATCACGATCAGGTTTTTAAGGTTTGTTGCCAGGTTAAAGGCCTTAATTTATCGGCTGAGGCTAGAGGCTCTAGTTGTCGTCAAGCGGAGCAAGATGCTGCTAAAGCCATCCTCGAGTTAATAAAGTTATAATTAATTGCATATAAATAGTTGACATTAAAATATAATCCATGTATTGTTGGCTATAACTACTTAAAAAGTTGATTACAACCATGAACAAGATGATGAATAAACAGCAAGGAAAAACAGGGGTCGCAATGGCCACTGTTGCTGTTTGTCATTTTCTTTATGCAATCCCTTCTAAAATCTCCTCGCTAAATCTGCTGGCTTAGCCAGCCAAACTCACTCGCACTCAAAATTCGTGTTTTAAATTTGCCATGTAATGGCTAATGCATTCGTTTATACAAAAATTCTTTCAAGGAGATTATTATGAATACTAAAAACTTTATTGCGTCTGCTACTGTTTTCGCCGCTGGTGTTACTGGTGCTATCTGTTCTGTTAGAGCCATGGATTCTGAACATATAGATCCTAGCAAGCCATCCACAAGCCCTATTTCAGCAGGCGCTGGGATTGGATTTGGTGCTAGCGCATGTGCCGTATTCGCTGGTATCGCTGGAATGATACGTGCAGCTGGATCTTCTCCAGGCGTGACCATTGCAACATCAGGATCTACTGCTCCTAAGGTAGATCCTGATAGGTATGCAATAATCCCTGCCTAAGCAGTCAGCGAGAATAAATGTAATCAGCTTATAGCGATATAAGCTGATTTTTTATAAAAAGCCTAGATTTTAGCATTTCTTTACCGTATAAATAATGATAACTACATAATTAGTTGATACGCCATCATGAACAGAATGATTATTAAACAGCAAGTGAAAGCAGGTGCCGCAATGGCTTCTGTTGCTGTTTGTCGTTTTATTTCTGCTTCTATCTCTGTTAATTCTCACTACCATTGGGCTTAAGCCCTAACTAACTCTATCTCCTCCACAGTGTTGCGTTTTTTTATTGGCTGAATTTATCAGCCAACCCAATTTATTAAAATTTTAGGAGAGTGCTATGACTACGACTTCAAGAGAACAAAGCGATTTAATTTTAACTATAGTAAAGTTAAATGGATTATTATTGGCTGGTGTAGGACTGGGTACACAATTGCCTGCTGACATTGGCTCAGCTGCAGCTATGATGGCGGGCGGCTTAGCGATAGCGATTGCGGTCACTATGTTTCAATGTTGTTCTCAAAAAAATGAAGGAACGGCATATCAACAGGCGGAGGTTCCTTTCTATGTTGCTTTAATGCCGGGTAGTGAGCCATCTGCAGCAATACTAGTTCAGTCTGAACAATAAATATCAGCAAAATTATAGTGAGCCCAGCCCATAGCAATATGGGTTGGGCTTTTATTCATTGTAGCTTAGCGTCATCCCCTTTATAATCATGCTTTAATTAATTGGAAATCAATGTGAATCACACTCGTTGCGGAAATGTCGGTATTATAGGTCGGCCTAATGTAGGCAAATCCACTCTACTTAATACCATCTTAGGCCAAAAGCTTTCTATTACCTGCAATAAGCCGCAGACCACCAGACATCAAATTTTAGGTATTAAAACCGAGGGCGATGTTCAAGCCATTTATGTCGATACCCCTGGTATGCATCGCAATCAAGAGAAAGCGATTAACCGCTACATGAACCGTGCGGCCTCGAGCATTATTCACGATGTCGATGTAATCGTATTTATTATCGAGCCTAAATGGACCCCGGAAGAAGACTGGATTGTAGAACGTTTAAAAACTGCCGAATGCCCGGTAATTTTAGTGATTAATAAAATCGATACCATTAAAATTAAATCTGAACTTTTGCCATTGCTCGATACGGCGTCAAAGCGCATGAACTTTGCTCAAATTATTCCGATCTCAGCCAAGCAAGCCACCCAAGTAGCTTCCTTAGAAAAGACCCTGGTTCAATATTTACCTGAACAGCCTTTTATTTACCCCGAAGATCAGATTACCGATCGCTCGGAGCGCTTTTTAACCTCAGAGATTATCCGCGAAAAATTAATGCGTTCCTTAGGCCAGGAGCTCCCTTATATTTTAACCGTTGAGATCGATGCCTTTAAAGAAGAGGGCGATGCTTACGATATCGCGGCCACTATCTATGTGCAGCGCTCAACTCAAAAAGCCATCGTCATCGGTGCCAAAGGCCAGAAATTAAAAGAAATCGGAACCGAATCTCGCCTGGAAATACAAAAAGCCTTCGATCGTCGAGTGCATTTGCAGCTATGGGTTAAGGTTCGTGAGAACTGGGCCGATGATGAAAGGATGTTGCGTCAATTAGGGTATGAATAGATTACAGTTATATTCAGCATTTTTTTGTTATAATCGCTCCAATTAATGGAGTTTAGACAAGGACTGCTATGTATAATAAGCCTGTTTCATCTTTTCGTGGTGTATTACACTTTCTTTTTATGACCATTTTGCTCGGTACTTATAGCCTAGTAAAGCCTGAGCAAGAGGAGTTCGAAATTTTGCCCTCAGGTGATGTAAAAGGCAGGGGGCACAGTAATCTTAGTATCGCTGTTAGCTTAGCCTTATACGATGAATCGCTTAAAGGAAAAATTACCAATAACCCATCACGGATTATTCTGGATATTGATGCCTTTTCTAAGGTTATACCTTTAAGTTGTATTGAGACAAAGCCCGAATGCGAGACTGAAATGACAACATATGGCAGTCATGCGCAGCATTACAACTCTCATCCTGATATGTGGCAAGTTTTCACAGGAGTGATGGGGCGTTATGTTTATACAGTACCTGTGTTTTATCAGCTTGCTGGTGTCAGTCCCTCGTTTTGGGATAGCCTTAATTCAGTTATTGTAGCAAGCAATTCGTATTATTTTAATCGTGCTACTTGCAATGAAGTTACTGCAGTGAGCTATATGAAATTATTAGCCGAACAAGAAAGAGAGCTGGCGCGCCATAATGAGCTGACTTTCCCTTATATTTATAAAGTTGTTGTGCAGAATAAAGTAAAAGTCGATTTGACGTCTTCTGATTATTATGACCATGTATTTTTAATGGTATCAAAAATTGCTATTCCGGATACCAAAAATATTAAATCGCATAGCGATATCACAATGCTTTCACAGGAAGTACAAGACTCAATACATATAATCGATGTATATAATAGTAGGATTTTTACCCCATTATATTCTGAGTTTGCATTAGCCATGCATTCAGGACGCTATTGTGCAAAAATTAGTGTAATGCCCATGATAAATTATAAAGAATTGCAACGCGGCGCCTCTAAATTTCCAGGGTCTCAAGGCCCGTTTTTAAAAGCTATGCAATTAAGTGAGCAGATTCAAGATCTTGGGCATGAGGCTGGGGTAGAGGGTAAAAAAATTATCGCTGAATTAAAAGCATCACGTCCGGATAAAGAAATTTTTGAAGAGCGGTATGGATTTAGTCCGGCGTAGTGAGGGCGAGTGGATTATTCAGGAGTCCATTCACCAGATTGTTGGATGGCGTCATACATAGCATCAGGAGCTAAATCCAACTCGCCTGGCCAGGTAATTACGCCACGCTCGATATAGACCTTATTAAAAAATGCTTGATCGCGTAGCTTAGAAAAGACCCCAGCGCCAGCGCTAGTAATAAGTTTTTCCATATTTACGGTTCCAGAGCTTCTATCGATAAATTTAACTTGAAGACGATAGTTGGGAAGAGGTAATATTTCAATGGCCCGCCAATTGGCAGGTGAAGTTATTCTAACGGCGCTATTTTGTGAGGCATTTGTTTCGCTTCGCATAATTTCCACTCGTAGGTAGGCAGCCTGTCATTCTCGCGCAGGCGGGAATCCAGTAAAAGTCTATGATAAGTGCTATTATACTTGTCAGTCAAAGTTTTTTGTTAATATCTGGATTCCCGCCTGCGCGGGAATGACAATTTGCGCGGAAAATAATTAGTATGAATATCACATTCCCTGATTCTTTACCCATTACTCAAAAAATCGAGGAAATCTCTACGCTATTACAAAAGCATCAAGTGCTTATTGTGGCGGGTGAGACGGGTTCGGGTAAATCCACTCAGTTACCTAAAATTTGTTTAAGCTTAGGTCTGGCTAAAAAAGGCAAGATCGGACACACCCAGCCTAGGCGATTAGCTGCGCGAAATGTAGCGGCGCGAGTGGCTGAAGAGCTTGAAACAGAATTGGGTTCACTCGTTGGCTATCATGTTCGCTTTCACGATCAGTTTAATGAACAGACCAAAATTAAAGTGATGACCGATGGGATTTTGCTGGCTGAAGTTCAACAGGATCGGTTGCTTAGCCAATATGATGTGCTAATTATCGATGAAGCCCATGAGCGTAGTTTAAATATCGATTTTCTATTGGGCTATTTAAGGCAGTTGCTGCCCAAGCGTCCTGACCTTAAAATTATCATTACTTCGGCCACTATCGATCATATTAAATTTTCCAAGCATTTTAATAATGCGCCTATCGTTGAAGTATCGGGTCGAACTTATCCTGTCGATATCCGTTATAGACCTTTAGCCGATGAAGAAGAGCCTGATCAAATTCAAGGCATTGTTAAGGCCGTCGATGAATTAAGTCATGAAGGTAATGGCGATATATTGGTGTTTTTAAGTACCGAGCGCGAAATCCATGAAACAGCCGAAGCCTTAAGAAAACAGACTCCTAAATTTTATGAAGTGGTGCCGCTTTATGCGCGATTGACCATGGGTGAACAGCAAAAAGTCTTTCAGCCTGGCTCGATGCGGCGCATTATTTTAAGCACTAACGTTGCCGAAACTTCGATTACCGTGCCGCGCATCCATTATGTTATCGATGCGGGTTTTGCGCGATTAAGCCGTTATAACTATAAAAATAAAGTGCAGCGTTTACCGATCGAAGCGATATCTCAGGCCAGTGCCAATCAACGTTCGGGACGCTGTGGGCGGATAGCCCCTGGAATATGCATTAGGCTATATAGTGAAGCGGACTTTCAAAGCAGAGACTTGTATACCGAACCTGAAATCTTACGGACTAATTTGGCGGCTATTATTTTGCAGATGGCCGTTTTTCGACTAGGTAAAATTGAAGACTTCCCCTTTATTAATCCACCGGATTCGCGCTTCGTTACCGATGGCTATAAGCTTTTGCAGGAATTGCAGGCTCTCGATTATAAAGATGAAATAACGGCCAATGGCAGGCTGATGTCGCGGTTCCCGGTCGATCCGCGATTAGCGAGAATGATAGTAGCGGCCGCGCAATCGAAATGCTTGCGAGAAGTGTTGGTTATCGTCAGTTGCTTAAGCGTACAAGATCCACGTGAACGCCCTAAAGATTTTCAGCAACAGGCTGATCAGGCCCAACAAGTGTATCAGCATGAAAGTTCAGATTTTTTTAGCATTTTAAATCTGTGGGACCATTATCATCACGCTCTGCAAGCCTCTTCACAAAATAAAATGAAGCAGTATTGCAGAACGCATTTCCTATCCTATATTAGAATGCGAGAATGGACCGAGGTCTATCGCCAACTTTTGGAATCCTGTCAGACGCTAAAATTTGAAGTGCCTATTAAGCAATATCAGTCAGCGCTGAATGAATATTCACATCATGATTATCAGCGCATTCATCAGGCCCTTTTAACCGGATCATTAAGCTTAATTGGCCAATGGCTAGAAGAAAGGACTTATTTAGGGCCGCGCAATATTAAATTTCAAATCTTTCCAGGCTCTAAGCAGGCTAAGCGCAAACCCAAATGGTTAATGTGCGCTAGCTTTATCGAAACCACTCAAATTTTCGCCTTAACTATCGCCAAGATCGATCCCGAGTGGATCGAAAAAATAGCACCGGCTTATTTGATTAAACGCAGTTATTCAGAACCGCATTGGGAAAAAGATCGGGCTCAAGTGGTGGCATTTGAAAAATTGACTTTATATGGCTTAGAAATTATTCCTAAGCGTAAGGTAAGTTATGCCAGAATCGATCCAAGCTTAGCGCGGGAATTATTTATTCGTCATGCTTTAGTCGAGGGTGAATTTAATAGCCGTGCTGCTTTTATTATTCATAACCAGCAATTACTGATCGATGCTGAAGGGCTTGAGCATAAAGGCCGACGTCGTGGCATAGTCGTTAATGAATTACAGCTATTTGAATTTTATGATCAACGCCTGCCGAAAGAAATAGTAGGTGGAATTGAATTTGAACGATGGATTAAGGCCTTAAGTCTTGAGTCGCAACAGGCTTTGCATCTATCCGAGCAAGATGTGGTCACCGATCAAGCGGGATCTATTCAGGTACAACAGTTTCCCGATACCTTAATTATTAATCAGATCAAGCTGCCATTGCACTATCGGTTCGAACCTGGACATAATGAAGATGGCGTGAGTATCAGGGTGCCCTTGGCGGTACTGAATCAATTAACGGAAGCGATTTGCCAGTGGTTGGTTACGGGCTTATTAAAAGAGAAAATTACCGAGCTGATTCGTGGTTTACCTAAATCGATTCGTCGAAATTTTGTGCCGGCGCCTAATTTTGCAGAGGCAAGTTTTGAGCAAATTCATAATGCCGATAAACAGCAGTCCTTATTTATTACCTTAGCAGCCGAGCTTAAGCGCATGACGGGTGTTTTAGTGCCTGAAGAGACCTGGGCTGAAATCGAGTTGCCGGCTCATTTAAAAATGAATATCCAGATTATCGATAACGAAGGCGAGCTAATTACACAGGGTCGCGATTTAAAGGTGATAAAACAATTTTTGCGCGGTGAAATGCAAGAGACTGCCGCTACATTGCATAGTGAGATCGAACAGTCCGGCATTGTTAATTGGAGTTTTGGGTCCTTGCCTGAGACCGTATCGATTGTGCAGGGCAAGATGGAAGCCTTAGCCTATCCCGCTATAATTGCCGAAGACAATAGCGTAGCGATTCAGGCGGTGCCAACCAAACAAGAGGCTGAACGTTTAACGCTACTTGGTCTGCGCCAGCTCTTTATGTTGCAGTGTAAAAAAGAGCTGCGTGAGCTTAAGTCGATGCCGGAGCTTAATGCCCTTATGTTAAAATTCTCCAAAACCATTAGTAAGTCGCAATGTGTGGACGATTTTGCCGCTAAAGTATTCGATCGAGTATTTCTAGCCGAGGGCGAGGTTCGAAGCGAGGCTGCTTTTATTGAAGCCTTAAGCCAGCGCGGGCAATTACATTCAGAAGGGAAAAAACTGATTCAGCAGCTAAGCGCTATTGCCAGCTCATATCAGGAACTATCCAAGTTATTGGCTTCAAATGTACCCGCCGCATTTACATCGATTTATCAGGATATACAGTCCCAGCTAAAGCAGCTTATCTATGCTAATTTTATGCAAAATACCCCCGATGAATGGTTTAAGCGTGTAAATATTTATATTCAAGCGATGATAAGGCGCCTGGATAAGCTTAAGCAAAGCCCCGAGAAAGATCGTCAGGCGATGATAGTGGTTCAAGGCTTAGCGCAGGCCTATCATTCTGTTAATGAGATTAAGCGCATCAAATTAGATGCTGAGAAGTTTTGCTGGTTATTGGAAGAGCTAAGGGTGTCTTTATTTGCTCAAGAATTAAAAACCGCTGTGCCAGTATCGGAGCAGCGGTTGAAAAAGCTTTTATTAGTATAATCTATCCCTTTATTCCCATTTAGGCTGATTGATACTTTCTGCTACATTTTTTAAAGAGTCTTCAAGAGATCTGTGTTTCCAAGGATTGAAGGGCGACTTCGCTGCTTCAATGCCATCAGATTTTAGCCAGGCGTTAAATAATAGAGCGCTTTGCGTACCACTTTCCAGATATTCTTTTGTGAATAACGCTTCACATTTATAATGCTTTAAAAAGTCGTCCATGCTTAAATTGGGATTTTCTCCTTTATATACTAAATTATCCGTAGTATAAGCTAAGTATTTTTTAAGAAAAGGAATTTGAGGAGCATCCCAAAATGCGCGGCGAAACGGCCCTTTTCGATGGTTATAGAGCTCAATTCTAGCTTTTAATTCAGTTAATAGCATGGTTTTTAGGTTCCAGTAAAATAAGGGTTTATTTTGCGTTTATTCGCAATTAAGGGCGTTAATTTGTTTTGCAGAGCGACGTAGCCCCCCTGCAGCATTATAAGATGCAACATCTCTTTCTAGGTTACTTAACCCCATATTGATACTTCCATGTTAAAAATTCATTGGATAATATGAATGTTAAGTCCTAGAAGCAAGCATAAATTTTAGCCTGCATACTTACCCACAGATTTTGTTAAGAAGCCTGTGGATAACATGGTGAATAAACCCGCAAATCGAGTAAATGGTCACGCTTGACAATTTTGATCAAATATTAACCGGCGATAATGGATTTAATTTCACAGTTCAGAGCACCTGCGGCTAAAGTGAGATTAATTTCATCGCCTACTTTAACTTGTTTTGATTGAGTAATAATCACTTTGTTTTCATTTTGTACAATGGCATAGCCTCGCCTTAAGGTTGCCAATGGGCTTAGGGTGTGGAGCTTTTCAGCCGCATTATAAAAAGCATCACGTTTATTTTTAAAGGAGGCTAGTTGAAGTTGTTCTAGCCTTTTGTTCCATTGTTTAATTTTAGTGTCGAGTAAGTGAATTCGAATGGAAGGCTTGTGCATTTCAAACCGATTTTTTATCCATTTTAGGTCTTGTTTTCTTCTATTTAAATGAGTGTGAATAATTTTAATTAAAACAGTGGATAAATCGTCGAGTTTTTGCATGCGTTGATATAGCTTTTGTTTTGGATGAATTAAGCGTTTACTTATTTGCAGTAGATGATGCTTGGCATGAAAGAGTCTATTATGGAGTAATTCATTTAAACGCAGCTGTAATCTATTTAATTGAGCAGTTAACTCATCTTGATTGGGGCTGATTATTTCAGCCGCGGCGCTTGGCGTTGGTGCGCGTTGATCGGCGACGAAGTCAGCGATGGTGAAATCGGTCTCATGGCCCACGGCGCTTATTATAGGAATGTCGCTATTAAAAATAGCATAGGCTAATTGTTCGTTATTAAATGCCCACAAATCTTCTATGGACCCACCGCCTCGAGCTAAAATTAACACATCACATAGTGGATCATTATTTGCTGATTGAATGGCTTCGATTAATTGTGGGGCGGCAAGATCGCCTTGAACCTGGCATGAATATACTATTATGGGAATAATCGGGCAGCGTCTTTTTAACACGCTTAAAATATCTTGCAACGCAGCGCCAGTTTTTGAGGTGATTACGCCAATGCATTTTGGAAAAGCCGGGAAAGGTTTTTTATGTGCAGAATCAAATAGGCCTGCTTCTGATAACTTAAGTTTTAGGGCTTCATAGCGTTGCTGCAACATGCCTTCGCCGGCAAGTTGAACATGCTCAACGAGTAATTGATAATCACCTCGCTCTGGATAGAGGCTTACGGTTGCTAATACCGTGACGTGTTGACCATTTTGTGGGTTAAAGCGTAATTGCTTTTGTTTGCCGCGAAAGAGGGCGCATTTGATTTGGCCATGGCTATCTTTTAAGGTGAAATAGAGATGGCCTGAAGCGGGCTGAGTTAAATTGGAAATCTCACCGCTTACAAATACTTGAGAAAAGTTTTTTTCTAATAAGTCGCGTACTGCAAGATTAAGTTCGGTGACGCTAAAAATATACTCGCCTTCCATGGTGTGGTTTTGATACATAGGAATCATGATTGTGACCTTTTAATAAAGCACCAAAATAGATGGACCAGCATCCAGGCAGCTGTGCCTGCAACTAATCCCATAAAAAGGCTGCCAAGCAATAAGGCAGGCCAAATAATATGCCATTGGGCGAGTATTTGATGGTAAGACAAAGCAGTGAAATCAAGGTTTGCTGTCTTTAACAAGCCTTGGCCAAGTTTATAGGCTAGATAGGCAAGCGGGGTTGAGGTAAGGGGGTTGCTGATCCAGGTAAGTCCTATCGTGCTGGGCAGATTGGCACGAAAGTTGATGGCCATAATGCAGGCGAGCAGCATTTGAAATGGAATGGGTAGCGAGGCAACAAACAAACCTATAAATGCCGCGCGAGCCACAGCTACTTTATCGAACTTCCATAGATAGGGGTGCTTTAAATAGCGGCCAAGCCATTTAAAGCCGCGATGACTTTCAATTTCTTCGGCGCTAATTAAAGGTTGTGCTCGCTTTCCACGAGAAAAAAAATTGTTCATAATATAATCAATGAAAAGCCATTCGTATATTTTAGTTGTACTGATTATAGTCTTGCTAGCGTGGCACGCAAGCTTCAGCATAAAACAGCGCGATAGCAGGGTGTTGGATGATGCGCATTTTAATCACCCGATGTGGGTAACTGGAGTCGTTATGGGGCTGCCTAGTATGCGAATGCAACACAGAGTTCGATTTGAATTAGCCACTAAGAATGGCAAGTTTTTATTGGATTGGTATGGGTCTTCGCCGCATCTAAAGCCTGGAGATACCTGGCGGCTATTAATTAAACTTAAGCCTATTGCCTATTTTAATAATCCAGGCGAATTTGACTATGCGGCATTTTTGCATCGCCAAGGCATTGTTGCTAAGGGCTATGTTATTCCGCATCATTACTATCATCGTTTGTCTCAAGATTTTTGGTCTGAACCTATTAATAATTTACGCTTAAGCGTTCGAGACAGGCTTATGCGGGCAACCTATGGCGAGGCAAATCAGGGCGTAATGGTGGCATTAATACTCGGGGATAAAACCGGATTAACGCCTGAGTCCTGGCATATCTTGGTTAATAGCGGAACGAGCTATTTCGTAGTTATTTCAGGCTTGCACATCGCTTTGCTAGCCGGCTTAATTTTTATGATAGTTCGTTATTTGTGGCCGCTTATTCCAGGATTGGCGTTATGTTTGCCGGCCCAAAAAGCCGCTGGGCTGGCGGGCCTATTTGCTGCCTTGGTTTATAGCGTTTTAGCGGGATTTACCGTTCCTACTCAACGGGCCTTTATTACTATTATGGTATTAGGAGGGGCACGATTTGCCGAGCGCAACATTAATTCCTTTCAGGCCTGGTTTTTGGCATTGTGCTTAGTTATCTTATGGAACCCTCTCAGCCTGTATGAGGCAGGATTTTGGTTGTCCTTTTTAGCAGTATGGTTCTTGTTATATGCTTATGTAGGGCGAATCGGCAGACATGCGATTTGGCATAATTGGATCTACCCGCAATGGGTAATATTTTGGGGCATATTGCCGATCTCATTATACTATTTTCATCAGGTTTCTCTAGTAAGTTTGCTGACTAATATAATTGCCATTCCGATAATGATGATTATGGTTATTCCTGGCGCACTGTTCGGCACGGTTTTACTGTTTATATGGCCAGCCTTAGGCAAAGCAATATTGACTGTGTCGAGTCTGGTTATGTCTGGGTTATGGAGGGTATTGCATTATTTTGCTAGTCAAGCTTGGTGGGGGGTATATTTGCCCGAGCCAAGTATTATGCTTACTGCGATAGGTATAGTAGGCGCCGCTTTAATTTTAGCTCCGCGTGCGATGCCTGCAAGATATCTGGGGCTGATTTTTATATTGCCACTGTTTATAGGAATGCATCCTAAGCTAGCTAGCAATCAAGTTGTTGTTCATACTTTACACGCGCCAGATGGCCGGGTTTTAATTGTTCAAACCCAGGGCCTCGTTGCAGTGAGTCAAAACAATAGCAATTCACGCCAGGCAGAAAGTGTAGCAAGAGGGCAGATAATGCCTTATCTACACGCCATGGGAATTAATGCAGTAGAGTGTTGGCAAGTAGTGTCTCCTAAGCCTTTAAATGGGGCCGTTTTTCGGAAAATTGTCTCGAGCATTAGGCTGAAGTTTTTGCTAATAGGATCTGATGATAAGGCCTCAAATTTGCGCTGTAAAATTTTTGAATTAAATAGGTAGCTTTTCTGCTGGAAATTATTTGCATTGGGCTAGGGTCTATGAGAGTATGGCATCATATATTTTAGGGCTTAGCAGTAATCTAATAATAATAAAAACCGTCTCTAGCCAGCAAAATGCCATATAAGTCAGCATGTTGCCTTGTATGCGTTTTGAGCAAATCTGTTGCTATTTATATACATTAATGTATAATAAATATGTAAACCTGGAGAGTGGAAATGAACGGAACAGAATTTGAAGATTATAAAAGGTTTCAATTAACCGATACGGCTATTGATAGCCTGCTTTGTCTTTCATTAACTCAAACTTCTTCAATAGCGGTAATGCCAACTCTTGCCGATCACCTTGGGGTGGGCGGTATTGTTGAAGGTATTAAAAATAAGCTTGATTCCTTAACAGATGAGCAAAGAGCTAACGATTTAAAAATTCTTGGTGTTTTGAATGTGGGGTCTAATCACTATGTTCCCTATGTCTTTCGATTTGTCGATGGTAAACCAGAAGTTACCATAGCAGATCCATTAGGCTCTTCAGCCAATACTAAAACAGCAAAACGTATTCAGGCGCTTTTTACAGAAGCACTGCAGCAAGAATTCACCTTCAATTGGGTGGTTGCGCGCCGTCAGGATAATGGGTTTAACTGTGGCCCACATTGTGTTCAAACTTTACTTGATGTAGCGAATGGAGCTAAAGTTTGGAATGCAGGTGAAGGCCTTAGTATTAATCCTGACAAGCAATCCCCGGCAGTAGTATCTAATGCCTATAATGCCATGATGAATGTGCAATTTAATCAGTTAAAAGACCTTGCCGAAAGTAAGGCCTTTACGATTGATGGCACCGTTATCCCTACCGGTGACTTTAGCTTAAAAAGTGAAATGACGGCACAAATTTGCGAAGATAGTATTCGTAAATTATCGCCTCAAGATATTATTGCTGGTTTGGCTAGTGGTGATGTCGTTTCATATCAAGTGGACAGAAATAAAGTGGTTTTAGTAACTAAGGCTGAGCAGGAAAGGCGTGATGCTATCTATGCGAAGAATTTGGCAAAAGAATTAAATAGTTCTACTCCATTATTTCATGCTAAAGCCAATGCCCCAGCTATTAAGGCCAGTTCGGCTACACGAGATTGTTAAGCAAACCAAGCCTTCATAATCTCATGGCAGGTGAATTCTATGGCATAGTCCATGGTTTCCTGTCCTCTTAAATAAATTTGTCTCGAACTTTTAGTGCTTATTCCAGCATGAATTAATTCCACGTGAATCTCGGTAGTATTCGCTTGAGTTGCTGTATCCCAATATTCCTTTAAGCCATTAATTATCAAGCAGTGTTGATCACTGGCTTGATTAGCGGCAGTTAAGTTCAATCTAGTGCCAGGGCTCATTAAGCCCGCCATAATTAAACCATTGCTGGCATTATCTACGATAGTAAGCACAATTGTAGACTGGTCAAGCCGAGCTTTTAATACGCTAGAGATAGGTGCATTGCCGGTGGTAATTAAATAAGGCTGAAGCGCTGAGTTGATAAGGCTAATAATGTTATCTAGCTCTGCATTGTGCTCAAGCATTAATTTAATATCGGTATACGGATAAGCTGCACGATAGGCGAATTCTAGATTAAAGGGTTTTCCTATTGCTTCAAGTTCTTCGGCGATAGCCGATTCTGACACGCCCATTAAGCGCCAGCGATAGAGGCTTCGATTGGTATAAAACTGATGGGTATCTAATATGGGCAATACACATTCTGTAAATAAAGGCAGGCATTCTCTCGGTGGGCCTGGGAGCATAAAGATGTGCTTGTTGCCAAAAGGTAGGTAGCAGCCATCAGCGGTGCCGAAGAGATTAGGGAATACGGTTGCCGATTCAGGGAATAGTGCTTGCTGGCGATTATTTTCAGGAATGGGGATATTACGTTTAGTAAGGCGTTCTACAATTCTTTGCCAGCTTGGTGTGTGAAATACCAATTCTTGATCGACGAAGCGGCTAAGGGCAAATCGAGTGCGATCATCGGAGGTCGGGCCTAAGCCACCGCTTATAATAACGGCGTCATGGTTTGTTAATAGATAGTCTAAGGCAGATATAATATTGTTTTCTCTATCATCGACTAAAACGTGTTCGCCAATTTCTACCCCATGTTCCAGCAAGGATTGAGCCATAAATTGCACATTGGTATTTAAAATTTCGCCGGTGGTCAGCTCAGAGCCTGTGGCTAGAAACCCTACTCGTTTAACAGTTGTGATGTTCACAGTCTAGCTCTCCCGCGCCTTGCTCAACCTGAATAGTGGCATGATGAATATTGAACTGCTCTTTAAGGTTGTGGTTAATCTTTTTGCGCATTTCATCGGTGCAAGGCTCTTTTGGCATAATCAGATGGGCGGTAAGGGCGTTTTCACGCGTGCTTAGGCTCCATATATGCAGATCGTGTACTTCGGTGACTCCTGGCAGTTCAAGGAGATAATGCTGCACTTCTTCAAGATTAACATTATGAGGGACTCCATCCATCGCTAAATTAACAGATTGTTTCAGTAGCTTAATGCTTCCCCACATAATAAATATGCCGATAGTAAGGCCTACGATTGGGTCAACCCAATACCAGTGGGTGAAATAGATAATCGCTCCGGCGATAAAGACCCCTAATGAAATCAAGGCATCGTAAGCCAGATGTAGAAAGGCACTTTTAATATTAAGATCATCCTGGCCCTTGGTGAATAACAGAGCTGTTCCTCCATTGACGAGAATTCCCAGTAAGGCGATGATCATGACGTAGGTTGATAAGACAGTGTGGGGGCTTAATAAATGAGAAATAGCTTGTTCTACTATTAAGGCGCAGGCAAACACTAATATTAAAGCATTAATTAATGAGGCCCAAATGGTCATCTTTTTAAAGCCATAACTGTAATTACTGCTGGAGCGTTTTTTTAGCATTAAGCTCGCCATCCAAGCCAATATCAAGACTAGGACGTCACCTAAGTTATGTGCGCCATCAGCTAATAAGCTAGTGGAGTGCGCTATATAGGCAGAGCTGATCTGTACGGCAGTTAAGATAAAGTTTGCCAAAATTGAAATAAGAAAGGCTTTATTAAATTGCTCAGGGATTACATGATGATGGCCATGTCCGTGATCATGGTTATGATGGGAGTGATCGTGATGCGTTGACATAGTATCCCCTTGGTTTTAAGCAACTTGTTTTGATTTATAATGTTTGCGGCAAACTGAAACGTATTGATCGTTCCCGCCAATCGAAATTTGCGCGCCATCGATAATCGGGCTGCCATGCTCATCTAAACGTAAAACCTGAGTGGCTTTACGCCCACAATGACAGATGGTTTTAATTTCACTTAAGGATTCGGCCCAGGCTAATAGATATTTGCTGCCTTCAAATGGCTCACCTTTAAAGTCAGTCCGCAGTCCGTAAGCAAGTACCGGAATATCGAGCTGATCGACTATTTCGGTAATCTGATAGACTTGATTGCGGCTTAAAAACTGTGCTTCATCGACCAAGATGCAGTGAAGGGGGTTATTGGATTGATGGTCCTTGGCTATTGCGTATAAATCGCTATTACTATCGAAGCTGATGGCATCTTCTTGCAAACCGATCCTTGAAGCAATTTTTCCTTGTCCAAAGCGATTGTCGATTTGCGGGGTCAATAGCAGAGTATTCATGCCACGTTCACGGTAGTTGTAGTTTGATTGGAGTAAGAGGGTTGTTTTTCCGGCATTCATCGCGGAATAATAGAAGTGTAATTTAGCCATTATTTGAATATCCCAATATAGATTCTGAGTAGAGTTTACATGTGGGCTTATATTTTGTCATTTATAAAATGGTCATTCCCGCTTAAGTATATAATGGCAGCATGAATACATCTTGCGCTTGTTGTCTGGCCGTACCATAATTCTTTAAATGATTAAGGAGCCTTATGAATTTCACATTGAATGCTAGCGGTTGGATTGAAAATATTGGGCATTGTCCATCACCAAATTATGGGCAACGACCTGAAGGTATGGCAGTTGATCTATTGGTTATTCACAATATTAGTTTGCCGCCAGGGGAGTTTGGAGGGAAATATATTGAGGACTTTTTCCAAAATAAACTGGATAGTACTAAAGATCCTTACTTTAAAACCATTAAGGACTTAAAAGTGTCGGCACATTTCCTTATTAAACGTGACGGGGATATCGTGCAGTTTGTTTCAGTTAACGATCGTGCCTGGCATGCGGGGGTATCAAGCTTTGAAGGCCGTGATAACTGCGGGGATTTTTCTATTGGCATCGAATTAGAAGGCACGGACACCATTGATTTTAATGAGGCTCAATACCAGTCGCTAGTGAAGCTTACCCAAACGATTATGAATAGTTTTCCCGACATTACGCTCAATAAAATTACTGGGCATAGCGATATTGCTCCTGGTCGTAAAACAGATCCTGGCCCCCATTTCAATTGGAATGCCTATCGAGAGAGGCTTAAACATGCGCTATAAAATCCCCTTATTTGCCTTGTTAATCGGAGCGGTGAACGTAGCCTACGGCTCTATTTCAGTGCAGGATGATAGTGGCCGAACAATCGTATTGCAAAAACCTGCTGAAAGGGTGGTTAGTCTTGCGCCTGGCATTACCGAAACCTTATATGCCATTGGTGCGGGTAAACAAGTGGTTGGAGTGAGTGTCGATAGCGACTATCCGCTAGCTGCTAGTCGATTACCTCAGGTTGGCGGTTTTCAAAATGTTAATATCGAAGCTATTGTCGCTTTAAAACCTGATCTAGTGATAGTCTGGGGCCCAAGTGGGGTAGTGCCTCAATTGGCCGCTTTAGCAAAATTTAATATCCCGGTTTATGTGGTAAATAATCCTAATATCCCTGCTATTAGTACGGAGATGCAAAATCTAGGTAAATTAACAGGGAATAGTACGCGAGCCAACAGGGAAGCCGCGCAATTTTTAATCCGCTATAAAATACTTCAAGCTGAATATTCACTCAATAAGATTAAGCCTAGCGTATTTATACAGGTTTCAAGCAATCCTATTTATACGGTAGGAAATCATAGTCTCTCAGGGCAAATTATCGCCTTATGCGGCGGCCGCAATATTTTTGGACATATGAAAACTTATGCAGGCATGACCTCGGTCGAACAGATTATCGATTATAATCCACAGGTAATTATAGGTTATTCGCCCTTTAATCCAGCAAGCTGGAATCAATGGCAGCAGATGGCGGCTGTTAAAAACCATCATGTTGTGACTATCGAGGCTAGTTTAGTTGCTAGAGACGGGCCTAGGATTCTGGAAGGGGCTGAGCAGGTTTGTCAGGCGATTCAGAAGGCAAGATAAGCACGCTTAGTTATTAAGAGCTGGATCCCCAGTCAAGTCGAGGACGACAACAGTGAATGAATACCCATTTAAAACGGCGCCCTCTCTAATAGCTTGCAGCTCCCTCTCAAATATAGCAGACAAAGGTTGAAAACTTGACCTAAGCTCTGCTGTAAACGCACTTTCGGCCATAAAATATGTAGCAGTTTGAACAGAT
>JAUSAW010000011.1 GCA_030652335.1 Gammaproteobacteria bacterium
GCCGTCTAATGATTCTTCGATGCGGTAGAATAAATACATCATGACTGCCGTTAAAACAGCGGTAGGCTGGTTCATAATTTGTGTTAAATCAAACCCAAGCTTGCTCACCCCGACATCCAGCTTATCGACCATATTGTCAAAGAGATAAGCATAATCGCCATCTGAACGTGAATTCTCACCCTTGAGCCATTTTTCTAATCGGCTCCAGCGAGCAAAATTCTGCGGCAATATTTGAGTGACCGTGGATAAGCACCGACTAATTTTTGAAAGGTTGTCATAGGCATATTCAACGGCGTAAGAGATATCGCGCTCAATTTCAGGTGGAAGCGTTTCTTCACCGTCCAATTTAACAAGCTGCCCCATCCACTCTTTAATAAATTGGCGGTTGCTAGGCGTATCTTTTAGCCAAAAAGGATTAAAGCAAGCTTCTTCTGGATGGTCAGGTGAGATCACGCTATAAACGCCCCCTGCGGCTCTAATGTAAAGCTCCATTCCGCGGTCGCGATCAAAAATGAACGATCGGCCACCGTACCGGCTCATTTGTGCATCCATGAATGCCATGAATACTGTTTTGCCGGAGCCATTGCCGCCAATGATAGTAGTGTGGCCAGGGGTAAGGTCATTTTTATTTCCCGAACCCGCGGAATGGAAATTGAAAAACATGGGTGTTCTTGATGGCGTTTCAATTAACGTCACTGCCGAACCTAAATGATTTCTGTCACAATATCCTGTGCGGTAGTTATGCAGAGGAAAAAAGTCGACAAAATTCTTGCTGGTAATAAGTGTAGATCGTACCTGGTAAACCTGATTAGTAGGTATCTGCGCCCAAAATGCCGCCTCTAATCCTAAGCTTTCTCGAATGGTGGTTATACCCGCTGACTCATATACTTTATTGGCTTTATTAACGGCGTCTTCTAAAGCTTTTACGGAATCTGCTAGCAGCATAATTGTATTATGGTGATATCCCACAAGTAATCTGCCGGATGCTAAATCATCTTTGCATTCTGTAAGCTGAGCAATCTGAGAAGTGGCTGCATCATTTGCATTAAGCATCCTAATGACTTGTCGATCAATTTTGCGCAGTGATTGCTCGCTTGGCTGAATAGCAAAGGTATTTGTTAATACAAATTCACAGTCTATGTGCAAAAGCTTATCTAAAAGCGTAGACTTCGTTTCCTCTGGATAGCGTTTAATAGAAAGTATGGCTGCAAATTTCGAGTTGCCGTTTACATCCTGAAAGTCCATTTTATTATCGCCGAAGAATATGCGCTTTGCAGGCAGATATTCAGCAATATTCCCCTCAGGGTAAAGCTCTAGGGCTTTCACACCATTTTTAAGTGTCTTGTTAATGGGCGAGGCGTAAGCCGGGCTTTTAAAAGGGATGCTATGCACGGCATTAACAAATAGCCCTAAAAATTCTAAAAGTTCAGAATGCCCTAACCGCTCATCATCAGCACCTAGTATATGTGGCGTAAAAGCTGACATTGAGGCACAAAACTGATCGATACGTTTTTTCAACTTAAGAATATCTGCTTGCCGTTTTTCCTCGCGAGCGGCTCTAATTGTAGAATCACTAACTTTTTGTGCCAACTTAAATGCTTTATTAAAGCCACCAAAATCCAGGCCTTTTTGCACGATCGTTATATAAAGATCATTTCCGTATAGGCTGGTATTCTGAAATTGGCGATTATATTTAGTGTCAATATCACGCAAAAATTCATTTTCAAATTTGCCCGTGAGATTTACATTTAACTTACGGCGAATAATATGGGTATATACAGCATACTCATCACCTAACACTGTTAGGGCATAATGCCAGGTTCGCTGAAAGCTATTTAAGTCTTCATGGGTCGCCGTATCAAAGGGGATGCCTTTAATATAAATTACGCTACCCATCTGTGCGCTTGTAGATTCAAATATAGTAGCCTCATTCAAATGAGTAATAGGAATCTTTGAAGAGAGGCCGATTTCGTTATGCATTAAATCGAGTGCTTTAAACATAGTGTTTATCCTTAAACTGGGTCATAAGATTGGGCTTTCCAAAACCCTTTGTTTTTAACCATGCCGATAGCGGCTCTTATTGAAATTAATTTAAAAATGCAGGGGTCGATCTTGCAAAGAATTACGCCGACAAGGTGAAGTGGGAAAAAGGCGAGTAAAGCAACTAAGTTCTTACTAATTACAAAGCTCGCTATTACCATCAGACCGCTTAACCATACGTATTCATAAGCGACTCCGAATAACATAGGTTGGCGGGTTAAGGCCTGAAAGACAGGTGCAGTATTTAATGGTTCTTGGCTCATTAGACGCTCCCTTCTAGCATACTTAACATCGAATGAGCGCCGAACACGCAGCCGATGCCGACTACCACAGCAATTACCCACATCTTATTGACCTTGCCCAGCACAAAACAACCAATGCCGACGCCTGCGATAGCAAGTAATGCAATTACTTGACCAAGTGGCCCCGTTAGGTAAGCAAAAAAATTATTTAAGGTTCCGGCAACATCGGAATCTGCAAATGAAATACATGGCATTAAACTGAGGTATATTAGATAGGCAATTTTACTGCGGGCTTTAGATGATAACTTCATTAGACACTCCTTATCTTTACTGTGTTTTAGCTCTCGATTGAATAATATTCGCTCTGTTTAAATAATACTCAATCGATGGGTACAGTATAGGCTTGTAGGAGTGTATTTTTCTATCGAATTTATGTAACTAAAAGCTATGTATAACCGTAAAGAAAAAAAGAGTACAGTAGAGTGCCAAGTAGGAACTTTACACAACTGTTTTTATGAAATGTAACAAAATCAATTTAAAGCTCTTTAAAAATTTTGATAAAAAAAGGCCCAAGTTTATTATAAACAAACTTGGGCTACCAAAAAATTTCTATTTAGGGCGAGGTACTATTCTTTGCTCCATCTCCGATAGATTTTCATAATCGTTAAAACTATTATTAAATCTATCCAACTCACTCTTTCTGTATCTAATACAGCGACCGTTTTTAAAGAACTTTGGAGCACGAGCTGCGCCCCGTTTATTTCCTATTGACCGTGAGTTAGTCAAGAAGCTTACGCTCATTCCAATATATTCAGCGGCTTCCTTTTCTGTAAAGATAGTTTTCTTATCTAAATCCATTTAGATTCTCCTCGTTACATAATGTTTTAGTTCCTTAATGCCATTTTAAAATGGCGTTGTGATTTCATTGGCGGCATTTTCAATATATCGTATTTTGTTTAAATTGTGAACATGTGTTTAATATTTAAACAAACATGAAACCTGGCTTTTAACAAAACTGATATGTTAATATTAGATACCTGTTGGGGCTAGTAACCGATTTTCAACTAAAAAATATTTTAAGATAATCATTAAAAAAATAGGGGATTTATTATGCCTATTGAATACTTGCAAAATCATACCGAATGCCAAATTTTGATTGATGATAAATGGGAATCAGTAATTTGTACTATCGATGATAAGAAAGTATTAGTAAAGATTTCTAATGACAACCTATGGGAAAAATTAGCTTCCTCATACACTGATATTTTATGCAAAATAAAAGATAGCTATATAATTTTATTGGGGGGAATTCCAACAAACGAGGTAGAGAAGCAGCTATCTTTTCGGTCAGCTTTAATAAACGTACCAGAAAAATTGAGCGTTCGCTGGCGAAATGAAACTAGACCCATAGATATTGATAATATAAATTCATTTAGTTTTGTTGTTGTAGCATATGACTTAGTTAAAAAAGATATGCCTTTAAAATTCATTTTCAAAAATTCGCAAATTTCAATATTAAGACAGCGCTGTTTTTTAAAAATAAAATTTACTTTTGATAAGGGCCGAGATACTAATCTTTCTGATACATATAAGTTAGCCACCGATATTATCCATTTCCTAAGTTTAGTATGCAGAATTGTAAATCCTAACCCTTCACAAATCATTTTAAATGAAAGTATCACATGGCATCTCCCTAAAATACTACCTCAAGGCTGGCTTAGAAAACCGATCTTTGAATCTACAAATGAGTCTATTATTAATATAACTCTTAATTTTTTAAGTAAATGCGGTCAGAAGAAATTCGCTTATTTAGATATGTTTTTTTGGTCTTATTCTGAAGATGCCCCACAGCACCCTTTCTTAAAATTCTTTTTAAATGCCGCGATCCTTGATGCCAGTACAACAATAAAGGGGATTAAAAAGTGTAAAGAGTGCCAAAATACTATATATGGCACTTTCAGAGACAAATTAACTAATCTCATAGGTGAAATTCAAAATGATTATCCAATAATGTACGAAGAATTATTTAAAAGGTTCAGAGAGCTAAATAACGAAAATTTAGCTGCGCTTATAATTAAATATAGAAACTCTATTGCACATGGTCAAATCTATGAAAATAAAGCTTCTCTTAAGAAAGTTGAAGAAAGGTTTATTAATATTGCCTGGGCAACCAATATTTTAGTATATATTTCAATTTTAAAAATATTTGAAATTAAGGAGACGTTCTTAAATAATGAAAATCTATTATGGCACTTTCAAGAAACATTTATCCCGTACGAACCTCGCATAAAGTGAACTATTTAAATTTATAATATATAAATATGCTGCTCGTGAGATTCTCGTGATTCTCTTATACATTCTTCTACACAACCCTACATTTGTGGTGAGCGTCGTTAGTTTAAATTATTAGTATTATCAATAACTTATATTTAAGATAACAGATTCGTAATCAGTAGGCCGGAGGTTCGATTCCCCCTGTCAGCACCATATTTTAATAGAAACTAAATTTCTTGAAATTGATTTATGTTAATATTTCCTTCGGGAAAATGAGCAGTAATTTGTAGTTCTCCACCCATAGCCTGAATATAACTACGCAAAGTCGATATATACATATCTGTTCTTTTTTCAATACGAGAAATATTAGACTGTTTAGTATCTAGAATTTCTGCTAAGCGTTCTTGGCTCATATTTTTTGCTTGGCGCAATTCTTGCAAAGGCATATCTGAAATCATTTTTTCAGTAAGTAAATTTGCTTCTTTTTGAGCGCTCTTAGACATCTTATTCTTTAGAATATTAAATGACTTAGCCATTATTTTTTACCTCTTGATTTAGAAATTTCAATTAAATGCTCATCATAAAGTCGCTCGGCTAGCGGGATCATGGTTTTATACCAACGATCATTTCCTACTTTACTTCCCCCGATAAGTAAAATCGAAACTCTTCTAGGGTCAAAAGCATATAAAATCCGATATGGCTTTCCTTGGTGTTGTACTCTTAGCTCACGCATATGTCCATGCTTTGAGCCTTTTACATCCGAAGAATGCGGATATTTAAGCTGATGGCCCAAGTGCTGTAACAATCCTACACTTGCAGTGATGCTAATTCGCTCATCCTCTGTTAGGTTATCCCACCATTCGCCAAATTCATCTGTGTATTCTACTTCATACATTTCATTAAGCCTTTATAATTATAGCCTATTATTACACTTAAGATATATTACGTCAAAGTAATATGCCTTATGGGTTATAAAAACAGAGTGAAGTTATTATTTTAAAGAGTTAATCCTGTGCCGTCATTAGCGCCAGTGAAAATGAAAACTCGCTTCATTTTCGTTTTTAGCTATTTCGAAAATGAGCTATCTTATACGTTATAAAATCTGCCATAAACAGAAGTCAATCCTCGTGAGATTATAGTGATTCTCTTATACATTCTTCTACACAACTCTACATTTGTGGTGAGCATCGGCAGTTTAAATATCTATAACAATCAACATCTTATTTTTAAGCATGTCGATTCGCAATCAGTAGGCCGAAGATTTGATCCCCCTGTCGCACCTTAAATTGGAAACGGCCCCTTCCCTCAATAGTCAAAGTTAGCCCTTTGGCATTTAAAGCCATATCCCCAATACTGTTCACTTATCAGGGATAGTTTATTTACATTACTAACCAAATCAGTAGTAATCGATGTATTAAAGCCTATTAATTATGCAGGCGCTGGAGCTGCGGATGCTACTCCCGCCCCACCCATTGCCGAAGCAATTGGCAAAGCAACTTTAGGTACTGGCTTAGGTACTAGGCAAGCTAAAAAGCCTTGATAGTACTTACGGGTCTTATCAG
Organism: Gammaproteobacteria bacterium; assembly: GCA_030652335.1. Lineage (GTDB taxonomy): Bacteria > Pseudomonadota > Gammaproteobacteria > Francisellales > CACEW01 > JAQSYQ01. The sequence goes on from JAUSAW010000011.1 coordinate 6,119, forward strand.
TTGCTGGAGGAGTAATTCTACGGTTAATTTCCTCTTTAAGGCGACGTACAATGTCCCCGTCAGGATTTAACATAGCGGCTACTTCCTGAAATAATTCAGGGCTTAAATCAAATAATTTGTTAACTTGATCCTGCCTTACAGAATAATAGTATGCGAAACAAGTTAGGTGTCCAAGTGGCTTATAGCTAAGTAATAAAGCTTTTGTACTAGGATCAAGCTTATTATAATCATCAATTAAAAATTCGCATTCTGATAATTCATGGCGTATTTTCTCAAGTGCCTGAACAAAAGTATCTTTGTCTACTGGTGAATAAGCAAAGGTCAACTTATTTAACCATGCCTTTGCTAACTGTTTCTGTTGATCACTAGTGAACTGTCTATATATTTTTAATTTAGAGTACAATAGCGGTGACTTCTCCAAATCACTTAAGTCGGTCTTTGAACTATCGCCATACATTGGAAATGGGAGAAGCTTTTCTGGTTTAGCGAACATGATACCAAATTTCTCACGGCTTATTCGATTATCACGCAAGTACTCAGCAAATATATCCGCTCCATTTAATTTCTGGATGATGGCGAGTTTATTTATCCAAGGTGGGATATCACCAATATCTGTGGCAACAATTTTGTCTAAAATATATTTTAATATTTCATTAGCAAGCCGTGTAACTTGTTCACTATTATATGCAATAAGCATTCTTATTTTATCTGGATTCAAGCAAGCAATTTCAGCAGCACTTGGGAATTTTAATGCTATTTCTGGTGGTTTCGCAGCCGGCTTTGGTAAAAAACGATCAAATAACTTTTCAATCATTGCCTCAGTAAGCTTTCCTTTACAGTAAAGTAGACCCAAAATGGCCTCAACCACATTGGCTTTTTTATGCGTATCTAAAGGTTCATCGGCAAATATAAATTGGCCCAATTTCCATTCGTCAAATAATATATTGAGCGGTTGGGCTGCATCATTACCAACCAGACGCTTTTTCTCTTCAGTCACATCTCCTGCAAAATTACGCGTTTTAAGTATTTTTAATATGAATAAATCAAGCGCGGCGTCACCAATTACATGCCACTTGCTGTAGTCTCCGCTCACAAGACTTGGAAAGGCCGCTTTGAAACTAGGTAAGATAAAAACCTCCCCAAGTTCATTATCAGTAAAATCATGATAACTAAAGACAGGATTAAATTTTTCTTGAAAAAATTTTTTGATAGAATAACTACGTTCACTAGCAAAAGCCATGAAATTCCCCTCAATGAATAAGCTATTAGCACTATAACTTATAAAAGCCCATTTATTTGAATAATGTTTGAACTTAGAATGAAGCTCCAAATCAATTTTTTTCAGCATTAAAGGAATTTAAAGCAGCAACTTATGAGCATTACGACACAATTAATGATGCATTAAAAGCTGTGACGTTTATGGCAATATTTCTTTTGTCGATAATGTTTATTGTACTCAACATTTATGCAAAGCTTGTTGTGGTTTTATACAGGTGTGATATCCGCCTCACGTGAGGGTTCGATCAAATGAAAAGTATAGATTCGTGGTGCATAAAGCGGACTTTCTTTTGAAATAACTCCGCCTTTATGGGCGTTAAAAGCATAAACATCAAACAAGAAAAATCGCGCCCTGTCGCCTGCCAGAGAGAAGGCTATTTCAGTGGCTGAACATCGGGCATCACCTAAATCGCCTGCAGGATGAAGCATAAAATAGCCATGCTCTACTTTTAAGCCCTGCCCATGTGGAATGACTTTCCACCTTTTGGCAATATCAAGCATTTTAAGATAAATAGAGCTATCTTCTCCGCCCATTTCTTTAACAACTTCTGGCGTAAAGGCAAAATAAATAGGCTCTCGAGTACTCTCTGCCTTAAATATAGAATAGGCTGAAGCTGTTTCAAGCGTGCTGTATCGGTGATTACCCATCAGTAGAGTAATCGTTTGAAGAATAGGCCCAGAATCTGTTTTTGAAACAGGAAAAACCTTAAGTGTTTGGCTGGCTTCTAACGCCCGTCTTACAACAGATGCCGTTCTTGGAACCCTATTATGCGAATACTTTATACTTACTCCCGTGGCTGGGGTATATTGTAGCTCTGCTGTATAGTTAGTTGGCGGCATTGGAGCCAAGATTAGAATTTCATCACTGCTTTTGTGTTGCGGCGATTTAAGCCTTTCTGAACGAGTCACTGTTCTTTTGTCGATTATTTCTGACTTAGCTTCATCTTCTTTAAATAAGTTTAAATTTAGGCCTAATGGCGAAAAATATCTTGCAGAACGTTCCCTAGCATTAACCTTTATGAACTGCATTATAGTATTGGCATAAGCTGCTAGTGAAATAATAAAGCCTAAAGCAATAATCACAAAGGCAGTTAAAATATAAGGGTTATATGTTTTCTGTAAACGTTTATATAAATGGACCTCAACAGGTATATTGATAAAAAAGAAACCTAAAATCCATATAATCGCCCTGTTCATAATGGCTTTAGTTGAATTAGCCTCAGGATACATAGCCTTAATCTGTTCTATAGTAGTCGGATAGTGCTGATTAATAGTTGCCAAAAGCTTCTGAAATGAATGAAATGGAATTTCTGGCTTTAAGGTTGAGGCGTTATGCCAAATTTGCAAAGCCTCATCAAACTGTTTACTAAAATTAGCGAGTCGCTGGTTATAATTAGGGGCCATTGAAATTTCAGCAAACTTTTCTGACCATTCGATAAATCTTTTATCTCTTATAGCACGATCGACTCCTTTTCCAGTACTATTTATAAGCAGCCAAATAAGCTCAGGAGGATTATGAACACGCATTTCATTGGTAATATAATTTATAATAAAGGATAGGAAGACCAGCTCAGACAATGATTTTGGGTAAGATTGAATGGTATTAATAATAACTAAATCATCCGCTGCAGGATCGACTACTTTTACTGAAACTGTTATTCCAAAAATAAATTTTAAGTCCTTAAGAAACTCAGGGTCTGTAGCTTGAACAAAAAAAGAAGATTTTTTGGTAGGATCCATTCCTTCAGAACGAGCAAACTCATCATACAATGAAATGCCCAGTACCCCCATATTTTTTCCAGCTATAGAAGCTATGATCTTTTCCTGGATAAAAAGGCTGCGGAATTCCTCCTTTTGAGCTGGAAGCAAACCATAGGTTGCCGCTAATATTCGCACTAGGTAAATAAATAGATTTCGACTTTGTAACAGATGGCGATAATATCGCTTTTGTATTTCGTTCCAGTTTTGGATACGTTTAGCCAAATCATAATGCGCTTTATGTTTACCTAGCATAAGACCATCCTTTCAAAAAAAATTATTATAAAGTTTAATCTGCCAGATGCATACTTTAGCCAAATTGCAGTTTTATAAAAACATATAGCTTATGATCGTTAATAATATGAGAACGTCTTAAGCTATTTGAGATTAGATTTACATATAAAATTCCTTTAGTATGCCCAATATAAAAACAACTTTTTACTATATAATTTTTAATAGGATAACAGCCATGAAAGGACGCCAAAGAACCAAAAAAACCTCGTCAATTAGCACTAGTGCAGAAATGCCACATAGCGCCAATGCAGGGGCCGATAAATCTGTATCCACCTTCGACAATTACATGATCACGGTTAATAATTTTATCAGTTCGATTTTATTCACCGAATAAACCCTATTAGCTCACATTCCAAATAAAAAATTTACTTCCACTACAAACAGGGTTCCTATACCACATGAACTCATGTACCATGCAATATATAGAAAAATAGATTATTAATTCAGTATAAAGAAACAGGAAAATACCCATGCATGGACCCGATAACATTTGGCCTACTGGCGCGCCTACCCTGTCGGAAAAAACTAAGCTAACCGGTACTACCGATGATGTTCTAGCAATTGGCTCCTCAAAAGCTGTAATAATTCAAGCTTTACGAGAAGCCGAGAAAGCAGGATTTAAATTATCGGGGGCTTATAGAGTGGAAGAAGCCATTGCTGCACCTTCCGAACAAGAAAATAAACGTACTATAATTAATAGTTTAACTCTCAGCCTTAATGAAACGTATGAAAACGAGTCAAAAGAAAACTTTGTCAGCCTTTATAATAGGGTGATAACCAGCATACAGCGTGAAATGCTTGATATTGCAGATATTAATAAGAGTTATATTGTCCTTTATCAAAAGAATATAGCCGAGAATACCGAACTTAAGGCAAAAATTGCCGAATTAAAAACCCATCCTACCTTAGGAAAATTACGCCCTCATACAAGTTGGCTCATGGAAGACTCCCCAGAAGATTCAGATGCGCTCAAAGCTGAATTTTTAGTTACCGCTAATGAATATTCGGATGCTAAAATTACAGAAAACTATGCTCTTAATCAGGCCTACAAACTAATAAGCTCTTATGACTCATCCTCAAAAGAACAATTTCTAAACCTCATTTCTGCGTCAATGGAAGAAATTGAAATTCGAATGACTGGTATGATAAACACCAATAAAGTATTGCTCAAACTCAATTCTGAAAATCGTAAAATAAGTACGCAACTAACGCCTAAGTTAGCTTTCTTAAATGCTGAAATTTTAGCGCAGACAGCCGCGAATGAGTTAATTAAAGAAGAAACGAGTAAAACTAGTTTTGCCCCCCCTTCTAAATCTAAACAAAGTAAAAAAAACAAGAGGTCTAAGACTGAAGAAGCAGCAGATGAAGCTTTCATTAAAGCGGATGGCAGCCCCATCAATACTCCTGAAACGCTTAAATTACTTGAAGGCCAATCTCAGATAGCCAGGCTGATTATAAAAGATGCCGAGACAACAAAACATGAAACGCGTGCAGTCAAACTAGAAACAGCAAAAAATACCGCTCTGACTAGAGTAGGCGAATTGGAAATTCAAGCAAACACCCTACGCACTGAGATTATCGAGTTGCAAAACGCCATTAGCCAACGCGAGACTGCATTTTCAATTGAACGGAAAATGGCCCAGCAACAAATTGATGAACTCACTTTAAGTAATTCAACCCTCCGCAACACAGTAGATACACTTACTATGGAAAAGCGTGAATTAGAGGTAGCGCTAACTGCAGCTAGTAAAGAACCCGCCCTGGCTAGAGCAGATGCGTTGAAAGCTCAAGTAAGCGCCCAATACAGTAAGATTACCATATTGCAAAACACTATTAACCAATGCGAGACAGCACTCTCAAAAGAGCGGGAAAAGGCCCAGCTGCAAATTAATATACTCACTGTAAGTAATTCAACCCTGGGTAAAACAGTAGATACCCTTACTATGGAAAAGCGTGAATTACAAGCGATGCTAACTACAGTAAGCAGGGAAAAAACAGAGATCGCCGCTACCTCTAGCGCTAGAATACTCGAATTAGAAACAGCGCTTAGCAATACCCCATGGCAGCAATTAATAGAATTACAAAAAGCTAATTTAATCATGCAAAATGCAGTTTTCCAGACAGTTAAAGCCACCGAGGAAAGAGCAAGCAAAGCTGAAATGGACAATATTGCCGCGCAACAGCACATAGCAGATCTTACTGAGTCACTCAGAGTAGCTATGCTCGAGACAACTAGAAAAACAGAAACAGACTTACTGGAACTAAAAGTGAATGTCGCTGGCGCGCGAGGGGACTTATTTTCTTTACAGGAAGGTGTTGGCCGCATACAAAGATCGGGCGGCGCTACCCACATGCCATTGCTTGATTCACATGCTCAAAGGCGTGAGCCTAGCACTAGCGTCTATACGCCAACAGACTCTTAGACATAGGCTTACTGTTTGAGAAAAAACAGCAATAGTCAGAGCACTATAGCGGATAATTTACAGCATGCATTCCCGAATTAAATGCAGTAAGGAATAATACGGAATTTTGCCGTATTTTGATAAGCCTATCTCGCAATTTTGCAAGCAGGTATAGCCTTCAAGGCACTGTTCTGGAATTTGGTCGCTTAAGGTTTTTAAGGCATTTTTATTAAGCTCAGGGGTAGTAAAGCCTTTACTGCCGGCAAATCCACAACAATAAATATCAGGTGGCACGATAACATTGCTAGCGCATCGCTTAGCTAAAGCCATTACCGCTTCTTTTTCTTTTAATCTCGATACACTGCAATTTACGTGCAACATAATGCTACGATCTACTTGCTTGAGCGGATAATCGCTCAAAGCCGAAATGATAAAAGTCCAGATATCCTGAATAACTATTTTACCTTGCAACTCTAAGGCGCAGCTTGCATTTTCGGTAATAATAGTCCATTTGCCATTCTCGCTGGCCTGCATTAATACCTTATTTAGGTCCTGCTGCTTTTGTTGCGCTAGATCGGGCAAGCCTTCGCTGCTATACATCAGCCCACAGCACTGATTGCTCACATCGGGAATAATAACTTCATAGCCTAAGTTCTGCACAATATCCTGAATCAATCGAATCTGCGAATCCTGTTTAGAATCCAATAGGCGACAGCCACAGCTAGGAAACAACACCAGTTTTTTACCTCTCCCCTGTGTGGGAGAGGTCGAAAAAGCGCCGCTTTTGAGGGAGAGGGGGTGCTTAGCCTTACCAGTAAGCTTAAGCCCCCATTTCATAAAATGTAATGCCTTAGCATGATAATGCGCGATGCCTTTCCAAGCCCATTTTTTCATAAGACTCGCATGCGTAGCTCGCCAGTCTTTAATAGCCTGACCGGTATTGATCCCAACCGGGCAAACCTCGCCACACATTCCAGTAGCAGCACAGGTTTCTGCCCCTTGATATTCAAAGGATTTTTTAAGCTCACGATACCGGGATGAGTCGCTACGCCTCGCTAACTCCATGCTTCTAAGCCCTACGATTCTCTGCCTAGGACTTAGCGTTAAATCACGGGCCGGGCAGACTTTTTCGCAATAGCCGCATTCGATACAGCGATCGATATCCGAGCCTAATATAGGAATGGATTTCAAATTTTTAAGATGAATAACCGGATCTTTCGATAAAATGACATCCGGATTTAAGATAAAATGAGGATCGATTAACTGCTTTAATTGCCACATAAGCTGATAAGCCGTTTTACCCCATTCTACTTCTACAAAGGGCGCCATATTGCGGCCTGTGCCATGCTCGGCTTTTAAGGAGCCTTGATAGCGAGCAATAATTATGTCAGATAGCTCATTCATCAAAAGCTCATAACGCCTAAGCTCATCAGCCACTTCTAAACGCAGTGCCATAACAAAATGTAGATTGCCATCTCGGGCATGGCCGAAAATACTGGTTTTACTAAAACCTAAGCGATCAAATAAGGCTTTTAGATCATCCACCGCAGCGGCTAAATGCTCGACAGGGACGGCAATATCTTCGATTAACACCAAGGTGCCCGGCTCTCTTTGAGTGGCGACTATGGTAAATATGCCCTCTCGTACCGACCAAATTTGTCGATATGCCGCGTCTTCCATAAAACCGGTATCGAAAAGTAAACCTTCAAAATTAACCAATTGTTGATAGATAATCTGAGTTTGGCCCGCTAATGCATCGGGGGATTCCGCCCTAACATCGATTAATAAGGCGGCCATATCTGAATTATAACCCGCCGGAAAAAACTGGCTAAGTTGGGAGACGGCACAGTCCAAGGCAATGCTATCTAAAATCTCGATGGCCGCAGCCGGGCTATATTTTAAAATTTGGGTAGCTTCGGCGGCTTGTCGTAAAGTTTTAAAATAGAATAAAGCTGCTTTTTTATAAGCATAATCCGGCACCGTATTATAGGTAATCTCAGAAATAAACCCTAAACTGCCCTCGGATCCAATCATTAAATGTGCCAAAATATCGATAGGATCGCTAAAATCGATAAAGGCGTTTAGGCTATATCCCACGGTATTTTTAATGCTATATTTTCGTCTGATTTTACTAAAGAGTTCCTGATCGGCCAAAATAGCTTCTCGAACGTCCAGCAAACCCGTCAGCCAGTGATGGTGCGTTTGGCGAAAAGCCGCAATCGATTCCTTATCAGCCGAGTCCAATACACTGCCATCGGCAAACACTAGGCGAATACTTTTTAGAGTGTGATAGCTATTATTAACCGTGCCACAGCACATACCACTGGCATTATTGGCGGCAATTCCGCCGATTTTAGCGCTAGCAATGGAGGCAGGATCGGGCCCAATTTTACGCCTAAATGGCGCCAAAAATAGGTTGGCCTCAGAACCAATGACCCCGGTTTGAAGTGTAATACTCTCGCCTTTGTCATGGATTTTATAGTTTCGCCAGTTTTCATTTAACACGACTAATACTGAATCGGTAATAGCTTGGCCAGAAAGGGAAGTCCCCGCCGCCCTAAAAGTTAGCGCCACCTTATGCTGATTAGCGGCCCTTACGATAAGCTGGACTTCAGCCTCGTTATCGACTCGAATAATGAGTTTAGGAATTAAGACATAGTGACTAGCATCATGGGCATAGGCATGCAGGCTTAAGGCGTCTGTTAAAAGGCGTTTTTGCGGGATGCTAGCTTGGATAAGCTTAAGAAAGGCCTGCACTAAGTAACCCTCAATGAAATCTGTAGCAAGCTTAGTGGCGGACAGACTATTTGGCAAGCCTGCTGCTATGGCTTGGGCCTTTATTTACTCAAATTAGCCAAAAGAATACCCAATAGCACAAAAGCCATGCCAAAAATATCATACTCATGCAGTTGCTCACTTAAGAATATCACTGCCAAAATAGTACTAAACACCGGCAATAAATTGAAAAAATAACCCGCTATGGCAGGGCTCGTTTTCGCAATGCCTAAGTTCCAGCAGGTAAAGCCCAATACCGAGGAACAAGCCGCGGCATACACTATGCCAATTCCAGTCTCTGCATTGAAAATGGAGTGATAACCCATAGCATGCTCGATTAAATAGGGCGGCAGTAAAATAATGCTGCCGATGACGCTGGTTACAAATAAAAATATTATCGGCGGCAAGTCGATATTAACTACTTTAAGGTAAACCGAAAAAATCGCCCATGAGATCGCCGCGATCAATATGGCTAAATCCCCTTTATCAAATTGAAATGTTAGCAGCGCCTCCGGGTGGCCTTGAGTCATAATTACTACTATACCCGCTATCGAAATTCCGATCGCAAGCAACTTCAAGCCAGTTAAGCTTTGTTTTAAAATCAGCCAGGATAACGCTAAAATAAAGGCTGGCACCGTAGAATAAACTAAGCTGGCATTGATGACCGAGGTAAAACGTAAGCCCATATAAAAAGCCGGGCTATTAATGCTAACGCTCAATAAACTTAAGCCGCTTAATGCCAACCAATTTTTCTTAATAATAGGCCAATAGACTGGCAGGCTTTTCATTACAATAGGAAGCAATATAATTATGACCAGTAGCCAGCGATAAAATGCTAAAGCAAATGGTGGGACATCGGCATGCATGACTCTGCCGACAATAAAATTTCCCGACCACATCAACGGAGCAAAGGCTAATAAAAAATAAGCAAAATAACGTGAATTTTTCATGTAAATAAACAGTCCTATTTTTACGTATGGGCGTATGGCGAAGGATCAATTATAACACTTCACTTCTAAAAAAATTACCATCAAACCATAAAAATCTATATATACGTTAGATAAATGCATAGAATTGAGGAATAATGTGCCAACGGCAAAGACCAAATGGAATGCATGTAAAGTGGCTAATAAACACTGTATTGAGGCTTTTAATCAAGCCTACTCAATTAGTCGATCCAATGGATATAATAGTGCTGCAGTCTTGGGATCTCGATATTCCTCATCTTCAGCCACGAAAAGTTCCTATTTACTCGTTTAATTATAAAAATTACAGGGATTATTTATGCAAAAACGAAAGGGAAGCCAAGCGAATAAAAAATCAAACGGCGTATTAAGTAGCGGGATTTCAGAGGAACATATAGCCCATATACGTAATCTTTTTAATCAAATTGAAAAAACTTCGATTAATCCTCGCTCTACATTACCTGATACCTCAGCATCTCCTATTAATGCTGGCGCTGGGCCCATTCGAGAGTTAACTGGAATTATTCCTGTAGTACTCGTTAAATCAGATGAAGTAAAACCCACTTCAGTTGATCCAATTACTGGTGAAGAAACAAAATTTAAAATGACATTAAATGAATTAACGGCTCTCTTAATCGAAAAAACCACTAACGTACGAGAAGCGATATCATCAGGAAAGATCACTTTAGAATGTTTCGATGACCTTACCGCTCATATTGAAGCCTACGCAGCTATATTTGCTAGGGAAAATGAGGCACTTAAAAAAGAGAATGAGTCATTTAAAATAGAGAATCAGGCGCTTAAAGCTGATGCCTTTGCTTACGAAGTAGACTTTCGAGCTAAGCTCACAGCATTACAGACTAAATTACAAACTTTTCAGCATATGGAAGCGCAAAAAAATGGTGTGATTTCTGGGCTTACTAAGGAAAGAGATTCGATCAAATCAAGCTTATCTAAACTCTCAAGCGAAGCAGAAGAGCTAAACGCAGCTCTAACGGCAGTTCGAGCAGAAAATGCTAAACTGACTTTAAATTTAGCAGGCTCTAGCGCTCGAGTTAATAAAGCAGAAGGCTCGCTAGGAGAAGAAAGAACCAAAAATAAAGAATTAAGGTCTCAACTTGCCGATATCACCAAGAAGCGAGACGACGCTTTACGAGAAGTCTCAGTCTTCGCTGCTAAACTCGAAGCTCAAAAACATGGCTATGAAACCTCACTATCTGAACTTAAAACGTCGATTTCGAGCAGTGACGCTGAAATCGCTTCATTAAAGGTCAAGCTGGAACACGCCCCATGGCAAACCTTAGTCAAAGCTATGGAAGAATCTTTAAAACTGCAAATCGAAGCCAATGAACGCGCCAGTAAAGCTGAGGAAAAACTCGAAGCCATTCGAACTGAACTCAAGGTAATGCGAGAAGAAGCATTACACTCACATACAATCCAAGGCCGAATTCTGAATGATCTTGGCCCAATACGAGGCGGAATTGATGCTACATACCAGGGAGTTGGAAATCTTCATAGTCATTTAGCTTTCTATGCACGTTCTGTTCCAAGTGCCCCTTCAACTGACTCAATGGCATCAACAAACCCAGGCTAGTAGCGGCTTAAAAATGCTTGCTTCGAGCAAGGTTATGCCTATAATCGAGTTATTAAGCTTACCTATAAGTGAATAAAACCATGCGCATCCGCACAGCTATTTCTGCTAAAGATTACTGCCAAATCTGGTGCGCTACTACCTATTATCGATTTAGTCGCTCATTCTAAGCGATTTCTATATACTAAATCCCATTCTAGGCACGAGGTTTTATCATGTTATTAAATACCAATAATTTACGCATTCAAAGTTTATCCAAACTCACCCCGCCTAATGTGTTAACGGAAAGCATCCGAGTCGATGAACAGGCCTCTAATTTAATTACCCAGGCTAGAGAATCGGCCGCCCGCATTATGAATGGTGAAGATGACCGCCTATTGGTAATAGTAGGCCCCTGCTCCATCCATGACATTAAATCGGCTTTAGAGTATACCCATAAACTTAAAGCCTATGCTGATACCGTTCAACAGGATTTATTGATTATAATGCGGGTCTATTTCGAAAAACCTCGCACCACCGTAGGCTGGAAAGGCCTTATTAACGATCCTAATTTAAATAATAGCTTTGATATCAACCACGGTTTACAGGTAGCACGTCAATTGCTGGCGGACATTAGCCATATTGGGCTTGCCACTTCCACAGAATTTTTAGATACCATCACCCCGCAATTTATCAGTGATTTTGTAGCGTGGGGTGCGATAGGTGCGCGCACTACCGAAAGCCAGATTCATCGCGAATTAGCCTCAGGCTTATCGATGCCGATCGGTTTTAAAAACGGTACCGATGGCAGTATTAAAATCGCCATAGACGCCCTGCAATCCGCTAGGAGCCCACATCATTTTCTGGGAGTGACCCATGATGGTACCGCGGCTATTATTAAAACCCTGGGCAATCAAGACTGTCATGTTATTTTACGCGGCAGCAATACCGGCAGCAACTATGATGAAGAAAGCATTATTAAGACACTCGAAGCCCTAAAAAAGGCCGGCCTGCCTCAACATATTATGATCGATTGCAGCCATGGCAATAGCAGCAAAGATTATCGCCGCCAAAGCTTGGTGGCTAAAAGTTTAGCTAATCAAATTGCCGCAGGCTCAAGCGCCATTTCAGGCGTGATGATCGAAAGCCACTTAGTGGAAGGCCGCCAAGATTTACTACCCGGCAAAGCCCTTAATTACGGCCAAAGCATAACCGATGCCTGCATTAATTTCGATGAAACCGTTAAGGTGCTCGACGAGCTTGCCGAGGCCGTAAGAATAAGGCGTCGCCTAAAGGCCGGCAGCAAAGTTCCTGACGATGAGGCACTCACCGAGATGCGCAATCAAATCGATTCAATCGATAAGGATTTACAAAACCTAATTCAAAGGCGCACCGAAATAGCTCAGGCAGTGGCCTTCATTAAACGCCAGTTTAACGAAGATGCGGTAATCTATAGGCCTGAACGCGAAGCGCAAATCTTAGCCTTAGTGAAGTCACGCAATGCCGGCAAGCTGCCCGATGATATCTTGGAAAGCGTATTCCGAGACATTTTAGCCCTGAGTCGCCAGGTCCAGCATAATGATGGCAAAAAGGAATAATCATGCGCATTGGAGTTCAAGGTGCCATCGGTAGTTTCTCAGAGGCTGCCGGTAAAAAATGGCTAAGCTCGCAAAATCATACGGCCGATATCGATTATTTAATTTCGGCCCATAATGTTTTATCGGCTTTGGATAATGGCAGTATCGATTATGGAGTGATTGCCATATCCAATAACCGAGGCGGGATAGTGCTGGAAAGCATTGAAGCTCTAGCCCAGTATCAATGTAAAATTATCGATCGTTTAAGCCTATTGGTGCAGCAAAATTTATTGGTATTGCCTGGGACTAAGCTCGACGATATTCGCGAAATTCATTCCCATCATCAAGCCTTACGCCAATGCCGGGATTATATTTATGAATATCTATCGGGGGCTAAATTAATCGAGGCCGAGGATACCGCTCTATCGGCAGAACGTTTACAAACAGGCCTGCTGCCTAAAACAGCCGCCGTCATCGCCAGCCGACAATGCGCTGAGCTTTATGGGCTTAGTATCCTGCAAGAAAACGTGCACGACATTACCCGCAATGAAACCTTATTTTTAGTCCTGCAAAGGCCTTAATGCTGCTGACGAGTCTTATAGAGGCTCGCCACTACGCCAATCACCAAGATTAACGCCACCAAACCTAACGCTACAATAATCGACATCGACCACCAAGGCTCGATTAGCATTTTGCCACCGACAATCAATAAAATAATGGCTACGGCGTATTTCAATAAGTGGAAACGTTCTGCCATCCTGGCCAATACGAAATAAAGCGAACGCAGCCCCATAATGGCAAAGATATTCGAGCTAAACACGATAAAAGGATCTTGGGTAATAGCAAAGATGGCCGGTACGCTATCGGTGGCAAAGATTACATCGCTTAGCTCGATAAAAATTAAGGTAATAAATAAAGGCGTGATAAATAATTTAGCGTTTTGCATAACGAAAAACTTCTCACCATGGAAATAAGGCAAAATCGGCAAATGCTTACGCATCCATTTCAACAGCACATTATCATCTAAAGACTTATTTTCCTGGCCTGCCATTATTAGCATTTTAACGCCGGTAAAGACTAGAAACACCCCAAATACATACAATATCCAATGCGCCTTTAAGATTAACCAGGCACCTATTCCAATCATTATCGCCCGCATAATAATGGCGCCTAATACTCCATAGGTTAATACTCGGCGTTGTAGATTGTTGGGAACGTGAAAAAAGTTAAATATCATTAAAAACACGAACAAGTTGTCGATCGACAAGGTTTTCTCGACTAAATAGCCGGTAAAAAACTCCATAGCCTTTTGCTTAGCGATCAATGCACCCAAGTGCTTATCACAGTAATACCAGAGCAAACCGGTAAAAACAAAGGCCAGCGCTATCCACAATAAAGTCCAATACAGCGAATGCTTAATGCTAGGCACCCGAGACTTCATCGCCCCCAAATCCACAGCCATCATCACTATAATAAAGCCTATAAAGCTTATCCACATCCATAAAGGCGCTATTGTATTCATAATTTACTCACAGGTTTTTTCACCTCTCCCCTACGTGGGAGAGGTCGCTTTGCACGCAAAGCGGGAGAGGGGGCTGGCGCTGGAAAATTAATCCAAATCATCTTATACATCTGCTCCACCGAAGCCGTTAAAGCCTGATCCATTAAAGCGTTTAGCAGCATAGTCTGCTCTTTATCGGCTAATGGCTTAGTCATGGCCTGAGTATAATTGAAATCGATAGGAATAATCATCAACATTACCCCATTCTTTTTGCGCAGAATACCGGTAAATTTCACATTTACTACCACTACCCCTTGAGTCTGAGTCCATTTAAGGCTTAGGTTATGGATGACGCCTTGCAAAACATAATGCTTAGTAGCATGGGAATTACTAAACCCAGACTGAACCCCTACCTGCTGCATAATATTGTGTAGGAAAACCGAAACCTGTGGATCGGTTGCATAATACCAGGTGCTACTACCAACCCCTTGTGAAGTCTGCAAGAATTCAGACATTAAATTATCGGATTTTAACACTTCTTGATAGGTAATACGATCTTCAGGCTCGCGTAAAGCAGCAGGTCGATTATCCGTAAAAACTTGAACGTCGACATCGCCAAAAGCCGCTAATTTTGCCTGAGGCTGGGTCACATGTTGTAATTTGATAATAGGCGTCGAACATGCGCTTAATAATAAAGCACTAACTAGCATGCCAACTAGATAAAAATATTTAGTCATTGTCCATCCTTCTACGCAAGGTTTTCCTTGGTAGAAGAATGATAGCAGAATAAGCTTAAGGTGTTATAGAAGTCGAAGCACCCTCAGCAATAAATTTATCTTAAGTAGCTTTTTTATAAGGCACATATTGCGGGGTCCACATGGCAGCTAAGATCAGGTGTATTATCTCTTCATCGCTCATCACCGATAAATGCCCTTCTTTAATCGCCTGCTTAATAACGGCTATAGCAATTTTCATCGATATTTCACGGATATCGGTTAAGGGTGGCAATAGGTTTGCATTGGGGTCATCTTTAGCAGGAGAGCAATCCGCTAAGGCCTTAGCGGCAGCCATAAACATCTCATTCGATATTCTGGGTATTTTGCCGGCAATTAAGCCCAATCCCATGCCTGGAAATATATAGCTATTATTGGTTTGATCGATTCGAAATGGCTTGCCATTTTTTATAACATCGGGAAACGGGCTGCCGGTGCCGATTAAGGCTGTACCGTTGGTCCATTTCAATAAATCTTCCGGTATGGCTTCGGCTTTTACCGTGGGGTTAGATAATGGGAAAATTATAGGCCTTTTGCAGTGTTTGGCCATTTCACGGATAATGTTTTCGGTAAAGTGACCGGTTTGCCCTGATACGCCGATTAATACCGTAGGCTTAGCATTTTTAATCACATCTAATAAGCTTATGTTAGCCTTATCCTCACAGCTCCAGTTTGCAAGATTGGCACGGGACTGTCTAAAAGGCGCTTGGAAACTTTGTAAATCGCTCATATCTTCGGTTAATAAACCATTGCGGTCTACTAAATAGAAATGGGACCGCGCCTGGGCTTCAGATAAACCATCTTCCATTAAAATATGCACTAATAATTCGCTAATCCCGCAGCCGGCTGAGCCTGCTCCAAACATACAGATGCGTTGCTCTTTTAGAGAAGTTCCGGTGATTCGCATGGCAGCCAATAGCGTCCCAGCAGCGACAGAGGCTGTACCTTGAATATCGTCATTAAACGTGCAAAGTTGATCGCGATAGCGCGCTAAGATGGGATTGGCATTTAATTGGGCAAAATCTTCCCACTGCAATAACACATGAGGCCAGCGCTTTTTAACCGCGGCTACAAACTGCTCGACAAAATCATCGTATTCTTTGCCGCGGACCCTTTCATGACGCCAGCCTAGATATAGGGGGTCTTCTAGCAATTGGGTATTGTTGGTGCCGGTATCTAACAATATTGGTAAGGTTGTTCCAGGATTAATCCCCGCACAAGCCGTATAGAGGGACAATTTACCGATAGGAATGCCCATTCCGCCTGCGCCTTGATCCCCTAAGCCTAAAATGCGTTCGCCATCAGACACTACGATAACTTTAATGTTATCAAACCATTCGTCTGCTAAGATTTCATCGATTCTATCCTTGTAAAGATAAGACAAATATAAGCCTCTAGGAAAACGATAAATATGGCTAAATTTTTGGCAGGCCAGGCCCACAACCGGAGTATAAACAATCGGCATCATCTCGGTTATATAGCGATTTAATACGGCATAAAATAAGGTTTCGTTAGAATCCTGTACGCCACGCAAATAGATATGCTTTTCGATATCGTTTACTTTGCTTTGAAAAATCTGATAGGTTCGTTGAATCTGGGTTTCGATATTGCTTTCACAGGGCGGTAGTAATCCGACTAATTCAAGCGCTTCGCGCTCGTCCGCCGGAAAGGCTGAGCCTTTATTTAAGGCAGGGTTACGCAGCAGGTTATAACCTGACTGGTTTACCTCATAATAGATATGGCCGTCTTTATCGAGTTTTTTAATATGGTTGTGTTTCATGATTAACCTTGTATTTAAAAGCGTATTTTGCCGCGAGAGATATTATGGATTTTAATGGATTTACTGCCGAAATGCATAGCCTTATCTATTTAAACGCACAATAATCGGATAAGGTAAAACTAGATTTTGCCTTAGCAGACGACTCAAAAAAGGTCGTTACAGCCCTTTCAGGCTTTCCAAAAGTCAGCTCGATTTTATTTTTAAACCATGATGTGATAACGTGTTCAGCACTGCAGAGCATTTTTCCTGCAGCATCTAGATAAATTGCCGCGATTAAGGCTTCTAACACATCACCTAAAATTATATCTGTCGGCATAACATCGGAAAAAATAAACTTATCCAGACAAAGCGATTTAGCAACATCAGCCTGAGTATCAGCAGAAATAAGTATATTAATCCGAGGGCTCAAATAGGCTTTATCGCGTAAGCCTGGGTAGGTCTTTAAAACATACTGTAGCACTATCATTTTAAGTAGAGCATCACCTAAAAACTCTAGACGTTGATAATTATCTGCACCTTTACCAGGATGAGTAAAAGCCAATGCCAGATGATCTAATGTTTTAAAATAATGCCACTTAATGATTTCTTTCAAATGAAAAAGTTCTTTCATTTTAAATCGCTTAATTTTAGAATTCTTAACATGCGATGCTGAAGAATGTTTAATGGTTCGCATACTCGCTGCATCGGTTTTACGTAAAAGCGTTAACACTTCACCAGCGGCCTCTTGCTCTGCGGCCTTAATGGTTTTAGCCCTTCCAGTAGCAGCCAAACCTTCGTATCGGCATTCTGCTATAAACATGCGTTCATGAGCGGCCCCACTAAAACTTAGCATTTCATACTCAGGGGCGGCTAAGCCGCATTTTTGTGAATGATTCAACAACTCTGCTTTAAAATTATGAACCGTGGTGCTAATGCTTGCAGACATAACGACATCCTTATCCGCTATTTTAGATCCAAGGATAGTAGCTACCGCACTATTGGTAAAACTTCGATAGCAGTCCATTATTAGGCTCTTACAGATAGATTCTGTGCCTGATAACGTTAATTTTCCAATAACCGCACTTAGCGTTTGAGCTAGCACCCTTGGGGTAGCCAATGTTCTAACATAAGGTGCCAAGCCCATTTTGTCTGCTATTTCTGCGCGGGAGTCATCTTGAAGAGCTTCACTTATAATGCGAGTCAGTATTCCTTCTTGAAATTGTGGGTATCGATCGAACAAATCCCTAACAATCCAATATCGCAATACCGCATCACCGTATAGGCTAAACACATCAAATTGTGGATCGGCAGGCAAACCCTCCATTTCCTTTGTCAATTCAGGCGTGACAGTAAGCAAGCTAGCCTTTGCCAAGCTCCATTTTCCATCTTTATAAGTAAAGAATGGACTTTGAATAATCTCCAGCATCTGTTGAGAAGTCGCTTGCTCTGCTTCAACTTTAGTGCGCTCTTTACTTACGGTTACTTCGCCTAAAAAGCGGCATGTACACGAAAAAACTTTTGCATGGTCAGGGCCATATTCAGAATGAAAATAGTGGGGCCTCGCCACACCAAAATCACGAGCAGCGATTTCAAGCAAACGATTTTTATAATTAGCATCAATCGCATCAAACATAACCTAAGTCCCTCAAATAAAACGAATATAGCCTGTTGAGCACTCAACAATCAAGATACTAATATAATGCTATGCTTAAAAACGGAGGTGCTCTTGGCGCAATTTTGAGCTATGGTAACAAGCGTTCCAACTAATTTAAGGATAAGTTATGTTCAAGGATTTTGCTGAAGTTGCTGCAATATTAAGAACCGATTTACACCCTTTTAATTCAGATATGAACCGCGTTCTTTCCATAATCACTCATCCTGATTTTGACATAAATGCCATAATAGATCCAGAAACCGGTCGAACAGTTTTACATTCTGCAACCCGCTGCTATCTTGAGCCAAGTTGGTCTAGACTCCCAGTAATTGAAGCTTGTATAGCCAGGGGAGCTGAGGTTGATAAACAAGATAACAAGGGCCTATCTGCCTTGCATTCTGCTGTAAATCGAAATTACAAATGGAAGTTTGTCCAATTGCTACTCAAGGCTGGTGCGAATGGATTTTTAGAAAGCGCTAAGGGAGCCACTCCATTTGATGTAGCCTTTCATAACAATGCTAGTATTCCGACTGAAGCTATTTTGGAGTTTGAAAAGGCTAAAAAAGCAGCCCTAGCTGATACGCCAAAAATTGAAATAGTTGCTTGCCCTGTGGATGATATACTCGAAAGTGTCGGTAGTATGCTAAGCATGAACGCTGCTATAGAAACCGTAAAAACACCAAAAATTCCTTATTTCAATCGTCATAAGCGTAGTTCAACAGTAAGTGGTATGGACGCATTGGCATTGCCATCTGCAGACTCTCACGCTTCCTCTTCAACTACAACTTTTTATGGAGTTGGAATGACCCCTTTATCGATCACTAGTAGCCCAACTAGTCCATAATCATTTCAAACTATCCGTACCGATTGAAAATTACGACTGATAATGTACATTTGTCTATTATCAGTCGGGAAATCAATCTGTGGAAACAGCTGAATACTTCAGTGATATTATTAATTTTTGTGATTTACTAGAAGACCTAGTATCTTAAATCATGGTGGCCCGAGGCAGAATCGAACTAGAGCGCCGCGAAGGATTTAAACATCCTTACGGATTGAAAATCCTTGTATAGATGTCTCTTTAAATGGGAGTGTCTCAAAACATGGTGGCCCGGGGCAGAATCGAACTGCCGACACAAGGATTTTCAATCCTCTGCTCTACCGACTGAGCTACCAGGCCGCGGGATGTATTAAATAGAAATTAGTGGTCTGCGTCAAGGTATTTATATGGGTTTATAACCGGCTGGTTTTTCTGAGCCGTCTCCTAGCAAAAATTTCTCCATCTCGGTACTTAAAAATTTCCTGGCCTGTGGGTCTAGCATATTGAGCCGGTACTCGTTAATTAGCATGGTTTGATGGGCTAACCATAGCGCCCAGGCTTCTTTAGAGATCTGTTCATATATAGACTGACCTAGGGTGCCTGGATATGGCGCAAAATCTAAGCCTTCGGCTTGCTTATCTAACTTCTTGCAATGAATCATTCTGCTCATAATAGTCTCGTAATAATATTTTGATGGGGGCCGGTAGGCCTAATTGATTTAAGCTGTCCTTATCATACCATGCTCCGTTTAGCTGATCTGTATTTTCAGTTAATTCTAATAATACCGGGCTAAATAATAATTCATAATGACTAAATTTATGGCTACGGGTGGCCGTCATTTTTTTGGTAAAGGGCAGACCAAATTGCTTAAGCCAGGTTTCTAGTTCGGCTAAAGTCTCAAAGAATGGTGGGACCCAAAGCCCACCCCAGATACCTTTATTGGGACGACGCTCCAATAATATTTCACCCTGATAGGACAATACTAAACAATAAGCGGATTTTTGCGGATAGGCTTTGGCGGGCTTTTTGCCGGGAAATTCGCCGATGCTATTGGTTTTAAAAGCATGACAGCTATCGTTTATAGGGCATAAGCTGCATAAGGGTTTAGTTCGAGTACACGTTGTGGCGCCCAGGTCCATCATCGCCTGGGTATAATCCCCTGCTCTTTTAGCTGGCATAAGTTCTTCGGCTAATTGCCAAAGCTTAGTCTCGATTTTCTTATCGCCTGGCCACCCGCTTATTCCAGCGAATCGCGCTAATACCCTTTTAACATTGCCATCTAATATCGGCAAAGCTTGACCGTCGACTATGCTTAAGATAGCACTTGCTGTGGAGCGCCCTATTCCTGGCAAAGCGCATACTGCTTCTAAATCTCGTGGGAATTGTCCCGCGTGGCGCTCGACAATCAATTGTGCGGCCTTATACAGGTTACGCCCACGAGCATAATAACCCAAGCCTGCCCAATGTTGTAAAACCTGATCGATGTCAGCCCGAGCCAGATGCAAAATGCTAGGAAAGGACTGCATAAAGCGTTCGAAATAGGGAATAACCGTCGCTACCTGAGTTTGTTGCAGCATAATTTCAGATACCCAGACTCGATAGTGATCGATGGCTTTTTGCCATGGAAAATCTTTGCGGCCTGAGCGGTCAAACCATTGTAGTATCGCGAGTTGAAATTCTTCTGGCTTCATAACGCACCAATTTTAATTGTAATACCACACTTTGAAAGGCTTTAGGGTTCATGATTCGCCTTGCGCGATGGGTGGTTTTCAGGAGGGAGAATCGCGGTTCTTCCTCCTGAATGCAAGCCCGAATTCATTTCGGGCGCCGCAATATTACTCGGGAAGGAGTTTTCGCTGTTTTTAGCGGAAACTCCTGAAAAAAAACCCGCACGCGGCGGGTTCTTTTAAAACATTTATTCGCTTACGCGCTTAATGCTTTAATTTTTGCGATCAAACGGCTCTTATGACGTGCAGCTTTATTCTTATGAATCAAACCTTTGTCAGCGTAACGGTCAACAACTTTTTGCATTTCGTTGTACGCTAGAGTCGCTTTATCTTGAGCGCCGGCTTCAATAGCCACGACGACTTTCTTAATAAAGGTACGCATCATCGAACGCATGCTTGCGTTATGTTTGCGGTTTTTTTCAGATTGTATAATACGTTTTTTTGCAGATTTAATATTAGCCACGGCTGCTTACTCCAATCAATCGCCAGGTAAAATTCGATGCGCAATAATGCCTAATATAATGGCGATTGTCAATAGACTGATTTGCTAATTTCATGGATTCCTCTATTCAGACCAACAATCGGGTGTTTTTAAAGCGGCTTAAGTAGTTTACACTGTATAAAATTGGATCCCCGATCGAGCCGGGGATGACACTATATTTAAGGAGCGCTTATGAACCTCAACCACCCTAATCTTGCTGCATATGACCCAGAACTTGCCAAAGCTATCGAATCTGAAAATAAGCGCCAAGAAGACCATATCGAGCTCATTGCCTCCGAAAACTATGTCAGCCGTCGAGTGCTCGAAGCTCAAGGCTCACAATTAACCAATAAATATGCCGAAGGCTATCCTGGCAAACGCTATTACGGTGGCTGCGAATTTGTCGATATTGCCGAGTCTCTCGCTATCGAGCGCGCGAAAAAGCTATTTGGCGCAGGCTATGCCAATGTTCAACCGCATTCTGGGTCACAGGCCAATGCCGCGGTTTACTTTGCCCTTATTCAACCTGGCGACACTATTTTAGGCATGAGCCTAGCCGATGGCGGGCATTTAACCCATGGCTCCAAAGTAAACTTTTCCGGTAAGATTTTTAATGCCGTGCAATATGGTGTCAACCATCAGACCGGCTTAATCGATTACGCAGAAGTCGAAAGATTAGCCCTCGAGCATAAACCTAAAATGATCGTAGCGGGCTTCTCGGCTTATTCTAGAGTCGTTGACTGGCAAAAATTTCGCGATATCGCCGATAAAGTTGGCGCCTATTTATTTGTCGATATGGCTCATGTGGCAGGTTTAGTGGCAGCAGGTCAATATCCCAATCCAATCGACATTGCCGATGTCGTCACAACGACTACCCATAAGACTTTGCGCGGTCCAAGAGGCGGCATGATTTTAGCTCGATCGAACCCTGACATTGAGAAAAAATTAAACTCGATGATATTCCCAGGCACCCAGGGCGGGCCATTGATGCATGTGATTGCCGCCAAAGCGGTTTCCTTTTTAGAAGCCCTACAACCCGAATTTAAAACCTATCAACAGCAAGTTGTCAAAAATGCCCGTAAAATGGCCGAAACTCTTATGAAAAGAGGCTATAAAATCGTGTCTGATGGCACGGATAACCATTTAGTTTTAGTTGATTTATCCGAAAAAAATCTTACCGGTAAAGATATCGAAGCCGCCTTGGGGCTTGCCAATGTCACCGCCAATAAAAATGCCATTCCAGGCGATAAGCAATCGCCTTTTGTGACCAGTGGCTTAAGACTGGGCAGCCCGGCTATTACCACTCGCGGCTTTAAAGAAGCCGAAACCGAGCAATTAAGCAATTGGATCGCTGACATTTTAGACAATAGCCAAAATAGCAAGACTATAGAGCGCGTCAAACTTGAGGTTTTAAAAATCTGTGCAAAATTCCCGGTTTATACTACTATTTAAAGCGACGGAATTTGAATCAAGGACAGCGATGAATTGCCCATTTTGCCAAGCTGAAGATACTAAAGTGATGGACTCTCGTTTAGTGAATGAAGTGAACCAGGTTAGGCGCCGCCGTATTTGCTCCACCTGCAATGAACGTTTTACTACCTATGAAACCGTTGAACTTATTATGCCACGCATTATTAAGCGTGATCAGTCTCGCGTTTCATTCGAAGAAGATCGGCTAAGAAACGGCATGCTGCGCGCCTTAGAAAAACGCCCGGTGAGCACCGCCGCCGTCGATGCCTCAGTCATGGCTATTATTCATAAAATGCGCGCCAGCGGTGAGAAAGAAATTACCTCTGATCAAATCGGTGAATGGGTAATGGATGAGCTAAGAAAGCTCGACGATGTTGCCTATGTTAGGTTTGCTTCGGTGTACCGCCGCTTCCAAGATTTAGAATCCTTTAAGGCCGAAATCGAAAAAATGCTTAGGGCTACTGAAAGCCATTAAATCAAAGCTGGATCCCGGGTTCACCTGACGGTGCCCCAGGATGACATGACAACTTGTCATCCTGGACGAGCGCTGCGAAGATCCAGGATCCAAGCTTCTAATGAATCAGCTTTTTGAACTTAATCCGATGCGGATCCACAGCATGTTCGCCTAAGCGACGTTTTTTGTCTTCTTCATAGTCTGCAAAGTTACCGGCAAACCATTCGACATGGCTATCGCCTTCAAATGCCAGGATATGAGTCGCGATGCGATCTAAGAACCATCTATCATGCGAGATCACAAATACGCAGCCTGGGAAAGCTTCGATAGCTTCCTCGAGTGCACGCAAGGTTTCTACGTCCAAATCATTAGTTGGTTCATCCAGCATCAATACGTTACCGCCGCTTTTTAACAGCTTGGCTAAATGCACGCGATTACGTTCGCCCCCTGATAATTCACCGATATGCTTTTGTTGGGCATCGCCTTTAAAGTTAAAGCGGCCGACATAGGCGCGGGATGGGGTCTGGTATTTGCCGACCGTAATCATATCTAGGCCATCTGATAACTCTTCCCATACGGTTTTGCTATTATTTAAAGAGTCACGGCTTTGATCGACATAGGATAATACGACGGTTTCACCCTTTTTAATCTCACCTGAGTCCGGTTTTTCTTCTCCGACTAACATCTTAAAGAAGGTCGATTTACCGGCACCATTGGGGCCGATAATACCGACTACCGCACCGGCTGGGATCAATAAATTCATATCATCGATTAGCATTCTATCGCCAAAGCCTTTGCATAAATGTTTAACTTCAAATACTACTTCGCCCAAACGCGGCCCAGGTGGAATATACAATTCGCGGGTCTCGTTGCGAGTCTGGAATTCTTGTGAGCTTAATTCTTCGAAGCGAGCTAAACGGGCCTTACCTTTAGCTTGACGGCCTTTGGATCCGGACCTTACCCATTCTAACTCTTCTTTCATGGCTTTTTGGCGAGCGGAGGCTTGTTTTTCCTCGGTGGCTAAGCGCTTACCTTTCTGCTCTAACCAGGAAGAATAGTTACCTTCAAATGGAATCCCTTGCCCACGGTCTAACTCTAAGATCCATTGCGCGACGTTATCTAAGAAATAACGGTCATGGGTAATGGCCACGACGGTGCCTTTAAATTCTTGCAAGAAATGCTCTAACCAGGCCACAGACTCTGCATCCAAATGGTTAGTAGGCTCATCTAATAATAAGATGTCGGGGTTCGATAGCAATAATCGACATAGAGCCACTCGGCGTTTTTCACCGCCCGATAAGGTGGAAACATCCGCCTCCCAAGCTGGTAGGCGCAAGGCATCGGCTGCAATCTCTAAGGTGCGGTCGATTTCCCAGGCATTACAGGCATCGATTTTATTCTGCAATTCGCCCTGCTCGGCCAATAATTTGTTCATTTGATCATCGGACATCGGTTCGCAAAACAGCATGGAGATTTCATCGAAGCGCTTTAGCATATCCTTAATTTCGGATACCGCCTCTTCCACATTACCGCGCACATCCTTATTAGGATCGAGCTGTGGCTCTTGGGGTAAATAGCCGATCTTAATGCCTTTACGGGGTACCGCTTCACCAATAAAGTCTTGGTCGAGTCCTGCCATAATTTTTAATAGGGTCGATTTACCGGAACCATTTAATCCCAACACCCCGATTTTGGCGCCATCATAGAAAGAGAGGGATATATTTTTGAGAATTTCTTTTTTAGGCGGCACGACTTTGCCGACCTTATTCATAGTAAAAATATACTGACGATCCATACTAAAATCCTTTATTTATCAAACTGCGCCAATAATAACGGATAATGACTCGCTTTCCCAATGTTTTTCTAGCATCGAGTATGGTAAATTGTCCCCAGGATTTAATAAGTGTGTGTTTTCAAGGAGTTTTATTATGGAAGGATTCGCTGCATCAACGAGTATGTTTGGGACTATCTGGGGTGGACTTAGTAATGTCAGCAGCTCTGTTTGCCGAGCGCTTAACTGTTGTCGCCGGCGTACTCCTGCTACTTATGAAAATGGAGGTCGGGTTGATATAGAATATTCGGCCCTTACAGAATCAAGCACAGATTATACAACTACACCAACATGCGCAGCTATTTGCTTAAGGAAAATTAGGCAATACGACAATAAAGCCGGCTTTGCACTAGGCACATTAGCCTTTTTCCTTTACGGTATTATGTCAGCTTCCGCTGCAACAAAAATTCTTGCACCGTTACTTGATAGCCCTGAACGGTGGAGGTTTGTTGGAGGTTGGACCGTCGTAATAGGATCAACTTTAGCTTCTTCGGTAGTAAACGCCTTATTATTTAATCTAGTGGGGAAAGATTTAGCTGATGCCTTTGAGGCTAATCGAAATCCGGCCCTCCAAATCATTCTTACCCTTATTAGTATACTCCCTGCTGCCATTTTATTTGCCACTCTTTATGAGGCTACTACCGCCCCCTCCAAACTCAATTTCACTATCTCAGGACTCTCATTAGCAGTGTCTTTAGCAGGTTACCTGATGCGAATTGTTTTAAATGCGCAGTCACTACAAGGAATTGTTGATCTATTCTGGCGAGGTAATAGCAGGCCAGATAAGATTTTATGGGCGACCTTATATCACCTTCATCGCGTGAAATCGGCTTGGAATGAAGAAGGTAAAGGTCGATGTGAAAGTATAGGGAATGCTTTGTGGGAATCAGGCCCTATAGTTAGGTTTGGCTTTCAGCTCTCTATAGCAACTGCTTATACCCTAATGGCACATTCCAAGTATACCGCTGCTTTTAGCACGATTGCCAAAGCTTTCGGCGCATCAGAATACGGGCTACCCCTAGTAGGGAAATACATTATCGAGGCTGCAGCATGTATATTCCTCTTGTCCCTTAATCTCACTTGGACATCAGCTAGCATTATTGCCAATGACCCTTTAAGCATTATATTTGGAAAACACTTTTATAAAAATGCTCTCAGGCCAATTCTTTTCTTATTAAGCACACTGCTCTACCCCTGCACTCGGAGCTATGCCCGTTATAATGCACTCTATAGCAATACATCGACCTTTCACACTTGGGCTACATATGCTGTAATTGGATCGGCTTTTTCAGCTGTTGCTATGGTTATTCAAGGTGGGGCTGCTTCCGAAAACGTCACGATGTTTGAGTGGGAAAGAAATTTGCCAATGTTGATTGAGATTGTTGGAGCAATTGCAGGCATTGAAATGAACCTCGCATCCACCTGTTTACGATTAAACGGTGAAAACAAGACTGTTACCGAGTGGTTTGGCGAGGTGGAGAAAATGTCTACTGTTATGAACCTCACTATCCCAGAAGCTACAGTAATATTTATCAAGGAAGAGCGGGAAAGGGATTCTAATCGCGAAGGACCCATGGCAAACAGAGCGGTAGAACTAGCGATTACGACTCCTTCCGCCAAAATCAATCAATCACATATATTTTATGGCCGCAGGGAGCTAGCATCTTCTGGTAATACTCCTCAGATGACGCAGCCATAATAGTAATTAAATGTTGACCTTAGTCCAAATAAATGGAATTATATTAGGTTGTTATTACCCCCACTTATTAGCTTGGTAATAAGTCATGGTTTGGGTCCAAGGAATTTCTAACTTAAAGGAATAGCAATGTTATCGTCATCATTAAAAGATAGGCCATACGCTCACATCATGCCTGATCTTAGTGCGTCTTTGAACTCTAACAACCCTCTAAATTATTCTGATGCATTTCTTACCCTTGCAGCACAAGAAAAAGTTAGGCAGAATAATCTTAGCTTTTACGACCGGATGACACAGAACAAGTGGGATAAGCTTTATTTTGGTATGGCTTCATTAAACATTCCTCTTACAGCTGTGACCTACTACTATGCGAATATTAGTTCGACCTCTATAAATTCTGTACCAGCTCGTCAGCTCTTAGGAGCGGATTGTGCCGCGATTAATATAACATTTAACACTATATATCTCGCTAAAATGATAGCACAGACAATTCAATTATTAAGAAGCTGTTATTCAAAGGGTTGGCGTGCTATTTCCCCAAACCCCTTTGAGGCATTTCTCTTAATTGCTCTTGTCCCACTCGTTATTTTATTGGGCTTTTCTGCCTCTTTGTTCTACGCTCCCTCAACACACGAAGGTAATGTGGCGGCTCAAGAAGCGGACTTAAATTACTTAAGTCCAGGTAATGAGTCCCTTTTCGTTAATCTTTTTGAATTGGTGAATGCTATTGTCTGTTTTCCAGCTATGCACGGACTCTTTAAGTGGCTACTTGACAAAAAATTTCGTACGCCCGAACAAAAAGCCTGGATGACCCTCCAGGCTAAATTCTCAGAGGAAATTAAAACCGCGCTACTGAGCAAAGATCGCGCTTTGGAAGAAAGAATATTTCAAAAATTACTCCAACTGGATCCTACTAGCTGGGATAGTTTCACTCAATCAGCCAAAACTGCCGATCATTACTCGAAAAATTCAGCTCTCAGCAGCCGATCTTGTGGTGATAAAGCCTGGGCTATAATCGCCCCAACTCTAGCTTATGGCACAGCAGGATCTTTCTGGCTGGCCACAACCGGCTTAGTTACTACGGCTGTAGACGATCCAGAACTATGGGTCGTTTGGCGCTATCTTGCTAAACTTTCGTTTGCTGATAATTTCTATGGGGCCTTAGGCCATAATCTTATTAATATGGTTTTTGCCTGCGCTAATGGCTTAAATGGTATTAACCTAGCCAGATTACTCTATACCAGAGTACGGTACAATAGAGATGAGGCAAGGGTTTTAAGTATTATAGCTATTGTTGCTACAATTGTTGCGATTCTAGGTTCTGGTGGAACCAGCTTTGCTCAAGCAGGGGATGGCACCCCAGGTGCGCCTTGGCAAAATGTTTCCTATGTACCTACGGGTTTAAATCTAGGTGCGGGAGTGAGTGCCGTCTTCGTCAACAGCGGCGAGGCTATGTTTCCCTGCTATAACTTAATGCTTCTCTTGCTTACCTTCCTCGTCGCTATTCCTGGAGCCATATGGCATTGTTCTTGGACTCGCGAGCCTACTATAGCGGGAGAAGATCTCAGCAAGACTTATGCAATTACTGAAGCGGAGAAGCTATTTCAAGCCAGTGATGCGACTTCTTATTCTGGGCTTAAAACGACCTTCTGGGATAAGGTAAGTAAATTATCTCCAGAGTTAAGAGACTCTCAGCGCAATTCTCTTCTTGAAGGCACTTATGAATTTGAACTTCCAAGCTACGAGAACCCATACGACACTCAAGTGCCGCCTGTATGATTGCAAGAAGTAAGGTTGAGGGGTAAGATAGCGAAAAAACAAACGATTGAAAATTAAAATGAATCCAATTTTATTCAGACAAGCTTGGACTATTTGGTTAATCACTAGCTTATTTTCATTGTTTCAATTTTTTCTGCAAGTGGCCAGTAATATGATGACCACTCAATTTATGCAAACATTTCATATCGATGCAGCCGGGGTGGGTTTACTATCCTCGGCTTTTTTTTATAGCTATGTATTAGTGCAAATTCCCGCTGGATTATTATTTGATCAGTTCCAGTTACGCCGCGTATTACTCGTTGCCGTCAGTCTGTGTGGATTAGGCTGCGCTTTATTTAGCGTATCGCCTAATTTTGAAACGGCTTTTTTTAGCCGCTTATTGATGGGCGCAGGCGGTGGGTTTGCCTTTGTCGGAATGGTCTTTGCTTGTGCTGAATCTTTCCCCCCGGCCATGTTTGCTATGGTGGTTGGCTTAGGTGAACTCGTCGGCATGCTTGGTACCTCCATCGGTCAAAAATTGGTACCGCATTTAGTCATACAACAAGGCTGGCGTGCGGTAATGCTTGGCTGTGCCGCTATCGCTTGCGCATTGCTTATAACCCTATTTTTTGCGCTAAAAGATCAGCCCAAAGCTCATCAATCTGAGCTTAGTCTCTGGAAAAATATTCGCTATAATATTACACAGGTGGCTAGGATCCCGACCGTCTGGCTAGCAGGCTTATTTTGCTGCGGCATGTTTGCAGTAGTCACCACGTTTGCTTCGCTTTGGGGCGTACCCTTTTTACAAGCCGTACACCATCTTTCTTATTTACAGGCCACTAGCCATATCGCCTCTATTTTATTAGGTATCGCATTAGGCGGCCCGCTTGCCGGCTGGTTATATGGCAAAATTGCCAGCCCGAAATTCCTAATGCTGGGTTTTGGCTTGGCCTCGCTTTGCTGCACATTGATCGTCATGTTTTATATTAACTTACCGCCATTGGCCTTATATATCTGTTTAATTGGCATGGGCTTATTCTGTAGCATCTATGTCACCTCCTTTTCAGTGGTGTCGAGCGTCACTCCAGCCGCCATTAGAGGCACAGCCCTAGGATTATGCAATGCCATAGCCTTACTCGGTGCTATCGTGTTCCAACCTTTAAGCGGATTACTCTTTACCACCCTAGAGCATAGCTCGAGCAATCTCATTGAAAATTACCAATTATCATTGCTGGTCTTGCCTGGCATTATGCTAGTAGGACTGTTGAGCATCGCCCTGGTTAAAGCAAAGCGTTAAGCCAGCGCTTAAAGAAATTATTTTTAAGCAAATACTGGCCCGCTTCGGCTAAAATAATGCTGCAAATAATCAAACAACCGCCGAATACGATATTCTTACCGATATGCTCACCGTTAAAGCCCCAAGCAAATAGGCTGGCAAATACCGGCTCTAATGAATAAATAATCGCCGCATGAGTCGCGCTAGTCCGGCGTTGAAAAGTCGTTTGTAAAAACAAAGCCAGCGCTGTAGCTAATAATGAACAGTATCCTAATGCCAGCACGATAGTATTGTTAAAATAAGGAATGTGCGGGGAATGATGCCAGGCAAAAACGCCTGAAATCGGCACCACAAATAGAATCTGATAAAAGGCTAATAAAGGTAAATTATTGCCAGCCCGCGATATTCTTTGTAAAGACACGATCCCTAAAGCCGAACATACCGCAGATCCTAATACTAAAATCTCGCCCAGCGAAAAATGTGTAACGTGGGAGCTGGTTAATTCATACAGACCACCAAGACAGATCATCGAACATAATATATCGATCTTTTTAGCTTTGCCCAACATAAAAAACGGCAATAAAAACGGCACGATAATCACCGAAGTGCTGCTAATAAAGGCCGTAGTCGATGCATCCACGGTTTTTAAGCCCATGGTCTGTAACATAAAAGCCCCAGCGTTTAACACGCCTAAAATGGTGCCGCCAATCAATAACTGTTTATTGGTCTTATGCAGATCAACAAAAATCCAAGGCAGCAAAAATAGGCTAGCGAATATAAATCGAATCGTCACAAACCAGCTGGGGTCGATATAGGCCAACGCATTTTGAATAAGCGGAAATGTCGCTCCCCAAATCAATGTGGTGATTAATAAATAAAGGTCGGCCTTAAAAAAACTATTCATTCTATATTTAACACCTTAACGTAACCCGCCCCAATGAATTTATTGAATACCTTAATAATTTTTCCCGCCCCGAACATTAGCCTATTAAAAAAGCGGGGTGGTGCTAAGCGGGGGTCTCCCACACCACGCGCAGCATCGGCGAGCATGGTATGGGGGTGCTAAGCGACAGGACCCCAGTCAAAACGATAGCCAAACCCCAGCTAACTGAATCCAAGATCATAAACAAAAATTTATTAACGTATTAAATAAATCCTCACACCTAATCAGTATATCCTATGAAATAGATTTGTTATGATACCAATACAAAAAATTAGGATAGATACTATGACCAATAAACTCGAGCAATTTAAAAAAATGACCACAGTAGTAGCGGATACCGGTGATATCGCCTCCATAGAACGATACACTCCCCAAGATGCCACCACCAATCCAAGCCTAATTTTAAAAGCCGCCGCCATGCCAGAGTACCAGCATCTAGTGGCCGAAGCCGTAGCTTATGCCAAGCAACAGTCGCCTGATCCTAAAAAACAACTGCATGCCGCGCTTACTAAACTAGCCGTCAATTTTGGTATCGAAATTTTAAAATTAATTCCAGGCCGAGTATCGACCGAAGTCGACGCCCGCTTATCCTTCGATAAAGCCGCCACCATTAAGCAAGCCCATGAATTAATCGCATTATATGAAAGCCAAGGCATCGATCGCCAGCGCATTTTAATTAAGATTGCCTCAACCTGGGAAGGGATCTGTGCCGCCGAAGAGCTCGAACGCGAAGGCATCCATTGTAATCTAACCCTAATGTTTAACTTTGCCCAAGCTATAGCCTGTGCCGATGCCGGCATTACTTTAATCTCCCCCTTCGTCGGCAGAATCTACGACTGGTATAAAAAACATAATAATTGTGATTATGCCGCCGCTGAAGACCCTGGCGTACTTTTTGTAAGCAAGGTGTACCATTATTTCCGCAAATTCGATTATGCCACCGTTGTTATGGGTGCCAGCTTTAGAAACCTCGGCCAAATCGAAGCGCTGGCCGGCTGTGATTTCTTAACCATTAGCCCTAACCTATTGGCGGAATTGCAAGAAGCTCAAGGCGAGCTTACTCAGCGCTTATCGCTTAAAGAATCCAAGGCTATGGACCTCACCAAGATTAGCCTCGATGAAGCAAGCTTCCGCTGGATGTTAAATGACGACGCCATGGCTACCGAGAAATTAGCCGAAGGGATTCGATTATTTGCCCAAGATATTGTGAAATTGGAACAGCAGTTATCGACGTTACTTTAGTTTAAGGCCTCGATAATGCAGCTCGAACCTACTCGCTGTCCTTGGTGTGGCAGCGACCCCTTATACCAAGCTTACCACGACAATGAATGGGGCCAACCGCTACGCGATAACGTTCGCCTATTCGAACTTTTAATCTTAGAAGGCGCCCAAGCCGGCCTAAGTTGGATTACCGTATTGCGTAAACGCCACGCATACCGCGAAGCCTTCTTGCAATTTCAGCCTGAAAAAATCGCCCTGTTCGATGCCGAAAAAATACATTCCCTTATGCAAAACCCCGGAATTATTCGCAATCGACTTAAGATAGAATCGACGGTAAGCAATGCTAAGGCCTATTTAAAATTAAGCGAACAGCAGTCCTTTTCGGATTATCTCTGGAACTTTGTCGATGAACAGCCTATCGTTAATCATTGGCAGACTCTAGCTGAGATCCCTACTTCGACTATTTTATCGGATTCATTGAGCAAAGATTTAAAAAAACGCGGATTTAAATTTATCGGCTCTACAATTTGCTATGCTTTTATGCAGGCGACTGGAATGGTGAACGATCACTTAATTTCCTGTTTTAAACACAATTAGCGTGAAGTTTATGTGGAAATAGAATGATGCAGATCATTTTAATGGAATCCCCTGTATGTGGCTCTGTTAATAACTTAGCCAGCATTGAACAAAAATGGGCTCTAGTGATATCTACCCATCATGATTTAGATAATTTATTCTAATTTTATTCACATTAGTATAGATAGGTAAAACAGACCTATTAAGAAAATAAAATAGGCTTATTAACGAATAAGATGCTGATATATATGGGTTTTATAAAAAGGAATTCCAAAAAATACTCATGGAAATAGAAACTACCCCCATGTTTTTCATGTTTATTAACATAGTTATCCACAATTATTATAGAAATATGTTTGCTTAGCTTGGATTGTGGATAAAGCTGTGAGAAAGTAAGGTATTAGCTGTTGATTAAAGGAAAAAATCTTGGATAAACAAGTCGTTCGAGTTGCCGTCCCTGGCCCGTTTTTAGCGGGATTGGACTATATTTGTCCAGAGCACTCCGGCAATGTAATAGGTCGACGCGTATGGGTAACAGTAGGTAGACGCAAGCTTGTCGGTATTATCATCGCTGATAATGTTAAGACAGAATGCGATAGTAAAAAACTTAAACCCATCCAAAGCCTTATCGATGAGAATCCCCTGTTTAGCCTTAAGCTAATGCAGCTTTTAACCCGAGTCAGTGAATATTACCAGGCCCCAATCGGCGACGTTTATTATACCGCCCTTCCTACCCAGTTATGCGAAGGGGTGGCTTTAGATAAAAAAATTCGAGGTCGTAAAGCTAAAATCACCGAAGAACCCAAAGCCAATCAGGCCCAATTAACATTAAACCCTGAACAGGCAACCGTATTAAACGCCTGCCTAAAGCAGCAAGATGAATTTTGCGTACAGCTTATCGAAGGGATAACGGGTAGCGGCAAGACTGAAATTTACCTACAAATTATCGCTTCGGTCTTACATGCAGGCAAACAAGCCCTGGTTTTAGTGCCTGAAATTGGCCTAACTCCTCAGACTGTTGAGCGGTTTAAAGCGCGATTTGGCGAGGGTGTCGTCACTTTGCATTCCAAATTGAGCGAATCTGAAAAGCGTATGAATTGGTATTTAGCGAGTAGCGGCCAAGCTAAAATCGTTATCGGCACTCGCTCGGCAGTGTTTACGGCTATGTCCGGTTTAGGCGTGATCGTCATCGATGAAGAGCATGACTTATCGTTTAAACAACAAAGTGGGGTGCGCTATTCGGCCCGCGATGTTGGCATTATGCGCGCTAAAATTGAAAATATCCCAATCGTATTAGGCTCCGCAACGCCTTCTCTAGAATCCTTATACAACGTACAGAAAGGCCGCTATAACAGCCACTACTTACCGAATCGAGCCGGCGCCGCCAGTGTGCCAAGTTATCATATGATCGATATGCGCCAACAGCCTTTACAGGCCGGCTTATCTCGGCCTTTAATTCAGGCGATTAGCGCGCATCTAGCCAATAAATCGCAGGTCTTATTATTTTTAAATCGCCGCGGTTATGCCCCAGTATTAATGTGCCATTCCTGCGGCTGGACCGCGCAATGCAAAAATTGCGATGCCTATTACACCTTGCATCAGCAACCCATGCATTTATGCTGCCATCATTGTGGAAGCTCCAGCAAAGTATTAAAAGCATGCCCGCAATGCGATAAATCTGAGCATTTGATTCATGTTGGGATCGGCACCGAACAACTCGAAGCTGCCATAATAAAATTATTCCCCGAGCACAAGGTACTAAGGTTAGACCGCGATAGCACTCGCCATAAAGGCAGCCTAGACACCATCCTAACCAGCGTCCATGATCGAGAAGCCGATATTATCGTCGGGACCCAAATGCTGGCTAAGGGCCATCATTTCGAAGGCGTGACGATGGTTGGAATAGTAGATATGGATAATGGCTTATTTAGCAGCGACTTTCGCTCGATCGAAAGGGCCGGCCAATTATTAGTTCAAGTCGCGGGCCGCGCAGGCCGAGTCGATAAACAAGGCCAGGTATTTATTCAGACCCATCAACCCGAACACCCTTTATTAGCAACCCTGTTAAACGCAGGCTATCGGGAATTTGCCAAGCAGCTATTAATCGAACGCGAACAGGCTAGCTGGCCACCCTTTAGTTATTTAGCCTTAGTTAGAGCCGAGGCCTTAGATTCCAATCTGGTATTTCAATTTTTAAATCACATCAAGCGCCTCCTAAAAGAAGCTGGACTAGCTAATGTGCTTATCCTAGGCCCCGCCCCCGCCTTAATGCAAAAAAAGGCCCGGCATTTTAGAGGCCAGTTATTGCTACAATCCCCCGATCGACGCAGCTTACAAACCGCACTGAGGTTTATGCAAGCCCGGATGAAAGAATTGGAACATCATAAAATCCGCTGGGCGATCGATGTGGACCCACTAGAGATGGGGTAATGAAAAAGGGGGGGGACAAATTGTCCCCCCCCCTTTTTTCGTTCAAAGAAAGAATTCAGTTGTACGATTTTTTCGTACAACTGAGATTATTTTCTTTTAATTTGCTTTTGCTTTTGCTTAGTAAGCGTTTTTGATTGCTCTAAATAATTTTCCTTCGTCACTATTAGTTTACCTGTTTTTTGTTCGAGTTCTTTGCGCGCATTTCCAGCCACCTCACCACCCAGCTTTGCGGTTTTTTTGTTTTCGGTAAAGCCTTGTGCATCGCTAGTACGAGTAATTTCAGTAGTAGAAGCTTCTCCAAGCATTGAAAAAATAAGTTCTAAATCCGTCATATGATCTCGCAAGTTTTCACGCTTAAGATTTTTATGCTTTTTATACTCCACAGGAGTCATGCCGAAAGCTGCCTTAGTAATTTCTGCCGTTAAAATGGCATAGTCTTTTTGCTCTTGAATACCACGTTGTTGCCATTCGCCCGTTAATTCTTCACGAATCGCAATACTACGCATACGCTTTTCAATCCAGTCAATAGGATAGCCTTTTGCTACATAAAGGGCCTGCGCTCGTTTACTGGCTAATTCTGGGTCTTCAATTTCTTGAATGCGCTCGTACGCTACTTTTGCAAGCCAACGCTTAAATGGCTCAGCCTTTGGTGATGGAATAGATTGAATAATACGAAAAATACCTTCGGTATTGGCACAACTCAACTTTTGAACGCCGCCCGCAGTCTCAATTGAAAGGGGGGTGGCAATTTGTCCCCACCCTTTAGCCAATTCATTATCTCTGTTACGTATTTTTTTAATATAATCCGCTACGTTTGTGCTATCTGTCAAAACAGCAACTACATCTGCAATAACAAACCACCACTCGTCATTATGCAATGTTCGCCTAATAGCGCTATTTTTAAATGCCACAATTTTGCTCATTTTACCTACTCCCGGTGCTTTTTAGAGTATTGTTTATTCTAAGAGTTAAGCATATCATTTATTCGATAACGATTAAAATATGCACAATTATTTCAACCGTGCACATACCAGCAAATTACGCTATCATAAGCCTTTACATAATCGTGGCAAACTGACCCATGCAAACACTATTAGAACTCCTGCAACACAAATTTTATCGGGCTTTAATTAGCGCCTTTCCGGAAGCTGAGTTACAACAGTCCCAAGTGGAAATCACTCCAAGCACCCAGGTCCAATTTGGGCATTACCAATGCAATAGCGCCATGAAGCTTACCAAGATTTTAGGTAAAAATCCTCTAGTCATTGCCGAGCAGATTATCGATCAGCTCGACCGTAAAGACGCTTTGAGCAGTATTCAGATGATTAGCAAGCTCGATATCGCCGGTCCAGGTTTTATTAACATAACTTTAGACACGGCTTATCTGGCGCTTCGAGTCGAGCATATGCTAGAAGACTCACGCCTCGGCATCGACACCGTACAAGCAGAGCGGGTAATAGTCGATTTCTCCAGCCCCAATACCGCCAAAGAAATGCATGTCGGGCATTTACGCTCCACTATTATCGGCGATGCCCTAAGCCGTATATTTGAGTTCCTAGGCCATGATGTGTTGAGGCTCAATCATATCGGAGACTGGGGCACGGCTTTTGGCATGCTAATCGCCTATATGAAAGAGCATGCTCAAGCTATTTTGGCCGGCCAAGAGCAGACCGACCTATCGCATCTGGTCAATTGGTATCGCGAATCGAAAAAACGATTCGATGAAGACCCGGAATTTAAAGCCCGCGCCCAGCTGGAAGTCGTAGCCTTACAAGGTGGCAATCCAGAATCCTTAAGGGCCTGGGCTATAATTTGTGATATCTCCCGCCGTGCCTATCAAGAAATCTACGATTTACTCGATATTAAGGTGACCGAGCGCGGGGAATCTTTCTATAACCCTATGTTGGCCGATGCGGTACATGACCTTGAGGCAAAAGGCCTAATCGAAATTTCAGACGGAGCTAAATGCATATTTCCCCCAGGCTTTGTAAACCGTGAAAACGATCGCCAGCCTCTGATTATTCAAAAATCCGATGGCGGTTATAATTATGCCAGTACAGATATAGCCGCCCTGCGCCATCGAATCGATGTCGAAAAGGCAGAGCGTATAATGATATTAACCGATGCCGGTCAGGCCAGTCATTTCGCCATGGTATTTAAAGTCGCTGAAATGGCAGGTTATTTGGACCGCGCTAAGGTGCGTATCGATCACGTACCTTTTGGCTTAGTGCTTGGCCCCGATGGTAAAAAATTCCGCACCCGCTCCGGCGAAACCGAACGCTTGGCAGATCTTTTATATACCGGCATCGAGCATGCTAAAGCCATTTTACAAGAACGCTATGGTGATAGTTCTGATATCGATTTACCTGAAATGGCCAAGGCGCTTGGCATTAATGCCATTAAATACGCCGATTTATCCACCAATCGAATCGGTGACTACAGCTTTAGCTATGAAAAAATGCTGAAATTCGAAGGAAATACGGCTGCCTTTATTATGTATTCCTATGTCAGAACAGCCAGCATTAAGCGCAAAATAGGTGGCGATATGGCAGATATCATCGCCAATACTACTCTCGAATTAGATCATCCTAGCGAAATCCAACTGGCCTTAATCCTAAACCGCTTCGCTGAAGTCTTATTACAGATTACCCAAGACTTACTGCCTAATCGATTAAGCGACTACCTCTATCAAGTAGCCGATCATTTTAATGCCTTTTTCCGCGACTGTAGAGTAGAAGGCGACACCCAACAATCCTCAAGA
This sequence comes from Gammaproteobacteria bacterium, assembly GCA_030652335.1. Taxonomy (GTDB): domain Bacteria; phylum Pseudomonadota; class Gammaproteobacteria; order Francisellales; family CACEW01; genus JAQSYQ01. The sequence goes on from JAUSAW010000011.1 coordinate 43,869, forward strand.
CTGCTATTATGTGAAGCAACGGGTAGAACGTTACGTCAAGGCATGGAACTGCTCGGGCTTAAAGTATTGGAAAAGATGTAGCTGGAGAGCACCGATGAGTGAGAATTTGCAATACCATATCAGCCTTTCAAAAAGCCAGATAAATGGCGCTCAATATGTTATTTTGCCTGGCGACCCAGGCCGAGTAGAACACCTTGCGAAAGCTTTTGATAAGGAAGCTCGACACTTAAGCTCTCATCGAGGCTATGTGGCTTATCTTGCCAACTTCCAGGGCCAATCCGTATTAGTATGTTCAACAGGGATCGGCGGGCCATCGGCTTCAATCGCCATGGAAGAATTAGCCAATATTGGCCTACGTTATTTTATTCGAGTCGGCACCTGCGGGGCTATTCAGCCTCATATAAAGCTAGGCGATCTTGTTATTACCAGGGGTGCAGTTCGTTTGGATGGTGCCTCCACTCATTATGCACCGATTGAATATCCAGCCGTACCTTCTTTTAAACTTACTGCAGCGCTTTTGCATGCAGCGGAACAGCTTAAGACACCTCACCACTTAGGCATTACCGTAAGCTCTGACACATTTTTCCCTGGCCAAGAACGTTATGATAATCATGCACAATATGTGCTACGCCAGTTTCAAGGCTCATTGCAGGAATGGCAAAAATTACACGTAAGCAATTATGAAATGGAAGCGTCTACCATTCTTACCATGGCAAATGTATTTGGTTTAGAGGCCGCCGTAATATGTGGAGTGTTTGCCCACCGTTTGGTATCGGAAAGACCGGACCCAAGCTTTTTTGAAATTGCGAGAGCTAACTGGGAAAATGTGCTGGTAAAAGCCGTATATCATCATATGCATACTCAAGGCACGGTGTTATGAGCAAATTTTCTGTAGGCTTAATAGGCGGCATCGGCAGTGGTAAATCAACAGTAGCGAATCTTTTTGCTGAACTAGGCGTCTGCTTAGTAGACGCTGATATTATTGCCCGCGAAGTCGTAGAGCCTAATACGGTTGCATTAAAAAAAATTATCGAACGATTTGGTGAGAAAATTCTTAAAACCGATGGCAGCCTTAATCGTAAAGGCCTTCGAGACATTATTTTTCAAGATAATAAAGCTCGGCTCTGGCTAGAGGATTTATTACACCCCCTAATTCGCGAACAGATTAACACTCAAGCCCAATCGGCTTTAAGTCCATACTGTATCGTTATTATTCCTTTGCTTAAAAAACGCCAAGATTACCCCATACTCAATAAAGTATTGCTAGTCGATGCTTCTCTATCCACCCAAATTTCTCGAATTATGCAACGAGATCAAGTCAATGAAGCTCAAGCTAAAGCCATTATCGCCGCGCAAGTGCCACGCAGCGAGCGCCTAAAACTTGCCGATGATATTATTATCAACGATGGGCATATCGATACTTTACGCTATGAAACTAATAAACTGCATCAATTTTATTGCCAATTATTTTCAGCCTAGGTATAAGCCCAATCATCTTCATCCGAGCCAACTCCGGCCCCAGCTGCTGCTGGCGCAAGTACCGACATGAATAATGTAGGGGGTGTTGCAGACCTAATATCTTCCCCTACGCTAGCTCCAGCATCTGCCGGTATAGACACAGCCTCTGGAGTTGAAGACGGCAATACTCTAGGCCAATTCCAAAGAATTTCTGTTGTATATCTGAAGGTTGACGGCGGCAAAGCAAGTCTGTCCAATAACCAATCATCAATACCAGGAGCATCCCTGAGTCGACTATAATAGCCACAAATATCTACCACAATATCAAAAAATTCTACGCTTTTTTTCGACCATTCGATCAATAGGCCTAGCATACGTTTACCGACCGGGTGCGGGTTCTCTACCAATTCTTGCAAAGATTTACTACTCTCTAATTTCTTAATAGAGCGTAGCGCATAGTGAAGTCTGTCCTCAACCAAAGTGCCACCGACCAATTCATCCAGCCTATTTATAAAATTATCGATAATTTTAGCATAATGAAAGGAATCCGATTTTTTAGCCTGTTCTTGATAAAACATTAAGGTATAAATATCGGCCACATTAGTATATAAATGACTAAGGCGAATGATATCATCCATTACTAAAGCCTCACCAGGCTTTAATTCACTAGTACTGCTATATTTTTCTAGATCAAGAGACCTGCTAGTTTGTAAACTAACCGTCATGAAGAAAGAAAAATGTGCGATTTCTAACTGCACAGAAACCAAACTTAGACTCTCCCCTAGCATGAGACAAGGCTTGTTTTTCAATAGAAGAAGTTGTAACCGTGGTGAAAGTCTACGCTCTAAGACATTGTTCAATAATTTATTTATTCTATCCCAGAGGACCGATGCACTATCTTTATTCAATCCAGAACATAACCAACCATCAATTAATCTAGGTTCTAGCCAACCGTGAATTTTTGCATGGTCTTTGATTAATTGCTCAATAGCAATCAGAATAGCATGACAAACTATAGGTTGATAAGCCGGTAATAGCAATGCACTCTTATCCGGAAAAACAAAACGGCATTTTAAGAAATCCATTATTGCTTTGCTAGTAGCCTCATCACTGGCTTCAATCGTAAAAGACTCGATAGCCCAGCTATGCGATGCAGGCTGATAAATAACTTTTGCGGCAATACTACCTGTTAATGGCATAATTATAGTTGCTCGTTTCTTAGTGTCCTCATCCATGTCTTTATGTGTTACTGCAAAAAGCGAGCATTTAGTAAAACCGACCGCTCTTGCATGCCCATCTAAGTATTCAATAGCAAAATCGATACCATGACTTCTATAATCTAATATTACAGATGGTTCAAAGCCAGACAGTCTCGGGTTCATGGAATTGAAGCCTATATCTTTTACCGATTGTTCATAATCTTGAAAGGCCCTTAATAAAAGTTGATCATGTTCCGGATAACATGTTTCAACAAACTCAATAAATTTAGCATCACGCTGTTTATTTCCACAAGAAAAATCGGAACTATTTAAAAATATTTTAATTATGTCTCTTTTTGATAAACCATTAAGAAACTGTGCTCTAAGGATGCCTGCTCTATGACATGCCGCCGCCTCGTCTCCATTATATTGAAAGTCTGCTGTTAATAAAACAGGGTCTTGCTCTGGATAGTTTACTCTAATAAATTCGCTAAACTTAGCATCACGCTCAAGGTTTTCATTCTCATCGGCGTAACTACTTTTATTTAAAAATAATTTAATAATCTCTTCTTTTGATAAACTATCAAGAAATAGTGCCGAAAGATCTTTCCCATTAAGACTTACAGCGTTTCTACCGATATCGGGCATGATATTTCTTTCTTTGGGTGTGAAGATTCCTTTAGGATACTCACTAGCAAACCCAGGAATAGCTAACATCTCCTTAATAGGCACTATTTTTTGAACGGGATGAGCTAGCTTATATCTCATCTCCCTATACGAAATAAAAGGAGTTTCTTGAGTAAGCGTGATGGTCTTAACAGAAGGGGTTGGAGCTTTAGCATCCCCCAGGCCATTAATTCTCTTAGAATGATAAATAAAAGTATCTCTTGAGCCAAAGCAAAAATTAGCCCTCCTATATGCTTCTAATTTATGGATGCTAACTGCACTGTGATGGGCGTCACTGTGCGAAACGGCATTTAAAATAGCCGAAAAGAACATATGTCCAAAGCCCATCGTCGTGAAATCATCCATTGCATAAGGACAATTGTCCCAACTTAAGGCAGCCGTCTTATTATAGTAGCTTTCACTATCGAAAATCTGAAAAATTATATTGTCAATATTTAAACTATCGATATCAAGCTTATCTCCAGCTTCCTCGCAATTAGTAAAAGATTCTAACTTTAACCCCTCATTTTTGTGTATTAACACAGAGGCTTTACACATATCTTTTCCATGATGCGAAAAATCTCGGAGAAACTGTCGAATTTCTGCTTCAGGGTAGATTAATGGCTCACAATGACCTTCTGTACTTTTCTGCACTGCTGTGAAAATAAAATAAAGCGGATATTTTATGAGCGGGGCGAGCTGATAGAACAAGTCTCTATACGAAAGAACATTTGCAGCATCTAGGATAACAAAAATTCCATCGATTTCTTCTGTAGGCTCAGCAGAAATAATATAAGGGTTATCTTTCCAAGATCCTCGATCATATAAGCTTATAGAGATTAGGGGCCCCTCGATTTTGGGCAATTTTTTAGATAGCTCGTGTGCAGTTCTGGCAAAATGCGTAGATAAGGCTAAATCGTTTGTAAGTATCTCAAAATTTAGTTGCTTAGTGCTATACATGACAAACCATACTTAAATGTTAATCCCACAAGAGTATTAAAATAAAATGCTAGAATCTAGTACTATATATTTTAAGGCATTTAGCATAAATTGACTTTTTAATAGGAATACATGAAATCTGCGAATATTATTTGGCAAAGCGGACAGACTAATATCAGCCCTATTCCGGCTTGGTACGCATTGCCAAAGCCCTTAGATACCCTCGAGAGCATTGCTATTATCGGCGGAGGAATAGCGGGGCTTGCTTGCGCTTACGCCCTTTGCAAACGCGGGCTTAGCGTAGAATTATTCGAAGCCGAATCTGCGATTGCCACGAAAGCATCCTCTAATGCAGAAGCCTTGCTTAGACCCCAGCTTTCCCCCGATCATAATCTGCCCGATCAGTTTTATACCGAGGGCTATTTTTATACCAGCCAAATAATCCATAGCCTTATAAACTCAGGCCATATTTTCGAACATAATCTTAATGGCTTGCTGCATCTTGCCAGCACTCCAAGCTCTCTAAAACGCTTCGCTAAGATTGCCGAAAAACGCGAATTCCCAAGCGATGTTGCCATAGCGGTCGACCCTCTAAGAGCCAGTGAATTAGCGGGGATTAGCCTTAAAAATTCCGGATTTTTTTACCCGCAGGCGGGCACCGTAAATATGCAGGAATTTTGCCAAGCACTCCTTAAGGCCTGTGGGGATAAGCTTATCATCCATACTAAACAAAAAATTTCTCGCCTCGAATATCAGGCTACTAAGTGGGCTTTGTATAACGATAGCGATCACATGCTCATACAAGCCAAAACAATTATTATCGCCAATGCCGCAGCAGCAAAAGAGTTAAGCCACTGTCAGGATTATCCTATAAGCGAGCTACCAGGCCAGGTGAGCATAGTGCCTAGCAATTCTAGTAGTCAAAGCTTAAAGGTCCCCTTAGCGTATGAAGGATATATTACCCCTGCCAAAAATGGCCAGCATATTATCGGATCAACCTATCGACGTGGGCGAGAGCAGGATTTGTCTGAGTCTAGCCGCGATCATCAATTGGTGGCAGATTATCTTGCCAGGCTTGCACCGCAATTAAATCTCGACTTTGCTAAGGCCAAAGCCTGGGTAAAAGCACGTTCTATTACGCCAGATCACCTGCCTATGGTCGGGGCTATAGCGAATAAAGCAACCTTTATGCAAGCCTATCAAAAGCTAGCGGATGGCAATAATAGAGTGGTCTACCCACAAGCGGAGTATTGGCCTAATTTATTTGTAAGTATTGGGCATGGCTCGAAAGGCTTAAGCTCAAGCCTATTATCGGCTGAGGTCCTGGCCTGTATCATGACAGGCCAGACCTTGCCTATTGTAGCCAAAACCTATCAGGCTATTCATCCTTCGAGATTTTGGCTACGAGAACTTAAACGTCAAACGTGTTGCAGCAGCCCCTGCTAAACGTGTTCAACCGATTCATAACTAAATTTAATCGTCCATAATGTAAAGGCAATGGCAGCTAATAAGGCCAACATACCTTGCCATGAACCGAATAAACCAACGACGAGGCCAATGCTTAAGCTTACTAACCAGGCATGACGATGGCGATTAAATTTATAAGCCCATAGATACAACCCGGCAAAGATTAAGCCCATCACATAAGCGGCGATTATCGCTATAATCACCCCATTTAGACCTGAATTATAACGACTAATTAAACCGGTAGTATTCATGCTTAATACCGTGGTACTAAGCAAGGCCATAGAACAAGCCCCGACTAATAGGGATTTAATAACGCGATGTTTAGCTCTAGCCAAAATCCAGGCGGTTAATAATAGGCCAGGCAATAGGCCTAAGCTTAACACACCGATGATTTGATAGGCACACCAGATAACTAATAGAATAAATACGGCGATGATGACAACTTTTGCTACGACATAACGACGGCCATAGGCCTCTATAGCACCAAATATGCTGCCTAATAAGATACCCACTCCTGGGCATAGCAGTGAGATTCCAGCTAAAAAGATCGGAGCCGAAGGAGCATGATCAGGCAAGGTCCAATAAATAGCCGCCGCGGTACTAAAGCTGCCCACCAAAAGTACAGGCAATAAAAAAGTTCCATGCAATAAGGTTTTAGCAACTGAATTAGGCTTAAATTTAATGCGTAAAGCGATATCGGTAAATACCAGAGCCACCAACAAAGCCGCCGCCACTAAAGGAATCGCGAAATTGAACCACCAGGTCATCACTAACCAGAATAATCCAAAGGCGATAGTCGCGGCTCCCACCCATTTTTTATGGCTGGTGTGAAACCAAGCATCTAAAGCGCCCAAGATCCCACCGGCTAGTAAACTGGTAATGCCCGTCACAGGGATGTTCCAATAATAAATGTCGATAAAGGTCGTATATGAAGCGATTGGTGGATGTAATGCTCCACCAAATGGCCCGCCAAAGCTCGTTATGACCGCAAAAAAAGCCGCGGTAAGGCCCAATATCATCGAGTATAAAAATAATAATGCGGCGCCTGTGGTGATAGATTTTAAATAGATCTTGTTCATACTGCTCTCATCCTACGTGTTAATTGTATAATTATAGATTACTTATTCCAGACTAAGTAATTTGACTTCCTAGTATCACGATGCTGCTTCTACTGAAACAGGGGAGTCTTTAATTGCTTTAGTATATAATGCCGATTGCTTATCAACATAAAAAGCCCCCCCAAAAGGACTGCCTCCCCTTCCCCTCGGAGCCTCTATATCTGGCACAACCTCTTTTGTAGGCTCAGCATCTGTCTCATACTCTACCAGAGGGAAATAGGTTGAATACCTTCTTTCTAAAAATGCTTTTAAACCTTCACGATCTGTTTCTGGCGTAACCGTATAATACTTCATGAAATTTTCTAAGGCATGTTCGGATCCTTCGGGAGCAAATTTCATATTCACTCGAGTTTTGCAGCTTAGCTCTACACCCTTGATGGCTTCATTTGATGGCCAGGCTTTAAAATCTTGCTCTGCAAAAATTAAGGCAAACATGCTACGGGCCAATCGTATTTCTTCAATTTTATAACGATCGGTATAGGCTTTAATATAATGATCTAAACGCTCAAGGTAGCATAGAACATACTGAAGTAGTGCTATAGGACAGATATTTGCTTCATAAAAGTAATTCGTTTTCGAAGATTCTACTGTAGATTGGGCATAATATCTGGCTACTATATGAAGTATTAGAATGTCCTGATGCCAGTTTGTCATACATTCATCAAAATTATATCTCTCTATAGAAACATCCATCCTTGCTAGTAATTTCTTACGTTCGTCGTCAGATGCTGACACAGTACCAATTATTCTTGGTGCCGCAATATCGACCGGAAAGAGTTTACCGTCATAACAGATTACTGATGTTAAGCCTTCATCTAACCCGTGCATTTACGTATCCTTCTTATTTAAATAATAAAGATCTAATAAGGTATCGCTCTCTTTTTGGCCAAACTTAGTAAAACCACCTAAATAAGCCTTAACCTCATTAAATTGTTCGATAATTTCATTACGATCACTTGCTTTCAATAAGGTATGCAATCCTTGGGCTGCTTGTAAATAACCGGCAATGAGTTCAACTCTAGAATCATCAGCCATTAAAATATCGGCATAAAGCCCAGGGTCTTGGTCAAAAATTCGGCCTAACAATAAGAGTTTAATATGATAAATCGGACTAGCAAGCTTATTTAACGCTTCTACATCGATAGCCTGTTCCTGCAAAAAGCGCCCTAAGGCAATGGTATTAAAATGCTCAAGACCCTGAACAAAATTCATCATTTTGTCATGGGTATCAGCAGACATGGCTTGTAAGGTAAACCCTAGTTTTTCTAAATCCTGAAGTAACCATAGGCATTCATCAGGCGCCCTGCCCTCGCTATAAATAATGCCCTGATTATGGGGAGCGCTAATGCTGGGACCAAACATGGGATGTAAGCCAAGCACTGGACCTGCATGTACTTCCAGCATCGACTTTAAGGGATTAGCTTGCAGACTAGTTAAATCGGCCAATATGGATTGAGGCGATAAAAAGGGCTGTAATTTATGGATAATAGCTTTCGTTTCATTAATTGGCACGGTTATTAAAACTAAATCGGCCCCAGCCAAAAGGCTTAATGCCTCAGCCCAATCAGCCTTATCGAGCAGCTTAATCTTATGGCCTAGGCTTTGCAGCAACCCAGCAAACAACTGGCCCATCTGGCCATTGCCACCCACTATCGTGATTTGTTTAGGTGATTCCATTCAAAGCCTGCTTAATCGTTTTGTAAATAATATCTACTATCAAGATAGCGGGAAAGAGCATACTTTAGCAACACATTAATAACGGCGGCGGCAGGAATACTTAATAAAATCCCCATAAAGCCAAATAAGGCTTCGCCTGCAAATACTGCAAAAATCACCATTAAAGGATGCAGACCAATTTTATTGCCGATCAAAACCGGCTGTAATACCATATCTGACAAGAGCTGTGCCGCGCCAAATACCACGATTACCCACACACAGTGACTAACATCGCCAAATTGAAAAGCGGCCGCTGTCACAGCCATTAACAAACCAATAATTAACCCCAAATAAGGCACGATACTTAAAACCCCAGCGATAACCGCGATTAAAATAGCGGTATTAAGCCCAATAATGCTAAGGCCGATGCTATAAAACACTATCAATACCAACATCACGATAAGAGTGCCACGGAAAAAAGCTTGCAACACCTGATGGATTTCCCGGCCTAACTTGGTAGCAAGAGGCTGAATACGCAAAGGTAAAAAAGCATGAAATTTAAGCAATAGCTTTGGCCAATCTCTCATTAAATAAAAGGTCGCCACCAGACAAATCAAAACATCCATCAATAAGGCTAAAATCGCCAGGCTAGATAGCGCTAAGTTTTTAACCAAATCTTGAACATAATTTTGCGACTGACCGGCATGTTTACTAATAAAGGACTGCACTTGATCTGGACTAACCTGTAAATTAAGCCCAGTATGCGCATTAATCCATGGCAATAAATTAGCCTGCGCCCAGGTTAGCGCTTGCTGTGACTGATTGCTAAAATTTTGAATCTGTTCGAACACTCGAGGAACGATCGCCAGCATAATCAAGCCGATTATCAAAGCGAATATAATAAATAATAACGAAACGCCCCAGCTCCTTGAAACCTTATGCCTTTGCAAAAAGCTAACAAAGGGATTACCCATATACGCTAAAATAGCACCGAATAAAAAGGGCTTAAGCACCGGTGCCAATAGATAAATAACATATCCAGCCAGAATAAGGCCAAAGAATGTTAAATAAGGTCGTAAAGTCTGCATAATAAGCCTCCCGTTAGTCATTCCCGCGAAGGCGGTAATCCAGAATTAAACTTCTTACAATATAACTCGATCAATACTAAATTGACAATCGGCACTGGAATTAAAAAATAACTTAGTATCGGCTTATGCAAACTATACCAAGGCGCTAAATAAATCGCCGCAATAATCACTATAGCCCATATTAAGAAATGCCAAGCCAGAGTAGAACCTGCGCGAAATAAGCCTTCAGCAATTAAAGCCCCTACTCCTAAACCTGCCACGAGATATACGGGCGTATATAAAACATACCACCAATCTTCATTATGAACGAGGCTACTTTCATGATTAATCCCGATGCAATATAAGAGACCTAAGCTAATCCCAAACGTAAGCGCACTAATGATCATCACTTTTTCGATAGGAAATAGATTATGACGAACACCTAAATTCTGCTCAGTTGGCGCCATACCAAAACTATTATTCTTCTTTAATACCCGCTCGGTGGCCACTGCCGCCACAATACTGATAATAAAGCTGCCCCCCATAAACCACTCAACAGCCAGTGCCATTAAACCGATTATAAATACCCAATAGCAGCGCAACTGATAACCGTAGGTTACAACTACACCGACTGCTATGGATAATAAAACTGTCATGCTGCCATGCATAATGATGGTTTGGGCTGCTGAACTATGAGGGATAATAGTAGGCAAGCTGAATTCTAGCCCAAGAGCTGCCATTAAAATGGCTATAAGCACGAAACCAATTTTATGAACCCTATAAGATTGCAGCATGATTTTCATCCAAGTCTTTTATGCAGTATAGCGCAGATACAAAAAAGCCCCGCTATAGCAGGGCTTAGCAGAACAAAATAACGGATTATTCAGGTGTATAGGTTGATTTTGAGGTCGTGGTTGGACTCACTTCACCTTTATCATCTATTGCAATAGAAAGAAACGGTCCTGCAGTCGCGCTAACGCCTTGAGGAGCTTCAGAATTAGGCGGGAAAGTAGAGCTTGATTCAGGGCTTACCCTACGTTCTTCAGTGACAATAGAGGCAGATCCAGATGATACTCTATCAATTAGAAACTTATCCCCTTGCAGATGAACCCCAACCACATCTCCTTTAGCCACATCAGCTGCTGTTAGCTCTGCCGTACCTTCAGGTGCTGAAAATTTTACATTTCCGGAGCCCTGAAACCCGCCTTTTGAGATCCAAGTTATTTGAGAAGATGCACCAGAAAATGCTGAAAAAGCTACGATTAATCGACCTAACATATCATCACTCCTTTTGGTTAAAAGATTGAAGTTACATAATGCATGATTCAAAATATTATTCAATCAAATTTTAGCAATGTGGTCTGCAATGACTGGCAAGCGCTGAAATACAACCACGCAAGAGCTAATCGCAGCTGACAAGCCTAGTTGATTAAACGGGGTGGCAGCTATTACTCCTATTTCTGCAAAGTGATGAACTTTGTATAAATAGGAGTGGTAGCTGACAGGACCCCTACAAGAGGATGGCTTTACGGTTGCAGACTGGATTCCCGCCTGCGCGGGAATGACATGGGGCTTGTGGAGTTTAGCTATGCTAAAGCAAGTCACAAATAGGGATGTCAGA
>JAUSAW010000015.1 GCA_030652335.1 Gammaproteobacteria bacterium
CGGTATTGTCATCTATGTGCCCAGAGGCCATAAAAACCATTAAAGGCTCTATAATAGCTTATGTAGTAGAAACAACGTCCCCAGATGAAATGGCTAATAGGATTAAAGATGTATTGTCATCTGGATGCTCAGAGGCCATAAAAACCATTAAAGGCTCTATAAAAGCTTATGTAGAAGAAACAACGTCCCCAGATGAAATGGCTAATAGGATTAAAGCGGTATTGTCATCTGGATGCTCAGAGGCCATAAAAACCATTAAAGGCTCTATAAAAGCTTATGTAGAAGAAATAATTACCCCAGATGAAATGGCTAATAGGATTAAAGATGTATTGTCATCTGGATGCTCAGAGGCCATAAAAGCCATTAAAGACTCTATAAAAGTTTATATAGAAACAGCCTCCCTAGATGAAAAGGCCAATAGGATTAAAGCGGTATTGTCATCTCGTTGCTCAGATGCCATAAATGCCATTATTGCTTCTATGATAGATTATTTAAAAACAGCGCCTCTAAGTCAGCAAGCCAATAAACTTGATATTATTAAAAGAATTGTAGCGCTTAAACATAGGCGCCAGCAAGATGCCTTCAACGCCCTAAGAGCAGCAGGAGTGGCAATAGAAGCTGCCGATACTAATCCAACAATAAAGGCTTCTTCAACCGATGAAAAGGATACTCATTCCAGCGGTACAAAGCGTAAAAGAGCAGCCACAATTACCAAAAACAGTACCATTAAGCCTGCGGTGGCCCCAACAGCTAAAAAGGCCCGCATAGAACCAGACTCTTCAGAAACTGCCATTGAAACCATTAAAATAGGCGATAAAGAATATAGTATTAATTGTAATTATGAATATGAAGATCAAGATATAACGGCCTGCTTAAATGCACGCCTTCATGAAAATGGCTTTAATAAAGCGGGGCTGCCTGTTTATGCTTTAGCAGCGGTGAATACTATCCAAAAAAACTCATTAAAGGATGCTCTGATCGCCCATAATAAGACGCTTGGCGATGATAAAGCCCTATTGGGCAAAAGAATTACGCTAATCCCATGCAATATTGGAAACTATCATTGGGTAGGCTTATTATTTGAATTTAACGAAGCCCGTGAGTGTATAAAAGCCGAATTTATTAACTCGACTGGCTCAAGCATTCCAAGCACACTTAACGATCAGCTTAAAGCCGTGTATCCAGGACGCACATTTACCGAACGTTTTGATTTGATTAGGCAGGAAGATGGAACTAGCTGTGGGCCTTGCACCGTAGAGAATTTAATCTTTGGCATGTTGGATGAAAAGGTAAAACCCGCTAATATGGCCCAAATTCGAGCTTTGCATCTAAACCTGGTAAAACAGGATGCTGAATCGCCCCTCATACCTGAAGCAGTAAAATCAGCGAGAACGAACGCTTATAACCGCTTTTACGATAATCAACTGCATAACAGGCGCAGCTTTGAATCAACACGCTATACTGCTCTTAAAGATTCTAAAAGTATGTCAGAAGCTGAAGTAGAGGGAATTGCCATTATAGCTTCCTTAATTATGAGCCTTGATAAAAAAGCACAGGCAGATATTTGCCGGGCTTTAGCACTAACACGTCACGAAGCGGCCAAAGAGATTAAAGAAACACTTGATGAAATCCGCCTCCAATTATTTGGTTACCGACATAATCCCATTGTAAAAGAGATAACAAGTCAGCTATTTGGAAATGAATCAGAGCTAATCTTTAACTATGAGTATCTACAAAATATTTATAAGCTTTGTGCTTCACCGGGTGAACTTGAGAGCCTATCCAAATCGCTTAAAACAAAAGAACCCACCGCTAGTAGCTCCACTCCCTGGTTTAGTAGCGTATTAACGGGATCAGGAAAAGTTGCTTCAGCAGCTGCTAGTAGCGATGCTATGGTGCTAGATAACTGTGCCTAAAAAGCTATGCTCTTGGGTGGTGCTCTTTATAAAGAGCTTGCAGCCTTGCCTTAGCCACATGAGTGTAGATGGTAGTGGTGCTAACATCGGAATGACCTAATAACATTTGCACCACGCGTAAATCCGCCCCATGATTTAATAAATGGGTAGCGAAGGCGTGACGCAAAGTGTGCGGGGATAGGGAAGTCTGAATATGCGCGACTCCGGCATAATATTTTAGGCGATGCCAAAAGGTTTGTCTGGCCATACCTTTGGCATGCTGGCTTACAAATAAAACAGAACTATTTTTAAGCCCTAATAATTCAGCCCGGGCCGATTGCATATAACTATCCACCCACTCTAAAGCTTCTTCGCCGATAGGTACTAAGCGCTCTTTAGAGCCTTTGCCCATGACTCGAATAACGCCTTGCCTCATATTAATCGAATTAAGGTCTAAGCTGACTAATTCGGTAATCCTAAGACCGCTGGCATAAAGCACTTCTAGCATCGCCCTATCTCTTAGCCCTATTGCGCTAGAAAGGTCTGGGGCATTAAGCAAGGCTTCCACATCCTGCTCGCTTAAGGTTTTAGGCAAAGGCCGACCTAACTTGGGGCTTTCTATATTTAAGGTGGGGTCGGTTTTAATGCGCTCTTCCTGTAATAACCAGCGATAAAAACGCCGAGCGCAGGATAAGAATCGCGCCGTTGAGCGGGCATGTACGCCTTTTTGATAGCGATAACCCAGATAATCCGAAATATCGGCCTGCTGTACCTGAATTAAGCTAGAGTTAACCGTAAGCAGCCATTTCGCGAAGTCCCGCAAATCCGAACGATAAGCCGATAAGGTATTGCGGCTTAAGCCTTGCTCTAGCCAAATGGCATCGGTAAATGAGTCGATAATGGGATCGAGGTTTTCCACGGGAGGCCTTATTTTTGTTCCCTGGATTATAGATTGTATAAAGTAAATGTCACTGAAGAAATGGATCAACTGGCGGATGAATCGGGTAAAAACCCATCTTTTTGCAATTGCCATAGCTCAGCAAAATGGCCGTTATTGGCCAATAGTTGCTGATGACTGCCATCTTCGACGATTTCACCCTGATTAAACACCAAAATCCTATCCATATTGGCGAGGGTCGATAGCCTATGGGCAATAACGATGGTGGTTCGGTTTTGCATAAGCTGGTTTAGGCTGGCCTGAATTAAAATTTCGGTAACGGAGTCTAAAGCCGAGGTGGCCTCATCCAAAATTAGTATAGCGGCATTTTTTAAAATGGCGCGGGCTATAGCGATGCGTTGCCTTTGACCCCCTGATAATTTAATGCCGCGCTCACCTACCAAGGTATGATAGCCTTCGCTAAGTTGATGAATAAATTCATCGCAATGCGCCTGTTTTGCCGCCGCTATAACTTCCTCGTCCGTGGCATCCAGCCTGCCATAGCGTATATTTTCCATTAAACTGCGGTGAAACAGGCTACTATCCTGTGGAATCATAGCAATGTTTTGATGCAACGAATCCTGAGTGACTTTGGCAATATCCTGTCCATCGATTAGTATCTGGCCGGCATTAATATCGTATAGCCTTAGAATAAGATTAACGAAAGTGGTTTTGCCCGAGCCAGAAAACCCCACCAGGCCGATTTTTTGTCCGGCTGGAATAAGCAAATTTTGCTTATCAAAAATATTTTTATTGCGCTGATAATAAAAGCTAACCTGCTTGAATTCAAGCTCACCTCGGCTGACTATGAGCGGCTTAGCATCTGGGCTATCGAACACTTCATGAGCGCGACTGACCAGTTCTAATGCGGCCTTAAATTTGCCTCGCTCTTGCACATACATGGTTAATTGAAAACTAACATACCAGATCATGCCAAGCATCCCAAACACCAGCATGCTGACTAAGGTAAAGTCCCCTAAAGTGACCCAGGCATTTACCCAGCCATACACTAATAAATACATTACAGCAGCGGTTAATACGGCAGAAGCCAGACCTTGCCAAATGCGCATTTTTTCTTGTAAGAACTGCGCTGTTTGAGATTTTTTAATCTCATCGATTTGAAAGGGCTTAAAATAGTCCCCTTCAAATGAATTGGCGGCAAACAATCTAACATTGGTAATATTACTGAGGCTATCGACTATCTTTCCGCTTAATAAGGTGTTGGCATCTGCATGTTGCTCAGATAGGGCATTGCCTCGCTTCATATAAAACTGACTTATGCCAAAATGAACGATAACCCAGCCTAGCATGGCTAACGCAAATATGGGTTTTACCCCCCATAGAAATACGATCGAAATGGCTAAAGCCATGCCGATACCGATAAAATTGTATATCACTACATCGAGGATTCTTTCGGCGCTGCTTGGGAGATCGCTAATTTTATTGGCGATACTGCCTGCAAAATTATCAGCAAAATAGTGATGCGAATGCTCCCTTACATAATCAAACATATCCTGGCGAATACTGGCCTTTAATCGCGGCATGGCATAAGCCATTAAATACCCCTGTATCCTATTGGCCACAGACATGGCTATCCAAAAACCTAATAATAAGGTAATGGGCCAGAAAATATGAGGGTAAATATCTGATCGCGCCCCTTTAAAATTAGCGGTGGTATTAACTATTTTTTTAATGAAATAGGGAAAGAAGTTTTCATTTAGCGCCCAGACTGCGGCACATAAGAATCCGCCTATAAAAGCTAAGCGTTGCTTAGCCAGATAGTATATGAAAAATCTAAACATCGATTTAGGGATAGTCATGTTATTCCAGCCAAAAAAAAACGCCGCCTTTATGGCGACGCTGTTATTATAATCAATATCTTGCTTAGATTAAAGCTGCCATCCTTGGCATGAAATCATCCCTTTAGTTATATGGCCTCAGCAAAAGACTGATAAGAGTCATTCGCATGGTAGTCGCTAAAGCCTGAATCATCATTATAATGGGCGAGATCCATTTCTTTAAGGACTTCATGTTTCTCGGTCTTTTTCAAGCTAAGATCAATCGCGGTAATAGCGGCTTTAAATTCGCGGTTACCCTCACCCATCTCAACGGCACCTTTTAAAAATTCAAGGATATCTTGAACGGCGATATTTTTATCATCCAATAAGTCTGCAATAACGGAATCGCTACCTACCCATTCCCAGTTATCCGAACATTTCATTAAAATATGTTTTACTTTAGCTAAGTTATCACCATGAGCCTTAGCAAATACTTCCATATAATCTTGTACTTTACTCATTTTTTTCCCCTCTATTTCCATATACTGATAGCCACTATAAGCTAGCTAATATTAACTTCATAGCGCTGTCTTAATGGGGGATTTTATAGGATGAAATTTAGGTATAAACTCGGTATTCTTTTTGCTTAATAAAGATTAAGCAGTTGATTTTTATATCTTTATATTCCAGGAGGCTTGACCTAATTGTGGGCTTAGAACAGTGACTTTATCGCCAGGTTTTAAGTCACCGACCCCGGCAGGCGTACCGGTATAGATTAAATCACCCTTCTGTAAGCTCCATATCGACGATAAAGTGACAATCAACTGTTCGATCGAAAATAACATTTGTCCCGTATTGCCGTGTTGTCTAAGGCTATCGTTAACAGTACAACTAAACTCGATCGCCGCTAAATCAATAGCGCTGTGATAGGGCAGAAATTCGCTTAAGGTCGCGCTATGTTCAAATGACTTAGCTTTCTCCCATGGCAGCCCTTGGGCTTTTAATGCATTTTGTAGATCCCTCAGGGTTAAATCAAGACCCAGTGCTAACCCCGCTATCATGGCCCTTGCCTCACTTTCGGTTGTAGGCTTACCCGCTGCTTTGATTTGGACCACTACTTCAAGCTCATGTTGTAACTGCTGTCCATGCCTTGGGAATTGAATATCCTCGCCTTTTGGCACTAATGATTCATATGGCTTCATAAACACTACAGGTTCTATTGGAACAGCATTACCAAGCTCTTTAGCATGCTCAACATAATTTCTTCCGATGCAAAATATACGCATATGGCCCCCTTGATTATGTCAAATATAATGGATTGTATCGGTTTTTGTTAAGAACTCATATATACTCTTTTGAAGGGGATTACTATGAGCAATCTAGATCATCAGACTTTAAAGCTTAGTGCGCAACAGCAGACTATTCGTGAGTTATCCGATCGCATCGTTGTCGCGCAGAGACCCATTCAAATTCTCGATGCTGTTAAATGGGGCCCTGAAATCAAACAGGAATTCTTTAAAAACAAATGCAAAGAATTACCTAAGATCGATGCTAGCTATTATCAAAACCGCCCCCTCGCCTACGACATTCACGATAAAAAAACTGAATTTCAGGGGATTGAACGCGACATTAATCGCCTATTAGGCCAATTTAGCGGCGTCGGCAGTATTATGCTGCGCATGTGCCAAGAATATCGTCAAGCCCTAAGAATGATTAAGGCGCGCGGTAGCGATGATTTTACCAGCATTTCCATCGATCTCTATGGCTCTTCAGAAGATGCCTTTTACCCTGGCGCCCCCTTATTAAATGATTTGGCCGTGCTGCTTTCAGATACCCTAAGCAATTTAAATCAAAACCTAGTTTCTGAAATGGATGAAAAGCGCTATACCAGTCATGAGGCTGCTGAAATTTTACGCCAACGCTTTAGTGAATATTTTAAAGGCCGCGCTCAAGAAGTCGTGGTCGAGCAAAGCGATGATATTATCGCCGATGCTGCCGCGGGTGCAGATCGCGTTAAAATCCGCACCGATGCCATGTTTAGTGAACGCGACATTCGTTTGTTAGAAGTTCACGAAGGCTGGGTACATGTTGGCACCTCATTAAATGGGGCCATGCAGCCTATTTGTACCTTTCTTGGTAAAGGAGCCCCTTCTTCGGTGATTACTCAAGAAGGCTTATCGGTTATTACCGAAATCATGACTTTTTCATCCTATCCAAGAAGAGTGTTGCGGATTACCAATCGTATTCGCGCCATTAATATGGCCGAAAATGGTGCTAACTTTTTAGAAGTGTTTCATTATTTTTGCGAATGCGGCATTAGTGAAGAGGATAGCTATGGTCATACCTTGCGAATCTTCCGCGGCAGCACACCAGAAGGCGGGCCCTTTACTAAAGATTTAGCCTATGCCAAAGGATTTATCATTATTTATAACTATATGCGACTCGCCGTTCAAAAAGGCCTGGTCCATCATATCTCGGCTTTATTTGTCGGCAAGGTTAGGATTGAAGATTTACATCTTTTATATGAACTCATCGCAGAAGGCACGGTAATCGCGCCTCAATATGTACCGCCTCAATTTAAAGATTTGGCGGCCTTAAGCTCTTGGATGTGTTTCTCACTATTTTTAAACCAATTGGATTTAAAAAAGCTCTCCGAGAACTATCGGCATATATTGCCTACCTAACCCCCAGGTAATGCTCTATATTCAGGTGTTGGTGAAGAGGCTTGTTCTGCTGCATTATGAAAGCAACGTGTACGGCAACAGTATAATGCTACACCGGCCACACCAGCCAGAACCAAACTACCTGACACAACCAGCAGCGCAGTAGTGCTAACACCATCGTCTGAAGCATCGCCTGTAGCCAATGAATTGGTAAGATTGGCGGCAGTCCCCGCTAGCATCGTTGCAGCGGCCCTTAAAAATAGGCTAGTAGCATTAATCATTTCACGCTCCCTGTAAAAGTAATATCAATAACAACTGTTATAGATATAATCTCAGCTGCCCTCGCTGGAATCAAGCATTACGAGGTGGCTTTTAACTCGGCCAATACTTCGAGAATTAAGGTAGTCATATTGCCGGCGGCTTGATCTGAAAATATCAACACTTCTTCATGATTGACTTTTTGAGGGCTTAGGCCAGCCGCGTAGTTACTAACGGCAGATAAGGCTCCGACTTTAATTCCGCAATGTCTGGCGATCATCACTTCATGTACGGTCGACATTCCGACCAGGTCACCACCGATTTGTTTATAAAACTGAATTTCAGCCGGGGTTTCATAAGTCGGACCCATTACGCCACAATAAATACCTTCTGGCAGAGTTATGCCATGCTTTTTAGCGGCCTTGGTAAATAACTGGTTGATTAAGGGGCTAAAGGCTTCTTCCATTCCGGAAAACCGCGGGCCATATTCGGCATCATTGGGACCGATTAAGGCATTCACTCCGGTTAAATTAATTTGGTCTTTAATCATCACCACGCTACCCGGGTGAATAGAGGTATTCAACACGCCGGCCGCATTGGTAATTAATAGGGTATCGATACCTAAACGTTTCATAGCGCGAATAGGGGTTTTTAACTGCTCGTAACTTGCTCCTTCGTATAAATGCACTCGGCCTTTCATACAGATAACAGGAACGCCTTGCAGATAGCCCATCACCAATTGACCAGCATGACCTTGTACGGTACTAATAAAAAAGCCAGGTAAATCCTTATAATCAAAACTTGCGACTTGATCAATAGTGCTGGCTAAGCCACCTAAACCAGACCCTAAGATTAAACCTACTTTAGGATGAAAATCTTGTGGTAATTTAGCTTGAATATAATTGGCTGCTTCTAACGCGAAATCGTGTTTCATTATTCATCCTTAAGCTTAAATTGGCAGACAAATGCGCCTACCACCATGATTAATTCAGTTCCGGAGTATAGTAACGGCATCCTGTCTCGTAGCCAAGGGGGGATAGTATATTCTTGCAAACATTTTTTTAAAGTTTGAGAATGTCCTCGCCCCAGAGGCGTACAGCGCTCACCGCCTTGGCGCAATTTTATGCTAACCTGCGACCAATCGATTTTATTAAGATTTAAACCCTGCTCGGCCAAGTATTCTTTAGTCAGTGCGATAGGCCAAGTAGGCACTTGTAAGGGTTTTTTACCATCCCAGCTAACATTATAGTTTTCTGGAATTGGCCCTAGAGCTTTCATTAAATAGAGCTGGTTTTGATAGCGGCGGAATTCCCAGTCGCCCCAGACTACCAGAGGCTTTGCATCTTCTTTTGCATTAAAAATAGTGCTTTCGATGGAGTGTAATACTGATCGACCGGCTGATTCGTCGGTAATGTGATCGATCCAGGCCCGTAGTATAAGGTTGCGCTTGGCGGGGCTATGGGATTGGAGCTCTGGGATGCTTAAAGAGTGGGCTGCTTTCCCCCTCTCCCTAGCCCTCCCCCACGATGGGGGAAGGGGACAGTTCATAAATTCTGCTAAGACCTGCTCTTGTTCGGCGCAATTTAGTGCGCTTCGTGCGAATGCGGCAGGGGCATTGGCAAAGCGTTGCTTTATTATTGGCATAATCTCATGGCGAATAAAATTGCGGTCATAACGGGTATCGGCATTAGAATGATCATCGGTATAGCTTAAATTATGGTGCTTTGCATATTCTTCTAAACTCAATCTTGAGAAAGCTAAGAATGGCCTGGCTAATAAGCCTGCTCCGCAAGGTGAAATAGGCGCCATCGCCGATAAGCCTTTGGGACCTGAGCCGCGTAATAATTGTAGTAAAACGGTTTCCGCCTGATCATCTTGATGATGGGCGGTTAACAACACATCGCCTGGTTTAATATGGCGCTTAAAGCAGGCATAACGCCCTTCTCTGGCCCAGGCCTCTATGCTTTCGCCCGCCTGAGGCTTGCAGCTTAAGCGTTCGATATGACAATCTATACCATAGTTTTTGGCTTGATCATGACAATGCTCGGCCCATTGATCGGCAAGCGGCGATAGGCCATGATGAATATGAATGGCTTGAAGCGTAATATCGGGAAATTTAGAAGCTGCTTGTGCTGTGGCATGCAATAAAACCGTGGAATCTAAGCCTCCGCTAAATCCGAGCCAAATAGTAGTAGGCTTAAGCTCAATGAGTAGAGAGGCGATGGCTGAAACCGGCGTTAGCCTCATTACTCTTTAATCTCGAACCGGCCAAATTCCATTAATTTATTATAGCGTTGTTCGATTAATTCCGGCTTGCTTAAGGCTTGTAGGCGGGTTAATTCAGCTAACACGGCTTTTTTCAAGCTATCCGCAGCAGTCTGTGGATTGCGATGTGCTCCACCGAGTGGTTCTTTAATAATGTGATCGACTATTTTTAATTTCTTTAATCGGCTGGCGGTAATACCCATAATTTCAGCGGCTTGCGGTGCTTTAGCGGCACTTTTCCATAAAATAGAAGCGCAGCCTTCCGGAGAAATGGTGGCAAAATAACTGTATTCAAACATAAGCAAGGCATCGCCTACGCCGATCCCTAAGGCTCCACCGGAACACCCTTCTCCAATAACCACGCAGATAATCGGCACTTCTAAACAAGACATCTCACGAAGGTTTCTAGCTATAGCTTCGCTCTGGCCACGAGCTTCGGCATTCACACCTGGATAAGCACCTGGAGTATCGATTAAGGTAATGACTGGCAAATTATACTGCTCTGCCATCTTCATTAAACGCAAGGCCTTACGATAGCCTTCTGGATGCGGCATACCAAAATTGCGATAGAGTTTTTCCTTGGTGGTACGGCCTTTTTGCTGGCCAATAACCATGACCGGCTGATCGTCGATGCGCGCTAAGCCACCGATAATAGCCGCATCATCGGCAAAGCTTCGATCACCGTGCAATTCGTCAAAATCGTTAAAAACCAAATCGATATAATCTAAGGTATAAGGCCTATTAGGATGACGGGCCAATTGTATAACCTGCCAATCCGATAAAGCCGAAAATACCGACAAACTGAGTTTTTTGCTTTTATCTTCGAGCCGTTTAATCTCTTCATTGATATTCAGGTCGGATGTATTTTCAACTTTGCGCAAAGCATCGATCTTAGCTTCTAGCTCAGCAATAGGTTGTTCAAAATCTAAAAATTGCATAGCCTATCCTTTAAATATGGCGAAATGGGGTAAGTTTACCACGATGCGTGGAGGAGTTGAATATATTAAGAATAAACCCAGGTATCTAAGTATAAAGCCCGCAGTTTTATCCATAATTCATCCCCTTCCATCATCACATTATGGGTTACCATATCGCGTGACTGTTGATCAAACCCTGCCCGATCGCCTTGATTAATATAACATTCTAAAACCTGCATTCTAAGTTCAAGGTTATAGGGGTCGGTCTCAATTTCTTGAAGCAATGCTTCGATCTCAGGAGTGGCTGGAATAGCTTCGGACACATCTTCAGTGACTTCGGCCGCCTTGCTAGCCACAACTTTAGTTAGAACGACAGTATCAGAGCTAGGAATATCCAGCTCGCATTGTTCGAAGGGATTTTTGATGGGCTTTTCTGAGACTGAAATAATAATCGGTTCGGTTTTTTCAGTCGATTTTTGCCTAGGGCTTATTGGATCGTCCTGCTCCTCGAATAGGGCATTGGCCTTATAATGACGGTGCAACATATACATGGAAACCACCGTTAAGCCCCATAAAATAAACCATAAACTCGCCCAGGGAAAGCCTGTGTTAGCATTATCGAGTTGCTGTTGCAGACTGGCCGTTTGCTGATTGGCTGCCGCTAATTGCTTAGTAAGCTGAGCGATCTCTATCGAAACCGGCGCCGAACTAGCCTGGTATACGTGGTTAACAGGAGCCCTTTTGACGTGATGCGATTTAGCGACTTGCAATTTTTTTGGAATCGGCTTGGCGAGGTATTTAGGTTTATCATGACTCGCACGCAATACTGGCAGGTTTAAGGCGGTTCTGACCTCTGTAGCCGTGGTAGGTAGTTTTAGATAGCTTCGAGCGCGCAACACATAATCCGCCCCCTTAAAAGCTTTGGGGTTTAATTTCACTATGGCTAAAGCGGCCTGATCGATACTGATTTTGGCAGGATGATGATGGCTTGCAATAGTCCATAGTGTTTCATTGGGCTTAGTAGGCCCGTAGCTTTGCATGGCCATACTGCTGTGAGCCATTAGCCATAATCCGCTGAATGCCGCGGCTTTTAAAATCTGTGTTAACTTCACCATAAACCCTCAGTGCGAGTCTGCTACTGCATTCTAGCAAACTTATCGATGATTTTCTTGGCAATTTTTGCCTTTAGAAAATTCTCATCCTGGGATAGCCTGCAAATAATGAATCTGGCATTGTACGCTGCGTTGATCGCGAAAGACATTTTCACTTAGCGAAAAGGCTGTGTGGACAGTGTCCCCTACATTAACGGGTAGATGATGCTCTCCCTGCTCGCAGGCATTAAACCATATAGCCGTAAGCAGCTGAGTATCGCAAAGCAACGTTAATTGAAAATGGATACCATCCTGGCCAACGGCTCGTATGCTTTGCACCTTACAGTTTGCCTCAAAGATTGGCGCTTCAAACTCACGACCAAATGGCAACAAAGTATTTATTTGCTCGATCAAATCCAGATTAGCCACGGCTTCGAATGGGCCATCTGTCCAGATAATCGGGCCTACTTGTTCGGGCCGTATTTGTTTAGCGACGGCCTGTTCAAAAGCGGCTGAAAATTGTTCAAAATCAGCCTGCCTAATAGTCAGGCCAGCGGCACCTTTATGCCCACCAAACTTTATCATTAATCCCGGATTGCCATCGGCAATGACCTGCAGTGCCTGGCGAATATCAACGCAATCTATACTTCTAGCCGAACCGCTAATAAGCTCAGGCTCTAATTGCTTAGGAGAAAAAATAATAGTAGGCCTGCCAAAGGCATCTTTAATTTTACTGGCTGAAATCCCGTGTACGCCGGCATGCCCATCCTCTAAAAAGATAGCCAGCGATAACTTACCGGCTTCCACTTGTAACTCGGCAGAGCTCATAGCACCTTGAGTAATGCCTCGCTGAATGGTTTTACGAGTTTGATTATGCTGCCATAATGCTTGCGCCCAGGGGCCAGCTTCTTGCAAGGTTTCCGCCAATAAAAAGCTTACCGCACCAAATGCATCGGATAGGCGGCCATCGCTATTTAATAAGGGGCCGACTATAAAACCTAAATCTTCTGCGCTCACTATGGGCTTTCGCAATAAAGGCTTTAGCGCTTGCCAACAAGGTCTTCGCATTTCATTAATTTTATTTAGGCCATATTGCACGGCTACTCGATTGTTAACGCTGCGCGCCATACTCACACAATCGGCCACCGTGCCAACCGCCACATAATCTAGTAATTCGGTCATTGAAGGCGCAGTAAGTTTAAGCAGTTTAGCTTCGATCATTAAACGCCGGGTAGCAGCCAGTAATAGCCAAGCCACCATACAGCCTGCAATATAAGGGTCAGGGAATTTGCAGTCTTCACGAGTAGGATTTAAACAGGCATAAGCGCTAAGGGGGATACCTTCCGATGGAATAGCATGGTGATCGGTTACAATTACATCGATGCCGACCGCTTTAAGCATCGCAATTCGAGGCTCATCTGCACTACCGTTATCGGCGGTGATCAATAGGCTAGGCCTAATAGGATTGCTTAAAATCCTTTGCACCACCGACTCGGATAAGCCATAGCCCTCATTCATACGGTGACCAATATAGGATTGAATTTTATCGCGAGGATGATGTAATATTTCGCATAGCCCCAGGATTAATACGGCATGGCTGGTCTGCCCGTCGCAATCATGATCGGTCTCGATGCCGATGACTTCATTTTGGGCAATAGCCTTAAGTACCCTCTCCGCAGCTCGCTGCATATCCTGCATTAGGAATGGCGAATTCATATCGGCTAGCTGACAATGCAATGTCGCTAAGGCGCCTTTTTCATGAAGGGGAACGGGCCTAGCTGCCATAATTCTAGCTAGAATGGGCCGAATACCTGCATCGATCAATTGCTGATAAATCACAGCGTTAAGGGTTCGAGTGTGGATTTTTGGTAAAAGCTTAGGCAAGGTTGTTCCTTCACAAGGCTGGTTTTAGTCTTTACTGGGCAAACCGATTATAGCGCATCTTAGCCTAATCTTATTATCAAAAAAAAGCCCCACTAACAAGTGAGGCTTAAATAATAACGCTATTTTTAATTGTAAGCCGGAGCCACCTCAGATTTTGGGCTTGTAGCTGAGTTGCCTTCTAGCGGTGGTTGCAAGATTGCATGCACAGATTGATAAGAATTCGCAGACTTGCTACTAGCAGCGCTTAATCTACGGGCCTCATGCGATCCTGGTGGGTTAGCACTTGAAACAGATGAGACATGGCTAACGCTAGATGCTGTACGAGCCATACCCGTAAATGCGGAAACAGCCCCAGACCCAGATACAGGCGACGATGGTGGCGAAACACCAGCACCCCCCATAGCCAATAGCTCAGTAGCGGGCTGGACTTCCGTACGAAGAGCTAAAGGAGCAGTGTAATCAGAATGTGGCGCTGAAGCGGCCAGAATATCACAGTCCACATTGGGCGGGGAAGTTTCTTCGCCAGCACCATCAACATGAGGTCTGACAGCCTCCATTGGATCTGTACCAGCAGATCCAGACGGCTGAACCACAGATGACACTGCAACATTCTTGGGAAAGGACTTACTTGCTGCCCATACTTGCATTTTACTTTTGCAAAAATTGATTGCACGATCGAAACGCCTGCCGTCACCCTCAACGTGTTTTTTATTAAATACATCTAACTCTAGTATTTTTGCATTGATTAAATACCCGATTATTCTTAAGTCACCAAGATCATCCGCTGCGACTACTTCCTTTTTTAATACTTCAAAATAACGTCGACCCAGCTCTGCCACAGCCCATTTCTTTATAGTTAACCCATCGTCCCCACCCCAGCCCCCACCACACACTAGGCCCTTATCTATATAGTTAACCAGATGCAGTTGAATAGTGTTCAATAGCGTAATAAGATTATTTCTCTTAGGATTGAAAGCTTCTGTATCGTGGCTTTTAACTGGATGGCTTGAGATTGATGTTTCGGAGCGTAGATCTGGAGAACCTGGTATGCGGATAGAAGGCGGAGCTTTGAGCAGCATCCAATCTATAAAAATGCCCATCTCGCTAATTGCCGGGATCTTAACTATCGCTCTTGACCAGTTACAGGCATCGGTTCTATCATCTTTACTGATACGCTTAGGAGGCATAGCTTTTACAGGAGCGGCAATGACTGGCGCATCCGCACCCTCAAATGGAAGTCCGACTTCAAAAGTGGCTTCCTCAAATTCCGATATGGACTGAGCTTTGTACCGCGCAAAGCTTTCGCGCAAAAACTTAAGCTGTTCAGTAGGATCTACTTCACCAATCATTTCGAAAATGGCTCTTTGATCTTTAGCAAGCTTTTTCGCTAAGTCATCTTTTTCTTCGCTTGTTGGTGGGCGCCCAAGAAAAACGCTTAGCATTTCGAATTCGGCCTTGTTACAAGGCATTACCGTTTCGCCGCTGAACATATTTATCTCCTTAAATTTGAAATTTTATAACGGAATCAGCATATGCATTATTACCATGCCTGTCCAGCGGTATGTCAGCAGGAAAATATACTAAACTAAATTTAAGCTCTGACTCAAACTAACGGAGCGTCGCCACCATTTCTTAAGGCTAGCCCGATTAATAGTAAATGCTCTGCCATCGGAAAAGTCTACTATCAAACGATCGATAGCCTTATGCTTTAAGGCTAGCAAGGCAGGTAAAAATATGGTTTTTTCTAATTGAATGACTTCGGCTTGCCATTGGTCTACATTGCCTTCCGCTAAGGCTAATTGCAAACAAGGCTCGTAGATCATTATCTTTTGATAAGACCCCGCCAGCAGATCGTCAAACTCTTTTGGAATAGGAAAGTGCGGAATTTTTGCCGCTAAAGCCACCGATTGAGCTAATTCATTATCGCCATAAAGCACATCTTTTTTAGAACGATAGACCAAAGGAGGATAGCAACCCTGACCCCAAAACCATACACTATCGATAGTAGGCTTAGCAGCTTGCCTACGCTTAATATTTAAGGGATGCCCTTTAAGCACCATCTGAATTTCAGTTAGGCGCTTTCTCCATAGACCACCGGATTCACCGGCAGGCAAATAGTCTCCTATCGGCTTAGCTACTATTTGGCTTAGCGGCGTGGTCTGTAAATCAAGCTCTGGGGCATGGATATACCAATGCATGGGATTACTTCCCATCACAAGCTTTAAGCCATCCTCTTGCAATAGGCCATTAATACTATCGATAAAGCCCTGGCTCTCAGCAAAATCGAGCTCTAGACCCTGTTGGCCCAAGCAATAAACGGTATCTTGACCTACTTTCATATTAACCGGATCGGCCCGTAGCCAACTTCCTGCTTGCGCTTGCAAGCCATCTACCACAGCAGTTAGGGCGGCTATTCCATAAGCCGAACTTAGGTTAAGCCCACACGCTTCCGCCAAATTGGTTTCCACTGCTTGGATTGAGGGATCTGCATGGGCTTCGGCTAATAATAAGCTTAATGCGGGCAAATTTAAGCCTAATAAAGGATGCGGGCCACTAGCAGAACTAGGCCTGGCAAAGGGTAAATCGGGTATTAGCATTTGAATATGCATGGTCATCCTTCTTATAAAAATTATCTATGCGCGACGAAGGGATTTTAATTGCGCCAATAACGACATAGTTGATGACAATTATCAATTACGCACTTTTAGCGGGAGCTCCTGAGCAACCCCTATGATACACTATTAAAAAAATTAGGATGACAAATGCATGGATATTTCATTAGAAATCCCGCACTCGGCTTACTTTATTCGCTCCTATAAGCCTGGTGAAATTACCATTAATGACACAGCTTATCGCCAAAGCATGGTATTAATGGCCTCAAAACTGATTAGCGATTGGCCCCCACAATCCATCGAGGCTTTAACAGCCGAACATTTACTGAGTCTATTGACATATCAACCCGAAATTATTTTACTAGGCACAGGCACCAAACATAGCTTCCCACCGATCGAATGGCTTATTCCTATTCAACAAGCCGGCGTTGGCATAGAAGTGATGAGCACAGATGCCGCTGCCAGGACCTTTAATGTCTTGGTCTCCGAAGGCCGTAATGTGATGGCGGCATTATTGTTATGAGCTCAATTACCCGGTTATTACAACAAGCCACTCTGGCTTTACTGGCTAGCTCGGATACCGCTAAACTCGATGCTGAATTACTATTGGCCCATGCTTTACAACAGCCAAGGACCTATCTTTATACCTGGCCTGAACAGAGTGTTAACCCCGAGCAAATTCACGCTTTTTTAAGCTTAGTCGATAAGCGAATTGCCGGCCAACCGATTGCCTATTTGCTGGGTAATCGCGAATTCTGGTCCCTTTCACTAGAGGTGAACCCAAAAGTATTAATCCCCCGCCCTGAAACTGAACTGTTGGTCGAGACAGCCTTAAGTCTACCGCTATCCGAGCAGGCAATAATCGCCGATTTAGGCACGGGATCGGGGGCCATTGCCTTAAGCTTAAGTGTCGAACGCCCAGAATGGGAAATTTATGCCACAGATTATGCTTCTGCCGCCCTCGAGGTTGCCGAATTAAATGCTAAGCGCTTAGATCTTGGTACTATACATTTTTTACAGGGCAGTTGGTGTCAGGCCTTGCCCGCCCTCTTATTTGACGCCATTATTAGCAATCCGCCTTATATCGATAAAGAGGACCCACATTTACATGAGGGGGATGTTAGATTTGAGCCTCGCTCGGCCTTAGTGGCGGATAACAAAGGTCTTAGCGATCTGGATTGCATTATTAAGCAGGCTAGAGGCTATTTAAAACCGGGTGGGTATTTACTCCTCGAGCATGGTTACAATCAAGCTCAAGCAGTGGTTGAAATTTTTGCAGATTATGGTTATCAGGCTATCGAAAACCGTAAAGATTTAGCGGGGGTTGAAAGGGTTAGCCTAGCAAGAATCGTAGCCTTACCCTGATAACCATAAAACTGGCGCTAGTG
This sequence comes from Gammaproteobacteria bacterium, assembly GCA_030652335.1. Lineage (GTDB taxonomy): Bacteria > Pseudomonadota > Gammaproteobacteria > Francisellales > CACEW01 > JAQSYQ01. The sequence continues at coordinate 17,689 of JAUSAW010000015.1, forward strand.
GATGGCGCCAGCTCTTAATAATGCTGCCTGCTCTAAGAAAAAATCAGGCAACTGTCGTTCTTGCAGCCTTGGATCATGGTAGGCTTTTGATGCTGCTATCGCTTGATATAATTGATAGCCCTTCCAGGCTTTGCTGCGATCTTCGATAGCAATGGGCATAGAGCCTGCGATGCTAGCCGCTAATTCAAATAGACAGTCCATAGCCTTGCCTTGGACGAGTTCTAATTCGATTTCTTGCAAGGGTATCGAGCTTTTTCCAGCCACTACCTCACCCAAATCCAATACTAATTCCACCAGACACTGCTTAGGCAATTCCAATAACCATTTGGTTCGGGAAAATTGCGTATGAAATAAAGCCTTAATCGTTTGAGTTTTGGCTATTTCGAGCAATTGCTGGCGCAGATCTGGCATGTCGATAGTCTGCAAGTCGAGCGCATTAGTATGCAGAGTATTATCATATTCATCGCGCTGATGTAAACCTTGGACTTGGGTACCTTTGGTTTTTACGGTTTGAATATAGTCACCGTTTTCATCCTCGCGAATACGCAAGGCAATGCCCGCCTTAAGCAAAGCAAAATCATCTGTATCATAATACGTCGTTTTTAAATCAAAGGTAATCGACGGGTCTTTAGCATAATGATTGATTAAAGGATGGTCGAATAAAGCTTTAGGGTCATCCTCAAGCAAACTTAATTTAAGCTCAATCTCTTTCACGATTATTCCGCCATCTCTTGGGCTTCATGTTGCTTAGCCTCAGCTTTGCCACCGGTCTTACCAAAAATGCTCATTAGGCTTTTCACTAAATGGCGTATGGTTTCGGTCATAATAGTAAAATCTGCATCAAACTTGGCTTCGGCGGTTTCGGTATAGACATCTTTAGCCTGATCTTGCACGATCTCTAAAAACTTTAAGGACTTAATCGAAAAGTCTTCTCTTATGACGAAACTTATCTGGCTGGTCCAGGATAAAGCCAATTGAATCACTTCACGGCCTTCGTCTAACAAGGATTGTATATCGCCTGACAATAAGTTTTGTTTGGCACAACGAATAGTGCCGGCCTCTTTGGTATCTTGAATCACGCATGAGTCGGCAATAACATAATCCGCTGGATAGGTATTGGTTTTAAGCCAGTCGGTTAGCAGTAAAGAAACAGATTGCACTTCAGGTAATTGAATTTTTAAGCTGCCGATGGTTTTGCGCAAAAAGCCGGTAAATTCTTCGGCCTTGCTATGCGAGCCTACGTTTAATATTAACCAGCCTTCTTTAGGATCGATATAGGCATATTGCAAACTGGATTTAGTAAAGGCGCGGGTAATTAAATTATGGTAGATATCCTCGCGCAGGGTTTCTTTTTCTTTTTTGCGAACTTTACGCCCTTGCTTATCTTCGATTTCCTGGACTTTTTCGTCTACCATCTGTCTTACGACCGTGCCTGGAATAATTTTTTCTTCTACTTTAAGGCATAGCATCATAAAACCATTAGCGGCATGGACCAAAGGCGCTTCTTCATTACCGGTAGGTGGCACCCAGCCCATGCTTACGGCATCGATACCGCGACAAGGTTCAAAGGCTTGATGTCTTAATTGCTCAGCCAATTCTTCTGCTGATAAATCAAAAGGTTCTAGGAATTGAAATAGCTGTAAATTTTTAAACCACATAGGTGCTCCATAATTATCAAAAAGTAGTCATCCACGCAAAAGAGAGGATCAATGACAAGCGAGTTGAGTATAAAAGATAAGCCTTGGGATGTACACCCGATTTCCTCGGCTTGTGTTATTATTAACTAGATTACAGGAGGCCATTATGCTGCTTATTATTATGTGTATTTTTTCGGTGTTAAGCCTGGTGGCTTGTGTGGCAATCTTAATGCAAATTCGCCGCCAACAGTCCGAGCCTCTTGCTCTACAGATGCAATCTTTAATGCAAGATTTTAAACTCGATTTATTGGAAAAATTATCAGACTATCAACTAAAAAGTTTGCAAGCCGTGCATGATGGTTTGCAAAAAGGCCGCTTTGAAACCTCAGAACAGGTTAAAACGGCTCTGCTGGATAGCTCCAGAGCCGTAAGCGACAGGATTGAAAAATTAACCGAAGCTACCGAAAACAAATTAAAAGAGATTTCCGGACAGGTCGATAAGAGGCTATCGGAAGGCTTTGAGAAGACCACCATTACCTTTGCCGATGTGGTTAAACGATTAGCTCTAATCGATCAGGCCCAGCAAAAAATTTCTGAACTATCGAGCAACGTGGTCAGCCTAAAAGATTTATTAGCCGATAAACGCTCGCGCGGGGCCTTTGGTGAAATCCAACTGGCTAGCCTCATTCGCAATGTCCTACCCGAATCGAGCTTTAAACTACAAGCCACTTTAAGCAATGATAGCCGTGCCGATTGTATCTTGTATTTACCAGAGCCTACCGGCAATATCGTCATCGATTCGAAATTCCCTTTGGAAAACTTTCAGCGCTTGGTGAATATGCAATCAGGCGAAGCCGATCGCAAAGCCGCCGAGCAGCAATTTCGTCAGGATATTAAAAAGCATATTAAAGATATTAGCGAAAAGTATATTCTGTCTGGCGAGACCTCCGATGGCGCCATTATGTTTATTCCGGCAGAAGCTATATTTGCCGAAATTCATGCGCATTATCCCGATTTAGTCGAAGCGTCTTATAAAGCCAAAGTCTGGCTAGCATCCCCTACCACGATGATGGCGATTTTAACCACGGTGCGTGCGGTATTAAAAGACGATTCCACCAAAAAGCAAGTGCATTTAATCCAAGAACATCTGCGCGATTTAGGCAAGGATTTTGACCGCTTCCAAGTTAGAATGAATGCTTTGCAAAAGCATATCGAACAGGCGAATCAAGACGTAACGGAAGTGAATATTTCCGCGAAAAAAATCAGCAGCCGTTTCGAAAAAATCGAAAAGGTGGAATTGCACTCCGATCCCAGTGATATTACGCAGCTATTAACAGACTAAGCCCTTTACTATGGCTTAGTCCGGCTTTCAATCCAATCGATAAAGTTTCCTGCTATATCCAAGCCTGTTTGCTCGTTTAGCTCACGAATCCCGGTGGGGCTAGTGACATTGATCTCGGTAATATAATCGCCGATCACATCGAGGCCCACAAAGTATAGACCCATATCTTGAAGCTTAGGCTTAACCTGCTCACAGAGCCAACGGTCCCTATCGCTTAAGGCTTGCGCGACACCTTTGCCACCCGCGGCTAAATTGGCACGAGTCTCAGTTGGCAATGGCATTCTGGCCAGTGCAAATGGAACGGGTTCACCATTAATTAAAATAATGCGTTTATCGCCCTGCTTCACTTCAGGCAGATAGCGTTGGGCCATAATATAACGCTGACCGTGCAGGGTCATGGTTTCGATGATGACATTAATATTATGGTCAAATTGAGTCACTCTAAATATGGAAGCTCCCGCCATGCCATCCAAGGGTTTTAGAATAATATCACCATGCTTTGCTAAAAACGGCTTGATGCGAGCGGCTTCACTGCTAACCAGGGTTTCTGCTATACAGTGTGGAAACTGATTAATAAAACATTTTTCATTGGCATCCCGCAAAGACCGAGGTTTATTGAGTACTAGCACTCCTGCCTGCTCGGCTAATTCTAAAATATAGGTAACGTAGATATAATCCATATTAAATGGCGGGTCTTTGCGCATGACTAGTGCATTTAGCTCTGATAATTCTTGAGTGATCATCTGGTCTACTTGATACCAGTCTGCTTTTTTATGGTCGGCGCTTAGAACTTCTTGCATGCTGGAAAAAGCGATGCCCTGCTCAATAAACAGTGCATTTGCTTGCATGACATAAACTTGATTGCCTCGTTGCAATGCCGCTTCAATCATAGCCACCGTGCTATCTTTATAGGCTGTTAAGCTTTCGATTGGATCGATGATAAAACCGATTTTCATAATACCCCTCTCCCATAAAATTTTTGATGTTTTGACCATTAATGCAAGTCTTCCATGACTTTCACTCTACGAGCGCCGAAGGCGCCCAAAATTGCTCCTGCTATTTTGTCCCGCAAGGGGAGAGGTGAATTGTTAGTGTTGTGCAAAATACTGCTCTAAAAACTGCTCAAAACTTAAAGCATCACCCTGCTCGATCTTTTGTTGCTCTATCCAAGATTGTGCCGCTTGCTGGCTTAATTTTTGCTGCAAGCTTGCAGATAGAGGTTTTTTTGTAAAGTCAGCAGCATACTGACGAGCGATATCAAGCATGGCTTGCTGATAAGACTGTTGCTTATCGTTTAGTAAGGCCAAGATTTGCGCAGAAGGCGTCTGACTGCTATCGATAATTTTGCCATATTGCGTTTGCACTGCCTTAACAAATACCGGCTTATCTACACCAGAATCCATAATCGCAGCAATTTTATGAAATTCAGTAAATAGGCTATCCGCCCATTCTCGCATCGGCACCGTTTTACCAAGATGCTCGAGGCTTAAATCTGGGCGCCGGCCTTCGAGAATAATCTTATGTAAATTATGCGTTTTTTCGGCGCACTCGGTTTTGCTTAGTTTCGTTGAATCCGCCAATAGGCAAAATACTAAAAATACATCGATAAAAGCGGCTGCTTCGATATCGATACCGACCGGTGAAAAGGGATTTACATCCAAACAACGCACTTCAATATATTCCACGCCACGATCTTGTAAAGCCAGGGCTGGGCGCTCACCTGAACGAATGACTTGCTTAGGTCGAATGGGGCTATAATATTCATTTTCAATTTGCAGTAAATTGGTATTTAATTGCCGGTACTCGCCCTGCTCATTGCGCAATCCAATCTTGGCATAATCTGGATAAGGCTCATTTGTAGCGGCTAATAAATCTTTTACATACGCGGCTATATTATCTCGCGAAATCCAGATAGATGCTTGTGAACTATTATTGTATCCCAAGTCACTCATCCGCAGCGAAGTGCCATATGGCGCGTAATAATTATGCTCATCCAAGGGTTCTAAATAGTCAGGAACCTTCGCAGGCAATGAACTTGCACTACATACCGGTGAGGCACCAAATAAATAGATCAATAACCAATAATGCCTAAAATAATTTCGCATCAGTTTAAAATAAGCGGCATCGGTAAATTCACGCAAACTCTCTGTAGTCGAACTCGAGGCATGCCAGGCGGCAAATAATTCCGTAGGCAGAGAAAAATTATAATGAATACCGGCGATGACCTGCATCATTCTGCCATAGCGATGACATAAACCACGGCGATAAATATTTTTCATTTTGGCAATATTACTGCAACCAAAATGCGCCAGGCGAATGTCGTTTTGATCTTCAATCAATCCCGGCATGCTGGCCGGCCACAATAATTCATGGTCTAAATGGTGATAGCTAAATCGATGCAGGCTATCCAGAGATTGCTCAAGCTCAGCCAATGATTTCACGGGAGGTGTGACAAGCTCTATTAAGGCCTCGCTAAAATCGGTGGTAATGCTGGGGTGGGTTAAGGCAGAACCTAAAGCTTGTGGGTGGTCTTTTTGGCTCAACGCCGCCGTATCCTCATTCACTCGCAAACTTTCGCGCTCGACCCCTCGAGTAATGCCGGCGAAATAACGGGCATTAGCAGGCAGGGCGAGCAAGTTTAAGCTCACCTTATCTAGTTCAAATTTAAGCGACATGCTTAGCACCATAGTGTTGGCAAAGGTAAGCGAATAAGGTTCGCATAGCCATAGCCTCACCGCCTTCTGGCCTGCCCGGTAGATTGCAATCATTCCATGCCATTAAATCGATATGCAACCATGGAATATTTTCTCCGACAAAACATTCTAAAAATAAAGCGGCGTTAATCGCCCCACCCATGCCGGTGCTTGGGTTATTAGTAAGATCGGCAAACTTGCCTTTAATAAAGCGCTTATAAGGAGCATGCAAAGGCAATTGCCAAACTGGATCGGATTCTTGGTTGCCGATTTTCATCAGTTCAGCGGCCAGGCTATCTCGATTGCAAAATAAAGCCGGTAAACTTGTGCCTAAGGCGGCGCGTGCGGCCCCGGTTAGGGTAGCAAAATCGATTAATAATTCAGGTTGTTCCTCTGAAGCCTCCGCTAAGGCATCGGCTAATATGATTCGACCCTCGGCGTCGGTATTGCCCACTTCTATGGTTTTACCATTGCGAGAGGTAATAATATCACCGGGGCGATAGGATTCTTTCGATACCGCATTTTCAACGGCGGGAATTAATACCCGCAAGCGAATGGGAAGCTTAGCCTGCATAATAAGCTGAGCTAAACCCAATACATGAGCCGCCCCGCCCATATCTTTTTTCATGGTAAGCATATATTCGGCCGGCTTAAGATTGAGTCCGCCGCTATCAAAACATACACCCTTACCAACCAAGGTAACTTTGGGATCAGTAGCCTTGCCCCAGGTAATATCGATTAGCCGAGGGGCTTGGATAGCCGCTTTGCCCACCGTATAAATACCAGCATAGCCCTGGCTTAATAAATCCTTACCGACTATTTCACGGTAGTTAGCCTGGCAACGTTCAGCCATTTTTTTGGCTTCTGTGGCTAGGTTTTCAGGGCCCATATCTTCAGCGGGCGTACTAATTAAAGTGCGCACCCAAAAACAGGCCTCTAGCATGGGGGTGAGCTTATTGAGCAGTTCAGTCGGAATAACGAGCTGTCTATCGCAGGTATTTTTGATAGTAGAATATCGATCGAATTTATAACAGGCCAAACCCCAGCCTAACGCGGCCTGCGCTACATTAAGCAAATCGAATTCATCTTCGAGCTTATATGAACCCACGGGCAAAGTCTTAGGGCATTCCGCCAGACTCCATAAACTATTTTTCGAATCGACTCCGATTAAGACCTGTTTAAGGTGGCCGCTGCTATCCGGCAAGATACACACTTTGCCAGGCTCTGCATTAAACCCAGTAGTTTGTATCCACTGCTGGCTTATCGCATCTTGCCTGCTTAACCAGGCGTCAAAATGGGATTTAGTTAAGGGGATTATAGCAACGAGCTTAGCCGCATGATCCGTTAAAAATGATGCAAACATGTATTATCCTCATATGATGAGTCAACTGGATTCCCGCTTTTGCGAGAATGACAAACTGCAGTGTCAATCCAGGTTTAGTCTAGATATTACTTGGGGACTTGTAGCCAAGAATTCAAGTAAGCTAAATCAGAAACGCCGATGGTTCCCGTATCAAGCTTAAGCTGCAAGGCACTTAAAATATATTGATATTCAGCCTGAGCAAAATTTTGCTGAGCGACAAATAACAGTTGTTGAGCATTGAGCACGTTGACGGTAGTTTCAGCTCCCACCTTATATTTGGCTTCATATTCTTGCAGAGAAAGCTTATTCGCTATCACTGATTGGCGATAAGCATTAACCAAACTAATATTGGCCATTACACTTAAATAATCTTGCTTGGTTTGGCTAATCGTCGATAGATAAAGGTTATCCTCGGTATTTTGAGCAGCCTCATATTGCTTGGCAGCCTGCAAGGATTTACCAAATAATGAGCCACCAGCAAATACGGTCCAGTTTAACTGTAAGCCAATAGCAGCAGATTTCTGGCTAAGCGTAGTCGAAATAATACTAGGGACATTAGCACTATATCGAGTATTGCCATAACTACCCATTAAGGATAAGGTCGGCAACTGGTTACCGACTTGCATCGTGACATTATGCAATGCGGCCATGGTGGTATAACGCTGAGACTGGAGTGCGGCATTATTCTTTTCAGCTAAGGCAATCCAATGCTTATCGGATTCAGGATGAGGGCTTACAAAGGGAAATTTTATTTTTAAAGCGGCTAAATTGCTTTCGCGCTGACCCGTTAATTCATCTAGAACTTCATAGGCGTCTTGCAGGGCATTGGCATTTTTTAGCTTGGTTGCATACGCTTGATCATAATTAGCTTCGGCTTGCTTAAGATCGGTAACGGTAGCGAGGCCTACTTCAAATTTTTGTTTGGTTTGTTTAAGGGTATTAGCCAAAAAATCGACTTGAGCAAAGGATGAGCTTAGATTGTCCTCGGCTTGCAGTATATTAAAATAATCGGTCGCTACCGTCACTATAAAAGCCTGCTGCTGAGAAACAAAGGTTGCAGCCTGGGCTGCCGCTACGGCTCTGGCATTTCGAACATTGGCGACTTTATTGAGATTAATTAATTGCTGTGATAGCTGGAACTGATACGATTGGGTTTGAAAATTTGCACTAACGGCATAATTTTTAACCTGGCTCTCATTTTCACTGGCGGTAAATGATAATTGTGGCAGTAACGCGGCCACACCGATAGGCACGCCTTCAGCCGCCGCCATATTAGTCGCGGCATCGCTCTTAAGTGCAGGCGCATTAGTGACAGCCTGCTGATAGACGGTCATTAAATCTACGGCAAAAGCTTGCTGTGTTAATAGACACAAGCCTAACCCAAGCACAATCCACGGCTTCATATAATTCTTTTCCTAGAGCTAATTTACGCCCATTTGATCTGCGAATTGTAGCACCCGAATGCTGATATTCCCAGAAAAAATGAAAATCCCTTTAAAATTAGGGTCTCCCCTTAAAGATTTTCTTAAGATAAATAAAGGATAATACCGATGAAAGGTCAAGGAGGACTGCTTATGTATGTGGATCACACTTGGATGAAATTTCTCTTAGTCGCTTTGGTAGCAGCAAATTATTATGTATTGAGCTTAAAAACTTGCTGTAGGCCAATCAAAACCAGGTCGGGCTCCAGCACGTCAAAGATGCTAGCCTTTTCGAATAATCGAGAAAACCCTCCAGTACCGACAACCAATATATTTTCACCGTTAAAATCATTCTGCCTGACATGCTCAATAAATTCTTTGGCCATGCCTAAGGCACTGTAATATAAACCAGCCTGAATATATTGCTGAGTATTTTTTCCCACCATAACATCGGGCACTCTTAGCTCAACAGTGGGCAATTGCGCTGTCTGTTGTTCGAGCACGGCCATCGATAATCGTAAGCCTGGGGTAATAAGACCACCTAAATATTCACGCTTGGCATTAATAATGCAGGCGGTATTAGCGGTACCAAAATCGAATATCACTAAATTTTGGCCTGGGTAAAGATGAGTCGCGGCCACGGCGTTTGCTAATAAATCGCCCCCGAGCTCGGTTGGGGTCTCGATTTTTATGCTAAGCCCGGTCTTAATATTTTGATCGACAATCATGGGACGAATATCAAAATATTTAATGCAAGCCGAGGCTAGAGAGTGATTAATTTCTGGTACTACCGAAGACATTACAATATATTTTACTAGCGATGGATCGAAGCCATTTTCGCGCAAGGCTGTTCTTAAAAACATCCCATATTCATCTGAAGAGGCTTGATCTTTTGAGGTGCGGCGAAAGCGTAATAAAATCTTATCGCCATCGAATAGACCTGCGTATACTTGGGTGTTACCGATGTCTAAACATAATAGCATTTACGTTCCTTATCCCTCTCTCGCAAGGGGCGAGGGGGTTTTAATTGAGGTCTGATTGATGTAGTTTGGCATAAATCCCTTGGCTTTTTAACAGGCTTTCATGCGTGCCTGTCTCCATTATTCTGCCCTGTTCCATCACGACTATTAAGTCGGCTTTTTCGATAGTGCTTAAGCGATGCGCGACGATCAGCGTGGTACGGCCTTGCTTTAAGGTTTCCAAGGCTAATTGAATGGCGCGTTCGGATTCATTGTCTAAGGCTGAGGTGGCTTCATCTAAAATTAAAATCGGTGCATCTTTTAAGATGGCTCTAGCGATGGCGATTCTTTGACGCTGACCACCCGATAAATTGAGTCCATTTTCACCGACCTGGGTTTGTAGCCCTTCGGATAATTCTGATATAAAGTCCCAGGCATGAGCGGCTTTAGCAGCGGCTATTACCTCAGCTTCGGTTGCATTATGGCGACCACCGAAAGCGATATTATTAAATACGCTGGTATCAAATAGCGTGACATGCTGAGAGACGATGGCGATATGTGAGCGCAGATTAGATAATTCTAAATCTTGAATATCAGCCCCATCCAATAAAATCTGGCCCTCGGTAGGCTGATAAAAACGCCCTATTAAGCTCACCAAGGTGCTTTTGCCCGAACCACTACGCCCGACAAATGCGACCGTTTTATTCGCCGGAATATACAGGTTAATGGAATTTATCGCCATTTCGCCCTCGGCCCGGTATTTAAAGCTAACCGCTTTAAGCTCAATTTCGCCTTTAACCTGACCTAAAGTTTTAGTGCCTAGGTTCACTTCATTAGGCTGATCTAATAGTTCAAAGATGCTTTCCGCCGCCGCTATGCCGCGCTGGATATTATTATTAACCTGACTTAAATCCCGCACCGGCTTTAAGGCTGAACCCATAGCCCCGAAAAAGGCGACAAAACTACCGGCTGAAATGGCATGGTTTGTGCTGCGCCCTACCGATAAGTAGATGACCAAACCCAGCATCAAAGAACATAAAAATTGAATCACCGGCGAATTAAGGGCATTGGTTAGATTCATCTTCATTTCTTGAGTGAAATTATAATGAATAGCCTTAAAAAACTGCTTATTTTGCTGCTCTTCGGCCCCAAAAATTTTCACTTCGCGATACCCTACGACGCCCTCTTCGGCGAAATGCACCACATCACCCATGCCTGCTTGAATACGACGCGATAGCTTTCTAAAGCGGGCGCTCACATATTTTACAAATAAGGCGACTATCGGCAAGATTAAAAAGGTAATAAGCGTTAGTTTCCAGCTAATGACAAACATAACGATAATTAAACCGATGAGTGTAAAACCTTGGCGAACGATGGTGGTTAAGGTGTCGCCAGTAGCCTGAGTGACTTGATCGACGTTATAAGTAATCTTGGCTAGAATCTTACCCGAAGCAGATAAATCGAAATAACTGGCGGGTAACTTCATTAATTTTTGAAAAATCTGCTGACGAAAAATCAATACGATTTTACGGCTAACATAGCCCATACCATAAGTGGAACAGACCCCAGCGACGCCTCGCAATAGGAATAAACCTATTACTATTAAGGGCAGCATGGCTAAAAAATGATGGTTACCGGCGACAAAGCCATCGTTGATGATAGGCTTGATTAAATAGGTAATATAGGAATCCACCGAGGCATAGATGGTATTTCCGATAAAAGCGACTACTAGCGCCAACCACATGGGCTTAATATAGCCAAGCAGGCGTTTCCAGGTGTCGATGCCTTTTGCAGTTTCCATAATTAACCCGATTGATTAAAATGCATGTTATTCTATCACATTCCAGCACGAAATTCAGTAAAATTAAGCACCAAACGAATGGACCACAACAATGCCAGAGACTAAATCACATAAGACTAGAGATAATCTTGCTGAAATTAAACATAATGATGGCAATCTAAGCTGTCCATTATTCATTTCAATCCAGCTAGCAGCAAGGCTCTTTATCCGTACGCAGCTACTCTTTGCGCCAGTAGAAACCAATGAAATCTATTTTGTGAGTTCGGCTGGAGAGCTTCATGAAAGCATTGAGCCTTAAGCCTATATCTTTCCGCTATGCACTGCTGTAAAATTAGTCAATCCCAAACTATAAGGAAATTACTATGAATGGACAGCCCAATCAAAATGAACAAGCACAGCCAAACGGGCAAGCTTTCATTCCAGTATTTTTTAATCTAGTAAACATACCTGCAGTTGTGCCTGATATTTCTGGCGCATTAGCAAATATAGTAGCAGATATGGCATTACCAGCAATGCGATATGTAGACTTGCAGAAACCTATTGTATTTGATGAAGAAGCAGTTGATGCTCGTCTGGAACAGTATAAAGAGGAATCAGACGAACACCTTAAATTCTTGATTACACCTATTGATCTAAGTGCAATGCAGACTAAAATCAACTCTGACATAAAAGCTTTTTACGCTGATCATTTGCCAAAAGATGATATCTTTAAACCAAAGTTTTTCGATGAAATTTTAAAAAAACTCGATGAATGTACATACTCTAAATATTCGTCTGCGGGCCCATTTTCTGCTGCAGCCGGCGCGGGTGCTATCTTCAAAAAAGGAGAATACACTGGTATCTATTATGCTGATGAAAATGGCAAGCTTCATAATAGCCCAGAACCATGTAGCGCTGCAAAACCAGATTAAGTCGCTAGCTTTTTCCTCCGCTTGACTTCACCCAGATAACTAGGCAAGGCCTGTTCTAGTTTAAGCCATTCAGCTTTAGCATAATAATACTCAGCCAGGGGCAACATACCTCTGGCATTGGGTAAAACCAAAGGCTCAGGCAAGGCATCGATCCGAGGGCCCCTGCAAAAATCGCTGTATAATAAGCAAATTTCAAAAAACTTAAGGAGAAATACATGCCAGAAAAAGATCTTATGAAAAGCGCAGCAGGGCTTACGTGTGGCTTTACTGTTCAAACAATCGTACGTAATACAACCTTTGACAATATTACTTTAGCGCCGGAGCCACTAGATGGCATCTTTTATACTGATACAGCCGGTAAGATCCATGAGTATACAGCGACCCAGGCTTGGATCAGATCCCAGACCAGAGAGCCAGAAACTACTGCAGCTGCTGCGGCTACCACATCTGCACTACCTTTATTTACAGCATCTGCTTCTGGTGCCGGTAAAGTTAAACTTGATAACAATAGCCTCCCAGAGGTTGGCTAAGTAGCCAACTTTTTCCACTGTTTGGCTTCATCCAGATAAATGGGTAGAGCCTGCTCAGGTTTAAGCAACTCGCCTTTAACATAACAATACTCAGCCAGGGGCAGCATGTCTCTGGCATTGGGTAAAACCACAAGCTCTGGCAAAACTTCATTTTGAACATTAGGTCTAATGCTATCGGCTTCGACTGACAACATTAAGCCATTACTAAGCTCATACTGACCAAAATAATACTGCTTCATTCTCGCATCGAGAATTATTTCGATCTGGCTCAAGCCTAATTCGCGATAGGCCGTTTGCGCCATTATCTGTAAACTCGATAATCGAATCACCGGTTTCTGAGCAGCAAAGGCTAAACCTTGCACCACTGAGGCGGCTATCCTCACGCCGACAAAACTGCCTGGCCCTGCACCAAAAGCGATGGCGTCTAAATCAGCAAAGCCTATATTGGCTTGCTTCATTAAATCTTGGATAATGGGCAGCAATAATTCATTATGACTTCTTGGCTCAATCACATGCTTGGAATACACCTCGCCCTTTACCTGCAAAGCCACCGTACAAGCATCTGAGGAGGCTTCAAAGGCTAGGATGCAGGGCTTCATCAGCTGTTAGTCCAAGCAGGTATTGCCGCACCATTCGGATAAGCCTGTTCGGTAGCTTGTACGACTTGAGGGGAATGCATAGCCAGAATTAGCTTCTGGAACAGGGGATTGGCTTTATCTGCGGTTCTTACCACAATAATATTCCCATACGGAGCATCCGGGCCCTCTTTAAATAAGGCCTGGGTTAAACTTAAGCCTGCTGGCGCCACATAATCGTTGGTAATGGCTGCTAGATCGACATCGGGTAAGGCGCGAGGAATACTAGCCACATCTAAGGCTTTAAATTGCAGGTTTCGAGGATTGCTGGTGACATTTTCTGGCGTACCTAATAGGCCTACCTTTGGATCAACCTTAATAAGGCCTGCGCTTTGTAATAATAAGAGCGCCCGTCCTTCATTGCTTGGATCATTAGGAATCGCCACTATCGCCCCAAATGGCAAGGCGCTTAAGCTCGTATATTTTTTCGAGAACAAACCCATCGGGTAGACGAAGGTTTTACCTATCCAGCTAATCTGATAGCCACGCTCGGCAATTTGCGCGTTTAAATACGGAATGGTCTGGAAAATATTGGCATCGATAGAGCCTGAATTTAAGGCGGTATTCGGCAATATATAATCGTCAAAAGTTACTAGTTGCAGATTAAGATTATAGTCTTTAGCCGCTACTTGTTTCGCGACCTGCATAATCTGTTCTTGGGTACCGGACATAATGCCAACCCTTAAGGTATCTTGCTTAGGGGTCGCCATAAAACTCATAACGATGCTGGCAAAACAGGCTAACCATAAAAGCCCGCTAAGCCAAGCGAAGCCTTTTAAGCTGCGATACTTAGCCGAGTAATCGCCTAACATCTGCACCAGTTGCACCAATACTACTAAGATTACCACGGTCTCAAGCATGACCATGATATCAAATCGCTGATAACCATAACGGATAGCAAGATCACCTAAACCACCACCACCGACAGCTCCTGCCATAGCCGAATAGCTTATTAGGCTAATAATAGTTAAGGTGGCTCCTGAAATTAAACCTGGCAAGGCCTCTGGAATTAATACCTTACAGATAATTTGCCAAGGAGTTGCACCCATGGATTGAGCCGCTTCGATAAGCCCTGGGTCCACTTCACAAATAGCGGTCTCTGCTACTCGAGCAAAAAACGGAATCGCCGCCAGAGTTAAAGGCACGATGGCCGCATTCGTTCCAATTGAGGAGCCAACTAAAATACGGGTCAATGGGATGATGCTAATCATTAAAATAATATAAGGCACCGAGCGAGTAATATTGACGATAGCGCCTAAGCCTTTATTAAAAGTAGGATGCGCCAGCATTTGCCCCGGGCGGGTAACATATAAAATAACCCCTACGCTTAAGCCTAAATTAATGCTTAAAAAACTGGAGATAAACACCATGTAGATCGTTTGCCATAATGCTAGATACAGGTCGTTAGTTAACATAACCCAGCACCTCCACTTCTACATTTTGGGAGCGAATAAATTCGATGCTATGTTCGATGGCACCTGGGTTACCCAGCAATTCGCAGATAGTAATGCCCACCGTTGAATTATGAATCATTTCTAAGTTAGCCTGCAAGATATTGGTCGTCACATTAAACTTGGTAAGCAAACTTACCATAATTGGCTGCTCGGCATTTGCGCCTAAGAAGGTAAGCTTGACGATAGGTCTTGATCCTGCCGTAGCTTCAAGCTGTAGCCGTCGGCTTAGGTTATCGGGCAATTTAATATGCAGAGCCGATTGAGTAAAGTTTTTCGCCACCAGGGATTTGGGACGGGCAAATAATTCTAATACAGGCGCTTCTTCGATAAGCTCACCCTTATCCAATATACCTGCTCGATCACAGATGCTTTTAATCACATCCATTTCATGGGTAATTAGTAAGATGGTCAGGTTTAGTTCTCGATTAATTTGTTTTAACAGGCTTAAAATCGATTGAGTGGTTTCAGGATCTAACGATGAGGTGGCCTCATCGCTTAATAATACTTTGGGAGAAGTCGCTAACGCCCTGGCAATCGCTACCCTTTGTTTTTGCCCACCGCTTAACTGCGCAGGATAATGATTTTTATGCGCGCTTAAACCGGTTAGCTCTAATAAGGCATTTACTCTCTTAGCGATATAAGGTTTGGTTATGCCGATTAGCTCTAAAGGCAAAGCGATGTTGTCATAAATAGTGCGTGAATTGAGGAGATTAAAGTGCTGGAATATCATCCCGATGGAATGGCGTTTTTCACGTAAGGCCTCAGCATTAAGCTCGAGTAGATTAGCCCCATCTACAATAACTTCGCCAGTATCGGGGCGCTCTAATAGATTGACACATCGCACCAATGAACTTTTACCTGCGCCAGAGCGCCCAATAATGCCATAGATCTCGCCCTTCGCTACCTTAAGACTGATATTTTTCAAGGCATGATAGTCGCCCTGTTTGCTGCAATAGGTTTTATTAAGCCCTTTAAGCTCGATCATAACTTTATGCCTCTAATTCAGCGATGGCGTTTACATGGCGTTTTGAATCTCTAATAAAAAATAGCAATATCGCGGCGATAAGCAAATAAGCAGGCAATAAGCTTAAGGCTACCTGATAATCATGGCGGGAAAAATAGTGCACTCCGCCTACAATTTTTCCGTCCCAGCCTAGATCTAAAACCTTACCGACCAATGGCTCAGAGAAAGATCCAAATATACCATCACCGGAGTTAATTAAGGCAATGACGGTAGCGGCTAAAAATAGGGGGTTGCTTTCTTTACCAAGGGCAAAGCTTAACATAAAGGCGCTAACCCCAAAGCCAAAGAGAAATAGCATTATGCCTACGATAGGAAGCGATAGCCCAGGGCAGTAGATAACGAAACATAAGGCAGTTAAAGCTAACGTATTGCCGACTAACATAATCTGCATTCTCTTGCCTAAGCGGTCTGAAATCAGTCCCAATACTGGCCCACCCACCGCCAAACCGATAAAGCTTAACGATACTAAACTAGCAGCATGAGTCTGTGAGAGGCTATAGGTTTCCTGCATAAAAGGATTGCCCCACAAACCACCGAATACGGCCACAGGCGTAAAAGATAGCCCGCTATAAAAGGTCAGCAATAAGTTTTGTCTGCTTTTTAAAACCTGCCAAACTGCTTTTAAGGTTATGCCGTGTTTTACTTGGTTAGGGTTCACGATACCGGTAAACGTTTCATCGCGAACGGTAATAAAAAATAATATCGATAAAATAATACCGGCAATGCCACAGCCCATTAAACAGGCTCGCCAACCATAACCTTGCACTACATAGGACAATGGCGCCTCACCAAATACGGCCCCTAACATCGCTGCTGTGGCTAATAATCCGCTAATAAAGGCAAAGTGGTTTGGCTTAAACCAAACGGCGGTAGTTTTAAGATAACAGACAGTCGCAAAGGCCGCACCAAAACCCATCATAGCCCTAAATACTCCAGCGGAAATAAGCGACTGAGTGTCAGCAAATAAACAGGCCCCGAGGGCACTGACTAAAATAGCCAAGCTGCTTAGTAGGCGCACACTATATTTATCGAGCAACACCCCGACAAATAATTGGGTAATGAAATAAGCATAGAAAAAGGTGGCGGCTAAATTGCCTAATCCCACTCCGGTAATGTTAAATTGCTGCATCAGTTGATGCGTCATAATGCTGGGAGAGACTTGCAAGACGTATTTATAAAACAGAAAAGCCGAACATAGCATGACGATAACGACCGGGTAAAGGAAGTGTTCGGTAAAATGTTTTTTAGCTGCAGCCTGCCCTGTCATTGCTTAAGTCCCTTCATTATTATACAAAACTTTAATTGTATAATATTTGACGCAAACTTAGCAATTTATAAGTGCAGGCTAGAGCTACTTAAAAAATTAATGCGGCGCAGGGGCTTCTTCTGCTATTTTAGCCACACCACGTAATGCAGATTTTCTATCGCCGGCACTGGTGCCTGCCTCTACTCCGCTAATCAATTTTGCAATGGGTGTGCAGTCATAATTAACACAAAGTGCTGAAGGGACAATGGGTGTTTCTGAAGCGCCGACAAATTGTATGCCGCCATAGAAAGTTTCATTCAACAGGCCTACAGATCTAAAAACTGTATAGCCAGAGCCTGTAATGTTATGCGGCCCTGATGGGGTAATATTAAACAATAATGGAATATTACTTTGGCCACATTCCCACGCTATAGTGGCTGCTGCTGGAACAGAATAGCTACAATTCCAATCGTTAGTCGAGAATAGGAATGAATCACCTGTAGTACAGCTATCCTTAAATGTAGCTGGATCAGGGCAAAGAGATGCGGCTTTCGCAGGTTTGGCGCTCATAGCTAAAGCTGCCACTGCAGCAGTTAATAAAGTGGTCGCTACACTATAAGATTTGACATTTGATTGTTTAGACATAATAGCTTCTCCTTGTTAGAATCCATACCATCATACAAGAGAAACCTTAAGGTTTTATTAAGAGATCGAGTTTAAAGTGTCAGAAAGCTGTTTTTGCACATTTTCGATGGATTGGCTGGCATCAATAATGCGATAACGGCGAGATTCTTTAGCGCGTTGCAAATAAGCGGCGCGGACTCGCTCAAAAAAATCTACATTTTCTTGCTCGATTCTATCAAGGTGTCCACGGGCTTTTGCTCGAGCCATCCCTACTTCTACCGGCAAATCGAAGTAAAGGGTTAAATCCGGTTGAAAATCTCCATGCACCCAGTTTTCAAGAGCACGAATTCTCTCAAAATCAACGCCACGCCCACCACCTTGATAGGCATAGGTCGAATCGGTAAAGCGTGAACATATCACCCAGCGCCCTTCGGCAATCGAGGGCTTAATTAACTCAGCTAGATGCTGAGCTCGGGAGGCGAACATCAATAATAGTTCGGTATCGACGGCGACCTTTTCAGAACTTGGGTCGAGCAATACAGTACGGATTTTTTCGGCAAAAGGCGTACCACCCGGCTCACGAGTCAACACTAAATCGATACCCTTTGCTTCAAGATGAGCCTGAATGAAGTCGAGGGAGGTGGTTTTACCTACGCCTTCGCCTCCTTCTAATGTGATAAATTTACCTGCGCGCATAATTACTTCACCTAAATACTTTATTTGAATAAATCAGAATGGCTGCCAGTTCGTTCAAAAATAATGGCATCCGCTTTAATGTGGTATATTAATAACCAATCAGGCTCAATATGGCATTCGCGACGGCCTTCATAATTCCCTATTAGGACATGATCATTTAATCTTTTAGGAAGTTTATCTTCATTGATTAATAAAGACATCACCAATCTTAATTTGCCTAGGTCTTTACCGCTTTTCTTGTAAAGCTTAAGGTCTTTTTCAAATTTGTTAAGTGTTATAGGTATTAACAACTCTATATTCCCAGCTTTTTAAACATCGCTTCAGCATTTTCAAATCGGGTTAAGCCAATCCCTTTATCGCTTTCTTCAAAGGCCTGACGAGTTTCGGCATTCGGAATTTTAAGCGGTAAGGGCCAGGCATGCTCACGATCCAAATGTTTGTAAAGCATATGAATTGCCTGAGTAGGCGTAATGCCAAGCTCGTCTAATACATGCTCCGCCCTTGCTTTTAAAGCTGGCTCTATTCTTGCCCTTATAAAGGCTGTTTTTGTATTTTCAGCTCTCATATATAGCTCCTGTTATTGCCACAGCTGAACTTTAGCACAAACGGGACACAATATCAATTTAGATTTTCTTGAAAATTACCGTCCCATTGGTGCCGCCAAAGCCAAACGAGTTGGATAAGGCTACGTCAATTTTGCGTTTTTTGGCGACATTGGGCACGTAATCGAGATTACAGCCTTCATCGATGTTTTCTAAGTTAATAGTTGGCGGTGCGATTTGATCGCGAATTGCCAAGACACAGAAAATGGCTTCCAAGGCTCCTGCCGCGCCTAATGCATGGCCTATCATAGATTTGGTGGAGCTCATCGAAACGTTAGAGGCATGCTCGCCTAATAGTCTTTCAACGGCTTGGCTTTCGGGCACATCCCCTGCTGGAGTCGATGTTCCGTGCGCGTTAATATAATCGATCTCAGATACTGCAATACCGGCATCGGCCACGGCATTTGCCATGGAATGATAGCTACCAATGCCATCGGGTAGAGTCATATGATAGGCATCTTCGCTCATACCAAAACCGACGATTTCGGCATAAATTTTAGCACCACGCGCCTTAGCGTGTTCGTATTCTTCCAATACCATAACACCGGCGCCATCGCCTAATACGAAACCATCACGGTCTTTATCCCAAGGTCGACTGGCTTTTTCTGGGGCATCATTGCGACGTGATAATGCACGAGATGCTGCAAAACCTCCGATGCCTAATTCACAGCTGGCCTTTTCAGCTCCGCCTGCCACCATTACGTCAGCATCGCCATAGGCGATTGTTCTGGCGGCATAGCCGATATTATGGGTGCCGGTGGTGCAAGCCGTTACAATGGCAATATTCGGGCCTTTTAAACCAAATTTTAACGCCACTTGACCGGAGATCATATTGACGATAGCGGATGGGATAAAAAACGGGGAAATTCTTTTAGGACCTTCTTTAGACATCTCGATGGCGGTATTTTGAATGGTGGTTAAGCCACCGATTCCTGAACCAATCGCCACGCCGATTCGGCGCTCATTAGCTTCAGTAACTGGTAAAGCGGCATCAGCCCAGGCTTCACATGCAGCGGCCACACCATACTGCAAGCTGATATCCATTTTCTTCACATCTTTAATTGGGATATATTTGGTAGGGTCGAAGCCTTCTACCGTCGCGGCAAATTTTACCGGAAATTCGGTGGTATCAAATTCCGTGATCGATCGAACGCCACTTTTACCGGCTAAAATGCCTTCCCATGTAGAAGGAACATCCAAGCCTAATGGGGATATTATACCTAGTCCGGTTACTACGACTCGTCTTTTGCTCACGCCAACCTCCGTGCTGAATAATTCTGAAGTAAAAAAGGCCAGTTTCTCGCTACCGACAAACCAGCCTCTTTAATAAATTTACCATTAATTACTTGGAATGACTTTTAATATAATCGGTAATTTGTTGAACGGTGCCAATTTTTTCAGCATCTTCATCAGGAATTTCTGTTTCGAACTCTTCTTCTAAGGCCATTACTAATTCAACGGTATCAAGGGAATCAGCACCAAGATCTTCGACTAATGAAGCATTTGGGGTAACATCTTCTTCTTTCACGCCTAATTGAGTAACGATAACTTTCTTAACGCGTGCTTCAATAGTATTGCTCATCTAAGTATCCTCTTATTAGTAAAACAAAAAATGTACCGTGCTAGTTTATTCACTTTTCTATAGGTTTCAAGGAAAACTTTTTTATTTAGCTTATTAAGCCGTCCTAGCTCCTGACGAAGGCTGCGCATTATCAGGATAACGTTCCTTTAAATCATATACATCCCGCCGTTAACATGTAAAGTCTCGCCGGTAATATACCCGGCGGCATCAGAGGCTAAAAAGCCTACCGTTGCGGCGATATCTTCGGGCTTGCCCATTCTTTTTAAGGGAATCGCCTCTAGTAAAGCAGTCTTTTGAGCTTCCGGCAACTCTGCGGTCATATCGGTTTCGATAAATCCTGGGGCAACCACATTCACGGTAATATTGCGTGAACCGATTTCACGGGCCAGGGCTTTTGAAAAACCGATTACGCCCGCTTTAGCGGCACAATAATTAACCTGGCCGGCATTACCCATGCTGCCAACTACCGAACCAATCGAAATAATACGGCCCCAGCGTGCTTGCATCATAGCGCGCAAACAGGCTTTGCTTAATCGAAATAGGCCGGAAAGGTTAGTATCGATTACGCCATCCCACTCTGCATCAGACATTCTAAGCATTAAATTATCTTTAGTAATGCCGGCATTATTGACCAAAATCTGCGGCATGCCAGGTGCGTCTTTCATCGCCTCGCAAAAACTAGCTATCATTTCAGGGGAGGCAATGTCGAGCACTCGACCTTCGCCTTTAAAATTGGCGGCTTTTAATACTTGAGTAATTTTTTCAGCGCCCGCTTCCGAGGTTGCCGTACCAATAACATAATGGCCTTGCCCTGCTAATTCGAGCATTATCGCCTGACCAATACCACGGCTCGCGCCGGTGACTAAAGCTATTTTCTGATTATCTGACATATCATTTCCTGCGCTATGAATCGGAGCTAAGCAATTGCAATGTAGCCTCTAAACCAGCCAAATCATCCATGGCGACGAACGCTCCATCACTAACAATACGTCTATTAAGGCCTGTTAACACCTTGCCTGGCCCACATTCGATATAGCTGCGACAAGACTCTTCATAGAGTTTTTGCACGCTCTTAACCCATTGCACCGGACCACATAATTGCTTCACTAAGGCGAGTCGAATCGCTTCGGGTGAATGATGAATTGTAGCATCTATATTCTGAACCACTCCAATTTTTGGGGTATGAATAGCTATGCTCTCTAAAGCATTCGCTAAACTTTCAGCGGCAGGTCGCATTAATTCACAGTGCGACGGCACGCTAACCGGTAATAGTATGGCCTTTTTAGCGCCTAAGGCTTTAGCGGTTTCGATGGCACGAGTCACGGCATTGCGCTTACCGGCAATAACCACCTGGCCTGGGGCATTGAAATTCACGGCTGCAACGACTTCATCTTGAGCCGCTTGATTACAGGCTTCGATTACGCCTTGATCGTCTAAACCCAATATAGCCGCCATAGCGCCTTGATCTTTAGGCACGGCTGTCTGCATCAGTTGTCCACGCAGCTGCACTAAACGTAGCGCATCGGAAAAATCGATCGATTCGGCACAAACCAAAGCAGAGTATTCACCTAAGCTATGACCTGCCATTAAAAAGGGTTTGACTGGGCTGCGTTCTTGCCAAATTCGCCATACGGCTATACTGGCAGTTAATATGGCAGGCTGAGTATATTCGGTTTGATTAAGGCGGGCTTCATCGTTTTGAGTAATATCCCAGAGGTTATAACCCAATACTGTTGCGGCTTCATCGAAGGTTGATTTTACAATAGGGTATTGCGTGGCTAATTCACTTAACATGCCCAACTTTTGTGAGCCCTGCCCTGGGAATACAAAGGCGATTTTTTCCATGGTTGCACCTGATTATTTTTTATAGTTTATATTAATAACGAATAAGAGCAGCGCCCCAAACAAAGCCTGCGCCAAATGCCTCTAATAATAATAGCTCACCGCGCTTAATTTGCTTCTGCTCAATTGCATAAGCTAAGGCCAGCGGGATAGAAGCGGCTGAAGTATTGCCCTGAGTAGGCAAGGTTAGCACAACTTTATCCATACTGAGACCTAAATTTTTAGCGGTGGCAATGATAATTCTTTCGTTAGCCTGATGGGGAACTAGCCAATCAATAGCTGATTTATCTAAGCCTTGTTTTTCTAATACTTCTAATACTACCTGCTCTAACATGGTAACCGCATAACGGAATACTTTATTGCCTTGCATGGTCAATTTTGCTTCTAATTGTATGCCCTCAAAAGCTTTAGTAGGCAAATTATTAGGCACTTGCAGCAATTCTTTATATTGCCCATCGGCATGAATATAACTACCTAAAATTCCTGGCTGGTCAGATGCGCTTAATACAACGGCGCCCGCTCCGTCTCCAAACAATATACAGGTGCCACGATCCCGCCAATCGATGACTCGCGACATACGCTCGCTGCCGATAATCAATGCATGCTTAACCGTGCCTGCTAAAAAAAATTGATGGGCAATACTTAAAGCATAAATAAATCCGCTACAGGCGGCATTGACATCAAAAGCAGGACAGCCTGATATTCCAAGCCGATGCTGCACTTCGCAAGCGGTACTTGGCATAATATTATCGGGGGTAGAAGTCGCCACTATAATTAAGCCGATTTGATCGGCATCGAGATTAGCCGCTTTTAGCGCGTTTTTAGCCGCTTCGCTGGCCATAAACACATTGGTCTCATGCTCATCGGCGATATGGCGAGAAATAATCCCCACCCTCTGACGTATCCACTCATCGGTGGTATCGACAAACTTAGCTATATCATCATTATGTAAAACGTGCTTGGGCAAATAATAGCCCGTTCCTGCAATCTTAACTTCCATTGGGCTGGCCTAAGATAGCTTCGACTGTAGCGTGAATTTGGTTTGGAATATTTTTATCGACCTCGGCTAAGGCTTCGGTAATCGCGCAAGAAAAACCGACTTCATCTGCCCCGCCATGGCTTTTAACCACGATGCCTTTAAGGCCTACAAAACTGGCGCCATTATAACGACGCATATCGAGGTTCTTTTTAATTTTTACTAAGGCCGGTATGGCTAAAAAAGCACAGATACGATTAAGCCAATTGCAGGTAAAAGCATCTTTTACCATATAAGAAATATATTTGGCCGTACCTTCGGCAGTTTTTAGGGCGATATTCCCGATAAAACCATCACAGACGATGACATCTGCTTTATTGCCGAAAAGATCGTTGCCTTCAACAAAGCCCACATAATGCAAGGAGGGACAGGCCGCGATTAGTTTAGCCGCTTCTTTAATGTTTTCTACGCCCTTCATTTCCTCTTCGCCGATATTAAGCAAAGCGACGCGAGGCTTAGGAATATTATCGATTAGGCTTCGGCGTACCGAACCCATTATAGCAAACTGGAATAAATGCTCGGCGGTGCAATCGACATTGGCACCTAAATCTAACATATGAATAGCGGTTCGCTCACCAGTAGCTTGATTAACGCCTGGAATCGCATACACGATGGCAGGACGATCGATGCCTGGTAAGGTTTTTAATACAAATCGAGAAGTCGCCATTAAGGCGCCGGTATTGCCTGCGCTGACACAAGCTTGTGCCTGACCTTCTTTAACGAGGTTAATCGCCACTCGCATAGAGGAGTCTTTTTTATTACGCAAAGCAAGGGAAGGCGATTCATCCATCTCTACTACTTGAGAAGCATGATGAATGCTAATTCGAGGGTCCTGATCCAGCTTATTTTTAACTAAAGCTTGCTCAAGAATTTCCCTATCACCCACCAAAATAAGCATAAGCTGCGGATGTTCACGCAAGGCTCTTGCTGCAGCTGGTACGGTAGTTTTGATGCCATGGTCACCGCCCATGGCATCGACGGCTATAGTAACCGATTTCAAGGGCTTATTCGTCGCGCTTGCTATCAATCACTTTACGTCCACGGTAGAAGCCATTTGGGCTTACGTGATGACGTAGATGGGTTTCACCAGAAGTTGGCTCAACTGATAGGCTTGGGCCAGTCAATGAGTCATGCGAACGACGCATATCGCGCTTAGAACGGGATTTCTTATTCTGTTGTACTGCCATTTCATTTTCCTTATTACTTCAATTTCTGTAAATTTGCAAAAGGCTTATGTGTAGCCGTTTGTTCGCTCGGTTTTGAGGCGGCCAACAGTTTCGTTGCTGGACATATTGCCTCATCGTGCATAGGCACTATAGGCAAACTCAATAACAATTCTTCTTCAATTATATCGATTGGAACGATGGTCATCTCTTCAGATAACGGCCAAGCTTCATAACGTTCTGGCAGGTCATTAGCCTTATCCGGATTCGTTACTGGGCTTAACTCTGAGTAAAGCTTTACTTTATACTCAAAGGGCTGCATACATCGCTGACAAATTAATGGCAGCGCGGCTTTAGCATTCACTCCAATCACTACAAACTTTTCTTCATCTACTGTAAAGCTTAAACAATACTCTACCGCGCCTTTATCATTCGCTAATACCTCAAGCAAACGTGGCATCTCAGCAAAGGCCAATGAGCCCTTAACTTCTTGGGAGGCCCTAGCATAGCTAGCGGGATCAATTTTAGGCTGTAGTGCAAGTTTAGTCATAGCCGGCGAATCATAAAGAGAAATAATGCCAATGTCAATGGAATCCCTGCTTAATTTGAGGCCTAAATCTAAGACAGGATAATGATAAGCTTAAGCCAGTTGAAGTCTACATTTTAGGCCAGGCTTTTCAAAAGACCGAGAAATGCTAGCACAGTTCAGCTATAATAATTCAAATTTTTAAGAGAAACCCTATGCAAATACTTAAAAAAATTCTTGTGAGCTGGCTTTTTTTACTTATTTTTACGCTGCCTATCACAAGCTTCGCCATCCAGATTATCAAAATTGCTATTCTTGATAATGTAAGCGATCCTTATTTGCCTTCGACCTATGAGGCTTCTTATATAGCTGGAATTGAAACGGCCACCCTAGCCGCGAAAAATAAAGGGTATACCATACAATAT
This sequence comes from Gammaproteobacteria bacterium, assembly GCA_030652335.1. Lineage (GTDB taxonomy): Bacteria > Pseudomonadota > Gammaproteobacteria > Francisellales > CACEW01 > JAQSYQ01. The sequence continues at coordinate 43,201 of JAUSAW010000015.1, forward strand.
AAAACCTTCTTTTATGGCAGTACACCACTGGCTATTTTAGATAAAGTCCCTGAAGTTAAAGCCTGGAGGCCCGATTTAATTATAGGGCCAGGCTCATCTAACCAATTTTTATTGCTGGCAAAATCATTTAATAACACCTTGGTTCTAAGCCCCTATGCATCAGACCAAGCCATTGCAAATATGCCCGATAATTTTTATAGCCTAGCCCTACTCGACAAGGAAATTGGGCATATTATTGTGAAATTTATTAGCGGCGAATTCCCTAACAATAATTTAGTGAATGTAGTGGCAGCAGACTGTAAAGATTGCGTTGATATGACGAATATCATTTCTTCACAATATGCGCATTATTACCCAGCTGCAACCATTACTAGCAATATGTATACGGGTAACTCGGGCGATAGAAGCAACCAAGAACTAACCTATAATTATAAAAGCGGTGATGTAATATTAGTTCAGCCCAATACCTATATCGAATCGGAGCAACTAATGTATCAAGTGGCTAATTATTTAGGCGATAACCCAATATTCATTAGCGATCTCGTCAATATTGGCGCCCCTTCAGATACCACAAAAAGTCCTAACTATACCGAATATTGGTTCACCCCTTATTTATTTGATGATAACTCGCCTAATTTCCGTGAATTTTCAAAGGATTATTCCAGCTTATATAATAGCTCGACTAATAATCCGATTGCCTTTACTGTCTACCTTACTATCATTTCTGCGGTCAATGCTTTAGCGCTTTATCCGCAACAAAACTCAAAAGATATGCGCGCCGCTATTTTAGATAGCTATACCATGGCTAGAGCTTCCAACCCCTATTGGTATAAAACCAGCAATTATGCCATTTATAAAATCGACCCAGAGCAGACTAAATTAATTGGTACTATTTCAGCTTACGATTAGGAACGAAATATGAGCACGGACGCTAATTTTGGCATAGCCACACAGATTAAAAAACGCATCGGAAATAGAATTCTGACCTGTCTGTTCCTGCTTTTTTTAGTCATCATTGGCTTTACTGTAGTGGATACTATTAGAAGCTTTCAAGGCCTCGAAAAAGTCATTAACACCGAATGCAGTTTTTTGAGCGATTTTACCATTAGCCAGGTACTCATCAATAACCAGCAAGCGGTGAATATTAAGCTGAGCAATTACAATCAAGATAATAGCTATACGATCACCTGGGTGCCTAAAGGCCATCCCAGTGATAATTTAGAAATGGTTTGGGAACCGCCTTTTTCTTGGCATTATAATTACTCCCTGCAACTAAACCCTGGAGATAATTATGGCTACTTTCATGTTAAGGGCTCGGCTTTAGAGGACCATGCCCTGCTATCGAACTTGCTGGATCGAATCATATTGATGATAGTGTTTATCGTCTTGATTTTTATTTTACTGTATCCTCTGGCCAAGAAAATTCCGAAGCAATTATTTATTGACCCTATACAGGACCTATTGCACTTATTGAAAACAGGCTCTCAACCTAATACAGCCAATTTACCTACCGAAATGATTGAGATTCAAAACCAAATTACAGCCCTACTTAAAGAAGTAACTGAAAAATCTAAAGAAGCCGCATTTAGCGAGCTAGCGGCCCAGGTAGCTCATGATATTCGCTCGCCTTTAGCGGCCTTAGACGTGTTAGTAAAACATTTATCCGATGTGCCTGAAAATCAGCGAATTATTTTGCGCAATGCCACGACTAGAATTAACGATATTGCCAATAACTTATTAAATGAGTTTAAAAGCCGCAAGCTACCTCAAGCTAATTCTATTAAAACCAAAGATACCATCCTAGTCTCTGCGGTAATTGCAGGTATTATCTCAGAGAAGCGTTTGCAATATGAAAATAGTTCCATTGAATTTATAGCCAAGATTCAGCCTGCGGCTTATTTTGTTTTAGCAACATTTGACATTAACGATCTAAAACGCCTACTGTCGAATGTAATGAATAACGCGGCCGAAGCAATTAATGGCAAAGGACAGGTTGCCGTCTCTCTCGAGCTACTAAGTGGAAATAATATTAAACTTAGCGTGCAAGATAACGGTCACGGCATTGCCGAGGATAAATTAGCCCATATCTTCACTATTGGCAGCTTTAATAAAAAGGGTGGCTCTGGCCTCGGTTTGTCTCATGCGAAACATTGCGTGGAAGCAGCTGGCGGTCAAATTACCCTATCCTCTCAAATTGATAAGGGCACTACGGTGAACATAATTTTGCCTAGGGCCGATAAACCCAAATGGTTTGCCGACAAAATCGTTATTAGCCCAAGTACTGAAATCTGGATCGTGGATGATGATAGTTCGATTCATGATGCATGGAATGAGAGATTTGCTCATTTTACAGGGCTTAGCATTCGTCATTTCGATGACCCCATGAAATTCACCGAATGGTTTCAGCTAAACTTGCACAAGAACTTCTTTTTGCTATCTGACTATGAATTTATTAATGCCAGTTTAAACGGCTTAGATGTTATTTCAACAGTGAATAGTAAAAACTGCATTCTGGTCACAAGCCATTATGAAGATAAAGATATTATCCAACAGTGTGAAAATCTTGGCATTCGTTTGCTGCCCAAAAACTTATCGGCTTACATTCCTATTAAGCTAATACAAGAGGCAGCCCCTGTCGACATGATTTTTCTCGATGACAATAACACTTTAACCCAAGCCTGGGAGATTGCCGGAGCTAGCGTTAACATCAATGTAAAAACCTATAATGCTTCAGAATTATTGCTAGCCGATATAGTCAATTACCCTAAAGACATTGCAATTTATATCGATTCTGATTTAAGAGAAAATGTGCGGGGCGAAGATATTGCCAAGCAATTATATGATATGGGCTATCACGAACTGTTTCTAGCTACGGGCTCTGAACCAGAAAACTTTGCGCATTGCACCTGGTTAAAGGGCATTATAGGCAAGATCCCACCGTTTAAGCTTTAAGTTAGTCACGAGCTGCTGAATAAGGGACTTCGCCTTTAACAAGCTTATGCAACTATTAACCGATGATGTGTAACAACTTCGACTCATCCCAGACCTCAACGCCTAGCTCTTGGGCCTTATCAAGCTTGGATCCTGCATCGCTTCCAGCTACAACTACGTCGGTTTTCTTCGATACGGAGCCTGCCACTTTCGCACCCAAGGCCTGTAACTTAGCCTTTGCTTCATCGCGGGATAAGCTCGTTAAGGAACCGGTTAAGACAAAAATCTTGCCTAATAAAGGCCCATCGGCTTTCGCTTGAGGCGTGAGATTCGGCCAGTTAACACCTAAATTGCGTAGGGCCTGGATATCCTCGAGGTTTTTAGGATCTTTAAAATAATGATAGACATGACCGGCTACTATTGGCCCAACATCTGGAACCTGCTGCAAGCTTTCGATATCGGCAGACATAATGGCCTCTAAAGAGCCAAAGTGCTGAGCCAAGGCTAAGGCTGTTGCTTGCCCCACATCTGAAATACCTAAGGCAAATAAGAAGCGAGCCAGGGTAGTGTGCTTACTCTTAGTAAGCTCGGCCATTATGTTTACAGCCGATTTTTGACCTAGGCGGTCGAGTTCGGATAATTGAATTTGATCCAGGCGATAGAGATCGGAAGGCGATTTCACTAAGCCCACATCCACCAGTTGATCGATAACTTTACTGCCTAGCCCATCGATATTCATGGCATTGCGGGAGGAAAAATGCCATAAGCTTTCTTTTCGCTGAGTCGGGCAATGCCATCTAGCTGGGCAACGAATCGCCACCTCGCCTACTTCTTCAATAAGCTCGTGCTGGCAGGATGGGCAGTGGCTTGGCATATGTACGGGTTTTACATCGGCCGGTCTTTTCTCTAATACGACTCTAACGACTTCAGGGATAACATCACCGGCCCTTCTTACGATTACGTAGTCGCCTTCATGAATATCTTTGCGCAACATCTCATCTTTATTATGTAAGGTAGCATTGCTGACCGTAACCCCACCCACCAATACTGGCATTAGCCTGGCTACTGGGGTGATGACTCCGGTCCTACCCACCTGAAATTCGACTTTTTCTAAAATGGTTTCCACTTCTTGAGCGGGAAATTTATGAGCTATCGCCCAACGTGGCGCGCGTGAAATAAAGCCTAATTCACGCTGCAGGCCTAAGTCATTAACCTTATAGACCACGCCATCTATTTCAAAAGGCAATTGCGAACGCGCTAATCCAAGCTGGGTATAAAAATCCAGACAACCTTGCAGATTTTTTACCACGCGTTGTTGCTCACAAATAGGAAAACCTGCCTGCTGTAAATACCGCAAAATCTCGCTATGTGTAGCCGGCAAATTTCCACCTTCTACCCTACCGACTCCATACGCAAAAAAACTTAACGGTCGGTTGGCGGTAATGGCAGAATCAAGTTGACGCAAGCTTCCTGCCGCGGCATTGCGAGGATTGGCAAAGGTTTTTTCGCCTCTAGCACTCGCCACTCTATTCATCTCATTAAAGCCTGCTAACGGCATATAGACTTCACCGCGCACCTCTAAAATTCGAGGTGGATGCTCAAGCTTTAATTGATGAGGGATGGCTTTGATAACCTTTATATTGTCAGTAACATTTTCACCCTGCATACCATCGCCACGCGTGGCGGCCTGAACTAGACGCCCATTTTCATAACGTAAACTAATCGCCAGGCCGTCGATTTTAGGCTCGGCATTAAATTCTAAGTCGGATTGAATGCCTAGGCGACCCCAGATCCTGTCGATGAACTTTTCAACATCGACCGCATCGAAGGCATTAGCCAATGATAACATCGGCACGTCATGCACCACGGTTTCAAATGCGCCTAAGGGTTCACTACCGACTTTTTGAGAGGGGGAATCTTCGGTAACTAAATCGGGATGAGCCTGCTCGATGTCGAGCAACTCTTGATAAAGGGCATCATAGACTAAGTCGGATACGCTTGGATTATCGAGGGCATGATATTGATAGCTAAATTCGCGCAACTTGGCTTTAAGCTCATCTAGCCTTATTGCCGCCTCAGAGTTACGCGCTTCAGGCATCTGCATACTTCCTGCTTTGCTCAAGTATATTTATTTTTAGCATAATCTCATTAATGGCGCCCTCGGTTAGACGTTGGCGTTGATCATCTAATATGTCACCTTCCAGCTCTTTAGCGATGATACTAATGCTATCCAACATCTTTATAAAAGCCTGCTTAGGCTGAGCCGCATCGGCTAAATCTAAAATAAAACTTAGGCCTGGGGTGGTAAAAGTTGAAAGCGAATCGAGTGGAAAAGTACCTGGATTAACGGCTGAGGCGACCATGAAATTGACACCCTCTTCATCGCTATGCTCGAAAATCTGTCTGTCATTAAAATGCAAACCCTGCACCTTAAGTACCGATACTAAGCTTGGGCCTAAATAACGGACCGAACGATGTGCCACCATATATAGAACGATAAAGCCTGGGTCTGGTAAAGTCTTATCATTAGTATGTTTACCCAAACGACGTTGCAAACTTTCTTTTACCGCCTGATGCCAGGAAGTCTTCTCTTCGTCGGCAAAACTAATTTGTTCTTGTTGAGGTTCATCATGAGTAGCGGCTAATGCAGCGGCGCCGCCTGTTTCTGCTATTAATGCAGCCATCGCTAATTCTTCTTCGCTAGGCGGCGCAAGTATATCGGCCATGGTCGAAATAGGCTGCTCATCGGCTTGAGCATGGCCTTTGCTAATGACGATCGCTTCAGGATTCATCTCCTCACTTTCGTGAGTATCCTCGACAAATGTCGGCTCGGTCACGCGACTAGCCGATTTTTTACGACCTAAGGCGCTTAACATCCCCAGCATAATTATAAGTAAAACAGCCACTAAGCCTAAAATCGGCAAAAGGCTTTGGTATTGTTTAATAATATGTTCCCACACGACAGGTTCCTTAAATCTTAGGGACGGTCGTCGACTTCCTTAGTTGTTGGAATTAAGGCTTGTCGATTTAGACCGAATAAAACGGCTAGTGCTCCTGCAATATAGATGGAAGAATAGGTTCCTACCACCACCCCAATCATTAGGGCCAACGAAAAATAATGAATGCTCGGCCCGCCAAAAAAGAATAAGACAGTTACCACGATAAACGTTAAGCTTGAAGTCATAATGGTACGCGATAGGGTATCGTTAATGGCGCGATTCACCACTTCTTCTACGCTAACCTTACGCATTTTTCTAAAGTTTTCACGGATTCGATCGTACACCACGATGGTATCGTTTAAGGAATAACCGATTACCGCTAATACGGCGGCCAAGGCAGTTAGATCAAACCGTAATTGTAATACTGAAAAAATACCCATAATAATAATCGGGTCATGTGCCAATGCGATAGCGGCACTTACCGCAAAACGCATTTCAAATCGAAGTGCGATATAAACCATAATGCACAAAACAGCTACTAACATAGCTAAGAATCCACGTTGGGCTAATTCAGCGCCGACTTCAGGTCCGGTGTAATTGACTGAACTTATAGTGGCTGTAGGCCCCAAAGCGGTTTGAACTTTAGCGGCTAATTGGTCTTGTTCACTTTGACCCTGAGCATTCACTACCTGGTTTTGCATATCTTGAGTAGGCGCCAGGCTTAACATTAAATCGTGAGTCGATCCAAAGGTAATGACATCGACATGGCTTAAGCCCGCTGCGGCTAATTGCTGATGCACGGTATCTAAATTAGGTGCACTGGGATAAGCTACTTCAATCGAATAACCACCGGTGAAATCCAGGCCCCAGTTAATGCCGCGCGCAGCTAGCGAGCTAAATGAGGCGATAATTAAAATGGCCGATAGTAACCAGCTCCATTTACGAATGCCGAGAAAATCGATATTAGTTTTTAGCTTAAAAAATTCCATTGCTTCGCCCTACCTATATGCCGATGGAAAGGCGTTTTACTGAACGCTTACCATAAATTAAATTCACGATGCTACGCGTAACCATAATGGCGGTAAACATCGACGTCACGATACCGATCATTAACGTCACGGCGAAACCTTTAATGGCGCCGGTACCGATCGCAAATAGGATAACGGCTACGATAAAGGTAGTGACGTTAGCATCGACAATGGTAGAGAAAGCCCGCTCGTAACCGGCGTGAATTGCGCCCTGCACCGGAGTGCCACCGCGTAATTCTTCTCGAATTCGCTCAAAGATAAGCACATTGGCATCGATAGCCATACCGACGTTTAATACGATACCGGCAATACCGGGTAAAGATAAAGTAGCGCCTGGCAGCAAGGACATGACCGCGACGATAAAGATTAGATTGAGGATTAAAGCAAAATCGGCGATTAAACCAAATACGCGATAGTAACATGCCACAAAGATCATAACGATTAACATGGCCACAGCCACGGATATCGAACCCATCTTAATGTTTTGCATACCTAATGAAGGACCGATTTGTTTTTCTTCGACGATCTGAACGGGAGCTGGCAATGCACCGGCTTGAATGGTTAGCGCTAAATCTTGTGCCGCCCTTGAGTTGCCGATGCCGGTGATTTGGAAATTATTGCCTAAAGCGCTTTGAATGGTCGCTACGTTTACCACGGTTTGATTGGTTTTGGTGGTAGTGATTTCTTTGCCATTGACCAGTTGCTTATCAAAGGTATTGGTCACCAATACTATTGCCATTAAATGCCCGACATTGGCACCGGTTATCTGACTAAAGTTATCGACTTCAGGGCCGCTTAAGGTTACTTGCACGACAGGTAGAGAGGTTTGCGGATCATAGCCAACTGTCGCGCCATTAATCGCATTTCCGGTTAAGGCCACCTGGTTTTTTAATACCACTGGATTATTATTGGCATCATAATAAAGTCCATCGCCAATCGGCACAGTGCCTTTTGCGGCGGCAGCGGCATTTGCTTGTTCATCGACCAGCATTACTTTTAAGGTTGCTGTGCCTCCAATAATGGATTTAGCACGGGCCGCATCTTGTACGCCAGGCAATTCAACTACTACGCGATCGGTGCCTTCGCGAGCCACCGAGGCTTCAGCCACGCCCAAATCATTGACGCGATTGCGCATCACTTGAACGGTCTGTTGTACAGCATAATTTTGAATCTGGGTGATTTCAGCCTGGCTAAAATTCACCAATAAATTTAATGGCTGCCCAGGGTAAGTGCTAACCACTAAGCTTGGATAATGTGAGCCAATATAGGTTTTAGCCTCGGCATTGGCAGCGGGATCTCTAAATTGAACTTGGATGCCTTGATTAGGCACGACGGAAATTCCGGTATAACGAATATTTTGAGTACGTAGATCTTGAGTTAATTGGTCAGAGGTATTTTGGAGCTTATTATCGACGACAACTTGCATATCGACGTCTAACAAGAAATACATCCCGCCGCGCAAATCCAAGCCTAATTTCATAGGATAGGCGCCGCAATCCATTAACCATTTAGGCGTATTAGGCGCTAAATTAATAGCTACAACATAGTTATTACCCAATGCCGTTTTTAAGGCATCTTGAGCTTCCATTTGTTGGTCGGTATTGCTGAATTTCATTTCGATATCGTAGGTGGAGCTGCTTAAATCAGTATACGTAATAGCATTGCTGCTTAAAATTTGTTGAACATTGCTCACCATAGCCGTCGTTACTGATTGACCACCTTTCGGGGAAATTTGTACGGCTGGGCTTTCGCCAAACACATTGGGCAGAGCATAGAGACACGCTAGAAGAATTAATACCGCAATAAGTACGTATTTCCACACCGGATACCAATTTAACGGCACTGAATTTCTAGCATTGAACATTAATTACATCCCCTATATGGCACAGACTTGTCATCCCCGGCTTGATCGGGGATCCACGTTTTAAACTAGATTCCCGCCTACGCGGGAATGACAAAACCCTAAGCGTCTACCACACTGCCTTTAGGCAACATATTAGCAATCGCTTGTTTTTGAACTTTAATATCCACGCCTTTAGCGATAGTTAAAGTGATCGAAGTATCTTCTACTTTGCTGATTTTGCCGTAGATTCCACTGGTGGTCATTACTTCATCGCCCGCTTCTATGCTATTCATCAATTCGCGCTGTTCTTTATTACGGCGCATCTGTGGACGAATCAACATAAAGTAAAATACCAATAACAAAGCACCTAGCATTAAAAATGAAGGCAGGCTAGAGCCTCCCGCTGCTGGTTGGCCAAATGACATGCTTTCTGCAAAAGCGCTACCGCCTGCCAATGCCCATATACTTAAACCTGCTAATACCTTACGCATCACTTACCCCTATTTTATTTATTTAATTTCTGGAACCGGTATATTTCGTTCGGCATAAAATTTTGCCACAAACTCAAGCAATGTACCTGTTTCAATCGCATTTCGCAAACATTGCATTAAGTTTTGATAATGGGCCAAATTATGAATGGTATGCAATCTGGAACCCAATAACTCCTGACATTTTTCTAAATGATGTAAATACGCTCTCGAATAATTGGAGCAAGTATAGCAGCTACAATTGGAATCGAGGGGCGATGTATCATTTTTATACTGACTATTTCGAATTTTGACCACGCCGCCCGTGACAAATAAATGGCCATTGCGCGCATTGCGGGTAGGCATAACGCAATCGAACATATCGATACCACGACGTACGCCTTCCACTAAATCTTCAGGCTTACCCACGCCCATTAGATAACGTGGCTTGTCGGCAGGCATTTTTGGCGCGATAAAGCTTAAGGTTTCCATCATTTCATCTTTAGGTTCACCGACCGATAGCCCCCCGACCGCATAACCATCGAATCCAATGTCGACTAAGCCTGCTAAGGAGCGCTCGCGTAATGGCGGATACATACTGCCCTGAATAATGCCGAATAAAGCCGATGGGCTATCGCCATGCTCGGCCTTACTGCGCTTAGCCCAACGCAGTGATAACTCCATGGAAATTTCCGCCTCTTTTTCGGTAGCAGGATAAGGCGTGCATTCATCGAATACCATGACAATATCGGAACCTAATTCACGCTGTACTCGCATGGAGGTTTCAGGATCTAAAAAAATGCGTTTGCCATCGACGGGCGAATTAAAGGCTACGCCCTCTTCTGACATCTTGCGAAGTTTACCAAGGCTAAATACCTGAAAGCCACCGGAATCGGTCAGAATAGGCTTATTCCAATGCATAAAATCGTGCAAGTCGCCGTGCAATTTAACGACCTCGGTGCCCGGCCTTAACATTAGGTGAAAGGTATTGCCTAAAATAATCTCAGCGCCAATAGCTTTTACTTCTTCGGCCGATACGGCTTTAACCGAACCATAGGTGCCCACCGGCATAAAAGCTGGGGTCTCGACAGTCCCGCGCGGGAATGACATTTGACCACGTCGGGCCAGGCCATCGGTTTTTAATAATGTAAATTTCATAAAGCTCATAAGCAAACCTTTTCTCAAATTTGGAACTTGTCACAACCCCCGACTCTGGAGCCTGTCATTCCCGCGGAGGCTGGAATCCATGTTTAAACCTGGATTCCCGGTTTTACGGGAATGACAACTTGCCTGACGCTACTAAATTATCAACATCGCATCGCCATAACTAAAAAACCGATAGCGCTCATTAATAGCAATTTGATAGGCCCTCTGAACATTCTCAATTCCAGCAAAGGCACTAATCAGCATTAGCAAGGTAGACTGCGGTAAATGGAAGTTGGTGATCATAGCATCGATCACTTTAAACGCATAGCCTGGGCAAATAAATATGGCGGTCTCACCCTGATAGGCTTCAAGCTTGCCGCTTTTAGCCGCTGACTCTAAACAACGCACGCTAGTGGTGCCTACCGCAATCACTTTTTTACCATTGGCTTTAGTAGCATTTACCGCGTCGACTACCGATTGCGGGACATCGATCCATTCGCTATGCATTTTATGCTCGGTAATATTATCGACTCTGACTGGCTGAAAAGTTCCCGCCCCCACATGTAAGGTGACAAATTCAAATCGAACGCCTTTACTTTTAAGGGCTTCGAGCAAACTCAAATCAAAGTGTAAGCCTGCCGTAGGCGCGGCAACAGAACCTTCAGGCTTGGCATAGACCGTCTGGTAACGCTCTCGGTCGAATTGCTCGTCTTCTCGCTCCATATAATGCGGAAGGGGAATATGGCCTACCTCTGCCATTAGTTCCCAGACCGTCTTAGTAGAGCGTAAATTTAAGATAAACAGATCGCCCTCTCTGCCCTCGCAGACAAAGACGGAGCCTTCTTGCAAAATAAGTTCGGCGCCGGGCTTGGGGGATTTACTAGCTTTGACATGCGCCAAGACTTTATGATCATCGAGCACCCTCTCGATTAGCATTTCAACCTGACCGCCGGTGGGCTTCTTAGCAAATAAACGCGCCGGAATCACCTTGCTATTATTAAAGATTAATAGGTCGCCCGGATGGAGATATTCCAGGATATCGGCAAAATGCTGATGGGAAATATCGCCCGTAGTTTTATCCAAAACCAATAGGCGGCTAGCGCTTCTCTCTGATAAAGGCTTGGCAGCGATTAGCTCTTTAGGCAAATGATAATCAAAATCTTGTAATTTCATGGTATGAATTCAAAAACGAAAATTCTACCACGACTACGAACCAGAGTGAAGCTATGCCGGCTCGACGATATCGTTATCAAGCTCGGTTAAGACCGGTGTCTTAATAATGGCAACAAGTGAAATCACCGCACAAACCAATAATACCAAAACAGCCGACATTTCCGGGTGCAGGGAATACTTATAAGTTTCGATAATAATTACGGGCACCAGACCCACGATCGAAAAACCCCCCATATAACAGATCGATACCCCGGTGTAACGAATCGGCGTTGGGAACATTTCAGCTAATACGCAGGGGTAACAACCCGCCATCAGCACGATTAATAGATAATAGCTCAGCATAAAGACATAGAGGTCCCAGCCATGGTGCAGTTTTAATAGATCGAATATGGGCAGTAGTAAAATAATAGTGGCCATAATCCCACCAGACAATAACAATTTGCGCCCCACTCTATCCGACCAATACCCGATTACAGGCAACAATAAACTGGTAATCATAAAGCTTACGAGTAAAGCCGAAAAAGCGGTGTGCTCGCTATACTGAAAATTCTCCTCCACATAGGTCGGCAGCACCAAGCCAAAAGTCACCATCGAGGCTGGTAGCAACATAATCCCTATGCCTTTTATGAATTGGAACTTATGATCTTTTACCGCCTGCCATTGTAATTGATAACTTATCGGCTTTTGCTTTAAAAATACTGGGGTCTCCTCAACTTTTCGCCTAACTAAATAACCTGTCAAACCCAAGATGCCTCCAAAAAAGAACGGCAAACGCCAACCCCATTGCATAATCTGAGCGGTACTTAATTCAGACGTCAGGATGAGATTAATCAAACTGCTTAGCATGGCGCCAAAACCAACCCCCATAAAGACTAAGCCACATAGAAAACCACGGTTTTTAAGGGTGGCATGTTCGGTAATAAAGGTAATACCTCCAGGCAGCTCAGCACCATGAGATAGACCCTGAATAAAGCGCAATGCAAATATAGCCAGCGCCCCCCACAAGCCAAATTGGTGAGAGGTTGGTAACAATCCAATGGTGATAGTCGCCAGAGACATTAAAATAATACTGGCTATAAAAACAGTCTTGCGGCCATGCCTATCTGCCCAAATCGCAAAAAACGCCCCCAGCGGTGAAGAAAAATAAGCCACCGAAAATAACATCATGGTTTCAAGCAAGGCGTTAATAGGATTGTCTTTTGGAAAAAATAAGGCACTTAAATACGTCGCTAACATCGCAAAGGTCACGAAGTTATAATATTCCAAGGCCGAGCCAATGCTGGAAATCAACGTTAATCGAGTAAGTTTTTGCATTTTAGTCCTTTACAATAACGACTAGCTAGGACTTAAGGCAGGATCTTCTGATACATTGCTTTCAGCTGGAACTTCTGGCGCATTTGATTCGACCGGCACTTCAGGTGGATTAAATTCGCTAGGTATTTCAGATACGTTACTTGGCGGTATATCAGCACAAACACCCGCACCCCCTGCGACAGGCTCACGGTAGAAAACCGTTTCAGCCCGATCTGTTGGCATTGGAATAGCAGTCATCATACTGGCAATAGTTTTATCCGAAAGTTCATTGGCATAGGTTCGTGCTGATTTACCTAAGCCATCTAGAATATCCGGATTAGCCCCTGCTTTTAACAATAATGCCACAGCTGCCTGAAAGTTATCAATGACTGCCCAGTGTAAGGCCGCACGCTTTTTATCACCTGAATCAGGCTCATCTATATGTTTCACATGGGATATTAATTTTTCGAAAGGCTCTATCTTACCTATATGTGCTGCGCGTCTCAACGCTTTTTCAGGACTTGGTAAATCGCTATCTGATTTAAGTTGATACGATCTAAGGAGTTCATCACATTCTGCCTTACGCGATTCGTATACCAATTTAAACGCTTTAATTTTGCTTCGAACCTGACTATATTCCGATAAACTTCTACTTAAAAGCTCCTGTCCTGGATCGCGATAAAAAGCATCCTCTTCTGGCTTAATGACTTGTTTCATAGCATTGAATAACAAAGATTCTTCCGTGTAATATCCTTCGTTATCCCGCAGTTGAAACATCGTTTTACCAATCACTGATTCTAACGCCGCCACACCCTCCTTCTTAGCAGCCGCTTTTATAAGAGGCGAGGCTATTTGCATCCTTGCATATTGAGCCAATATAGCCTGAATAATTACTCGCAAGGTCTCCTCTTTGGAGATACTTTCACCGATTGAAGGCTCTATTATTGCCAGCCTCTGGAAAAAATTATCTGGAAATTTTTCGTCAAACTCTATAGCTGCTATCGCCTTTACATAGGATTTCACTTCTGCTTTATCGACCCAATCTTTGATATGATAAGGTAGATAATAAAATTTCAAAAATTCCATCAACTTAACCTTATTCCCATAAAAGGGATCAGCGCCATTATTTAATAAAATTTGCGCAGATTTCAGATGGCCTGCATCAATGGCACGGAATAGAATTGTTGCTATACGCCCAGTAAGAGCAGCAAGTGATATGCTAGCCCTTTTTGTGTCAACGATATGATTTACTTGTGCACCGTTCTTAACAAGTACAGCCACTATATCATCACGCCCTTTGCGTGCTGCCGCATCTAATGGGGTTTCGCCATCCGCATCTTCCTCATTAGGATTATCCCCTTTAAGTAAGAGTCGACATACTTCTTTAAGATTGCCCATAAATGCGGCTTGTTGCATCTCACTCATCCCAATCGCTGCGGTGGCCTTTTGCATTCCACTTATTCCCATGGATGAGAGCGCGCCAAAAAATGCCATTTTACATTCCTTATTAAGTCAGTTAGTAATTCAGCATAAACTTTATACCCTTCAAGAAGATAATTCAATACGCCGATTTGCTTGACAGAAAAGCCTAAGCCAGTATAATCCGGTTTCCGTGCCGAGATGGCGGAACTGGTAGACGCGCTGGACTCAAAATCCAGTTGTAGAAATGCAGTAAGAGTTCGATTCTCTTTCTCGGCACCATTTATAGGTTCGTAGAAGTTCCAGCAAGTCCCCAGAAGTTCATAAATTTTTAAATAATTAAGCAGTTAAGCAAAATCTTAGTTCCTGATAGTTTGCCGACGTCCTAGCCCGTCCAGCGCCAATATATATAGATTTGTATATATTTTTATCTATACCAACTCCGACTTAACTGTACTGAAAACCAAGCCTATTTGACAATTCTCAATTAGATTAATTAAGGATTAACTTCTTTTTATACAGCTGCTATTTCGGTATGTTATCTTCCGATTTCTTAATACCAATTGCTTCACTAATTTCATTTCGATACAAATAAGTACCATAAGCTATTGCAGCTACTCCTATTACTCCTAACACTATTGCCGAATTGCCATAATTGGTATGTGTGGTTTTATCACCTATAATGGCATCACCACCAACATGGTTACCAGTAATGACACTTCGACCTGAACCAATACCTGCCCCAACGCTAGCAACAGGCTTATCACTTGAAATCATTGACTTTGTTGCCAACCAGATTTGCCAGATACTCATGCTTATCTCCTTCTATTAATCAATGGGAAGAAACACCTTAGGCAAGAACTGTTTCTTCTCCTAAATCTTCATAAACTTTTATTCGTCCAACACCAGCTCCTTCATAGAAAAATCTACGGCCAGTGCCTTCTTCTGTTTCAGGATAGTCAATACGAGAAGAAGCTGTTGAAGTTCTGGTACTATGAACACTATGAAATGGGGTTGCCATTACATTATTCTCAGCAACGGCTGGTCTTAAAGAAATACAACTTTTATCAATCTTTTGCAGGGCGGATATAGCATCATGTCGCACACCACTATCTGAATCGTTTAAAGCATCCCGTAATGCGGCTATTACCTCAGGCAGTTGTTCGCCCGATTTCTGGCCTATGTTACCTAAAGCCACTGCAGCAGCACATCGCATAGACTCATTTGAATCTTTTAAAGCATCCCGTAATGTGGCTATTACCTCAGGCAGTTGCTTACCTGCCGCCTGGCCTATGTTACCCAAGGCCTCTGCAGCAGCACGTCGCACATACTCATTTGAATCTTTTAAAGCACCCCGTAATGCGGCTATTACTTCAGGTAGTTGTTCACCTGCTCTCTGGCCTATTTTACCCAAGGTCTCTGCAGCAGCACGTCGCACATACGACTCTGAATCTTTTAAAGCATCCCGTAATGCGGTTATTACTTCAGGTAGTTGTTTACCTGCTCTCTGGCCTATTTTACCCAAGGCCTCTGCAACATCACGTCGCACAAACTCATTTGAATCTTTTAAGGCGCTCAGTAAGGCGGCTATTATCTCAGGCAGTTGCTCACCTGCCACCTGGCCTATTTTACCCAAGGCCTCTGCTGAAGAGGATCGCACACCACTATTTGAATCTTTTAAAGCACTCAGCAATGCGGCTGTTACCTCAGGCTGTCGTTCGCCCAATTTCTGGCCTATGTTAACCAAGGCCTCTGCAGCAGCACGTCGCACACTCAGATCTGAATCTTTTAAGGCGCTCAGTAAGGCGGCTATTACTACCTCAGGCAGTTGTTCGCCCGATTTCTGGCCTATTTTACCCAAGGCGTCTACAGCAGCATGTCGCACATCACAGTCTGAATCATTTAAAGCACTCAGTAATGCGGCTATTATCTCAGGCAGTTGCTCACCCGCCGCCTGACCTATGTTACCCAAGGCCTTTGCAACACCACGTCGCACAAGCCCATTTGAATCTTTTAAGGCGCTTAGTAATGCGGCTATTATCTCAGACCGTTGTTCACCCACCGCCTGGCCTATTTCACCCAAGGCATATGCAGCATAACATCGCACAAACCACTCTGAATCTTTTAGAGCACCCCGTAATGCGGCTATTATCTCAGGCAATTGCTTACTCGCCGCTTGGCCTATGTTACCCAAGACCACTGCAGCAGCACGTCGCATATCACTAGCTGAATCTTTTAAAGCATCCAGCAATGCGGCTATTACCTCAGGCAATTGCTCACCCGCCACCTGGCCTATGTTAACCAAGGCCTCTGCAGCATCACGTCGCACACTAAGATCTGAATCTTTTAAGGCGCTCAGTAAGGCGGCTATTACCTCAGGCAATTGCTCACCCGCCGCCTGGCCTATTTTAACCAAGGCCTTTGCAACATTACGTCGCACATACTCACTTGAATCTTTTAAAGTATCCCGTAATGCGGCTATTATCTCAGGTAGTTGCTTACCAGCCGCCTGGCCTATAGTAATCAAGGCCTCTGCAGCAGCACTTCGCACATACTCATTTGAATCTTTTAAAGCACCCCGTAATGCGGCTATTACCTCAGGCAGTTGTTCGCCCGATTTCGGGCCTATGTTACCCAAGACCTCTGCAGCAGCATGTCGCATATCCTCATTTGAATCTTTTAAAACATTCCGTAATGCGGCTATTACCTCAGGCAGTTGTTCGCCCGATTTCGGGCCTATATTACCCAAGACCCTTGCAAAAGAGTATCGCACATTACTATTTGAATCTTTTAAAGCACTTATTACCGTATTAACTAAGAGTTTAGCTTTTTCTAACTTAGCATTGTGCTGCAACAATTGAATCGCAAAATACCAATTTTCACGATTGAGGTAGAGCTGTTCAAATACACTCGCTAAATGCTTGTAAATAAGATCGGGATATCGCCCTAGCATTGCCGCATAACTATCAATGTCTATTTCTCTAATTATTTCATCACTTAACCATTCACAGATGAGTGTATGTTCTCGTGAACCCTCGGTTAAGCAGTCAGCTTCTCCTACAACCTGAATGACTAAAGTGAGATGTCTTACGCCAATCATTTCTCTTGGGGCCTGGTCAACTAATTCCAGGAAATTATGCACGTATGCTGACTTATCCTTTTTGTCCTGTTCAGCTAATAACCCTCCAACAAAGCCCCAAACGAGTTCATAGCGTTTATTGTATTTATTGTCCTTGAATACTTGTATTGCTTCAGTTTTTGTTGTTTCATCCTTATTGCTGAATTTATCAATCCAGGCCCTGGCTGTTAAATATTCTTGCAGAGTCAAATGCTGAAAGCTATGCTCAGTCTCGTCAACATCACCTTTTTCTTCAATACAACGGATCAACCCAAATTCATGCAAAACGGTTTTACGCCTTGAAGCTGGCATACTATCTGGAAAGCAGGAAAGGATGTTTTTTCCTTGAAATATAAACTGATTGGCTTTAAAACGTTCATAAGCAATAGTATTTAAGACTAATGTAATTTCTCGCTTATCTATTTCATTTAAGATTTCCTTCGTGCTTAAATCTTTAATGATCAGATCAGTTGGTGCTTTTTCTAAATAACGTCGGCATAAGGATTTGTAGATGGAACTATATAATCCTGTAAGGCTTAAACTTGCAATAGAACTTGCTTCTTTTTGCGATAAATAATTGTCCCAGGCATAACACATTAACTCTAAGACCACAGGGATTCTTGTCATTCCTGCTAGCTGGGCTTGTGATTTTAAAAATAGTTCAAACTCTTTTTTCTTTACAGCATTATCAAAATACCGGTCTATATAACCGGCCTTCTTTTCGCCCGCTGAATCAATGCCATAAATATCTTCATTACTAAATCCTGTCATTTCAATATCACGGTCTTGGATAAATTCAGCTATATTTAAAGGGCGGGTAGTAAGAAGGACTCTGTCTTTTTTAAAGGCTATGTTAAATAACCATTGTTTTAACAGGTGCTCAGCTTTAATATTGGCTACTTCATCATAGCCATCCAGTATCCAGTAAATGGAATCGACTTTTGCTTCTAAAAAGATTTTCAGTTCATCTTCGCTATATCGACCAAAGATGTCAGGAATAACCTTCTGTAATACCTTGGCATCATTTAATACTTCAGTCTGGCTTAATAAGTTGCGTAAGGGCACAATAAAAATTAGTCTGTCTTTATCTTCTTCCATTAGCTTACGGGCATAGTGATAACAAAATGTGCTTTTACCAATTCCTGCCTGGCCTTGAATTAAGATTCGATCTATTTTCTTTTTTTCCGTAACTTCTTTACTGTCTTTAGCTGGATCAACTTCAAATAACTTACTCTCGTCTATCGGTTCTCGTTTGGTGTAAACCAGATGATCACATAAATGAATATGCTCCAATCTGTGTTGCATATCAAGATAGGCCTGGCCTTCAAGCTTGCTTAAACGTAAATTGAATTCTTCTTTAAGCTCATCCCTGTCCTTTTTTACTTCATCTTCACGAACAAGGGCTAATCTCGTATAAAGACTATCAAATACTTCACCATCTTTAGGCTTGGTAAATAATCGGGCTATTCTTTTTTTCTCATAGGAAGCGCGTAAGATATCGATAAGAATTCTTTGAGATTGAGGGTTTTCTGCCAGAGGCTTTTCAGGTTGTGTCCACCATTGATAAAGCTGATAGGCTGCAAAAGCACCAGCACCTATTGCCACTCCCCATATAGCAAGTTCTTTTGCTTGGAGATTATTATAAATATTGGTAATTCTATCACCAATTGTAATATCTCGACCAACTGTGTTGTCTTTTATAAGGTTTGTAGCAATACCCCGTTTACTTGCATTTGCAGCAGACAGCATAAGATATTTCCTTTTTAAACAAAGCATTAGGAAGACGGTTTTACTATAACAAAAATTAAAGGATAAGAAATAGCAATTGAATTAAAAACTTTGGGATCTTATAAAACAATTATTTGTTGATAATTTGACATTCATAAACCAGCATTTTTAATCGAACAAAATTCGACCATACCTGTATATAGAATTATATATAGATTTGAAAGTTAATGCCTTACAGTCCTGTAAATACAAGGAAATTATATTCTTTTTCTCGGCAAAATTCCTATAATGCAAACATCAAAATGTATACTTTTGTGTATATACGTCTGGTGTGAGTGCGACACGAGGTTGCTCTAGAAACTGTTGCTATGGATAATCACCAGAAGCAACCGGCTGTTCTGCCAGCCGTTCCTTACCCGGACATGCATTATCGGTAACGATGAGGTATGAAGCTCTGGGGACAATATAACCGCAGAAAACTGTAGGCAAGTCCGCGAGGATAAGCTGACGCTACCAGCATCAGGTGGCAAGGGATTAGGGATGAATGGTAAGGCAAACATAGGTGAACTTTTGAAAGCATCGTAAGACGTAAAGAGCCTAAGATGCTGACAGGCTCTGACCAAAAGGTAAAGTGGCAGGTATGCAGTTTTCACACTACTGCATCGCAGACTATAAATGCCACCGGTGTATAGGAAGTGCCTAACCCATTCTGTTTGTAGGGCGAAACGTGATAACCCCGTAGGGTTCCTAGGAATAGGACAGCAAACTGTAAAGTTTGTCAGAGCCATGCGGGAGTAGGATGTTGGAAGAAGCGAAAGCTGTCTTGTAATGAGGCAGATACTGATAATATCAGGCACGAAAGTGAGCAGACGTCCAACAGGTCTTTAATCGTGAGAGAGTATGGAGAACCGATAGTATGAGGAAAAGCAAATGACGGGAATGGTCAAACCATTCACTGGTGCGTCTTCAGCTTTAATGTTTAGCTTCGACAGTAATAATTGGTAAAAGCTATCAAAGAAGTGTATCGGCTGCAAATGGGTATCGCGAAGGCATATTTTATGCCGGATTGTAAATGACAATCTTATAAAGGCTTGAGCCGTATGCAGGGAAACTTGCACGTACGGTTCTTAGGGGACGGGGTCGCGGTAACGTGATCCTGTTACCCGACAATTAAGTGAGCCCTAACTGGTAAAGTTTGAGATTAGGTAAACTAATCTTGTAACCAAAAAAAACCAGGGGGCTCAAGATGAATATTACCTTATCTGAATTATTTTTAATATTGTTTGTCTGGATAGATGATTGGCATCAAGGACATTTTACAATGAAACGTACAGCAGGAAGGCCGGCCTTGCTATCAGATAGTGAAATGCTGACTCTTATGATTGTAATGGACTTTATCGAGTTTAGCAGCGAGCGTCATTATGTTGAGTTCATGAAGCGCCACTATCGAAACTTGTTTCCTCATCTGCTTGATCACAGCCAATATAATAGAAGAAGTCGAGCCTTAATTAGTGAGCTTGAAGAACTAAGGTGGGCTTTTAATAGCTTTATCGGAATCAAGCAAAATTACTGCATTATTGATACAACACCTATAGTGGCTGTAGGCATGACACGAGATAAAAGCCATAGTGATTTTGCCGGGATAGCAAGTTATGGTTATTGTGCTACCAAAAGATTGGTTTACTACGGATTTAAGCTTGTAATGTTATGTAACCTTGAAGGCTTACCTCTTCATATTGAGCTTGTTCCGGCAAATACAGATGAAAGAGCTGCTGCCGACGAAATATTGGATAAGCTATCTTGTGGCTCCATAGTCATAGGCGATAAAGGCTTTATTGGTAAAGACTGGCAAAATCGCTGGTCACATCAAGGCATAAACATTTTAGCGTTTACGCGAAAAAACCAGCATACCCAAATAAGCCATAGGTTATGGCGTAGGTTAAGAGGAATTCGAGCGAGAATAGAAGGCACTTATAAGTTGCTTAAAGAAAATGGGCGATCAATTGAACATACGCTGGCCCATACAGTAGAGGGGCTATGCACAAGGGTTGTAGCTAAAATTACTAGTCTAGCTTCTAAGCTATTCTTACGTAAAGAGTTTGGTATTGATGTTTTGACATTCACCCAACAGATAAATTAATTTCACACCAGACGTGTATATCTTTATATATACCAATGGATCCTTACTCAGTAGCCTACTAAAACTACCTCATAGCATCACTACAAAACTTATTCCCCACCTGGCTTGACAGCAATATAACGTTGGTTAGGACTAGAAGGTTTTTCTGGTATTGTTTGAGCCAGTTTTCTAGAAGCCATTAGTGGAAATAAAAGCGTATTACGAAAATGTGGACGATGACTCAGACCTAAATGCTCCATTATTTCTTTGACTGAGCGGGGAGTCTCGCAAAATAGCAACAGCTTGCTAGCCTGGTCGGTAGCCTGGTCGGTAGCCTGGTCGAAGTCTTCGGTAAAAGTTAACACAACTCGAATAAAATTGGGCGTGAAATGGTAAATAGAGCGGGGATAATATGCCAAAATACGTGGCACGCCAGACCCTAGCTGCTCCACCATGTCCAGATCTCGAAAAACGCGCATGAGCTCTTTATTTTGCGGTACTGAATAACCCATAAAAAATTCTTCTTCATCGAAGCCAGAAGGCAGGCCACCAGCAGACGTTATCTCTAGGCGATCCGAAAATAGTTCGAATTTAGGTGGTACTTCATTGCTGTAATTATTATGAATAATGGCGTTGATAACTGCCTCACGCAGCGCAACCGGATTCAATAATTTGCGCTCTTCTCGCTTATTATCAGTAATACGTGCAAAGGTTTTATTCTCAACCTTTAATTTTTCCAGCACAGCCTTAGTGGCTTTTACCAGCGAGCAATAACCGTACTCATCATTTTCAATAAGATCTACCCTATCGGTGCCAGCATATTTGGCAACTTTAATTGATAAGCCATTCACATCTGAGAGCAAATAAGCGGCATAATTAAATTCACCATTTTCGGTTAGAAGTTCTAGGTTATGTGCAAATTGGTCATTTAATTTTAGCGGGGTTTCGCTGTAATAAATTTTTAGCTGTTCAAAACTGAGTGCTTGATTGCGTGATTTTATTGTGCCGATGGAGTTACGAATTCTACTCGCAAATAAATCCTCAATCATCCTAGCTGTCATAGGTTCAGATGCGCTACCTATTCGAAGGTAGCAACCTTTGACGGACATGCCCATCTTGGATAAGTAATAAGGTTTTTCAGAACCACTGGCAACAGCGACTTTAATAATCTCTTTGCCATCGCGTATTTCAACTATCACATCAAATAGACCCATGGTAGAGGGGTGAATATTGTTTTTAATGCGATCTTTAATTTTAAGTTGCACAGCATCTGCGTTATTAATGCCTATGGTTTTCTGTGTTTTATCCTCGATGCCAAGATAAATGATCCCGCCATCTCGATAATTAAGAAAAGCAACAACTTCCTTTTCCAGTGAATCGGTCAATTCACGCTTGAGTTCAATACGGTTGGATTCTTTCATCACACCACCTAAATTTTGCCGGTTAGGACATTGTTAATCAGAAGCCACAGATTTTGGAGGATATTATTCATAAAATCACCCTGTAGCCCTTCTGTAAAGAATAGTGATTTCCTTGACTACACTTTACCTTATCCCAGGGAAACTTCTAAGTTTTTTAGCCACACTTATTCATTTAAATAATCTTAAAATCCATTAAGTTTAAAGAAGCATGGTTCTCTTTCACGCACCATGTCTGTTTATTTCATTCACTCGCCTTCTTCAAGCTTTTTGCTTTCAGTTAACTGAAGATAGTTTTCTTTACTAATAATGCTCCTACCTAATTCTTTTTCAGTTTCAATTCTGGCGCCACCTGCTACTTTTCCACCGCGATGAGCAACTCTTTTATTGGCGGTGAATGTTTCTGGTTTTTCTTGGGATGAAATTTCGGTAGTGACTTTCTCACCGAGCATAGTAAAAATAAGCTCAAGGTCGGTCATGTTGTCGCGAAGATTGCTTTTAGATTTTGCAGAAATGTTTTTGTGTTTCTTGTATTCTGTTGGGGTCATGCCAAAAGTAGCTTTGGAAATTTCTGCGGTTAATATGGCGTAATCACTTTCGCTGTGGATACCTCGCTCTTTCCACTCATCAGTTAAATTTTGGCGAACTGCAATGCCTCTTAAACGCTTGTCTATCCATTCTTTGGGATAGCCTTTCTGCTCATAAAGTTGCTTCATGCGTTCTTGGGCTAGTTCTGGGTTTTCAATTTCCTGAATGCGCTCATAGCCGACTTTAGCTAGCCAACGTTTGAATGGTTCTGCCCTAGGTGACGGAATGGATTGAATAATTCTTAATATGCCCTCGGTATTGGTACAATCAGTTTGACGTAACTTGCCATCAGTAGACTGCAATTTCAACTGTCGACAAATTGTCGACAGTTGAATCCCATCGTCACTTTGAACCCGTATTTTCATTTTGAACCAGTAATCACGAGGATTAATGCTATCAGTCAACGCAGCGATAATATCAACAACCGAAAACCACCATTCATCCTGCACCCAAATGCGGCGTATATTTTTTTCTTTAAATATGACTACTGCCAGCTCTTGTTTCATGGCCTTTTCCTCTGATTAAATTACAAACAGAATATAGAAAAAATCTAAAACTATCAATTGGTCATTTATTAAATTTGGCACTCAGGAATAAACTTTGCCTATTGAGTCAAAATTCGATCAACTTTGTATATGGGATTATATATAGATTTGAAAGTTAATACCCTACAGCTCTTTAAATACAAGGCATTCACATTCTCGTTCTCGGCACCATTATCAAACCTATAAATCCTATTGGGCCTTATAGAATAATTTTGAACAAATGATTTCGCCGAAGAAATTTGCTTTTATTACTACTTTTAATATAGCCACGAAAGTTTTCTTATGGGGAATAGGAAAATTGCTCTGCTCCTGCGCTCACTCCAACCCCAGCACCCGCCCTTGCCGTATAATCATGCAAACCTATAGCACAAGGATTAACCCTGTCAGCTACTGAACTTGCAGACGCACTAAGCCCCCGTTCTCGATCCCGATAAAGCATGGCAAGACTCTTTTGCACATCTGTTGTTTCTGAATGGTCCTTACCAAAAAAATCTTGTTTGATCTTCAACGCATTTAATAAGTCTGTCTGTGCCTCGTCATATTTTCCTACTAGCCTTTTAGCATTACCCAACACATTCATAGCTATGCCCATAATATTTAGGCTACAACTATGCAACATGTTTCGAGGTGCATTTAAACCCTTTGTAATCCTATTTAGCTCCTTAATTCCTTCCTCTATTTGTTCCGTGTGTATATAGGCATCTGCCAAAGCTATTCTCAATAAATAAATATCATCAGTAATATATGCTGGCGACAGATTTTTAAATGGATCCAAGGCTTGAATAAACAATGGGATGGCTTCTGCATAGCTCATACCCCCATCCTCTAATAACTCAATTCTGGCTAAATAGGTTTTTAATTTTCGAGAAAAGAAACTGTTGACTGGGCATTCTAATGCTTGATTAAGGGCTAATCTGGCTTGAATTAGCTGGCCTAATTTGCTATGAGCTATAGCCAGCTCAAGATATAGGTTTCCGAAACGCTCTGGAAATGAAAATGTCAGCCTAGTTGGTTCGCCTATGACCTCAATTACCTGCTTGGATTCAGCGAGTACATTATAAATAACTGCCAATGAAAGCACTTTTTCTCCATCGCACGTATAATCACTTGCTTGAAGCATTTTAAATGCTTGATCAGCCAACATCTTGGCTTCTTGCCATCTGCCAAGTTTAATGGCTAAACTTACTAATTTAGTTAATCTCTCAAAGATCTCTGGAGAAAAAGGTAATACTGACCTTTGATAAAGCCCCAATAACTCCAAAAATAAAACCTCAACTTTTGGATTATCAGAAAGCTTTTCATATAAAAAAATCACTACATAAAGCTTATCTGCTAATTCAATATAATTTTCTTTATATTGTCGACGATAGAATGTCTCTGCTGCATGCAATTTTTTATCAGCTGTCCTGAAATATTGACTGGCAATATTTGTTTTAATCTGAGAGATTAAGACATCTGGCCCTACTTCATCTAAATAGTTAGTTTGGATTTGAAAAGCCTCGTCTATTAATTCCCTTGCTCTATTACGTAAATATAATTTTCTTTCTTCATTACAACATGAACTTAAAGCTTCATAATCATTTGCTAGCTTATTTATCTTTTCTACGAGAGCTAATTTTGATGTTTCAGTTAAGGCTTCTCGATATAAAGCTAAAGACATATCTAAACAAGCTTCTGCCTGTAAATAATCTTTTAAAGCCAGATAGGACATATAATAACCATGCATAAGTCGTGCCAATCTTCGCGGCTGATCGGCCAAGAAGAATGACCCAGTGTGAATAACAATAATTTCTTTTAATACAATTGCTGCTTTCACAGGATCAATTAACTGAGCCGCTCTACAAATAAGCTCACTCATTTTATCTGCATATTCAAGTGTGCCGGGGGTAGCATGAGCTTGATAAATTTCAAACGCACGCTCAACAACATGCTTTTGACCATTGTCATCTTGGAGCATAATGTAAGCTTCAAATACTTTATCCAGCAAGCTATCAGCCAACTTAAGTGGTTGATCTCTAAAACTTGATTCATAAATTGTAATAAGCTCTTTCGTTAATCGACTCGCAATCACTTTATAACCTACTACATAAAGACTTATCAGCTGATAAAGCTTATTAGCCAAACCTAAAGATCCATATAGGCTATCACGATATATGGTTAAGGCTTCATCCAGTAAACTGTTATCGATGGCAACATCATATAATCGAAAATAATCATTCACGAACTGACATAATTGATCAGCATACTCAATAGACCGCACACCATATAGCATAGGCAATACAGCCTTAATAGCATCTAAGTGCAGCTTTACTTTAAATTTATCCTCAAGAAAGTGATATAGTGTTGCCATGGCTTGATGGAACTTGATAAGTGCCTGTAATAAAATAGCATCAGGCTCCGACTCTATGAAAGCCTTATGACAATAGCTACCCAGCTTATCAAAATGGATAACCAGCAACTGACATAAAGGATAGTTTCTGAGACTTGATCTCGAGAGTTTATCTGCCAGGTATTTATCCATAGTACCAATCAAATTGAGCAATATTTCATTTTGTTGTTTAACAGGCAAGATTTGTTGTGCCATCACTTGCACTAAGGGATGGATCGAGTAAGACACTCCTGTTACATCAATTTCAGAGCCTTGCTTTTTAAGCATATGATACTTGATCAATACTTCAATGGCTCGATTAAACGACGCTTCAGCTGCTGCAGAAGAAATAGGCACGCCATAATAAAATTGCAATAGCGATTTAGGAATATCTCGCATGTTTAAGTAAGCACAGTAGAAAAGTAACACCGATGCATCAGGGATGTCTGCAAGCTTATTAAGAATAGCAGTAAAAGTAGTGTAAACGGAACGATGGCGAGCCTCAACTGTAGTGTGCTCTAATGCTACCAGCCTAGATTTTTCATTGCAAAAAATTCTCAAATAATTCGTTATATTTATGCCAGAACTCAGTATATAGGCACAAGCCTGATCAATTGCTAAAGGCAAGCTTCCAACCTCTGCTACTAATTGATCGATACTGGTTTCATCGCATGTTTCCTCTAGTATTTTCTTGGCTAATTGTCTGGATTCTGTAGCATCCATTACATCCACTTCAACCACAGCATTACTAGGCCAATGTTGATGAGATAGAGCTGTTACCACTATTTTACAATTACTAGGGGGAATATAAGGCCTTATCAATTCATAACTTTCAGCATTATCATAAATAACCAAAGCATTTATCTCGCTCAAGTAGCTTTTTACTCTTTCAACAATGCCTAGATTATCTTCAGAATCAGAAATAATTGAATTTAGCTTTAATAGACCAATATATTTAGAGAACTCAATATATTCTCGGTTCAGAGCCATTATACTTTCTGCATTAAACCAAATTCTAAAAGGAAGTTCTATATGCTTACGAAAATATTCAACTGCTGCCTCAGTCTTTCCAGCTCCTGCCAAGCCTTTTAACACACATAATTGGCTATCCCTTGTTATAGAGGCCATTTCTAATTTAGAGGTAATCGCTGCTGAAATGACCTTCCGCTCAATAAAATTGCTATTAACCGTAGGGGAACGCCATTCCAGCGTAGTTACTTTCGGGGTTCAAGGGCGCTCCCAGCATAATGATTGTTAATTGTAGCATTACCACTAATTGATAATGCCGTTGAGCCAGAATTATTACTAGCCACTTGACGTATATCTGGGGTTGTTGAGGGAATATCAGATACTGGTGATGAATCTCGAGTTGCTGCAGCCGTTGGCAAAAAGTCTGCCCGCTCAGCTGCAGCGTTTGAGGACCGAAAGTACAAATAGATTAATGAAACTGCACACCCCGCCACCACCAAAAGTGTTAAAGCATAATTGCCATCACCACTTGCATCGATTCCTTTCGAACCTGGAGCGCTCACCAGACTGGCCATTGGCTGGTCCCCTACCGCTGTTAAACCAGTTGAACGTGTCACTGTTCCTGCTATTGTAGCATCTACTGTTGGGGCTTTTGGAAAAAAACTGCTAAAAAACCCTCGTGTGCTAGTCGGCTCAATTTGCTTTGGCATAGTGAATTCCTTATTAATTTAATCCCATATAATAATGTATAAATTTACTTAAATAAATAGCAAGCTATTTTAAATTAGGAGCTAAAAATGCCGATTAATGCTTTGAACACGACCATGGATTGAAAAATAAAAGGAATCATAATGTTTAGAGCAGCGCTGGCTATATTAGCAGCAGGGAGCGCCGTTAAACCAGTTGAAGCATAGCATCCTGAAGCAAGGACTCAACATTGATAAAATAATCACTTCTGTCTTTCAGACTGATTAAATGTTTACGAGCTAAGGAACGAATTACTGACCATATAATCGCATTAGCAATCACCAAAACCTATTTGAAAATATTTATAATTTTAACAAAAAAGCTATTTCGCTTTTTCGCTAAAGCAGCTAATTCTTGATCAGATATAATTACACCATTAATTGAATACCAATTCGGGATACCTAGGCGACGGTTTTCTTCCTGGGCAATTTTAACAGAGGCATTACCTATGCTTAAATATCTTGCAAACTTTTGATAAGCTTCCGCGCTTAATCTGCTCATTATTGTTCCTTAATAGACTTAAATTTTTTCATTAAATTATGCGAAATTATTTCTACTTCATCGCCTTCACCAAATGCGACAGGCTCATATTCTCTATAAAGATTATAATACAATGTCCAGGTAGAAACCATTTTGCTGTAAATTTCAAAATTACTATAGGACCTATAGAACCGCCTGGTTATATCTAATGCCGGTACAAAATGCCCACCTTTTGCCACCCGCTCTTGTACCCTATCTATACAAAGACTGGGGCTATCCAAAAACAAATAAACCAGGTCAAGTTGGTAACCTAAATCTTTGGCTATACTTATATATTTCTTTTAAGATAAGCCTGACAATGTTGATTCGATAATTAAGCTTGTTCTTGCATCTAAATATTCCAAAAGTCTTTTACTGAATATCCGCCCAGCTTGAAAAGCATGTTCTGTTGGATTTTTTGGGTCTAACTCATAGGCAATCGCATCTGCCCCCAGATAAATCAAAGGCTCGTGTTATAAATACTCATAAGCAAAAGTGGTTTTGCCTGAGCCATTAGGGCCGCCTATCACGATAAGTTTGGGTTGCATAGCCATTCTTTGGGTTATTTGCCTATTGCAATCTTAGAGCCATTTCACATTATTAGCAAAATTTAAAATGATGGCTATTACATTTTAGACATCATAATCCAACTTTTAAAATTTGGGTCATCAACAAAGTAGTTACTTCTATCTTGTTGACCTATCAAATTTTTGCGAGTCAATGTTCGTATAGATGATTGTATCGTCGATAGCTCTATTTTTTGTATGCCTAACTGTTTCGCTATGTTTGATTTTGTGGAAGCGCTAAAAAGTCCTTTATCACCCTTAGCTATTAACACTAGCATTACCTGCTCAAGGTTTGAAATAACCTCCCAAGTTTCGACATATTTTCGATCATCTGAAATTTCCGTCAACAATTGCTCTTTGGCTTCATCAATTTTTAAACTTGGATTTAGCGCCAACCTTTCTGCTAAAGATCGAGCAAGTTGTGTAACTTGCTGAAACTCCTCAAAAGCCGTCCATAATAAACTTTTATCGAGGGTATGCGTGGTTACTGTTTTGAAAATATCAGCCAAATGATCAGTGAATCCCCTATCAAGTTTTGGGAAATCAATATTTTGACCGAAGTGAAAAAGCGGTGCTTTAGACTGTGAAAACATTCTTCTTAAAGCGCTTTGCGATGAGCCTGTAAAAATAACTTTTATTTTATCTTTATTGATATCTAAACCGGTTCTAAATCCTGCTATCAAATTTGCGTTTTTGGCTTCAGCAAGAGTTTGAACTTCATCCATCAATAAAAGTAATTTTGTTTTCTTAGCAATTTCATTTAGTAATTCTTTTAAATCATATTCAATCTTTCTAGGATCTCGTAGTTCTATACTGCCACCAACACCAGTGTTAATCACTAGCTTTTAATGAGACTTTGGAAATTTGATTTAAGAAAGAAGCTGAGCTTTTAATCAAACCCTTTTCTTCTGCAAATTTTAATAACTTACAGGCCGCTCCTTAAGAAATCTATTATCGCTACCTGTAAAAAATAGCATTGTCCCTCTAGCTGCAGAATATTCGACAGAACCAAGATTACAGTTAAATACCTGAACCTCACTGCCATCATGACGCTCAAATGGAACAGGCCGTGCTTCGCATATAACAATATTTGCACTTACAATAACCTCTAACTCTGCTTCATCCCCTTTACATTCAAGGAAAAATGGCGCTATAAGCTTGGGCAATACTTCTATCCTAGTGCCGGTTAATGTATGAGTGTCACTAAAGGGCTGCCCTGCTGTGAATTCTATATGATCAATTGTGCAGGTAGTGCTATGATCTGGGTTATCTCTTATAAGAATCTCTGTCGCTATGGTGGCTGTGTTTGGAACGGCAGAATCCAAATGAGGAAGCCCAAAAGTATTGATAAATAAATGCTTATAAGGATACGTGCCTGAACTATTCATTTCCATTCCATCAATAGGCAAACCGTCGACTTCTATCCTACTATCAGGCATGGGAGGAATGCGCGTAAAACCATATACACAGCCTCCGATTGCTGCAGCAACTGCTAGAGCAACTAAGCCAATACAAGAATTTTTTTTCCAAGGCTTATCCAAATAGCCTGGGGCAGCAGTTATTGCTACATCTCGCACACTGGCAGTCGGCTCAGTACCGTAACCTCCAGCTGAAAGGGTTGCATCTTTTAGCAAAACATCTTCTTCAGTTCGTGATTTTTTTTTCATTAATTTCTTCCCGGTCTATTTATCTAAAGCGATTTCATTGTAGATTATGAGGTAAATGATGCTATAAAAATACCGTATAAATACGGTAAGCTGCAGGGTGATTTATCCCGTATACATCTGCCAAATCATATAAAGCCGGTATGCATAAACCTAGTAAGGGGATGAAGCTCTTGCCCTTGGTATAGCTTCAATCCCTATCCAGATTTAATCGACCTTGCATATAAAGCACAGCCTGGCCTTTTAAATAGACCCGATCCGCTTTTACCTCACAGTGAACTTTACCTAACCTTGCCGACAGCTGTTCTGCATAGAGCTGACTTTTTCCTAATTTTTCAGCCCAATACGGAGCTAGCATGCAATGGGCCGAACCTGTTACAGGGTCTTCATTCACCCCAACTTGCGGGCCAAACCAGCGTGATACAAAATCAGCTTGTAATCCTTTTGCCGTCACCACCAAACCGCGAGATGGAAGTGCTGCTATAATCTCAAGCTTTGGCTGCAAAACGCGAATTTGTGCTTCGCTTTCGAGGATAATCATATAATCTTCACTTTTATATAGTTCAGTGCAATTCAGCCCTAAAGCCTCGTTAATCAAGAGGTTTTCAGGACAGGATTGATAAGATACTTTAGGAAAATCTAAGATTAACCACTCCCCGCTTCGAACGACCTTTAATACTCCACTCTTACTGGTAAAGGTAATCTGCTGGGCGGATTTTTCTAGATAATTAAAGATAACAAATGCGGCGGCTAATGTGGCATGCCCACACAAGGCTACTTCTACGGCAGGTGTAAACCAGCGTATATGATAGCCTTGCTCAGTTTTAACAATAAATGCCGTTTCGGAGAGATTATTTTCCATGGCGATTTTTTGCATTAAGTCAGGCTCTAAGCTTTCTTCAAGCAGGCAAACTGCCGCAGGATTGCCTGCAAATAGTCGATCTGTAAATGCATCGACAACGTATACTTCAATACTCATTTCATTCTCTTCTTAGCCGTACGCTTGTAAATAGACAAGACCCCATCTTTAAAAAGCAATGTAGCCCTTACTATATTTCTAGAGATCTATTTTGTTATAAAAATTACGCTAACCGACGGGATGCTCATCCACGCCTGCCTCAGACAGGACTTATTGCAAGCGGTTCTGCTAGTTCTTTATTTTGATCAAGATTGGCATTGGCAAGCCATTTTAAATATCCAGCGCTTGTATGATAGAGTCTTGGTTCAGCGATCGCCGGACGATGCAGCACTTCTTGAATAAATAATGTATTCATAGCAGCGAAAAGCGCAATGGTTAGGCTGACCATAGCTGCATAAAATGGAGATTCCGTTGCCATTCCTGTCATAGCTAATCCCGCCGCCAATAGCATTGCCAATGCTAGATAATGTGTCCCTCGTTTAGAAGACCCAGGCATCACCTTATGCATATCGGATATCGCCACCGTCCCAATCGTAGCCAGCATAACGGGAGGAATATAATGCGCAATTGAGGCATTAGCAATTCCTAACGCACTTAATCCCTGAATAGAAAACCCCAAACCTGAAATTAAATAAGCACTTAGATTTCTTCTTCCTGTTATCGTGAATAAGTCAATGCTGGAATCTTTTTCTAACCTTAATAAACCAAAACATAGCATGGCCATTCCAATACCAAGCGTCTCAATGCATGGATAGAGTGAAGCAAATGCAGGGTCTACTAACTTCAATGCACTGGTAGATAATGCAAATAATAATCCTAATAATGCAACGAGTCGCTCAGGACGTGGCTTATGAATCACCATCCAGTCAAATAATAAACCCGATAGAGTAAAAAGTGTAAAGGCCGACATATTACCCATTGGCTGTGCGCGCATTAAAAACTGAGAGCTTGTAATAGCTCCATATACCCCCAGCCCTGTAGTCATTGTCGCTGTGGCAATGCCACTTACTTGCAAACCCAGCATAATCTTTTCTTTTGTTGAACGTGGCATAATTATCTCCTTTTAATTGCCATAGGCATCAGCAATGTACTGATAAAAGAAATAATATTGCATACTATAAAATTAATTAATGGCCATTTTGCAGATTGATTATTGATATAATTGCCAATAATAAACTCGGCTACTGCGAGGAAAACTTTTGAAGGAAAAAATCGATAAAAGCACGAATTTTTGGATCGAGATACCGATTGGCTCGATAATAAAGATAGACCGGATAATCTACCTCACCATAACTGGGTAAAATCTTAACGAGCCGGCCCGCCTTAAGTGCTTGCTCTACCCTAAAATTCAATATTTTAATTATACCAAGGCCATTAATAGCAGCTTGCTTCATCATTGAGGAATCATTTAACCATAGTACCGGATTGATATGTAAGGGTGCATGGTTTCTAAAAGTAAGCTGATCAGCTGGTCTACGTATAGTATGGACTATAATGCGATGATTAATTAAATCAGTGGGCTTAAGAGGCGTACCATATTGAGCTAAATACTTAGGCGACGCACAATATATAAATTCACTCGACATAATACGTTTGCGTACGGAATCTGCTGGCCCATCCCCTAAGGTACCAAAGATGATATCTGAGGATTCCAGGGTAAAATCCGGAACAAACTCACCAAGATTTAGGTGTAGCGCAATTTTCGGATAGGTCTGCATAAATTCTGCTAAATGCGGTTCGACCAACCACCTAGCAAAATACCGGTGAAGCGATACAGTTAGCTTGCCCGATGGCTCACTCTGACTCTGGGCTATAAGGCTTTCTGTGGCATCAAACTGCTCGAGGAGTTTTTTGGCTTCAACATAATAAAGGTCTCCAATCTCAGTAAGCTTTAAGCGACGAGTCGTTCTTATAATGAGTTGAATGCCAAGCTCGGCCTCTAAGGCATTAATCTGCCGGGTTATAGTGGCTGGTGCTGTCTTGAGTTTTTTCGCTGCATTGATAAAGCTATTTTGTTCCACAACGCTAACAAAAGTATAGATGCGATCCAGCTTGCTCATAGTTGATTCTATATTATGTAATGATATAGATAATATAGGTATAACTACGATTAAAATCAATAATATTAACAAGCCCTAAGCTTACTAAATTTCATGGAGTAGCTTGGCAGAAAATGAAATTGAAATATGGCAAGAAATGAAAAAAGCAGATAGAAAATCTGCTTTTTAATTAAACGGTGTTAGCCCTAACACTATTTTAGCTTTTGCAAATTAAAAATTGTTCGATTCTTTCAGAATCAAGCCAACCTAGTCGAATTAGCATATCTATCTCTATAGGCAAGCCATGTTGTAACTTGGTCATTCTTTGCCGGGGGGAGGCATTCCTGCAGGTTTGGCTGTTGCGCTAGGATACCCTAGAGATGTCCAAAATACCGCAGCCACCGAATCAGGGAATATACCTAAAAAGGTGCCCGCCTTCTCTTCACTCTCAGCCGGGTCTAAAGCGTCTCCTGTATGAATATGCCTCCTTAACATATCATGAAGAACCTTTCTCGATTCCGGTTTTTTACAGATCGGCACAAGCTTTAGCACATCATCCCAATTACTTAAGAGTTCTGGCATCGTGTCCCTCTCACTCTGAGGTCCACTGTAAAGTAAGCCAACATATTGCATCAGCCTATCCTCATTCAAGAGAGGATCTAAGGCGTCATTTGAACCTCTATGTTCCCACAATAAATTAACCAGATAAGGATACGCCCCTGGAATCTTATCATAACAAACCTTTAAAAATTTAGAAAAGTTAGTCACATCGTTCCAATCTTTTAAATACTTTCCAGCAAGCTCTTTAAAATAAGCAAACGCATCGGGCAACTGCTTCCATAAGTATCTAAAGTTATCCAATTGAGCTTCAGATGAAAGAAGATCTAAGCTATCGTTCTTACCCATATGCGCACATACTTGATCAATAAGCCAAGGAAGGGCTTGTGGAATTTTTCCGTCCTTATGAAGATGTATAATAAATATACCGATAAAACTGTTAATACTGTCAATATTGTTAATCTTGTTGTCTAAAGGAAAATATTCTTTAGCATGAGTTTGAATGTATGAAAACAACCATTCCCTCACCTTTTGGTCAGTAACAAAGCTATGCGCAAATGTTCCTAGGCTTATCCAGTCACCAGGGGGGAGAAGTTGACCTGCATTTTCTTGAACATATTTCGAAAACAACTCTTTTACTGGGCCTTCCGAAGCCCAATTGGAGAAAGTTCTAAGGCCATCCCAAAAAAATTCATACTTTTCATAGGCATCTCCACGGAGAGTGGCTGCCAAAACAGGCGCATCTTTCAATTCCGTTAACTTATGATCTAAAGATTTACTAATAGTCCCAAGAAGCCAAGCTTGAGTCTCATGGTCCCCGTTAAATGCGTGATAAATACTTAAGATATTGCCCCACCCTTCATCTATTTTTATAAGACCCTCAGCATGTGCCTTAACATGATCAGAAAGCCAGTTCATCGCGGTCGGATCAGAATAGAAACACTTGGAATAAGAATGAACATCTTCCCCAGTATTTAAAAAGGCAAGGGCTCTTTCCTGCACATGTTTAGCAAGCCAAGCTTGAGTCTCAGTCTGCTCTTTGAAAGCGAGATGAATTCTTGAGATATTCTCCCATCCTCTATCTATTTTTATAAGATCCTCAGCATGCGCCTTAACATACTCAAACAGCGAGTTCATTGCAGTCGAATCAGTGTGGAAATTCTCGAAATAAGAATAAATATCCTCGCCGGTTTTTAAAAAGACATCGCCTTTTTCCTGCACATGATTAGCAAGCCAATCTTGAGTCTCACGGTCCCCTTTAAATGCGCGATAAATTCTTGAGATATCCTGCCACCCTCCATAGACACCCCGCCAATCTTTCTCTATTTTTATAAGATCCTTAGCATGCTCCTTAACATAAACAGAAAGCCAGTCCATCGCGGTCGAATCAGTGTGGAAACACTCGGAATAAGAGTAAACATCCCCCCCTGTTTTTAAAAAGGTATCGGCCTTGGCTTGCACTTGCTCAAGAATTCGAGCCTTTCCTTCCAGATCAGATTTGGCGTAAGCCTCTTTGATAGAGCGCCAAGTATTGCCAATTTCGCTTCCTAACATACTTCTCTCCTTTTTATATAAATATAGACGAATATTGTACAAAAGAATAACCTGATAAGCAAAAGATCTTGGCTCTGCCCCGATCAAGAGGGCACTTTAACGATAGGAAAAATAATGGCAAGGATCGGTTTTAATGATATACCTATTTAACAACTAGGCCTCAATCAGATGAAGATTTTTTGATAGGCGGCTATATTACTAAAATATTGATTACGATTATGTTAAGACAAATTATCACAATTAGGAGCAACCATAATGGCGCAGGGCATGAAATTAAGAAATATAGGCAGCACTAAGGTTTCGGCAGAAGGTTTAGGCTGCATGGGAATGTCTGAATCCTACGGGACTCCTGATCTTGAAGAAGCTCGCAGGACAATTAAGGCCGCTTATAGAGCTGGGATTAACTTCTTTGATACCGCTGATATTTATGCTTATGGCGACAATGAAATTCTTGTAGCTGAAGCCCTAAAAGAATTTCCTCGCGATTCTTATTTTATTGCTACCAAAGGCGGAATTTTACGCGACAGAGTGGATCCTGCTTTGCGTGGTGTTGATAATAGCCCTATTTATATGATCTCTGCTGTTAATGCCAGCTTAGCTAGGCTAAAACTAGATTATATTGACCTTTATTATATCCACAGGATAGCAAATGGTGGAAAAGAAATTGAATCCAGCATTGCCGCTCTTGCTGAGCTAGTTAAAGCAGGAAAAATACGTAATATCGGTCTATCTGAAGCGAATGAAGAAACCATTAGAAAAGCACATGCAATTCACCCGATAGCCGCAGTCCAAACTGAATATTCTTTATGGAGGCGAGACCCGGAGACTGATGGTGTTATGGAAACTTGCAGAGAACTAGGAATTACTTTTATCCCATACAGCCCGCTTGGTAGAGGATTTTTAACTGGAACAATTTACCCTGCAGAATTAGAAAAAGACGATATTAGAAAGGCACTGCCAAGGTTTCAAGGCGAGAACCTTAAACATAATATGGAAATTGTTAAAGGCGTTCAAAAAATGGCTACTGAAAAAGGCTGCACGCCTGCACAACTTGCCCTTGCCTGGGTGTTGGCTCAAGGCAACAACGTTATTCCAATTCCAGGCACTAAACGCGAAAAATATTTACTTGAAAATATAGCCGCCTTAGATATTGACCTTACAGACGAAGACTTGAATCGTCTTGATAGAATTGCACCTATTGGCTCAGCAAAAGGTACACGCTATACTTCTGCCTCTATGAAAGCCTTTGGGTTTGAAAACGACACTGATAATGCTGAGGAAAAATAGTTTCTTAATGTTTAATTCAGATGAAATATCGGTTTAAATCTTACTTTGTAATTTAACCAGGCTTAACCTGCTCATAATTATTCCTTATTAAAGTACGAATCGCGGATTGTATAGCTGGTGGGGTTTCAATCTTTGGAATACCCAACTGTTTGGCTAATGCAAATTTTGCGGCGCCACTTAATAAATTGCTGTTTCCTTCGGCTATCAAAGCTAAAAGAACTTGCTCTAAATTGGAGACATTCCCCCATGTTTCTACGTATTTTCTATCATCTGAAATTTCGGCTAGCAATTGATCTTTGGCTTCTTCAATCTAATATGGCACGAGCCAATTGTGTAACGTGCTGAAACTCCTCAAAAGCTTTCCACAGCAACTTAGGATTGGGGATGCACCCGTTTATTCTTTAATCATTTCAGCTAAATGGGTTGGGTTCCCGCCTTCGCGGGAATGACATATGGGTGTAAGAATGGCACATTAGGGCATATTTCGAATCAATAGATAGTGCATCTAATCAGGGGCTAGTATATCCGCCGCTTGAACGCGAAGAACTAGTATCTACAGCTTCATCTGCGGCCTCACGTCGAGAACTGTGCCCTGCTTCACTCTGGCTCTGAATAGGCGTCGCTGAGCGGTACTCGGAACCTATAGCCGCTCTTGGCTCGGCTCTATTGAGGGACTTTTCTACTACTTTATCAGAAGCAGATCTCGATGGAACCGTGGCTACAACGCCAACTATAGGCCCCCGCCCTAAGCACTTAATCTCTTCCAGCAATCGCGTTTGTTGTTCACTTTGAAAAAGCACTTTAGCAACAAGATCTAGAAGCCTAGCTTCGCCACTGTCTGAAATATTACGCACCTGTGTAGCTCTCATTGCAATCGCTACTCTTCTAATACTAAACATTATTTCATGCTCCTATTCCATTCGAGTAAATTCTGATTCACTTTAAAATAAACCCATACTGAAGTCATCTAGTTTTTACTTCAGCTTAGCAATATGCTATCCTAACAGCCTTTAATCTAACTGAAAAAGACCATGCAGCAACAACACCTAGCTCTTAGCGTTATCGCGCCTGAAAAAACCGACTTGCTTAAGCAAATCGCTGAAATCTGCGCGCAATATCAATGCCAGATTACCGAGGCCCGCTTTAGTGCCAATGGCCAAAACCATATAATTATGATGTATATTGCCGGTAGTTGGAATGCGATTGCTAAGGTGGAAAGTCCATTGCTTGCCCTTG
Source organism: Gammaproteobacteria bacterium (assembly GCA_030652335.1). Taxonomy (GTDB): domain Bacteria; phylum Pseudomonadota; class Gammaproteobacteria; order Francisellales; family CACEW01; genus JAQSYQ01. Next base: position 81,382 of record JAUSAW010000015.1, read on the forward strand.
CCAGTCAGGAAAATGTATTTTTAAAGCTGACTCGCACCGAGATGCAAGCCGCACAACCTACCTTACTGCCTTATATCGTGCATATCACGTCGGTAAGCGCACCACAAACTCTTGATCAACTCTTAGCTTTTTTTACCTCCAACCAAATTAAGCTCAATGATTTAGCCGTAACCCAATATTTAGCTAACCGCACTCAGGCAAAAATGCAAACTATCGTTATGACAGTATTGATTCCAGTCGAAACGCATTTAGCCGATCTGCGCGAAAGCTTTATTATATTTTGTGATGAATATAATCTCGATGCCATTTTTGAACCCGATCGTCTATAAGGCCATAATATGAGCATTAAAGTAGGCCAAGCCATTCCCGATTTTAGCTTTACAGCGACCAATCAATTAAGCGGTCAATTTTCTCAGTTCAAAGGTAAAAAAGTCGTCTTGTATTTTTACCCTAAAGATAACACGCCAGGTTGCACTATAGAATCCCAAGGCTTTCGCGATAATAATGCAGAATTTGAAGCCGCTAATACCATTATTCTTGGCATCTCTAAAGATAAGCTCACCTCACACGAAAAGTTTAAAGCCAATCAATGCATGCCCTTCGAATTAATTAACGATGAAGACACCAGCATATGCACCCTATTTGATGTGCTTAAAGACAAATCTATGTTTGGGGTAAAATATCGCGGCATTGAACGCAGCACTTTTTTAATCGATGAACATGGCATCCTGCGCCAAGAATGGCGCAAGGTAAAAGTGTTTGGGCATGTTAAAGCGGTTTTGGAAGCAGCCAAAGCTATTTAAGTTCGTGCAAGACATACTCTAAACCTTGCTTAAAGCCCTTCTTGCCATAAGGCGGATGCGTGCAATGCAAAGCCTGATCGTAATCGATGTATCGATACAATAAATGTTCATCTCGCCCCAGTGGAATTCCTAAGCGTCTAGCTTGAATAATCCTAGTTGCTCGATAACCAACATCCTCAAAATAAAACTGCTCAGGGTCAAAATTTTGCTTATCCCACTCAGGAACTTTTAGCCCCAATGATTTACATAATAAGGTCTGCCCCGAACACAGCTTATCAGGCTCTCTAAGCCTATTGCCTGGCAATGGGTTTAAACTATGCATAAGCTCAATCATATTGCCGGGAGTATTCTCATCGATATAAGGCCTGGCCGATTTAATTAAACAGGCGTTCCCTTCGCCATGACAGCTTATATTAAGCGAATCCCCGCCCCTGGCGTAATACATATAGATAGTACCTGCCGGCATAAACAAGGCTTTACGCTTTTCGGTAAAGCCCAGCGAGGAATGAGAGCCTTTATCATGGATATAATAAGCTTCGGTTTCGATAATGCTAGCCGATAACCATATATCGCCATGCTTTACTCTAATCACTTTGCCCAACAGATCTTTGGCAACTTCCTGAGGATCTCTATCAAAAAAATTTTGAGTCAGCATACTGCCCCACCAGCTTATTATGATAAAATGATAAACTTATTTGAATTTTATAACGAGTCGAGTATTTATGAAACGTAGTTTAGATGAAAATGGCGAAGAGCCGAAAAGCAAATCGCAATTTAAGCGTGAAGCACAGGGTTTCGATGATTTGGGTAAAGAACTCGTTAGCTTAAGCGAAAGGCAAGTTAGCAAGATGCAGATGCCCGATCATGTCAAAACCGCGGTACTGGCAGGACAAACCATGCAACGCGAAGCTTATCGCCGCCAGCTTCAATTTATCGGCAAATTATTGCGTAAGATCGATACCACCGAAATACTGGCTGAATTAGCCCGAATTCAAAACCGCTCGGTGGAAACCAATGCCTTTTTCCAGAGCATAGAACGCTGGCGAGATCGTTTGATAGCGACCGATGAAGAACTGTTTGAGCAGTTAATCGTCGATTACCCGCATACCGATCGCCAACAACTTCATCAATTAATTCGCAATGCTCAAAAAGAAACCTCTTTAGAAAAATCTTCAGGCGCCAGCAAGGCTTTATTTCGCTATTTGCGAGAGCTCACCGAGTTCACACCTGATGAGGACGATAATTAATAGATAGCGGATACTAGCAACACTAGCAATAATACAACGTAACTGCTTGCTATGACTCTATCAGATAAAACATGCGCAAGGCGAATACCAATCGGTGCGCCTAGTACAGCACCCAATGAAATACATATAAATGCCGGCATATAAACATAGCCCCAACATGAACTGGGTAAGGCGATAGTCGATTTAATAGCAAACATATAGCCAAGCGTACCAAATAGAGAGACGGCTGGCACCAATGAAACGCTTAAGCTCGTGGCATTAAGCATAGGCATCTTGGCGTTACGCAAATAGGGTACGGTCATAATGCTACCGCCCACTCCGATGAGTACCGATATAAAACCGACTAGTGAACAGACTACCGCATTATGCGTAAAAGTGGGATGGATAAAATCGTGCATACTATAATTCTTAAAGAAATCTATCTTCAGCACCTTTAGTATAATGGCGCCTAATAAAACGGTAACCAGTAGATCATGTAAAACAATCACGCCTATTCTGCTTCCTAGCATACTTCCGACAAAAGCCCCTACGGCCACCCATGGCAACATCTTCTTTAGCTCAGGGATAAGAATATCCCCTTTTTTGTAATGCCAATAAATAGAGTTCGAGGTGATCAGTAGCATGGTCAGCAGTGACGTGGCAACTGCCACATGCATTTGCAGCCTGTCCGGCAAATCCAAGTTCGAAAAATAACGATAGAGCAGCGGCACTATTATAACGCCTCCGCCAATCCCAAACAGGGCCGAAAACATGCCGGTTATAAGACCAACGATAAGAAATAACACGATGATTAACTGTGCATCAATCATCGTCTTCTTCAACACTCGCTATGGGTTTATCCGCTTTTAATACCGAAATATACCGCTGGGCCAATACCGCATATAAAGGTTCTCGGCAAATCGCCTTTGAAACCGCCGTAGCAATCAATGAACTCAACATAATAGGCAATACCATATTGCTGGTCGCGCTATCAGTCATTTCTAATACGATGACAAAAGCGGTAATCGGGCTTTGCACGACTCCTGAAAAGTAAGCTACGGTACAAAGCAGAACCACAGCATCATGCAAGCGAGGATCGAATAAATAAGAAAAAATTTGCCCAATACCGGCACCTGCTGAGAGGGAGGGTGCAAATATACCGCCCGGTATGCCACTTAAATAAGTGAGGAGAGTAGCCAGCATTTTTAAGGGGCCATAGATATCTAAGTTTTGGTTAACGCCTATATTGTTGGTAATAATATCTTTTGCCGCACCATAACCTGAACCATAAGTCATGCCATTGGATAGCAATCCAACCAAGGCTACTGATAACCCTAATAAACCTGCCACCCACAAAGGGTTGGTCTTAACCACAGATTTCATCAGACCTGAAATTTTGATTAATAATAGGCTAAAAAATCCGCCTAAGGCGCCGGCTACGATCGACACTACGATAATAGGCAAGGAGCCGCCGTGAATAATATCGAGAGTGGCCGAGCTGCTACCGAAATAGCTATAATTACCCATAATCGATTGAGCGACGATACCGCATAACACTACGGTGGTAATAATAGTACCGCTTACGCCCTTCTCGAAGGATCCGCTTAGCTCTTCGATGGCAAATACGATTCCTGCTAATGGGGCATTAAATGCAGCCGCAATACCAGCCGCGCCTCCCGCGAGCAATAAGCCTTTTTCGGTATCATGTCGATTAAAGGTGCCCCACCTTCCTAATGAATGCATTAAAGAGGCGGCAAGCTGAATGGTAGGTCCCTCTCGCCCTAAAGAGCCCCCACTCATAAAACCCATCATGGTTAAAAAGAATTTACCGAAGGCTATTTTTAAAGAGACCAAGCGCTTACGCGAGGACATACTATTCAGCTGTAAGGCGGCGATGACTTGAGGAATACCACTGCCTTCCGAGCCTTGGAAAAAATTTCGCATAATATAAACGATCAGCATAAAACCCAATGGCGTAATAAATAATGGCCAAAAGGGATGACTAGCAGCTAGTTGTAAAAAGCGAATATTTAATTTGTCACACAGTGCGGCGAATAGCACACAAATAAGGCCCGTCGTTAATCCGCCACCCCAGAATAAAACACGGCGACGCCACTGACTGATCGATAACATTCGCATCGATTCATTCAGCAACTTGTCGTTGTTAAAGAATAGTTTCATTAGGGAGCCTGTGTGCTAACAGATTGCATTGTAGCAGTTTTTATTCATTTTGATGATAATTTATTGGAATTAATTTTGAGCTGAATTGTGGTAGCTTAGGCGCTCATTTTTAACTAGAATGAATTCATAATACTATTTACATAAAGAGATTATCTGATGAAAAAAATAATTTTAGCTATTATTTGCATGATGATTATTAGCCCTGCCCTAGCGGCAACTCCGAGCAATACAAGGAGCAATAGCAATAGTAATGCTGGCTTCGAACAAGCCGCTGGAGCTATTGGTATTGGCGCTCAAACCTATAATCCGCACCTTTCCGCTTCTTCAATTAAGACCGCACCCAACGATGATGCCGACGATATCATTCAAAATGGCATTAGCAGCTCCTAAGTCGACGTCCAAAATTTAATCCATTTTTTCTCTTTATTTCAGCAAACACTTGAGATATGGTAAGCCCGTACTCAATTAAGGAGATTAAAAATGTTCAGTAAATTCGTTAAATTCGTTGAAACAAATAATTTGTTACAAATCGCCGGTGGCGCAATCACGGGTTACGGGATAAGCCAAGCTCTGCCGAATCAATTTTTTGGTGAAGATAGCTCAATGGAGCACACCTATGCCGGTTATCTACAAGAAATTCTTCTTCCATTGGCAGGCGCCTGCATTATGTACGGCATAGCTGAAACAGAAGTGGGTCGTAAAGTATCTTCATGGACAACCTATGTAGCAGAGGCGGTTCAAGGAGTTGCCGTTACAGGCGCAGGCATTTTATTAGGCGCGGCAGCCAAACAGAACATCGATATTTTTAAAGATGAAACCTATAATACCGCCGCCGCTTGGAGCATAGCTGGCATTACAATGGCAACTGGAGTGTATGTAGCAATAAAACCTGCTATTAATACCTATAAAGGCCCACGAGATGCGATGGCATTTGGTAGAAGACCAGGTGGTGATGAGACTGTTGTAGTCAACCCTATGGATATTTATTATGCACCCTTAAGGGCACAGAGGTCAGTAAATCCTGATTAGGCATATTTTTTAGTGAAAAAGCCGCGTAAAGCGGTTTTTTTTCAATCTAATTAAAATATTTATTTATAAAGCTTCAATTGTCTACTATAAATACTATTAGTTTATTCTAATTGAAGGACACGAATATGCGTTTGAGCTTAATTACTTTAGCAATCAGTCTAGCAATAATAAGTCCAGCTCTAAGCTACGCCGACAATAGCATAGGCGATGCCACTGCGACTAATCCTGAGCTTGCCAGCTATCAAAGCTCTTCTCTTAATCCCGCTCCTGCCACGCAGTATGGGGCTAAATCCAAAACTACCCAGCTCGATAATACCATTATCAATCAAACGGTAGACCAAACCTTTAGTAATGTAGGGGATGGTTGGGCGGTGGGTGGTCAAATTGGCTCGAGTGCAGGTCTTATTAATAGAGATATAAATGTCACTAGAAAAGATACCACTACTTTCGGCTCACAGGGTCTAACAGTCGGAGCCCATGTTGATCATGGCGTGACTTATGCCAATAATTTTTATTTAGGTGAAGAGCTATACGCTAGTACAGGAAACTCAAGGACAGGATACAAAATAAGTAATAATACAAATACATATAATACTAAAATTGGCCGTAGCGTCGGCTTTGATATCTTACCCGGCTACCAAATTAGCCCCAGCAGTTTATTTTATGCAAAACTCGGGTTAAGCCTGGCAAGGTTAACACTCAATTCCACTTACCCTAATGGGGCTGGCGATTTAAACTCAAATAGCCCTGGAGTAGACTTAGGGGTAGGCTTAAGAAAAGCCTTGACTCAGAACCTATCCCTGGCACTTGAATATGATTGGATTGCCTATAATGCTAAATTCAACCAACTTTCTGGCGGTTACAATACTACTACACGATTTGTTCAAAGCTTATTTTCGCTTAGCTTAAACTATCAATTCGATAATATGGACCCAAATAATACAGGCGGCCGCCCCGCTTTAGCATTTGATAGTCCATACGCTGGTGCCACTCTAGGTGTAAAAAGTCAAGTTATGCAAAATCAGGCAACAAGTCCAGGGCTAATTAGAACCGTCTCAGTGGGCAGCGAAAGTTTTTCTGAACGGCTAAAACTAGGCTATGGGCATCAATTTAACGCTTGGTTTTATTTAGGCGGGGAAGCCTTAGCCGAGTTCAATAATCACCTTAGCCCACAACAACTAGGCATAAGTTATAATCAAGAAGGAGATAGCCTAGGCTTAAGCTTAATGCCTGGCTATATCTTAAACCAAAGCAATTTATTATTTAGCAGAGTCGGCCTAATCCGCACCAAATTTACAGGAACATTTAATGACGGTGATGGAACCAATTACAATAGCACTGAAACCGGCATGACGTTAGGTGTGGGCTATGAAACGGCTTTGACTCAGTTCTTAAGCTTGGTAGCGGAATATGATTATACTTTTTATCAAACAATACATGTGTTCATTAGCCCTACGAACGCTATAACTTATAAGCCTGTCGATCAGTTATTTAGCATTGGCTTAAACTATCGATTTTAAACTTTCTGTCAAAAAAAGCCCGCTAAGTATGTATGAAAACACTTTCTTACTTAGCGGGCTTTTTTATTGACTGACAATTGTACTATGCTTTTTTCTTTGGAGCGATGAGATCGGTAATGGTGCCTTCATACATTTCAGCGGCTAGCATAATGGTCTCAGAAAGCGTAGGATGCGGATGAATGGTTAAGCCGATATCTTCAGCATCGCAACCCATCTCGATGGCTAAGGCGACTTCTCCAATTAACTCACCAGCATTAGGACCGACGATTCCGGCACCTAATACTCGATGGGTTTTTTCATCGAATATCAACTTAGTCATCCCTTCATCGCGACCAATGCTTAATGAGCGACCACTGGCAGCCCAAGGGAATACACCCTTACCATAAGCAATGCCTTGAGCCTGTGCTTGTGTTTCGGTTAAGCCAACCCAAGATACTTCAGGATCGGTATAGGCTACGCTTGGAATACATTTAGGATCGAAATAATGTTTCTTACCGGCGATGACTTCAGCGGCTACTTTACCTTCTGGTACGGCTTTATGCGCTAGCATAGGCTGACCAACGATATCACCGATGGCAAATATATGCGCCACATTGGTACGCTGTTGTTTGTCTACCGCGATAAAGCCTTTTTCATCGACATTGACACCGGCTTTATCCGCGCCGATATCTTTACCGTTTGGAATACGCCCTACTGCTACTAATACTCTATCGTAACGCACAGGCTCTGCCGGTGCATTTTTACCTTCGAAGCTGACATAAATACCGTCTTTTTTAGCTTCTACTTTAACGACCTTGGTTTCCAGCATTAGGCTTTCATAGCGCTTGCTAATCCATTTTTCGTATACTTTAGCGAGGTCTTTATCGACCGTTCCCATTAACTGGGGCATAAATTCCACTACCGAAATCTGTGAACCTAATTGGGAATAAACGGTGGCCATCTCTAAACCGATAATCCCGCCACCCACTACTAACATTTTAGCTGGGACTTCTTCTAATTTTAGAGCGCCTGTGGAATCCATAATTCTAGGATCTTCAGGCATAAAGCCTAATTTAACCGGGCGTGAACCCGCTGCAATAATAGCGTTTTCAAAGTTGATAACGGTCTTTTCACCCTTATCATTGGTGACTTCGATGGCTTTATCGGAGATAAATTGGCCGTTGCCGTTAACGACGGTAACCTTGCGTTGCTTAGCTAACATGCTTAAACCGCCGGTTAATTTATTGACGATGGATTCTTTATAGCCTAGGACCTTTTTAAGATCGACTTTAGGTTTGCCAAAGCTTACGCCATGCTCTGCCATCTCGTTTGCTTCATCCATCACCTTGGCGACATGCAATAAGGCCTTGGATGGGATACAACCGACGTTTAAGCATACGCCTCCTAATGTGGCATAGCGTTCGATTAAGACAACTTTCTTACCTAAATCGGCGGCACGAAAGGCGGCGGTATAACCACCAGGGCCACTACCTAATACTACTACTTCAGTTTGAATGCTGTTATCGCTCATGTTCCGTTCCTTACAATATTAAATTACGAAGATCGCTTAAGTATTTGGCGATCGTTACTACAAATCTTGCCCCTTCTGAGCCATCTACTACTCGATGATCGACCGATAAAGATAGCGGCAACATTAGTCTTGCCATAAATTCTTTGCCATTCCAAACAGGTTTAATAGCAGCTTTAGATACGCCTAAAATAGCCACTTCCGGCATATTGACGATAGGAGTAAAGTAAGTCGTTCCCACACCGCCTAAGCTCGTAATAGTAAAGCAACCACCCTGCATATCGGATGGCTTTAGTTTTCCATCGCGGGCTTTAATACTAAGCTCGGCTAATTCTTTGGCTAACTGATAAATACCCTTTTGATCGACATCGCGAATAACAGGTACCATTAAGCCATTTGGGGTATCGACGGCTACGCCGATATGCACGTATTTTTTCAGGATTAAGGTTTCGCCATCAGCCCCTAATGAGGAATTGATATTAGGGAAACATTTCAGCGCCATGGCCGCCGCTTTTAATATAAAGGGCAAGGGGGTTAATTTAACGCCCATTTTTTCGGCCTGCGCTTTTTGCTCATTACGGAAGGCTTCCATATCGGTAATATCGGATTCTTCGCAAAGCGTAATATGCGGAATCTTAACCCAGTTGCGATGCAGATTGGCGCCGGAAATCTTTTTAATTCGCGATAATTTGTGCGCTTCGATCTCACCAAACTGTGAATAATCAACGGAAGGATCGGCTAATAGATTTAAGCCTGCCCCGCCGCCACCTTGACTCATGCTGGCTTTAATCGTGGAGCTTAAGTCTTCACTGGAAATTCTGCCTTTGCGTCCGCTGCCTTGAATCTTAGATAGATCGATACCAAGCTCACGAGCCATGCGACGCACCGAGGGGCTGGCATAAGCGGTTGAATTGGAGCCCATCGCTGCCGGCATCACTTGTTGAGCTGGGGCTGCAACGGTTTCTTGTTTTGCTGGAGCCTCAGGTGCTTTGCTTAGAGGCGCGCTAACTTCGGAGCCTGCTGCCTTAACGATAGCAATAAGATCGCCCTGGGTCACTTTATCGCCTACTTTTACTTTAAGCTGTTCGATGCTACAGGCAAAAGGCGCGGGGATTTCCATGGTGGCTTTATCAGTTTCGATGACGATTAGGCTTTGCTCAGGTTTAACGGAGTCACCAGCTTTTACCGATAATTCGATAATAGGCACATTTTTATAATTACCGATATCGGGCACTCGAATTTCTTGGGTGCTTGAACTTGCGGGTTTAGCGGCTGGCGCCGTGCTAGCTGGAGCGTCTTTGACAGCGGGCGCTTCTGGTGCTTTAGTGGCCTCGGCTGAGGTTTCCATTTTGATAATTAAGGTCCCCTGTGAGACTTTGCCGCCTACTTTTACCATAATCTCTTTTACGGTTCCGGCAAAGGGCGCCGGTATTTCCATAGTGGCTTTATCCGTCTCTATGGTAATTAAGCTTTGCTCTTCTTTAACGCTATCGCCAGGCTTTACGTTGATCTCGATGACATCGACATCTTTATAATTACCAATATCTGGGACGGCTATTTCTTTTATCGCCATGTTACTCTCCAAAAAAATCAAACTGTGTAATACCCCTCTCCCGCCAAAATTTGGCGACCTCTCCCACAAGGGGCGAGGTGACTATACTGTCCAGGGATCGGGCTTATCGGTCGCAATCTTATACTTTTTAAGGGCTTCTTTTACCATGCTGACCGGAACCACTCCATCATCAGCCAAGGCTTTTAATGCCGCTACTGCTACGTAATAACGATTTACTTCAAAGAAATCGCGTAACTTCTCACGGCTATCGCTGCGGCCAAAGCCATCGGTACCTAGAGTGACATAGGTACGTGGCATAAACTCGCGCAATTGTTCATTATAAAGTTTAACGTAATCGCTCGAGACGATAATAGGCCCTACTTTATCCCCTAAACACTGTTCGATATAGGTCTTAGGCACGGGTTTATCGGGGTGTAGCAAGGCAAAACGCTTAGCGCTCATCCCGTCCCGATACAGATTATTGCTGCTGGTCATGCTCCATACATCGGAAGTAATACCAAAATCTTTTTCTAATAATTCAGCCGCCGCTTCTACTTCGCGTAAAATGGCGCCTGAACCCATTAGCTGAACGTGTAGCTTTTGTTTGGTTTTATCTTTGGATTTAGTATTAGGCTTCGCCGATGATTTTAAACAATATAGCCCTTTAATAATCCCAGCCTCACAACCTTCTGGCATAGCAGGATGGTTATAGTTTTCATTCATCATGGTGATGTAATAGAACTCGTCATGATGTTCGACATACATACGATTTAAACCATGCCAAATAATTACGGCCATTTCGTAAGAGTACGTTGGATCATAGGATACGCAATTGGGAATAAGCCCTGCCATCACATGGCTATGGCCATCTTCGTGTTGTAGGCCTTCACCATTAATGGTGGTACGCCCGGCAATCGCGGCCATTAAGAATCCACGAGCGCGCATATCAGCTGCCAACCAAATAAGGTCCATAATTCGTTGGAAACCAAACATCGCGTAGTACGCATAGAACGGAACCATCTGCAAGTTATGCACACTATAAGAGGTCGCACCAGCCAACCAGGAGCTAAATGCCCCTGCTTCGTTAAGACCTTCTTGCATAAACTGGCCATCGGCGCTTTCTTTGTAATACATGACCTGAGCGCGATCTTCTGGCTCATATTTTTGGCCTTCGGAATTATAAATACCAATTTGACGGAATAAGCCTTCCATACCCAAGGTCCTGGATTCATCTGGACAGATTGGGACAACTTTTTTACCGATATTGGCATCTTTACAGAGCGCCGTTAATATTTGTACATAAGCGGTCGTAGTCGACATCGTTCTATCGGGACCGGTGCCTTCTAATAAGCGGTGAGCAAACTCTTTATAATGCGGGATGGCTAAGGCAATTTTTGGATCAAACCTGGCTGGGATGGGTCCACCTAACGCCTTACGGTGTTCCATTAAGTATTTCATTTCAGGGCTATTGCTGGCCGGCTTATACAATTTATAATGTTCTATATCGCTATCGGACTCCGGTAGATTGAAGCGATTGCGATAGGCTTTTAATTCATCGGCCGTCATTTTCTTTTGGTTATGGGCAATATTCATCGCCTCACCGGCTTTACCCATACCATACCCTTTTACGGTTTTAGCTAAAATAACGGTAGGTTGACCCTGATGATTAATCGCGGCTTGATAAGCGGCATAGACTTTCTTAGGATCGTGGCCTCCGCGCATTAAGCCATGAATCTCGTCATCAGACATATCAGCAACCATGGCTTGTAATTCTGGCGAGCGTCCAAAGAGATGCTCGCGCATATACGCGCCGCCTCTGGCATGAATGGTTTGAAATTCGCCATCACATAATTCGGAAACCGCTTTTAATAAGGCACCAGTAGTATCTTTAGCGAATAAGGGGTCCCAATTGGAGCCGAATATAACTTTTATTACGTTCCAGCCATTGCCCTTAAAGGCCGATTCAAATTCTTGAATTAGCTTGCCGTTACCATGTACCGGGCCATCTAGGCGCTGTAAATTACAGTTCACTACAAAAATTAAATTATCGAGCTTTTCACGGCCAGCTCGCAGCAATCCACCCATTGACTCGGGTTCATCCATCTCACCGTCACCACAAAATACCCATACTTTACGATTTGCGGTATCAGCCAAGTCTCGGTTATGCAAATATTTCATAAAACGGGCTTGGTAGATACCCATTAAAGGCGCCAAGCCCATCGAAACGGTTGGGAATTGCCAAAAATCAGGCATTAGCCAAGGATGCGGGTAGGAAGATAAGCCCTTACCATCGACTTCGCGACGGTAGTAACTCATTTGTTCCTCTGTCAAACGTCCTTCCAAATAAGCCCTGGCATAAATACCGGGTGAAGAATGGCCCTGGCTCATAATAACGTCGCCTGGAGTCTCTTTGCTATAAGCGTGCCAGAAATGGTTAAAACCCACTTCATAGAGTGAACAGCTGGATGCATAAGAGCTAATATGTCCACCCAAGCTTGAATCTTTGCTATTGGCGCCAGCCACGGTAATGGCGGCATTCCAGCGCATTAAGGCTTCGAGTTTACGTTCGATTTCGATATCGCCTGGATAATCAGGTTGGGCGGAAACGGGAATCGTATTGATATATGGGGCGTTAAAAGACTGCGCATAACTGCTTTTAATCCCTAAGCTTCCAGCTTTTTCCTGCAATTTTTGCATAAGGTAAAGTGCGCGTTCGGCACCTTCTTCTTCAAAAACCGATTCGAGGGATTCTAACCATTCCTCGGTTTCAGTAGGATCGATATCATGAGTATTATCAATTGGCATTGCCATTCCTTTTTAACTCGCACATTCTATAATTTCAAAATTTTATCAGCTAGCTTAGTCTCAGCCAAGCGCTTCTTTCTTTGACCCAGGTGCCTAAAAAGCCATAAACCTATAACTACGACTATAGTCAACACAAAACCGGTCACTATTACAATGCCGAATAGGTATTCATATTCGGAAAAATTACCCACCAAAGCCTCTAGGGTCGCACCAAATAAATATCCACCCACTATAAAGGTAACCGACCATATTACGCCGCCGATTAAATCAAAGATAAAAAACTTTTTAAAACTAATATGGCTGACACCTAATACGGTCGGAATAATCGTCCGTAAACCATAGGCAAATCGTAGCCCTATAATTAGCCATACCCCATATTTATCGAATAAAGCCAATATATTTTTGGAGCGCTCATAAAAGCTAGGTTTGCGCTTAAATAACCCCACCCCAGCATAACGACCTAGCAAAAAGAAAAAGCAATCATGAATGGTACTACCCACGACAGCCAAGGCGATTAACCCCCCGAGGTGAAAAATACCGTGTTGAGCGGCGATACCGCCGGCAATTAAAAAAGTCTCGCCTTCGATTAAGGCCCCAAATGCCATTAACCAATAACCATATACCGATAATAAATGTTGTAAGTCTGGGCTCATTAATCTCTTCCGTTTTGGGCACGCTGCCTTAATACATGGTCCATCAATACTAGCGCCACCATGGCTTCTGCTATAGGTACGGCTCTTATGCCAACACAGGGATCATGTCGACCTTTGGTAATGACTTCGCAGTCTTCACCTTTCATATTAATGCTTTTAGCCGCTTGAATTATACTGGAAGTTGGCTTCAGAGCAAGGCTAACGACAATATCTTGACCCGAGGAAATACCGCCTAGCATCCCGCCAGCGTGATTGCTCAAAAATCCTGCCTGGGTTATTTCATCGCGATGCTCACTGCCACGTTGATTCACTACAGCAAAGCCATCGCCAATTTCAACGGCTTTAACCGCATTGATTCCCATTAAGGCGGAAGCTAATTCGGCATCTAATTTATCGAATACCGGCTCACCCAAACCGATAGGCACATGATCGGCAACCACGGTTACTTTGGCACCGATAGAGTCGCCTTCTTTGCGGATTTGCATAATAAAGGCTTCTAATTCCGGCACCTTATCGAGATTGGGGCTGAAAAAATCGTTTTGACTTACGGCCTCAAAGCTTTGAAACTCAAGCTCGATTGGACCAATTTGCGAAACATAACCACGAATTTGCATGCCATAGTGTTCAAATAGGTATTTTTTAGCGATGGCTCCCGCTGCTACTCGCATCGCGGTTTCGCGAGCGGAGCTTCTGCCGCCCCCACGATAATCGCGAAAGCCATATTTATGGAAATAAGTGAAATCGGCATGGCCCGGGCGAAATTTCTCTTTAATCTCATCATAATCTTTAGATTTTTGGTCTTGGTTAATAATCAATAGACCTATGGGAGTGCCGGTGGTTTTGCCTTCAAAGACGCCGGATAAGATTTGTACCTCATCTGGCTCACGGCGCTGGGTAACGAATTTGGATTGGCCTGGCTTGCGTCGATCTAAATCGATTTGAATATCGGCCTCACATAAGGATAGTCCTGGCGGGCAGCCATCTATAATGCAACCCAGCGCAGGCCCATGGCTTTCACCAAAACTGGTCACTACAAAATTCCTACCGAAACTATTGCCTGACATATGCTGCGCTCACCTTATCTTTAAGCATACAGTATAGGGTTTTTCTATGCATTCAGCACTAATTTTTGCCTAAAAATCAAAACTTTCTCCTTCCCAGACACACTTATACTGAAGGTCATTTTTTAAGGCCTCATCGCAAGGTAAACTGCTAATAAACCGTTCTTTTTCATGATCTGTTTTATAGGAATTTACAAAAGCCTTTATAGCGTCTTTTCTCCCTAAATGTAACGCCAGTAACACTATGGCAGAAGGTTTTATTTCCACTAAATCCAGCTCCTTGCTACTATCACTCGTGGCTTCAAATACCTCCGGGCCTGTAATAGCTAATAGGTAAGAAAGGGTATCTATACTGCCACGATCGAATACATAGCCAAAGCAGGATACCTGCCAATTATCCTTATATAAGATAGCCTCGCGACGTTTAGCAGGCTCGATAGTGCTTAGAATAAACCGAAGAGTATCATTATACCCAGCCGCGGCGGCATGCAGGATTAAAGTGCGATTATAGCCATCGGGTGCGAGAATAATCTCTTCTAATTCTTCAGGGCTAACCCCTTCTGACAGCAACGTTTTAAAATAGGTATCCAGCAAGGCTGTATCCCCTGATTTGGCCGCGCTGCTTAGTGGTGTAACACCTGTTTTATCTGATGTTGTTAATACATGTTCGATAGGCATTTCGCATCCTTGCATGGCCGTTCTCGTTTTGTTAAGGCCTTATGAGCCCACAGAATCCAGCATCTCTTTAGTCAATAAAAACACCCCCTGCCCGCCCTTTTCAAAATCGAGCCAGGTAAATGGAAGCTCGGGGAACTGTTGGATCAATGCCGCCTGACTTACTCCCACTTCGACTATTAAAACTCCGCCTGGGTGTAAATGCTCGGCAGCAGTTTTTAATATTAACTTGGTGGCATCCAGGCCATCTTTACCCGAGGCTAAACCTAACAGTGGTTCAGATTTAAATTCGGCTGGCATCGCTTTGATTTCGGCCTCATCAACATAAGGTGGGTTACTGACGATAATATCGTACTTCTTACCGGTGAGGTTCTTGAGCAGATCGGACTGGATAAGCGTGACTCTATCTTGTAGCTCATAAGTGTTCACATTGCGAGCAGCGACTTCTAGCGCTTCTGTTGAAATATCCACTGCATCGACATGCGCGTTTAAAAAGGCATAGGCACAGGCAATAGCAATACAGCCGCTGCCGGTACATAAATCTAAAATAGTATGAACTTTTTCGGGATCTACCCAGGGAGAAAACTGTTCTTGAATAAGTTCGGCGATCGGTGACCGTGGCACTAGCACTCGCTCATCGACATACATTTTAAGCCCTGCAAACCAGACTTCATGCGTTAAATAGGGCAGGGGTAAACGCTTCTCGACCCTTAGCTTAATCATATTCAGTATATTTTGTCGCTCGGTCAAAGTTAATCTTGCATCTGCAACTAACGCCACCTGAGTATCAACCGGTAAATGTAAGCAATATAGCAGTAAAAACCATGCCTCATCCCAGGCATTATCGGTGCCATGACCATAAAATAATTCGGCGCGCTCAAACTGAGTTACGGCATAACGCCAATAATCGCGGACTGTTTTTAAGTCTTGAAATTCACTCATGGCTGCATTTATCCTTTCTATATTTAGTTAGGCAGTATACCTTGAATGGCTTAAGGTTCAATAGCGTGGCTTTGTCCCTGTCGCTTAAGCCTTTTCGTTATAAATTTGCAGACATGATAGGCGTTTTCATTTGCGGCATAATTAAAAATACTTTTTAATTTATCCCTTGCCTCTTTAATGTCTATATCACTCTCGCTAATGTCTGAGTAATAATCATAAAGACTATTAGCTAAGTGAGCGCTATCGAGCTTAATAGCCCAATTGATCGCTATATCCTGCCAATTTGAAGCAGTATGCTGTAAATTTTTACTCGCTATTATATCGCTATAATTCACGCGAAAACTGTCTATTATATCCATTACAAAGCTCTCGCCATGCTTATCAATAGACTGAATAGCTGAAGCTAGAATATCAAGGTCTTCTTTAAAGTCTTTTATTGAGGGGATTATTTCAATCAAAACTTGCGTAGAATCTAAGCCAAAAGGTTCACTACCATAGTCGCTTACTATTGGCTGCACAGGAGTCATAGTTGCTGGCATGAAATTAGATTTCACTTTAGGTTTTGCTTTGGACATTGCTTTAACTAGATTTCTTAAAAAGTTAAACATCGCGACCTCACTTCCTTGTGATAAGGCTTACTATAGCCGAAAAGTATTAAGGAAAACTTAAGAAGCTACCAGCCGTTCAAATTATCCTCTACAATACAGCCTACCATAGTATAAGGTTTATATATGTTATTTTATACAATTGAAATCATTGGCATGGTGGCCTTTGCCATTAGCGGCGCCTTAGCGGCCGTTCAGCATCGCATGGATATGAGTGGGGCCATATTTTTGGCTGTATTGGTTGGAAATGGCGGCGGGACTATTCGCGATGAGCTGCTTGGAGTGCCAGTATTTTGGCTAAGCCAGACTCAATATATTTGGATTGCGGCATTAACAGGATTTATCGTATTTGGCATCGCCTATTATAAACTGACCCCCACCAGCGCTAAAAACCTCAATAGTTTATTACTGCTATTCGATGCTTTGGGACTAGGGGTATTTGTTGTCGCAGGTACCGATAAGGCCCTGGCCTGTCATCTGCCTGCCAGCATGGCGGTATTATTGGGTATGATTACCGGGATAGGTGGCGGCGCGATTCGCGATGTATTATGTAATGATATCCCGGTGATATTTAGGCGTCAGCTCTACGCTACGCCCGCCCTGCTCGGTGCGATTACTTATGTTATTGGAATTCGTTATTACAGCTTAGAATTAGCCATTTGGACAGCGGTTTCGGTCGTGGTCGTAATCCGCTGTCTAGGGCTTTATTGCAATTGGCACCTGCCGATGCTTAGATCTACTGACGACAATCAAACCTAAACAATTTGATCAGACACAGTCGCATTGCTACTTATTTTTCCTTATTTGCAGGCGTGCGTGCAATCTTGAGCCGATTCCGATTTAGAGCTTGCGATTACGTGGCGAACAGCCGTAGCATAACGCGCGCAGTCAATCACTTTAGTTTCTTCTTTCCACTTCGAGATTTTCGCTATCAAGTTGACTAAAGGATCCTTATGACCTTCTCTGGCTATATCTTCCGCTGTTTGTCCTAGGAAATTTTTTGCATTCACGTCAACTTCCATAAGCTCAGCTAAATACTTTACTGCTGAATGACAATTGGTAGCAACAGCATACATTAATGCCGTATAACCATTTTTTGGATCGACTGCGTTTACATTCACATTATAGACCGTATGAAGATACGTTAACATTTCGACATCGTTACATTGAGCAAAACAGTGAAACAAATTGATATGCTTTACATCTGCCTGAATCTCTATCATATCTTGAATAATTTTCTCACATTCAAGATTAAAAGTTTTAGGATTCATTACAACAAGTTTGATCTGTCCAAATGATGAGCCTACTGAGCCCTCTCTAACAGGCAGCCTTCTGGAAGGAGATAGTGGCAAGCTCACAGTTTCTGGCGCTTCAGCCATTGGGACATTAAATTCTCCTTGCTTAATAAAAGCCGTCTGTGAGGAAGTTGGCGTCTGAGGGATATAGGTAGTAAGCAAGGTCTCAACGAATAAAGCAGGTTTTGTTTCAGCAAACTCAATTGCCGGCATCGCTATTGCATCATGGCGGGGTATTATTGTAGCAAGTGAAATTGGGCTTATTTTATTAAGCAGCCCCCCGTTTAAAAAACTAAAATATCCGAGCAGCTTTGAAAAACTAGTATGTAGAGGCATAGTAATTACATCCATGTAGTATTAAGCACAAGCATGATAGCATCCCAGCCTTAAGGAAAGCTTAAGGAAATCTTAAAGAAAGCTTAAGGAAAATAAATTTTACTCGGAAACCTGTTCGACTAATGTAAAGTAATTAGGACAGGTTTTAGCGACATACTCAGAGCCTTTTATTATCACGCCCGGAATTTTAAGGCCAATAAGCG
This sequence comes from Gammaproteobacteria bacterium, assembly GCA_030652335.1. GTDB lineage: Bacteria > Pseudomonadota > Gammaproteobacteria > Francisellales > CACEW01 > JAQSYQ01. The sequence continues at coordinate 99,775 of JAUSAW010000015.1, forward strand.
ATAGCGACATCGCAATGCGATGGTCTTTAAACGATTCAACAGCAGCCCCCGAGGCTTGTCCAGGATAAATGGTTAAACTATCTTGAGTCGAGCTAACGGTAAGCCCCAATCGAGTTAAGCCATCTGAAATAGCAGCGACTCGATCGGATTCCTGTAATCGAGTATGGGCCAGACCATGAATAGTCGTTGGGCTGTCTGCAAATGGGGCGAGGCAGGCTAAGGTCATAAAGGTATCGCTAAACCCCGTCATATCGATATCACCTAAGCCTTTTAAATGCTTAGCACCAACCACGGTTATACCGCCGTTTTCTTCCAGTACCGTGCAGCCCATTTCCTCCAAAACCGCTAAAAATTGAATATCGCCCTGCATACATTTTCGACTTAAGTTTGGCACATGCATGCGACCAGCGGTTAAGGCAGCCATGACGAAGAAATAAGATGCCGTAGAAGCATCGGGTTCAATTCTATAATCTCGGGCCTGATAGGTGCCTTCTGGCACTGAGAGGGTCTTAGCGTCCAACCAATTGGCTCTAAGACCAAATTCTGCCATCATCTGTAAGGTCATATGCACATAGGTTTTGTGATCGAGGCCTAGGCTACTGCTTAAAATTAAAGGGGCCTTAGCATAAGGTGAGGCCATCAATAAACCGGATAAAAATTGGCTGCTATCGGTAATATCGATGATGACCTTGCCACCTTCTAGTCCATTGGTACTGAGGGTAAATGGCATACGATAAGGGCTGGATTCAAACTGAAATTGCGAGCCTTGCTGCTGTAAAACTTCAAGCAAAGGCTGAATGGGACGCTCTGACATTCGGCTAGTGGCTGAAAAATGGTAATGGCCTGCAATGGCCGCGCAGACCGGAATTAAAAAGCGGGTCGCGGTACCGGCATCCTTACAATAAATCTTGGCCGCATTAGAGTTAGGAAATGCACCGCCCCCACCCTCTATTTCAATTCGGCATTTTTCACGGTCGATATTAAGCCTTAAGCCTAATTCAATTAAAGCCGCGGCAAAGGCTTCGGTGTCCTCGCTAAATAGCACCCCTTCGAGTCGTGAACGCCCCTCTGCCAAGGCGGCTAATAATAAAGCTCGGTTGGTTATGCTTTTGGAGCCAGGCACGATAACTGTGGCATCGATAGCATGGGAGATAGGACGAATAACTTGTTCTGACATTTATGGCCTTGTGTAATCGTAATGATAAGAAATATGCTAACATAACTTATCAATCTACCTTACATTCACTATAGATTCAAACCATGAAAAGTAATAAATATTACAATGCTATTTTTATTGGAGCCATGCTGCTTACGGTAAATGCCGGCTATATCAATGCCGTTGTTCTGCTTGGCATCTATCACCACGCGGTAAGTTATATGACGGGGAACCTGGCGAATATCGGGCTAGCTATTCAGACACACCATCCTTTTGGAGTAGTGGCTCCGCTGTTAATCGTATTGTCTTTTGTTAGTGGTGCCATGATAAGTGGGATCATTATCACTACCAGCCAATTTTCCATTAATCAGCATTACGCAAAAGCTTTGCTTGTGTTAGCCTTAATATTAGCTGCCAGCACCTTATTAATGAAGGTCCAAGACTCTATTGTATTAGGCTTAAGCGAGTGCTTGGCTGCTATGGCTTGTGGGCTTCAAAACGCTATGACTACCACCTTTTCAGGCGCCATAATAAGGACGACTCATATGACTGGAGTCTTGACCGACCTTGGCATCCAATTAGGCCGATTACTAAAAGGTGAACATGCCGAAACCTGGAAAATTACCTTTTTTAGTAGCCTAGCCTTAAGCTTTATCCTAGGCAGTGTTTTAGGCTTAATCGTATTTAGCTATGTAAACACGCAAGCTATGTGGATATCCTCCATAGCTTGCTTAGTGTTTAGCCTTAGCTTCAATTTATGGAATAATCATCCATCACCTGAGCAGTAGAACGCTTACAGGCTGAGTGATAGAGACACCAAAACGCCGTTGAAATGATTGCGGTCACTGCGATCCCACAACCCATTCCTATCATTCCTGCATTCGTGCCCTCAAAACAATCTCGGCCCACCTCATTTCCAACGCAAGATCCTACCACTAGAGCAACTGCCGTCACCCCCGCTTTGGTTAATGCAATGCAAGATGAACTGGATTGAGCACCTGGCAAATCGACCCTTTCATCATCACCAGTGCTTACCCTAGACCTTCTACGGGATTCTGAACTTGATGGATCAGCGTGATGGCGAGCCATATCAGGAGGTAGCTCTATGTATACCTGCGCATGATCTTCTGTATCGAAAATTTTACTACTAGCACTCCGAACATTATCATTAGAACTAGGCATAATCACAGCCCCGCATTGACTCATTTAATTCAATGGAGTCAGGGCCTTTAATCGTAAGAGTAGAATTAATTTTGTATAGACAGGAAAATGTAAGACTCAATGCTCCGGCTATAGCCACACTGCTACCAATAGCCACGGTAACATGACTGCCATCATCAGTTGCCGCGCCCACCCCGACCGTTATGACACCACCCACTATGGCCGCAATCGATAGCGCATAAATCCCTTTTAGTAGTGGTGATGTATCAACGCATAAGAATCGCGCTAAAAAGCTTAACTGTAGTGAATTCTGGGCTGAAAGCTTATCTTCGCCTTCATACAATCTATAGCCTTCTTCATCACTTTCCTCTTGCGAATCAGAAGTGGAGCCATCAACATTAACAACAAGTTGTTGCTTAAGCGTGTACCCATCACTTAAGTCAGTTATAACTACAGCTGCCTGTACTTGGTCCATCATACTATATCCTCCTTGATCGATATAAAAACTGCCTGCATTATGCCTCGTTTTTCGCTAGATTACCGCTTATATCGTAACTGACTGCGAGACTTACCATTTAATCGATCCATGCTACAATAAGAGCTTGAATTTAGAGGAGTCATTCAATGCCCCAAAATACCGAAATAAAATACCGTAAAGACTATCAGCCGCCGCATTACCATATCGATAGCGTGATGCTTACCGTGGAGATTGGAGAAGACCATACCACCGTGGAAAGCATGTTAAGCCTGCATCGCAGCGCGAATGTTAGCAGTGATACTCCCTTAGTCTTACATGGCGAGCACCAAGAACTCAAATCGATACTATTAAACGAAAAAATAGTAAGCAAAGCACAATACCAACTGAGTGCGACAGAATTAATCATTAACGATCTCCCCGAACATTTCTCCCTAAAAATCCGCAGCCTTATAAAACCCCAACTCAATACGGCTCTAGAAGGCCTATATAAAAGCCAAGATATGTTTTGTACCCAATGCGAGCCTAACGGTTTTCGCCGCATTACATACTACTTAGATCGCCCCGATGTTATGGCGAGCTTTACCACTAAGATTATCGCCGATAAAACCCTTTATCCCGTATTGTTATCTAATGGCAATAAGATCGATAGCGGCCTACTCGATAACAATAAACATTTCGCCACCTGGCACGATCCTTTTAAAAAGCCGAGCTATTTATTCGCCTTAGTCGCTGGTGATTTAGCGGTACTTAAAGATAGTTATACCACGGCATCTGGCCGTCCGGTAGCCACGGAAATTTATGCCAGAAAACACGATATCGAAAAATGCCACTATGCGATGGAAGCCTTAAAACAATCGATGCGCTGGGATGAAGTGAAGTTTGGCCGCGAATACGATTTAGATATCTATATGATCGTGGCAGTCTCCGATTTCAATATGGGCGCCATGGAAAATAAAGGTCTTAATTTATTTAATACCAAATATGTTTTAGTGAACCCCTTAACCAGCACCGACTTAGACTATCAAAATGTCCAAGCGGTTATCGGCCACGAATATTTCCATAACTGGACCGGCAATCGCATTACCTGCCGCGATTGGTTTCAGCTCAGCTTAAAAGAAGGGTTAACGGTATTTCGCGATGAAGAATTTACCGCCGACCATCATAGCCGCAGCGTAAAGAGGATTGAAGACGTTAAAATCATTCGCTCCGCTCAATTCTCGGAGGATGCCAGCCCCATGGCTCATCCGATTCGCCCCGATTCCTATATCGAAATGAATAATTTTTACACCGTGACCGTTTATAATAAAGGCGCTGAAGTGATTCGCATGCAGCACACTATTTTAGGGACCGCGGGCTTTCGTAAAGGCATGGACTTATATTTTGATACTTTCGATGGGCAGGCTGTGACCTGCGATGATTTTGTAGCCTGTATGGAAAAGGCTAATTCGGTTGATCTCGAACAATTTCGCCTCTGGTATTCACAAGCTGGCACACCTAGCCTAAGCATTCATGATAAATATGATGCTGCTCATAAAACCTATTCTTTACATATCGCACAATCCTGCCCAGCAACAGCTGCTGAGCCACAAAAGCCAGCCTTCGATATCCCTATTAAACTCGGACTATTAGGGAAAAATGGCCATGATTTAAAGGTGGAATACGATGGCAAGCTTGGTACTAACCATGTACTTAGACTGACTCATAAAGACCACACTTTTGTGTTTAAAAATGTAGCTGAAAAACCTATACCCTCATTGTTACGGGATTTTTCAGCCCCGGTTAAACTCGAGTATGCTTATTCTGACGATCAGTTATTATTTTTATTCGCCCATGATAGCAATGAATTTAATCGCTGGGATGCCGGCCAAATTATGGCGAGCCGCATCTTATTGAATATCGCAAAAGCTTATAGGGAACAAACCGAGTATCAGATACCAAAGAGCTTTATCGAAGCGATTCACCATATCCTTCGCTCCAGCAATTTAGATAAATCCTTGGTGTCCGAGGCTATTACTCTGCCTTCTGAGCGCACCTTAGCCGAGACTATGGCAACGATCGATGTCGATGCCATTCATTTCGCCAGGGAACACTTAATCCGCACGATTGGTAAATCTCTGCAAGACCCACTATTCCATGCCTACAATCATTTGCAGCTTCCAGGGCATTATCAAATCGATAGCAGCTCTATTGCCATGAGACGACTGCGCAATACCTGTTTAGGCTATTTGATTCAAACCGAGCATCCTCAATTGATTAAGCTCTGTCAGACTCAATTTTCTCAAGCCAATAATATGACTGATCAGCTAGCCGCCCTGCATTATTTAGCCAACGTATCCGATGCAGATATTCGTGCTGAAGTCTTAGCTAAATTTTATCATCAATGGCAGCATGAGCCATTAGTGGTCGATAAATGGTTAACTATTCAAGCCAGTACCAAACATTCCGACACCATCGCCAATGTGGAAAGTTTGCTGACTCATCCGGCTTTTGATTATAAAAACCCAAATAAAGTCTATGCCCTATTAAGTAGTTTTACCGCCAATCAAGCTCAGTTCCATCGCGAAGATGGCAAGGGTTATCAGCTAATTGTCGAGCAAATTAAACTACTCGACAAGATTAACCCTATGGTTGCCGCCCGCCTCGCTCGAGCCTTAATGAGCTTTAAACGCTACGATGAAAAGCGACAACAGCTAATGAAACAGGCCTTGGAAGAAATTGCTGCCATCAAAAATTTATCCAAAGATGTGTATGAAATAGTTAAAAAAAGCTTACACTCGTAAACTCATTATGGCTCTAGGATAGATTTATGCGTTCGCAAACGACCGTGCTTCGGGCTCTCTTGCTTTTATGTTGCTTAGGTTTAGTCGTATATTGCTTTTTTATCTATCCCGGTAGCGATGCTTTTTATTATTGGGAATGGAGCCAACATTTAGCCCTATCCTATTATGATGGCCCACCGATGATCGCCTATATTATAAAGGTTTTCACCAGTATTTTCGGCACGAATCTTTTTGCGTTGAATAGTATTGGGGCGCTTAGCCTGATTGTGAGCAGCTACTTTATTTATAAAACCGGCGAGTTGATCGAGGACCAAGAAACGGGGCTTATGGCAGCTTTGCTTTGGCTGCTCCACCCAATCATTATTTCCAGGCTTTTTCTTAAAGTGACTTATGATGATCCTCTCAACGTATTTTGGGCCATCGCTATCTATTATGTTGCTCGCTATATCAAACACCAAAAAACCTCTGACCTATATGCTAGCGGCTGTGTAATAGGCTTAATGCTACTCTCCAAATATAGCGCCATAGTTTTTATAATTGGCAGCCTATTATTTTTTATACTTAAGCCAAGCCAACGAAAAATCTTTAAAAATAAACATCTTTATGGCTCAGCCTTGTTGGCCTTAATTATATTTAGTCCGGTGATCGTGTGGAATGTACAACATGACTGGATATCGATTACCTATCAACTTGCCGTACATAAATCCACCGCTACCAACCACTCTATTTCGTGGATATCAGCCAACCATTATCTAGGTAACTTTCTGGGCAATCTTCTTATCTTTGCCTTAATTCCGATTATGGCTATCTATCGAAATAAACTAAAAACCAAACCCGATTTAATCGATTATTTACTCTGCATGAGCCTAAGTTTTTTTATTTTTTGGCTAGCGGCCTCTTTTTTTATTACTGTAGTCATGATGTATCTAGCCCCAGTTATCATTAGCTTAAGCTTACTCTGCGCTTACTATCTTAAGAAATATCGTTACCATAAGACCTTCTGGATACTTATTGGGATATTTTTTATAGCCAGTATGATGAGAATAGTAGAGGGATATCAAAACAGTACGGTTAACTATAAGATTACTCAGCAATTTATAGCCCCTTATCAACAAGTCCACCCCCTGCCTATTTTTGGCTATAACTACTCATCGGTAGATGAAATGGTTTTTTGGGTAAACGATAAGACAATTGCTCCTCTTCCCTGCATAGCTGAAATAAACCAATATCGCTATTGGAATGCTAGTTTGACAAATGCGCTAGTCAACAGAAAAATTAAACAAGCCCTGTATATCGATTTTTATACCGTGCCTATTCCAGCAATAACGATTCCTGGCTGTATCGATCAATACTTTTCTAGCTGCACTAAACTACCAACTCATTTCACTCTGCAACAGCCTCATTTGCTTACGAACCATCCCGTAACTAGCGAAGCTATCGTCTATAAATGCAGCAATAGCTAAGTAAGTTTAACCTCATTAATACACCGCCCTTTTTCATAACTCGTAATATTATCCAAGGTAGTATTTACGATATTTTCAAGCGCTTCAACGGTAAAATAAGCTTGATGCGCGGTGATCAATACATTAGGAAAGGATTGTAAATGGATAAATTGAGTATCCACAATCATTTCATCAGACCGATCCTGGAAAAACAGTTCTCGTTCATTTTCATAGACATCGATACCCAAGGCGGCAACCTTACCGCTTTCTAAGGCCTGAATAATAGCGGCAGTATCGATTAGCGCCCCCCTGCCCGTATTAATAATGACGACTCCTTTTTTCATTAGAGATAGGTTTTTTTCGCCAATAATATGATGGCTGTCGGCATTTAAGGGGCAATGTAAACTAATCACATCAGCGCTTTGAAATAGTTGTTCTTGGCTAACATAATGTAAGCCTAAATCAAGGCAAGCCTGATTAGGAAAAGGATCATAAGCAATTAGTTTACAGTCAAATCCAGACAGGATTTTTGCTGTAACTGTTCCGATGTTTCCCGTACCGATAAGGCCAATCGTTTTACCTTGTAGGTTAAAGCCCAATTGGCCTTCCAATGAAAAATTATGTCTTAGCACCCTATCGTGCGCTCGTGGAATCTTTCGCACTAGCGCTAGCAGCAAACCGATAGTAAATTCTGCAATGGCATTTGGTGAGTAGCTTGAAACGCGCACCACGGTGAGCTCTAATTCATGCGCTGCTTTTATATCGACATGATCATAGCCGGCGGAACGCAAAGCGATAAGCTTAACGCCCTGTCGCTTTAATTTTTCTAACACTTTACGATTAAGGTCATCACAAACAAAGCAACAAACCGCATCAAATTCCACTGCCATTTCAACAGAGCCTACATTCAATGCAAGCTCGGTAAACTGTAAATCGTGATGGCCCTTATTGAAGGATTCAAAGTAAGGAATCTCATAACTCTTAGCGCTAAAAACTAAAACTCGCACGATGGATTTCCCTTAAACAAATGATGGCTATAACAAGCTACGCCATTTTGTCAGTTTCTGCCATAGTAATATTACGTAGTCCTGCCGAGCCAATGAAAAGAATGACACTAAATACTATTCATACAAGAACTAAAGATAGGCAAAACTTGAGCCAAAGTATCCTACAAAAGCCATGCATAATTCGTTTATTCATTTCATGCATGTTACGATCAAGATTTTATAATGATAGTTAAATGTCCTGGATGATTTTTTCACCTTTGTAGAGCTTGTCCGCTAAAAAATGATTTACATCGCGGTGATCGACTTCATCTTGACGCACGGCAATCACGACATCTCGCAAAGTGGCATCGGGGGATAGTTTCCAATAGTTAATCGCAATCGTTGGAGCTTTGCAGTTATCGATACGCCCCGAATCGATCTCGGCTAAATAATGATTATAGCTTACCACGGCTTCTTCTTCTAAATATCCCACGAAGCGATGAGCCGTTCTCGAAGAAATGGCATACATAGCCAGATATAACACCACGAAAATCATCTGGGCCGTAAATACCACAAATCGTTCAAACCAATTTGGTTTAGCAATTTGCACGAAAGTCATTAAATGCATACGCTCATTATCGGCTTCATCTAACAGCTTTCTAATCCAACCTGCATCGTCTTTAATTTTGCGCAAGCACTGTAAATGCAATAATCCCGCCCCTACGATTCCAGGCACTGCTGCCACGGTTTCAAGCACGATAGCACGGTTACCATAGCGTTTTCTAAAAAAGGTATCGGCAAAGAATCGAAAGAATTTAACCAGGCCGTATGCAAATTTATCGCGTAAAGTGATGGCAGGTCTATGAGTAGCTAACATAAGGTGCTCCTTGCAATTTAGTAGGATTCACCGGCATTATAGTAAAGATGTATTTTATATGCAACTTTAATCGAGCAATACGATGAAAGTCGTTCTGTGCAGTGCCACAAATAAATAAGCCCCTAGAATAAAGGGGCTTATTTGCATGCTTTACAGAAGCGTTCTGTGGCGACCCCTAGAATGAGTATGTATAGTGTAATTTGTTAAGTTAATTATATTGTGGCACCTAAAATTTATCTATAGTTAACGATTCATCAGATTTCATACTTGGATTAAATCCGCCCCTGGCAGCATGTAAAAATACCATGCCAACAGTAAACGCACTAGTAATTGCCAAGCCCCCGACAGGTAAACTTGCAGATTTTTTGAAAATTGCTTTTACTGTCATATCAGCCCTCGGAAATTTCACAGGAATCGTTGAGTAATTTCTGACGTTTTTTATACTGCTTAAAGGGGGTGCCAGATCATAACGATGTGAACGTCTATCAGGATATTTATTTATAGCAAGAGGTGAAAGTGAAGATAAAGCAGCTTTAATTGGATTATATAAGCTTGTAGAATCGCCTTTTTTACACTGCAATGTTTGCGCTTTAATCTCCCCTGTTTTTACGATACAAATATGAATATGCTTTTCTTCACCCCCATTTTCTGGCTTGATAACGTATTTATCTGGGATTACAGAACCCCCATGTCTTACTGAACTTGCATAAATTTCTGAAGAAATAACGCCTACTTGAATGGCATAATCACCCGTTTTCTCACCTAGCTCATTAGTTTCGGCTATAACACCTATAGATACGACATTTGGATCACACATTAGTTTATCTTCAATTTTAGCTTGCGCTGTTAAAGCATCTTCAAAAGATACACCCATTGCTAATTTCCCCATGAAATGTAAATTATTTTTTGTATTATAATTATAATACTGGGATCAAGCTATCTTGCCAAAACATCAGCAACTATTTAGCCATATATCGATAGTGCCGCGAGTGAGAAATGGCGCAGGCCTATTGCGTTTATCAAAGGAAAATAAAAAAGCCCCTACTATATAGGGGCCTAGTTAAATTCTTTAGAACCTATCTAAGGTGCTTTTTAGAATGGTATATCGTCGTCTTCAAACTTATCAAAGGCCTGGGCAGTAGCTGGAGCTTGTGGCTTTTTCGCCGCTGATTTAGGTGCGGCTTTAGCCGCTGGAGCTGAGGCTGGAGCCTGAGCTTCAAAATCTTGGCTAAAATCATCAGAGCCTGAAGCATCACCATGACCGGCTGGCATATCGTTGCCACCAGCGCCGCCACCAAGCAATTGCATTTCATTGGCAAGTATTTCGGTGGTGTAACGATCTTGGCCTTCTTTATCTTGCCATTTATTGGTGCGGATACGGCCTTCCACATAAACCAGGCGACCTTTTTGCAAATATTGGCCAGCAATCTCAGCAAGGCGTCCAAATAATACCACTCGGTGCCATTCGGTGCTTTCTTGGAATTGGCCCGCTTTATCTTTATAACCATCATTGGTTGCTAAGCGCAAATTGGCGATTGCATTGCCATTTGGCATATAACGAATTTCTGGATCAGAACCTAAACGGCCGATTAAAATAACTTTATTTAATGTACCCTTTGACATAATTTCATCCTCGTTAATTGCTAAGTTACTTTACCATGGCTTCGATTAAAATGCGATCAGTTACACAGGTTCGTGACATAAGCCTGCTATATCGCTATCTAATAGAGACTGATTACTAAAAAGCTTGCTATCCACTTTGAGATAAGCGGTTTCTTCTTCAGGTATGACGGCGACATCGACCACTCCGGGTAAACTTAATAAACCGTCGCGAATTTGAGCAATTTGCTCAGGCCCCACGATGCCCAGTCTCACTACTCGGGTCACGGTGTGCCGAGGAGCATTCATGTTCATGGCCACTAAAAACCAGATAATAGCGGCGGCTAAGCCTGCTAAATAAACGCCATCAGTAAGCTGATCATTGACCAGCCAGCCTGCTGCCACCCCGCCGACAAAAGCGCCCATAAATTGTGAGCTGGAATAAAGCCCCATCGCGGTACCACGTGCGGTTAATGGCGCGGCCTTTGAAACCCATGAAGGCAGAATGGCTTCTAAGGTAGTAAAGCCTGTAAAAAATACTAATAAGCAGAACACCACTATAGGAAGATTATCGTGATACAGATAAAGGCCTAGCTGCGAAACCGCCATCATAAATATACAAGCGGTAAATACGCGCTTCAATTGACGATATTTCTCAGCGATTAAAACGAGTGGCACCATAAACACGAAGGATAATAATAGCACGGGCAGATACACATACCATTGATGCTCTAATGATAGGCCTGCATTATTCAGCAAATTTACAGGTAGCACCACAAACAAGCCCGTTAGTGTCGCATTTAAAATAAACACGCCAAGATTCAAGCTTCTTAAATTCTTCATTTTAATGACGGAACGGATATCGCCAAAGATAAGTTCTTGATCGCGATGAAACCTTACTTTGCCGGGGCTAGGCACAATAAAGATCACAACCAAAACACCCAGCGCCGCCAAAAAGGCGGTTAGATAAAAAATACCGGATAACCCTACATAGCTACTTAATAAAGGGCCTAAGATCATAGCCGACATAAAGGATAAGCCGATGGTCATACCGATTATGGACATGGCTTGTGTTCTGACTTCTTCTCGAGTTAAATCCGCTGTTAAGGCCAGTACCGTGCTGCCAATGGCTCCAGCCCCTTGAATCATACGGCCGATAATAACGCCCTCAATGCTGTGGGAGATGGCGGCTATAAGGCTACCGATGGCAAATACGATTAATCCACTGACGATAATAGGCTTGCGGCCGAAGCGATCTGACAACCACCCTAAAGGGGCTTGTAAGAGACCCGAGGTTAAACCATAAGCACCTATGGCCACGCCGATTAAGATTGGAGTGGCACCTGTCAAGTTATGAGCGTATAGTGCAAATATAGGCAGGATCATAAACAAGCCTAACATGCGCAGGCTAAAAATCCCCGCTAAACTCATCGAAGCGTGCCGTTCTTTAGAATTTAATAGATTGCTCATTGAAAACCTCTGATGACTATCCGATAAATTATTCTAGAGGTATAATAGCATTTTTCCTAACTAAAAATAGAACAAAATGGATAAAATCAGTGTTCGCGGGGCCCGTACCCACAATCTTAAAAATATCGATATCGATTTACCGCGTGACAAATTAATTGTCATCACCGGCCTTAGCGGCTCGGGTAAATCCTCATTGGCTTTCGATACGCTTTATGCCGAAGGGCAAAGGCGCTATGTCGAGTCATTATCGACCTATGCTAGGCAGTTTTTGTCCTTAATGGAAAAACCCGATGTCGACCATATCGAGGGCTTGTCCCCGGCTATTTCCATCGAGCAAAAATCCACCTCGCATAATCCCCGCTCGACGGTGGGTACCATTACCGAGATTTACGACTATCTACGATTATTATTTGCCCGGGTCGGTGTTCCACGTTGCCCGACTCACGATGTTCCATTAGAAGCGCAAATTATTAGCCAAATGGTCGATCAAATTTTAGCATTGCCTGAAGAGACTAAATTAATGCTATTGGCTCCGGTGGTGCACGATCGCAAAGGCGAACATATTCAATTGTTACAAAATTTACATCAGCAAGGTTTTATTCGGGCCCGCATTGACGGGCATATTTATGAGCTCGATTCCCCTGTTACTTTAGACCGACATAAGAAACATACTATAGAAGTCGTGGTCGATCGCTTTAAGGTAAAAGAAGATATTAAGCAGCGTCTAACCGAATCTTTAGAAACCGCGCTTGAGCTAACCAATGGCTTAGTACATATCGCCTATATGGATGAGACGGATAAACCCGACCTGGTCTTCTCCTCACGTTTTGCTTGTCATCAGTGCGGCTATAGCCTGGATGAATTAGAACCTCGATTATTTTCCTTTAATAATCCGGCTGGAGCTTGCCCGGGTTGCGACGGTTTAGGCATGAAGGAATTCTTCGATCCTAAACGGATAGTACAAGACCCCAGCTTAACCTTGGCTCAAGGGGCGATTCGTAGCTGGAATAAAAACAATCAGTATTATTGGCAGATCCTGCAATCCGTTTCCTCATTTTATAAGATTAATTTAGAGATCCCCTATTCCGAATTAGACGATTCGCTCAAGCAGATCCTTTTATATGGCTCAGGTGAACAAAAACTGCCCTTTAAGCATGTTTCGATGCGGGGCGCCATAACCACTCAAGATAAACCCTTCGAAGGGGTTATCCCGCATATCGAACGCCGTTTTCGTGAAGCCGATTCCAATATGATTCGCGAAGAACTCGGTAAGATGATGAATTATCAAGCCTGCCCGGATTGTAAGGGTGAGCGATTACGCGAAGCCGCACGCCACGTCTTTGTCGATGGTAAAAATTTGCCGGCTATTACCAGACTATCGATTGCCGAAGCCAAAGACTATTTCGAAAATTTAAAACTTGAAGGCGCTCGCGCTAAAATCGCCGAAAAAGTATTAAAAGAAATCGTAGAGCGCTTAAGCTTTTTGGTCAATGTTGGTCTAGATTATTTAAACCTATCGCGCAAGGCCGAAAGCCTATCCGGCGGCGAGGCGCAGCGGATCCGTTTAGCCAGCCAAATCGGCGCGGGACTCGTTGGCGTATTGTATATATTAGATGAGCCCTCTATAGGCTTGCATCAACGCGATAACGAGCGTTTATTAAAGACCCTATTTCACCTGCGCGATATCGGCAATACCGTTATCGTAGTCGAGCACGATGAAGAAGCGATTCGCCGTGCCGATCACGTCGTAGATATCGGCCCTGGGGCCGGCACCCATGGTGGCCGAGTAGTTGCACAAGGTACGCCTAAAGATATTATGGAATCCAAAGAGTCGATAACCGGGCGTTACCTGATTGGAACCGAATGCATTGCCGTTCCAGCGGAGCGTGTGCCCTATAATAAAAAAGCCGTACTCAGCATTAAAGGCGCGACCGGCAATAATTTAAAAAACGTCGATATCGATATCCCTATGGGGCTAATGACCTGCATTACCGGCGTATCCGGCTCAGGCAAATCGACCTTAATTAACGATACCCTTTATCCTGTCTGTGCCACCGAATTAAATGGGGCTACTACCCTAACTGCTGCACCCTATCGAGAAATTACCGGCCTGGAATTATTTGACAGCGTGGTGGACATCGATCAAAGCCCAATCGGCCGCACGCCTCGCTCTAATCCTGCCACCTATACCGGCATATTTACCCCGATTCGGGAGCTATTTTCTAATACTCAAGAGGCACGTACCCGTGGTTATAAACCTGGACGCTTTAGCTTTAATGTTAAAGGCGGCCGCTGTGAAGCCTGCCAAGGTGATGGCGTTATAAAGGTTGAGATGCACTTTTTGCCCGATGTCTATGTAGCCTGCGATGCCTGTAAAGGCCAGCGTTATAATCGCGAAAGCTTAGATATTAAATTTAAAGGCAAAAACATCCATGAAGTCTTAGATATGACAGTGGAAGAAGCTTCAGTATTTTTTGAAAATGTACCGCATATCGCTAAAAAGCTTGAGACCCTAAATGAAGTCGGACTGTCCTATATTCGTTTAGGCCAAAGAGCCACCACCCTCTCAGGCGGTGAAGCCCAAAGAGTGAAATTATCCAAAGAGCTATCCCGTCGCTCAACCGGCCAAACACTTTATATCTTAGATGAACCGACTACCGGCCTGCATTTCCACGATGTGAAGCAATTGCTTATCGTCCTGCATCGCTTACGTGATCAAGGCAATACCATCGTCATTATCGAACATAATCTTGATGTCATTAAAACAGCTGACTGGTTAGTCGATTTAGGCCCTGAAGGCGGCGATAAAGGCGGTACGATTCTTTGCTACGGTACGCCAGAAGATGTGGCGAATCACCCCACCTCTTATACCGGATTGTTTTTAAAGCCGATGCTGAGTTAAAAAATTGTCATCCTCGACCTGATCGGGGATCCACAACAAAAAGAAGGCTTATATCATGACAAGAAAGAATTCTGATGAGCTGATTCCGTTCTTAGGGCCTGAACATATGCCTTTAAACACAAAGTCAGATAATAAGACTACTCAAGAAACACTGCATCTAATATCTATTACTGGCATGAAGGAAAGTATTGTTGATGGCTTAAATACACCATTATCAAAATGTGCAAAACAACTCAAATGGTAGGATCGTCCACTATTAATGGATATGGTAAATAAAGCTTATATCCACAACAAAATCAAAAGCTGGATTTCCGCCGAATTTTATTCTCGACCTGATCAGGAGCGGGAATGACAAATAGCTTTTGAAGCCACTCGGGATTTAAATCTTATTAGCGCTCATGAGAAGAGCCTACTTGATGATGTGCGCGCCTCCTACAACATTTTCCTATCACTAGAGCTACCAAGCCAAAGCTGATAGCCAATGTTGCACCCGCTAAACCTGTGCTTTCTGGCTTTGACATTGGGCTTCTTAAGCTACCATGAGCTAATCTATCGCTCGCATCGTAATTAGACTGCCTTATAACATCCCCTATTACATTAAAATGAGCCATGCTCAGTATTTTGTTGCCTAATGCCGATACATCGGTTTTATCTGAAGTACAAGGGAGCCTGGCATAAAACAGGGCTATAGCAACCTCACTTGCTTGCTTCTCAGCAAGCTTATTAATTTGCGCGTGCTCAAACTCCTTATCACCTGTAATTAAAGGATAAACGCACTTGATTCTACCCATATATAGCATGGTTTTAGCCGCGCCATGATTGACTAAAAAATCCTTTTGTTCTTTATTAAGGGCATGAAAGTCAATAGGCATGCCATCTCGGAATAGGTCCTGAGCCGATTCTAATAGTGATCGCTCATGCCCCAGCCAAGCTTTAGTATTAAGCTCATGGCTTAAGCCCTCTTGCATGATCAGCATTTCTGGATGCCGAGCAATATATAAAGCCCTCAGATGTTCTGAATGCGCCAGTACTTCTTTTTCTGCCATACCTAGCATTAAATGTTCTAGATTTCTCTCATGAAAGCCATGGCCGGCTGAAGCTGGCTCACACATTTCTAAAGAAAAACTTTCCACTCTAATTTTATTTTTCATTCCACTCGCCTTTAAAAAATACACATTAACAGAAATAAAAAAAGCCCGATCGAGTCGGGCTCTTTTTAGTATTAAACTCTACGAATCAGCAGTAAGATTGGCTTCGGCAACATGAGTGCTAGCGCCTCTTAAGTGCGCAGATAACAATGCGCCTGCATGTGCTTTAAGACGCGGGTTAAATTCATAAACACCGGTTTGACTAGCACAGTCTTCTTTTACACAGGCAGTCGCCGTCACATTAACCGTGGCAGGATTCTCACCAAAACTTTGCCAATTAATTTGGTCAAAGAAATCTTCAGCCGACTGCACCCCCTCTTTTGTCGCGTTATACCACCCTTCACCAACAACCGGGTATTTAGCGCCATCGATGTTTATAGTCGTATCAGCACTCACTGGGGCTGTAATCCCAAAACTCAGCTTAAATGAACTATCAGATGGAACTCCAGTAATTGATGCTGATCTACCTGGAAAGGCATCCTCAGTTAAATTATAAACACCGCCAGGCCGTATACCGGTAAATGTAAGATTACTGGACGCTGAAGCACCCGCTAAAGCTGCAACAAGAATTTTTGCGACTG
The DNA here is from genome assembly GCA_030652335.1 of Gammaproteobacteria bacterium. Lineage (GTDB taxonomy): Bacteria > Pseudomonadota > Gammaproteobacteria > Francisellales > CACEW01 > JAQSYQ01. The sequence goes on from JAUSAW010000015.1 coordinate 116,355, forward strand.
AAGGCATAAAATCTCTCCTATTGGTTATACTGTGTGAAAGAAATTGTACGATAGCGTTCATACGATATCATTCAAGAAGTTTTTTACAAGTTGACCACACATAAAAAAGCCCGAACGAGTCGGGCTTTAGGCAAAGTTTTTAAGACTTAAGCAGCAGCATCTTCAGCAGCTGGACGGTCCATCAACTCAACGTAACACATTGGTGATGCATCGCTGGCACGGAAGCCGCATTTAAGAATACGCAAGTATCCGCCTGGGCGCTGTTTAAAGCGTGGGCCTAGTTCTTCGAATAGCTTTTTAACCGCTTCGCTATTGCTGCCTAAGCGAGCAAAGGCTAAACGACGATTAGCAACGGAGTCTTCTTTAGCTAAGGTAATGAGAGGCTCAGCAATTCTTCTCAATTCTTTTGCTTTAGGCAAAGTCGTTTTGATCAGTTCATGTTCGAACAATGAAGCCGACATGTTGCTGAACATCGCAGCACGATGGCTACTGGTTCTCGAAAATTTGCGGCCGCTTAGACGATGACGCATAGTATAATTCCTTCTATCTCTTTCAATTTATAGTAAACTTTTGGATCCCAGGCTCGCCTATCGGCACCCCAGGATGACAAGTTAAAACTTACTCTTGTGGTGGCCAGTTTTCTAGACGCATACCGAGTGATAAACCACGATCGACTAATACGCTTTTGATTTCTGACAACGATTTTTTACCCAAATTAGGGGTTTTTAACAATTCTGTTTCGGTTCTTTGCACTAAGTCACCGATATAGTAAATATCTTCGGCTTTTAAGCAATTTGCTGAGCGTACAGTGAGTTCAAGATCATCTACTGGACGGAACAGAATAGGATCAAAGTTTTGCTTATCGGTTTTAAGATCGGCTAAGCTTGGCGCTTTCAAATCGACGAATACGGCGATTTGTTCATGCAATAATGTAGCGGCACGACGAATAGCTTGCTCAGGCTCGATGGTACCATTGGTTTCGATCTCTAGGATCAATTTATCCAAGTCAGTACGCTGCTCAACTCGAGCACTTTCCACTGAATAAGTTACTTTACGCACTGGGCTGAAGGATGCATCCAAGGACATCAAACCAATCGCTTTAGCTTCTTCTGAAGCATTAAACAAGTTTGCTGGAGCATAACCACGGCCACGTTTAACGGTCATGGTCATTTTTAAGGAACCATTTTGGGTTAAATGTGCAAGAACGAGTTCTGGGTTAATTATTTTAACGTGTGGCTCTAATTGAATATCAGCCGCTGTTACAACGCCTTCACCTTTTTTGTTTAAGGTTATGGTTGCTTCTTCATAAGCATCATCCAAAGTAATAGCCAAACCTTTTAGGTTTAACAGGATTTCAACTACGTCTTCTTTTACGCCGTCGATTGAAGAGTACTCATGAAGTACGCCGTCGATCTTAACTTCGGTAATAGCCGAGCCTGGCATAGACGATAATAAAATACGTCTTAGGGCATTTCCTAAAGTATGACCAAATCCTCTTTCTAGCGGTTCTAACACCACACGTGAACGGTTTTTAGTCACTACTTTAACGTCCACTAAACGTGGTTTCAATAGCTCATCAGCATTGCTAATCATTTATACAGTCTCCTAGGCAACACTTAATTATTTAGAATACAACTCAACAATAAGCTGCTCGTTAATTTCAGCAGGAAGCTCAGCGCGTTCTGGAAGCGCTTTAAAGGTAGCTTCTAATTTCTTATCATCAAACTCAATCCACTCAACGGGTGATCTTTGTTTCGATAATTCAACTGCGGCTAAGATACGGCCTTGAGTTTTTGATTTATCTCTTACAGCAATAAGATCGCCCACAGCTACTAAATAGGAAGCAATATTAATTGCCTTACCATTCACTTTAATCGCTTTATGGCTAACTAATTGTCTAGCTTCAGCACGAGTCGAGGCTAAGCCCATACGATACACTACGTTATCCAGGCGACGCTCAAGTAAGCTTAACAGGTTATAACCTGTGGAGCCTTTACGTCTAGCCGCTTCAGCATAATATTTTCTAAATGGCTTTTCCAATACACCGTAAATACGCTTAACTTTTTGTTTTTCGCGTAATTGCACACCGTACTCGGATAAGCGTGTACGTCTAGCGCCATGCTGTCCTGGTGGGGTATTGATATTACATTTGCTTTCAAGCGTTCTCACACCACTTTTTAGACCTAAGTCGGTGCCTTCACGTCTTGCTAATTTACATTTTGGACCAATATATCTTGCCATGAATTATTCCACCCTATACGCGACGTTTTTTAGGAGGTCTGCAGCCATTATGTGGCAGCGGAGTAACGTCAGTAATACTTGTTACTTTAAAACCTTTTGAGTTCAAGGCACGCACAGCCGATTCACGACCTGGGCCTGGGCCTTTAATAAATATTTCCAGATTTTTTAAACCATAATCAGCGGCTCTGTCAGCGGCAGATTCTGCTGCAACCTGAGCTGCAAATGGGGTACTTTTACGTGAACCACGGAAACCTGAACCACCTGATGTAGCCCAAGATAATAAATTACCCTGACGATCAGTGATCGATACGATAGTGTTATTAAATGAAGCGTGGATGAAAGCCATACCATCAGCTACCATGCGCTTTACTTTTTTGCCAACTTTCTTGGCATTATTAGTGTTAGTTGCCATTTTCTCTTCCTATCAACCATTAACCACGAATCGATTTACGTGGGCCTTTACGGGTGCGCGCATTTGTTTTAGTGCGTTGGCCACGTACTGGTAAGCCTTTACGATGACGAAGGCCACGATATGTGCCCAAATCTGTCAAACGTTTAATATTCATTGAAACTTCACGACGAAGGTCGCCTTCAACTTTAAACTTGGCCACACCTACACGAAGTAATTCCACTTCGGCTTCAGTCAAATCACTGATTTTTCTGCTTGGCACAATGCCAGCTTCTTCACAAATTAGTTGTGCACGGGTACGTCCAATACCAAAAATCGCGGTTAAGGCAATTTCAGTATGTTTTTGAACTGGTATATTGATCCCAGCTATACGAGCCATTCAATTACTCCTAAATAAGATTTCTACGTTCTAATCGAGCCGTTTGTAGAGGCGCATAAGAATAACGCGTCCCACCACAAAAAGCAAGCTATTCTAGCCTTGTCTTTGTTTATGCTTTGCTTCGTCACAAATCACACGAACCACGCCTTTACGACGGATAATCTTGCACTTGCGGCAGATGCGTTTTACTGATGCTCTTACTTTCATTTTATTAACCCCTAATTATCCACATATTTCTAAATACTAGTACTCACTTACTATAATCTTATCCACTACAAACAGTCATTCCCACGTTTGTCCCCTCCCCCATTTCGGGGGAGGGTTAGGGAGAGGGCCGCGGAGCCGATTATCTCATCATCCCAGGATTCATACCATGACCTTTAAGATTGGCCTTTTTCAATAACGAATCATAACGACTCGACATAATCAAAGACTGCACTTGAGCCATAAAGTCCATAATTACCACAACCACGATTAGCAATGAGGTTCCGCCAAAATAGAACGGTACATTCCATGCGATCATTAAGAACATGGGCAACAATGATACGGCGGTAATATACATCGCACCGATTAAGGTTAAGCGAGACATAACGCCATCAATATATTTAGCAGTTTGTTCGCCAGGGCGTACTCCTGGAATAAACGCACCGGACTTCTTCAAATTATCAGCGGTGTCTCTTGGGTTAAATACCAAGGCTGTATAGAAGAAGCAGAAAAATACTACGGCTAAAGCAAATACGATTAAATATAAAGGTTGGCCTGGAGCCATAACTAATCCGATCTTAGCTAACCAGCCCATGCCTTTGCTCGCACCAAACCACTGACTTAAGGTAGATGGGAACAATAAAATACTCGACGCGAATATAGGGGGGATCACTCCCGACATATTAATTTTTAAAGGCAAATGACTGGTCTGAGCCGCGTACATTTTATTACCTTGTTGGCGTTTAGCATAATTAACGGTGATCTTACGCTGCGCCCTTTCCATAAATACTACAAATACGGTTACCGCTAAAATAATCGCTAAAATTGTTAACAATGCGATTAAGCTTAAGTTGCCATCACGAGATTGCTCGAAGGTATGCATTAAGGCGGTTGGAATGCCTGAAGCGATACTGGCAAATATTAAAATCGAAATACCGTTACCTACGCCGCGTTCGGTCATTTGCTCACCTAACCACATTAGGAACATGGTGCCGGTGGTTAAGGTAATGGTAGAAGTTACATAAAACAACATGCCTGGGTAATAGACTAAACCCTGGCTTACTATATATTTGCTCATGCCCAAGGCTTGGAACAAAGCTAAAAACAAGGTGCCGTAACGAGTATATTGAACTATTTTACGTTGACCGCTGGCGCCCTCTTTTCTAAGCTCGCCTAGTTTAGGCGATACAGCTGTCAATAATTGAATAATAATCGAGGCGGAGATATAAGGCATAATTCCAAGTGCAAACACGGTTAAGCGTGATAAGGCACCACCTGAAAACATATTAAATAGACCGAATACGGTGTTTTCTTGAGAGTGGAAAAAGTTGGCTAATTTAACGGGGTCGATTCCGGGCACAGGTATGTAGGAGCCGAGGCGGTAAACTAATACACCTAGCAACACAAAAAATAAACGGCGTCTTAATTCAATCAATCCGCCGCCCTTATTATCCACTATATTCCTAGCCATCTATATTCACTTACTCTCAACAATTCCATAAAAAAAACAGTCATCCCCACCAAATCCCCCTCTCCCATTTCGGGAGAGGGATGGGGAGAGGGAGGCGGAGCAGCATGCCCGAAAAACCCCTCTCCCTAGCCCTCCCCCTCAAGGGGGGAGGGGATTTATAAGGAGTATTATTCTTCTACTTTACCACCAGCAGCTTCGATTGCTTTTCTCGCGCCTTTGGTAACAAGAACACCTTTAATGGTTACAGCTCTGTCGATCGTTCCAGCTAAAAATATTTTCGCAGATACGGTAGTATTACGAAGCAATCCAGCCGCTTTTAACGCTTCAAGATCAATAACGCTGTCGTCCAATTTGCTTAACTGGTCTAAACGCAATTCTTCTTTAATTAAAGCTTGTTGCGAGATGAAACCAAATTTTGGTAAACGACGTGATAAAGTACTTTGTCCGCCTTCAAAACCGATTCTGTGGTAACCGCCTGAACGAGCATGTTGCCCTTTATGTCCACGACCACAGGTTTTGCCGATACCGGAACCGATGCCGCGTCCAACTCGAACTGCAACAGTTTTGGAACCAGGTGTTGGGCTTAATGTATTCAGATGCATTTGCTTATCCTTCAACTTTTAACATATATGAAATCTTGTTGATCATTCCACGTACGCATGGATTGTCTTCAACAGATACGGTTTGGTTTATTCTAGTTAAACCTAAACCTGATGCACATGCGATGTGCGCTTTTAGACGCCCATGAATGCTGCGAGTTAACGTTACTTTAATTTGATTTTTCGACATGATCTTATTCCACTACTTCTTGAACAGTTTTATTACGTTTAGCCGCAATTTGTTCTGGAGAATGCATGGTTTGTAAACCACCGATCGTAGCGCGAACTACGTTAACCGGATTGGTTGAACCATAGGTTTTTGCCAAAACGTTTTGAACGCCTAATACTTCAAATACGGCACGCATTGCACCACCGGCAATAATACCAGTACCTTCGGATGCAGGTTGCATATACACTTTTGATGCGCCAAATTTGGATTTAATCGGATACCATAAAGTATGATTATTCAGGGTAATAGTAACTAAGTTCTTACGAGCTGATTCCATGGCTTTTTGGATGGCGTTTGGCACTTCACGTGCTTTACCGCGACCAATTCCGATTCTACCGTTGCCATCGCCTACTACTACTAGTGCGGAGAAGCTCATAATGCGGCCACCTTTTACGGTTTTGCAGTTACGGTTTACCGAAATTAATTTTTCAACCATTCCGTCAGCATTTTGCTTATCAGAACCTCTGCCGGAATTACGGTCATTACGGTTGCCCGCTGGAGCCCTATCAGCATTGTTTTCAGATCTTTTTGATTCTACACCATTCATAATTCAGATATCCCTTAAAATTTCAAACCGCCTTTACGCGCGGAATCTGCCAAAGCTTTAACACGACCATGATATTTGAAACCGGAACGGTCAAATGCCACTTCTTCTACACCTTTTGCAAGCGCACGTTCAGCGATTAACTGTCCGATTACTTCAGCGGAACTTACGTTCCCGGTATATTTAAGCTGGTCACGCACTTCTTTTTCCAAGGTTGAAGCCGACACGATAGTCATGCTGGAATCACCTGAGATAATTTGAGCGTAAATATGTCTAGGTGTTCTGTGTATACACAGACGCACTTTTGACAAACTTTTCATCTTCATCCGGCCATTAGAGCCGCGACGTACGCGAGATACTTTCTTATCCATTGCTATCACCTATTTCTTCTTGGCTTCTTTCAATTTGATTTTTTCATCGGAGTAACGGACCCCTTTGCCTTTATATGGCTCGGGTGGACGATAACCACGAATATCAGAAGCCACTTGGCCAACTAATTGTTTATCGACACCTTTAATCATAATTTCGGTTTGGATTGGCACTTCAGCGGTAATACCTTTTGGTAAGGCATGTTCAACCGGGTGGGAGAATCCTAGGGTCAACGATAGGGTTGAACCTTGTACTTTGGCGCGATACCCTACGCCTACTAATACTAATTTTTTCTCAAAACCTTTGCTAACACCTAGAACCATATTGGCTAAGTTAGCGCGAGCGGTTCCAGCGAAAGTATTGGCTTCTTTTGATTCATCAGCCATGGCGATCTTCACTTCGCCTGCTTCAACTACTACTTTTACTAAGCGGTTAGCTGGGTAATGCATTTCACCTTTAGGGCCTTTAACAGCAATGGCGTCAGCATTGACAGCTACTGTTACTCCGCTAGGGATGGTAATCGGTTTATTTGATACTCTTGACATGATTTCAGTTCCTACGCTACGTAACAGAGCACTTTGCCGCCAATACCTTGGGCGCGTGCTGCTTTATCAGTCATTAAACCTTGCGAAGTGGAAATAATGGCAATTCCTAGTCCACCTAACACCTTTGGCAAATCAGCGTTACCTTTGTAAATCTGCAAGCCCGTTGTGCTGACTCGTTTGATTAGCTCGATAACTGGCTTCTCTTCATAATATTTTAAGTCAACGGTAAGGGTTGGTTTTTTGTCTGTTGAGACGGTAAAACCAGCGACATAACCTTCGTCTTGCAATAATTTTGCAATCGCGACTTTCATTTTTGAGCTAGGCATTGCTACGTTTTCGTGTGCCGCTCTTTGGGCATTACGAATTCTTGTTAGCATGTCAGCTATAGGATCTTGCATACTCATTTTGAAACTCCTTACCAGCTTGCTTTGGTTAAACCAGGAAGATCACCAACCATAGCGGCTTCTCTTAATTTTGTTCTTGCCAAACCAAATTTGCGGTACACGCCATGTGGACGGCCGGTTAGGTGGCAACGATTTCTCAAACGGGTTTTGCTTGAGCTTCTAGGCAAGCTTTGTAATTTTGCTTGCGCTTCCCATTTCTCTTCATCAGTCGATTGAGGACTGCGAATGGTTTCTTTAAGAGCGGCACGCTGAACTGCAAATTTTGCAACTAGACGTTCTTTCTTAAGTTCTCTTTGAACTGTACTTGTCTTAGCCATAACTTCCTCAATTATTCTTTAATGGGAAATTGAATGCTGCGAGTAAAGCGCGACCTTCATCATCCGTTTTTGCCGAAGTGGTAATCGTAATATCTAAACCACGAATCGTGTCGACTTTATCGTATTCGATTTCTGGGAATACGATTTGCTCACGCAAACCCATGCTGTAATTGCCACGGCCATCAAATGAACGGGAATTCAAACCACGGAAGTCTCTAATACGAGGGATAGTAATCGAAATCAGACGCTCTAAGAATTCGTACATACGTTCGCCACGCAAGGTTACTTTGCAACCGATTGGCCAGTTGTCACGAATTTTAAAACCTGCAATAGATTTCTTGGTGAAGGTTACGATCGGCTTTTGGCCTGCAATCGCGGTCATATCACGTACAGCAAAATCAATGATCTTTCTGTCTTGTGATGCTTCGCCCACACCCATGTTTAAAGTGATCTTTTTAATGCGTGGAATTTCCATCACATTGGCATAGCTAAACTGGTCTTGCAGTTTTTTGATCACTTCTGTTTTATAAAACTCTTTTAATGTTGCCATTTACATCACCTAATTAAACGTCGATCGATTCTTTATTCGATTTAAAGACTCTCACTTTTTTGCCACTATCTAAAGTCTTGAAGCTAACACCATCAGCCTTTTTAGAAACTGGGTTATAGATAGCTACATTAGAGATCGCAAGCGCCTTTTCCTTTGGAATAATTCCGCCTTCAATGCCAGCTTGTGGGTTAGGTTTAACATGTTTTTTAACCATGTTGATTCCAGCCACTATGACTTTGGAGCTTTCTACATTAACACTGATTACCGCGCCTGTTTTGCCTTTATCTTTACCAGCGATAACAATGATCTCGTCACCTTTTTTAATCTTACGCATTTCGTACTACCCTATATCACTTCAGAAGCAAGAGAAACAATCTTCATAAACTGTACTGTTCTCAATTCGCGAGTTACTGGTCCGAAGATACGGGTACCAATTGGCTCTTTTTTCTCGTTTAGCAATACTACTGCGTTGCTGTCGAAGCGAATTCTTGAACCATCATTACGTCTAATGGCTTGTCTTACGCGGACTACTACTGCAAATAGAACATCACCTTTTTTAACACGACCACGTGGAATCGCATCTTTAACTGAAACTTTAATGACATCGCCAATGCTTGCATACCGGCGGTGTGAACCACCTAGCACTTTAATACACATCACTTTGCGTGCGCCGCTATTGTCAGCCACATCTAACTGAGTTTGCATTTGTATCATCGCAACTTTACTCCATTTACCACTTTGTGGCTTTTTAAGGCCACTATTTTACAATTTTTCTTAACAAAAAACTAGTTATTTTGCCTTCTCATCGACAGAAACCAACGTAAAGGTTTTAGTCTTTGAAAGTGGGCGACATTCAGCGATAGTAACCAAGTCACCTTCACCGCATATATTCGCTTCATCGTGCGCATATAATTTGGTCGATTTGGTTACAAACTTGCCATAAACTTTATGAGGTACTTTACGCTCAACTAGCACAATAATGCTTTTATCCATTTTGTCGCTAATTACGCGGCCTGTTATAGTCCGTGCAACTTTCTTTTCAACTGCTGCTTTCACTGTTTTACTAGCTTTTGCGCTTTTGCTTTTATCTTTTGATACCGTAGTCATTATGCAGCACCAACCTTTTGATTCAGAATGGTTTCAATTCGAGCTAAATTGCGTCTTGCAATTTTAAACAAATGGTTCTTGGTCAATTGACCCGTCCCTTTTTGCATACGCAAGTTGAATTGCTCTCTTAATAATTCTAGTTTCAAGGTGTTAAGATCACTTACGGTCTTAGCCCCTAAATCTTTTCCCTTCATCATAGGACTGTCCTTGATACGAATGTAGTTAAAACGGGAAGCTTAGCCGAAGCCAATTTAAATGCTTCACGTGCCAGGGCTTCTGGAACGCCGTCAATTTCATATAACACTTTACCTGGTTGAATTTGAGCTACCCAATATTCAACGTTACCTTTACCGCTACCCATACGAACTTCTAATGGCTTTTGAGTAATAGGTTTGTCTGGAAAGATACGAATCCATACTTTACCACCACGTTTCAAATGACGGCTAATCGCACGACGTGCAGCCTCAATTTGACGAGCAGTAACTCGGCCTCTAGTGGTGGCTTTTAAGCCAAACTCGCCGAAGCTTACATCGGCGCCACGTGTTGCCATGCCCGCATTGCGCATTTTCATTTGCTTGCGGAATTTGGTGCGCTTAGGCTGCAACATTACTTATCTCCTTTACTATGCTGTTGTTTGGCAGGCTTTGCTTCAACTTCAGGCACATTATGATGATGTCCGCCTAAAACTTCGCCTTTAAATATCCAAACTTTAACACCGATAATTCCATACGTAGTTAACGCTTCTGCTGTGGAATAATCGATATCAGCGCGTAAGGTATGTAATGGCACACGGCCTTCACGTACCCATTCGGTTCGAGCAATCTCAGCTCCACCTAAACGGCCAGCTACACAAATCTTCACACCTAAAGCACCCGCTTTCATCGCGGTCTGTACTGTACGCTTCATAGCGCGGCGGAACATTACGCGTTTTTCTAATTGCTGAGCAATCCCTTCAGCCGCTAACTTGGCATCCAGTTCAGGCTTTTTAATCTCTTCAATATTAATATTGACAGGAACGCCCATGATTTTGCTTACGCCTTGACGTAATCTCTCGATATCTTCACCTTTTTTACCGATGATAATACCTGGACGCGCTGAAAATATAGTAATCCGTGCATTTTGTGCAGGACGTTCAATTTGAATGCGACTCACAGCGGCATGTGCTAATTGTTTGTGTAGATAAACACGAACAGCCATGTCGGCATGTAATTTTTCAGCATAATCTTTGGAACTTGCGTACCATATCGAACGCCAGTTCTTTATGAAACCTAGTCTTATGCCAATTGGATGTACTTTCTGACCCATTGCAAAACTCTCCTAACGTTCAGCTACGCTGACAGTAATATGGCAGCCTCTTTTTAAAATTCTTGCGCCACGACCTTTAGCACGAGCACGAAACCTTTTTATAGTGGTGGCTTGGTTAACAAACACCGCTGAAACATTTAATTCATCGATATCTAAGCCATTATTATGCTCTGCATTTGCGATTGCGGAGTCTAACACACCTTTAATTATCTTTGCAGCTTTTTTGTTGCTAAATGCTAACGTATCGATTGCGTGAGCAATCTTTTGTCCGCGAATCTGGTCTGCCACTAAGCGAACCTTTTGCGCTGACATACGTACATTTTTTAAATGAGCTGTAACTTCCATTATGAACCTCGCTATTTCGTTACTACGATTTTACTTTCTTATCGGCAGTATGCCCACGGAAAGTACGCGTACCAACGAACTCACCTAACTTATGTCCAACCATATTTTCCGTTATGAAAACTGGTACATGTTGTTTGCCGTTATGTACAGCAATCGTCAATGCAATCATATCTGGTATGATCATCGAGCGACGTGACCAGGTTTTGATAGGTTTTTTGCTTTTTGTCTCAATCGCGTCCATCACTTTGTTTAACAAAGGTAGGTCGACGAATGGTCCTTTTTTTAATGAACGTGGCACGTATTTATCCTCTCATTAACTAATTATTATTTTTTACCGCGTCGTTGCATAATCATGCCATCGGTGCGTTTGTTATTTCTGGTTTTATACCCTTTGGTTGGTGTACCCCAAGGTGAAACTGGATGACGACCTGCTGAAGTTTTACCTTCACCACCACCATGCGGGTGATCCACTGGGTTCATCGCGGTACCACGAACGGTTGGACGAATACCTCTCCAACGATTAGCCCCGGCTTTACCGATCGAACGCAAGTTATGTTCAGAGTTAGAGACTTCACCGATAGTAGCACGGCATTCCATCGAAACTTTACGCATTTCACCGGAGCGCATACGAACTACAGCATGCTCACCTTCTTTAGCGATTAGCTGAACCGAAGCTCCTGCACTACGTGCAATTTGAGCACCTTTCATCGGTTGCATTTCAACGCAGTGAATAACGGAACCTAATGGGATATTACGCACGGGTAAACAGTTACCTACTTTAATAGGAGCATCGTGACCGGATACAATTTGGTCGCCGGCTTTTAAACCCTTAGGTGCAATAATATAGCTGCGTGAACCATTGCTATAACAGATCAAAGCAATGAATGCGCTGCGGTTTGGATCGTATTCTAAACGTTCTACAGTAGCGGTAATGCCATCTTGTGTGCGTTTAAAATCGACCATACGATAATGTTGTTTATGTCCGCCACCATGATGTCTTACGGTGATACGGCCCATATTGTTACGACCAGAACCTGATCCCTTGCCTTTTGGAGCTAGCAATGGTGCATAAGGCGCGCCTTTATGCAAATCAGAATTCACTACTTTAACTAAAAAGCGGCGTCCTGGTGAAGTTGGTTTACATTTTACAATAGCCATTTACTTAATCCTCGATCCTATTCCGTACCAGCGAAGTTGATGCTATGACCTTCAGATAAACGGACATACGCTTTTTTCCACTCTTTGGTAACACCTGTGGTTTTACCAAACTTACGTTTTTTACCTTTCATATTTAAGGTACAAACCGAATCCACTTTCACATCAAATAGCATTTCAACGGCTTTTTTGATGTCAAACTTGGTTGCGCATTTTAGTACTTTAAATAAAACCTGATTTTGCTTATCACCAAGACGGTATGATTTTTCAGATACCACAGGAGATAGGATTATCTTGAATAGTTCTGCTTTGTTCATGCTAATCTCTCCTCAAGCTTCTTAATGGCATCAACCGTGATGATCACATTTTGATAAGCTACTAAGCTTACTGGATCAACGCTGGTTACATCTCTTATATCAACGGTATGTAAGTTACGTGAAGCTAAATACAAGTTCTCGCTTACTTCATTTGAAATAATCAACACATCGGACATATTCATGACTTTTAATAAGTTCACGAGTTCGCGTGTTTTAGGGCTTGAAATATCGAAGCTCTCGAGGACTTTCAAACGATCTTGACGAACTAATTCCGATAGAATCGATACTAGCGCACCACGATACATTTTACGGTTAACTTTTTGGCTGTGATCTTGTGGTCTTGCAGCGAAGGTTACTCCACCTTTACGCCATAGTGGGCTACGAATAGAACCCGCACGAGCACGACCTGTTCCTTTTTGTTTCCATGGTTTAACACCACCACCACTTACATCGGAACGGTTCTTTTGTTGACGGGTACCTTGACGGGCACCGGCTTGATAAGCCACTACAACTTGATGCACTAAACCTTCGTTGAAATCTTGGTTAAAATTTTCGTCAGAAACGGTAATTGCTTTACCTGCGCTCTGATCGATTTTAAGGACGGATAAATTCATTATTTAGCACCTCCAGAATGCTTAACTGAAGAGGTAACTACTAAATTTCCACCTGGTGCACCGGCAACACTGCCTTTAACCATGAGGAGATTACGTTCAGCATCTACTTTAATTACGCGAAGGCTTTGGCTGGTACGAGTAACATCACCCATGTGGCCTGCCATTTTCTTACCTTTAAATACTTTACCTGGGGATTGGTTTTGACCAATGGATCCTGGAGCACGGTGAGATCTTGAGTTACCGTGAGTAGCATCTTGCATTGCAAAGTTCCAACGTTTGATTACGCCAGCAAAACCACGACCTTTGGTCACGCCTTGTACGTTAACCATATCGCCTTCTTTGAATGCATCAACTTTTAATTCGGTTCCAACTGGAAATTCAGCTAAAGTCTCTTCTTCGACTCTAAATTCCCATAAACCACGGCCTGGCTCGACATTTGCCTTAGCAAAATGACCGGCGGTCGCTTTATTAATACGGGAAGCCTTTTTATGGCCAGAGGTGATTTGAATGGCATTATAACCATCAACGACGATATTTTTAACTTGGGTTACCATGTTGTTTTCAACATGAATAACAGTTACAGGCACAGAAGCACCCTGATCAGTGAAAACGCGAGTCATGCCGCATTTACGACCAACTAATCCTACTTTCATTTTATTATCCTTATTCACTGCGTTAATTACGATTGATTAACGCTGTCAAGTACCACTAACACTCAGTATTCCGTCCCACTTATAATTCCCTTCCCTCTTTCGGGGGAGGGATAAGGAGCGGGTTAAATCCGTCTACCCATTTTGGGTAGGCGCATATTTTATATCAAAATAATCTGTACGTCTACACCTGCAGCCAAATCTAATTTCATTAATGCATCGACTGTTGAAGGGTTAGCTACTACATCCAGCAAACGCATGTGCGTTCTGATTTCATACTGGTCACGCGCGTCTTTATTGACGTGCGGGGATGTTAGAACGGTAAAACGCTCTATTTTAGTAGGTAAAGGAATCGGGCCAATCACTTGAGCACCGGTTCTTTTAGCGGTATCGACGATTTCGCTGATCGAATCATCGATCAAACGATGATCAAATGATTTTAAGCGGATTCTAATTTTTTGTTCTTGAACAGCCATAATATTGCCTATAGTTAATTAAAGTTAGTATCTATTCTAAAAAACGTTACATCTACAAATCAGTCATTCCCACGTTTGTCCCCTCCCCCCTTTGCGGGAGAGGGTTAGGGAGAGGCGGTTTTATGCGTAAATCTTAGCTACTACGCCCGCACCAACTGTACGGCCACCTTCACGGATCGCGAAGCGTAAACCTTCTTCCATCGCGATTGGAGTGATTAGCTCCACGTTAACTTTAATGTTATCGCCTGGCATAACCATTTCTACGCCTGCTGGTAATTCAACTGCACCGGTTACGTCTGTGGTACGGAAGTAGAATTGTGGACGGTAACCTTTGAAGAATGGAGTATGACGTCCACCCTCTTCTTTGCTCAGTACATAAATTTCAGCTTCGAACTTGGAGTGCGGTTTGATCGAGCCTTTATGGCACAATACTTGACCACGTTCAACGTCTTCACGCTTCAATCCGCGCAATAGTACGCCGACGTTATCGCCTGCACGACCTTCGTCCAATAATTTTCTAAACATCTCAACGCCGGTTACGATCGACACTTGAGTAGGTCTTAAACCAACAATCTCAACTTCTTCGCCGACTTTAACGATTCCG
>JAUSAW010000017.1 GCA_030652335.1 Gammaproteobacteria bacterium
CAAAAGCAGACTTTCGCCTTGCTGGGCGCCAGCTACGACTTCGGCGTGGTCAAGCTGTTTGGCCAATACGGCCAGTTCAAGAACGAGGGTTTCGCCCTCACCGACAGGATCGACACCAAGCTCTACCAGGTGGGTGCATCGGTGCCTGTGACCAGCGCGGGCAAGGTGCTGGTGTCCTACGGCGAGAGCAAGGAGTCCGCAGTTGAAGGCGGCACCACGCCTGATGTGGACCACAGCATCTTCACGCTGGCCTACGACCACTTCCTGTCCAAGCGCACCGACGTTTACGCCGCGTACATGCTGGATGACGAAGACCAGGCAGGCTGGAAGAAGGGCAACACCTTTGCCGTGGGCATCCGCCACCGCTTTTAAATTGAACTGACAAGAGTCCGCCCTGCTTCGCAGCTTGGCGGGTTTTTGGTTTGACCCCCTGAACAGGGGGTCAAATGAGCTAAACAAAATCTCAGATCTTAGGAAATAGCTCTTTGAAGGCTTGCTGCATGGCGCTTTATGCGCGCGTGGGGTAGCCGCAAGAGTTAACAAGGGCGTGGCCGCGGGAGCACAAGAGCGGCGGCGCCTGGTTTCTTTCCAAGGATGAAGAGATGACTGCGATCGTTGCTGGCCAAGGCCTGGGTTTGACCAACACTTCACTGGGCCTGCTGGGAGATCAGGGGCAGTTGGGGGTGGCCAGCCAGGGGCGCTCGGGCGAGAAGGTGCTGGTCAATGCCAGCAACGGCAACCTGGTGGTGCAGCAGCAGGACGAATGGCTGGTGGGCATGGGCCCGGACGTGAGCGTGCTGCGCACCTACAACAGCCAGGCCACCAGCGACGATGACAATGGCGACAACTGGCGCCTGGGTCTGTCGCGCAAGGTGCATGGCCTGAGTGTCAGCCCGGCGGTCAACACGGTGGGCAGTACCATCAAGCGCGTGGCCGAAGACGGCAGCGAAGCGGTCTACAGCTACAACGCCGTGCGGGGCCTGTACATCAACCAGGACGGCGCAGGCAGCCTGGATACCCTCCAATGGAATGGCAGCTCGACGTGGACCTGGACAGACGGCGACACCCGGGTGAGCGAGACCTACCAGGCGGTCACCGGAGTGGCGGCGGGCGAGTACCGCCTTAAAACGGTCCAGGACCTGGACGGCAAACAGCTAACTCTGAGCTACGACAACACCAGCCCGCTGGTCACCAAAGTCCTGGACGCCAGCGGCGAGAGCGTCGTGATCACGTACGCGGGCAAGAACATCCAATCGATTTCTACCCTGGCGGTGGGGGGTGCCCAAACCCTCAAGCGCGTCACCTACGGCTACGACACCAACACACCCAACAACCGACTGACCAAAGTCACCGTAGACCTGAGTCCGCAAGACGGCAACATCACCGATGCCAAGACCTACGTCACCGACTACACCTACGAGGGCACCAGCAACCGCCTGGCCAGCATGGTCCAGACGGGGGGCAGCAAGCTGGAGTTCACCTACCTTGCGGGCAAGGTAGAGACGATCAAGGAATACGCCAGCAGCACCGACATCCGCACCACCAGATTTGACTACAGCGTGGTCGGCACCACCACGATCACCGACCCGCTCAGCCAGGTCACGACCCTGACCTACGACACCTCCCTCTACTCGGAGACCAACCCCAAAGCGGGGCAACTGCGGAGCATCACCACCCCGGCGGTCAACAGCCTCACCCAGACCACCAGCTATGCCTACGATGCCAGCGGCAATGTCAGCCAGGTCACCGACGCACGCGGCAAAGTCACCACCTACCGCTACGATGCCAATGGCAACCGCATCTATGAGCGCAACGCCGAAGGCGGTGTCATCGAGCGCAGCTTTGGCAGCGCCAACCAGTTGCTCACGCAAACGGTCTACACGGCGGCGGACAGCGATGGCTTCAATACTGGGGTGCTGGCCACGGATGGCTTGACCACCCGTTACCTGTACGACACCAAGAACCACCTGCGTTTCGTGATCAGCCCTGAAGGCAGGGTCACCGAGCACCAATACAACACAGCTGGCCAGCGCAAGGCCACCCTCCAATACAACGACGGCTACACCACCACGGCGGTGAGCACATGGGATCAAAGATTCAATGCTGACACGAGCGGGCTGAATCCGACAACCCTGCCTGCGGGGATTGCACACACCAACGGCACCCTGGTATTCACCTCTACCCAAACCAGCGCTGCTGACACCTATCCGACGGTGAAAACAGGGGCTGCGGCCATGCTGGGCTCGCGCTATCGTGCCGAGATCACGCTGCCAGCCACGGTCACGGCCAACTTGCTGCACATTGGGGTGGAATCGGGAGCCCAGGGCACAGCCAATTACCGGCGCAACTTCCTGAAGATCAGTAGTGGGCAGCTGTATTTGAACAGCTACCAAGGCACGATTCTGGCTCAAACCACACTGGGGCCTGCCCTGGCAGGCAAGACCTACGTCCTGGAGATCGAGACACAGCTTGATGGTGGCAGCCAACTGTATGTCTACGAAATCGGCAAGGAGCGTTCATCGGGTTATGCGGGGCGAGTAGGCCTCGGTAATGGAAGCAACCTGATCCAATTCACGATGTCTGGCTTCAGCGGGGCCTCAGCCACCAACAACAGCATCTGGGTGGACAACGTCAGCCGCCAGCTGCCACCCGGTGTCAGCGAGCTGAGCGCGTGGGCCGACGCCCGCCCCGCCAAGGCTTCACGCACCGACTACACCTACGACTTTCGGGGGCAACTGAGCACGCAGAGGACCTACGCCAAGGTTGACGCCACCACCGGAGCGGGGGTGCTCAGCGAAGGCACGCACAGCATCATTGAGTACGTCTACGATCAAAGCGGCAACTTGGTCGAGAAGATCGACAACTTGAACCAAAGCACCCTCAGTAGCTATGCCTATGATGGACTGAACCGGATCACCTCGCAAACCGACGGCCTGGGCAAAACCACGACCACGCTGTACAGCGACAGCGAACGCAAGACCAAGATCACGTTGGCCAATGATCTGGTCACCATCACCACGCATGACCGCGCTGGACGCGTGATCTCGGTGGAGCGCACCAGCGATGATGCCACGCCCCTGACATTGGGCACCACGCTCTACACCTACGACACGCTGGGGCGGCTGGTGGCCACAGCCACCCCCACGGGTGAGAAAACTTTCTACCTCTACGACGAGGCCGGCCGCAAGGTGGGCGAGATCGACGCAGAAAACGCCCTGACCGAGTACACCTATAACGGCAACCACCAGGTGGTGCGCACCAAGCGCTACGCCACCAAGGTGGATGCGGCCAAGCTCACGGGCAATGGCATTGGTTTGCTGCTGAGTGGCACCGCAGGTGTGCGCCCGGCGGACAGCACCCTTGATGACCGCACCACGCGCAACATTCATGACAAGGCTGGTCGCCTGGTCATGACCATCGACGCGGTGGGCGCGGTGGTGGAGTACCGCTATGACGGGGCTGGTCGCTTGAGCGACACCTGGGCCTATGCCAAGATGCTGACAAGCACTCAACTGATCACCCTGGCCAATGCCACCATCGAGTTGGGCGCCAACAATGCCACCATCGTCTTTGGAAGCAACAGCGCCGACTCCATCGAGCTGACACCCCACGGCAGCGATCGGCGCATCCGCAACTTCTACAGCGGCGACGGCTTGCTGGTGGGCCAGCTCGATGCCGAGGGCTACTACACCGAGCACACCTACGACAAAGCTGCCCGCCTGATCAAGACCAAGCGCTACGCCAACGGCGCCGGTGTTGTGCCCGAGGGCAACGTACCGCCAACGGTTGCCACCGATGCGGCCAATGATCAGAACACCCATTACCTCTACAACGCGCGCAGCCAAGTGGTGGGCATGGTCGATGCTCAGAACTACTACACCCTCTATGAATACGACAGGTTTGGCAACAAAACGCTTGAAACGCGCTACGCCAATGCGGTGGTGCGCACGTTTGATGGCACAACGGCGCCCATCGTCGTGGCCATCAATGGCGCGGCTCCTGAGCTGGGCAGCTATGTTCTGGCCAACGCCGAGGACCAAAGCAGCCTGCACGCCTACGATGCCAACAACCGCCTGAGCCGCACCACCAGCCAGCCCACGGGCCTGGTCACCACGTTCGACTACGATCAGGTCGGCAACCTGGTCAAGACCACCCAGGCGCTGGGCTTGGCCCGGGACGAACGCGTTGAGCAGCGCCGCTATGACAAACTGGGCCGACTGATTGGCGAACTCAGCGGCGTGGGCAGCAAGGCCATCAAGGACTGGTTGGCCCATCCCGACAATGCCGGAGCCACCGCCGATGCCAAGGCCGCCAAGATCGAAGACTTGTGGAAGGCCTATGGCATCGCCCACGAATACGACCAGGCCGGCCGACGAGTGCTCACCATCGAGCGCAACGGCCAGACCGGCTCGGGCCTCAAAACCTATTTCTACTACGACAAGGCCGGGCGCCTGACCCAGAGCATCAATGCCCTGGGAGAGGTCGTTCAGTATGGCTACAACACCTTTGGCGAGCAAAATGCGCTGACCCGCGTGGCCACCAAGGTGAGCAACCTTGACGTCCTCAAAGGCGGACTCAACAGCACCTTGGGCGCCGCCGTCTTGCTGGATGCCAGCAAGGACGACAAGACCAGCACCGGCCGTGACCAGCGAGGCCTGGCCACACGCACCCTTGATGCGCTGGGCAACCTCACCCAGCGCTGGTACAGCGCCTTTGGCGAATTCACGGCCACGCGCCAACAGATCGGCGCCACCACCACCGCGCAGACCGACTACATTTTTGACCGTCGCGGCCTGCTCAAATCCAGCACCCAAAAGGAGCTGGGCTACCTGCTGGCTGGGCAGACCTACGACGCCTTTGGACGCGTGCTCACCCGCAAGGATGGCCTTGGGCGCGTCACCTCGTTCACCTACGACCGCCTGGGCCGCCAGGTGAGCAGCACTGACCGCAATAGCGCGTTGACCAGCACCACTTACGATGCCTTCTCGCGGGTGCTGACCATGACCGATGGGTTGGGGGTGGTCACCAGCCATGCCTACAACAGCACGACCAACACATTCACCGTCACCACGGCGGGCGTCCTGCAGGGCACCACCGAGCTGAACCTGCACGGCCAGGTCATCGGCCAGACCAATGCACGCAGCCACAAGACCACCCACACCTACAACGCCGATGGACAGCTGACACAGACCAGTGTCGCCCAAGGTGGCAGCCTCCCCAACCTGGTCACGCAGAACTGGTACGACAAGGCTGGACGGATCTATGACACCGTGGATGCCAATGGCATGGTCACGCGCCACAGCTACGACTCGGCCAGCCGCCTGGTCACACGCGAGGCCGACTTCAACGGCTTGAAGCTCAAGACCGGGTACAAGTACGACGCCCTGGGCCGCAGCATCTGGATCGAAGACGCCAATGGCGTGTGGACCCAGACCGAGTACCACCTCAATGGGCAAGTCAAGGCCGTGGTGGTCGACCCCAAGAAGGGCCCCAGCTGGGCGAGTGGTGAGCCTGACAACAACCCCGATGGTCTGGCGCTGCGCACCGAGTACACCTATGACAAGCGGGGCAAGACGCTCACGGTCATTGAGGGGGCGGGCTCCACCACCACCCAGCCCAAGACCACCAAGTACGTCTATGACGCGGCCGGACGACGCACCAGCGAGGTCATCGACCCCGACGGTCTGGCAATCACCACCAGCTACACCTACGACAACAATGACAATGTGGTGGCCAAGACCAATGCCCTGGACCACACCACGCGATATGTGTACGACGCAGAAAACCAGTTGACCTATGTGGTTGATGCCCTGGGCGGGGTGGTCAAGACCGAGTACGACCATGAAGGCCAGGTCAGCCGCACCACCGCCTATGCCAACCGCCTCAGTTTGAGCACGCTGGGGCAGGCCATCACTGAAGCGGACATCACCAGCCGCCTGGCTGCGGCCAATGCGGCCTACGCCAGCAACAGTGCCAACCAGGTCAACGCCTACGTTTACGACAAATGGGGCCGCCTGAGCATCAGTGTTGATGCCCTGGGGTATGCCACTCAGCATGTTCGCGATGCGGTGGGCAACGTCACAGCCGTGACGCGCTACGCCATCAAGGCCGGCACACTCAGTGCGGCCAAGCAAACTGGCGCGCTCATCAGCTTCAATGCCCCCACCTTGAGCGCCGATCCGGATAAGAAGGACCGGGTGGAGCAGACCGTCTATGACGGCGCCAACCGCCCCATCTGGAGCGTGAATGCCGAGGGTTACGCCACTGCGCGTGCCTTTGACGGCAACGGCAATGTCATCCGCACCACGCGCTATGCCAATCCGCTGCAGTTTGTCACCCCTGGCCAGACCCTGCTGACCAAGAACTGGGCCCCCATTGTGGGCACCAGCACCGTGGCGGGCAACAGCACCATCGCCAGCGATTCAGCCAAGGATCAGACGAGCCATTACGTCTATGACAAAGCCGGGCGTTTGATCTGGAGCGTTGATGCCGAGCGGTATGTCACGCAGAACACCTACGACAAGCTGGGCCAGCTGCGCACCACCACCCGCCATGCCAAGCCGCTGGACGCCGCCTACGTGGCAGGGGCGGCACCTGCTGTGGTCATCCAGGACGATGACGTGAAGACGGAGTACGTCTACGACGAAGCCCGGCGCCAGACCGAGCAGATTGATGCCTTGCTCGTCAAAACCAAGACGGTGTATGACGATGTCGGACGGGCCATTGATGTCACGCAGGCGCATGGCGCTTCTGAGGCCAGCACGACCAAGTATGTCTACGACGACGCCGGGCGCCTGACCGACGAGGTCAGGGCCTATGGCACGGCCGAGCAGGCCAACACGCGCTATGTGCTGGACAAGCTGGGCCAGCGCATCAAGGTGATTGATCCTCGTGGGGTGGAGTTGGCCAAGGGCAGCTCCGATTGGGCCAAGGCCGAGCGCACGCGCCTGATCGGCACGCCCAATGCGCCCGATCACACCAGCCAGCAGTACCAGACCTTGCTGGATCAGTACGCCACCACGCAGGAGTTTGATGCCAACGGGCGCATCACCAAGACCTCCGGTGCGCTGAGCCAGGTGGAGATCAGCACCGAGTTCGACGTCTTTGGCAACGCGGTCAAGGTCACTGACCCGAACAACAATGTCGGCTACTTCTACTTTGACAAGCTCAACCAGGCCACCTGGAGCGTGGACCCCATGGGGTTTGCCACTCAGACGGAGTTCGATGCGTTTGGGCAGGTCAGCAAGATCACCAAGTATGTGGCGCCTGCCAGCGGCACGCTGAGTACCTCCGCCAAGTTCGGGGCCTATGCCACTGCGACGGCGGCCACCACAGCGGGCGCCACCGCCTATGTGCTGACCAGCTCCACCGAGCAGGACCAGCTCACCCAGATCGAGCACGACAAGCAGGGCCGCCAGACCAAGATCACCGATGCGGCTGGCTTCTTCGAGTCCATGACCTATGACGGCCTGGGCAACAAGGATACCT
>JAUSAW010000010.1 GCA_030652335.1 Gammaproteobacteria bacterium
AAGCTCTCCATACGTTTAAGCACTTAAGTCGCTAGCGACTTATAAGTGCGCATTATGTGCTTTGCTCATAATGACTTTGGCGTGTTGCTCGCTGTGTCCCCTATCGTGTTGGTAAAATTTTCAATGAACTATTGATTACTATTTTACCATTAGTGTATAATTTGATCAAATGGTTTTTAATCACAAGGAGCGTGAGCTATGACAAACCAACCTAGAAAAATCTCCCCTGCCAAACGGCTCGATCTCTATGATGAGCAAATCAAGCAAATTGCTGAGAAGCGAAAAGCTTTTGAGCTAACCCTTATGAAATCCATTGGTGAAGTATTTAAAAAGCACGACCTTTTAAAATATGATCCTAATGTATTAGAAAGTGCCATTGCTGAAATGGCAGAGAAACTCAAAAACGCAAAGCCGTAAGTCCTTACTTTCGGCTTTGCCAAAAACTTGAAAAATTGGAAAGGAGGCGAGCAATGGCAAAATCATTTGCGAGAAGCGCTGATACTAGAAATAAAATTGAGCTTGGGGGGCTGGTTATAAAAGGCGGGCTTTCCCAAGAGTCAAAAGCTATTATTCTTGGGGCTATTATTGCTGCCAGTGAATCGATACAACATGAGCCTGCCGCGCGAGAGCATTTTAAATTAATCGGTGAGCGCGCGTTTATGGGTGCTAATACTTAAAGTAAAATTAAAAGTCTTACCAAGCTCGCCAAGTTAGCTTTGGCGGCTTGGTAATTTGTGATATAGTGTGATCCTAATTTGTATAGAAGGCTGCTAAAATGAGCTGGGATAAAATTCAAGAATTTGTCAATGATTTCGCATCGTGGCATGATATAGTTTCTTTCATTAAACAGGCTATAGTAACTATATCTTTTTCGGTTATTGGGTTGAAACAATCAAAAAAAATCACCAGCATGACAAATATTCCTAAACGTCAATTAAATAACTTTTATAATTTTTACTTCCTCCCAACAATTGCTGCTGCCTTTTTTAAAAAAATCTTAATGGCAAAATATTTTGACAATAAAAAAAATTCTTCGATAAAACTAAAAGTTTCAATCTGATAATATTTCAAAAAATTTAATCCAATAAAACTTAGTTTTTTCAATAGTTACAGGCTAGATTTAGCATGCAACTAAAAGTTGCGTTGATTTCATCACATGTAACAAAAAATTGTAATTTTTAGCTACCGCCAGCTAAGCAATTTGGAATATTAAATTGCTTAGCTGGCGTTTTTTTGCAAAGAAAAAGGGGCTGGAAGCCCCTCGTATGGTTATGATTTTTTCCATTTGGCAATATCTGATTTTTTAACTTCTTGCATAGTATCAAGATTGTACCATTGTACGGTGCCAGTATGTCGCCAAGTCTTACCAAGCCTAAAAGCTACAAAAGGTGTGCCGATCACAGCATCCTCAAGCTCGACTTTTTCAAAGTCACTATATGAAATGTTTAAAAGGTCGCGCATATTAACAACTGTAAAAAGCTCCCCATCCTTTGTTTCATTGTTAAAAAGCCACTCCACACCATTAATAATTAATCCGGTTTTCCAATTTTGCCATTCGTTTTTAGTTTCATTAATTTTGTCAATGATTGGCATTTTTTTAGCTAGGCCAAAATGATTAACCAGATTTTCGATTTTATCGCTTGCCTCTTTTTGCTCATTTTCAAAAAGGCTGACAACCTCTTTAAATCGATGATCTAAATATTCAAATAGTTTTAAGCCAATCACTTCTTTATCTACCTGATATTTTCTTGTCATCGTTGGATATTCTTTAATAGAAACACGCAAAGCCTTAGCAAGTTTAGGGTAGTGTAAAAGCTCATTTCCCGTATAAATTTCATTGCTGATATAGTCATTTAAAGTAAAGCCTTCATAGCCAATTAAGTTATTTGAATTATTAAAACCGAAACGTAAATCTGAAAAATCTACTGTTTTATATTTGCTGTTATAGTTGGTTTCTTTGCCTTTGATTTTGATTGATTCGCTCATTTTAAATTCCTCTTGTTAGTTTTTGGTTTATGCGCTTTTTAGTAGATCTCAGGTCGCGCATGCGGCCTGAACTAGGCCTTGCGGCTATGAGCGTGGGGATAATAGTCAAGATCATTAAAAGGGAGGGTGATCACCTTGTTTGCACAAGCGCAGCGCGGAAAACTAGGGAAACCCTTTTAATGCCGAAGGTTCAATCTTGACTATGAGGGGAGCGCAGCTTCCAAGTTTTTTGTTGTTGCTCTTTTGTTTTATCCGCCAGGCAATTTGATTGGAAATGAAATTGCCTGGCGGCGTTTTTTGTAAAAAGCCCTTAGCTTTTGAGCCAAGGGCAATATGGTGAATAATTAATATTCAGAGGCGAGCATTAAGCACCAATGCCTTTTATCTTTAATTGGTAATGGAGATAGAAAAAAGGTTAATGTCTGTTCTTTTACTGGAAAATCTGTAAATTGAATGTGAACTTTTTTAAGCGCCGTATTATTACCATCAGTAAATTCTATTATGGCTTTATCGTTATTTTTGGCGATAAATTTAACAGCGTAAAAATATTCAGGATATTTTTTGATAACAGAAGGAAGCCTTATAGCAATTTCATCGATTAGCCAGTATGCGCCCGCTTCTTCTGCCATGTATTTAATTCCGTCTGTATAAACCATGCCGCTTAACCAATGTTTGTACCAAGCTTCTGTTCCAGTAAATTGGTTTAATTCATCTACATTAAATGTTTTAGTTTTCATGACTTTCTCCTAGTTCGGTTTTTTTGCTATGCGCTTTTTAGTAATTCGTGGGTCGCGCATGCGGCCCGAACTAGGCCAAGCGGCTATGAGCCAAGGGGTAGGCAGTCAAGATCATTTAAAAGGGAGGGTAATCGCCTTGTCTGCACAAACAGAGTGCGGAAGATAAGGGAAACCTTTTTAAATGCCGTAGGTTTAATCTTGACAGCCCTGGGGAGTGGAACTCCCGTTTTTTATTTTATGAGCTTTTGATTTTTTCCGCCAGCCGTTACTACTCAGGCTGGCGGCGAGAATTGGGGGGCATTTCGACCCTGATTATCTTAGTGGTGAGAGAATACTTGTGCTTTACCACAAACCTCTAGCGAGAAGCAGTCATTAATCAAAAAGGGTTTAGTAGTCTAAATAATGATTTTTTAAATCCACGCATTAGTAATAAATGCGACTTGCTTTTAGAAACACCCCCACAACATGTGAGAAAAATTACCTTTCGGCAGAGAACTATTTAATAATATATCAATATAACTTGTAAATAGTAGCAGCCCAAATTAAATATCAATTTATAATTGATTATACCTTGATTGCAGTTTTCACCATACTAAATAGAATTATTAGTAAGCCCAATATCTGAGAGCGCTAGATAGGCAAGGCTGGCTCGAGACATAAATAAAACGAATATAGCTTGGTGAATTCAGTAGGGAATTAAAGCCGCCTGATAAAGAACGGCTTAAAAGTTTAAATTACGATGAGGCTCATTTGAGTCAGCCACTAAGTTGATCTAAATTTATTATTCAAAATTTAGTGATTCTTGGGCGCTTGTTGATATGATTGGGACAATATCAATAAAAATTATTCTCGGCCTTTTCTCTGTAATTTCAGGTTTTTTATATTTCCTATCAACGACACCGAATATTTTTATTTTGGTGAGTAAATGTCCTGGTTCTGGAGAGACAATTTTATCTTTGTAAGCTTCAATGCTTCTGCCACTTTTTGGAAAGCAGAGCAAAATATGGCCTTTATAATCTATTCCAATATTTTTTCTATTAACATTAATCTTTGTAATATCACCTTCTAGTTGAACAGATTGACCATGCACAAGCTCAGGAAATAAAATGTCATCATTTGGTGTATAAAATATTGCTCGTTCTTTTGCAGTAATTGATACTGTTTCGCCTTCACCGAATAGTCCAAATTCTAAAATTCGTCCATTCTGAATAATTTTGGCATTTTTGGCGAAAAGATCGGAGGGGCATTCGTTGAATAGTTGAAAATATTTTTGAGGAACGTCCAGGATTTCGCCGAAATCATTTTCAAGCTTTATAAAAATATCAGAACCTTTTTGCTCAAATATAGGTTTTTCAAGTGTAATTTTTTCAAAAACCCCCATATGGTTAGCAATCTTGGCAATCCATTGCATTGTTAATATTGTGCCCTTGATTGCTATTTTCATTAAACTTTTAGAATTTTTAGCAAATCCTGTTTCTTCAAACCCTTTCGTAGCTCCTATTGCAACAGTTGTAGTAGCATAAAGACAGCCCAGTGAATCTGCTATGCTCTTAAAATTATACATGTGATCAATTGCATCAGGAATAAGCATTCCCCAGCTGCCTTTTTTTATGGCAACTGGGATGTCAAAGTCCATCCCTTTAAATCCTGGGTTTTCTTTAACCAGGAGAAATTTAAAAATTTTATCAAGTCCTAATAATGCCTCAGCAGAAGTTACAGCACCCATAATCCCATCTTCGACTAATTCACCCGAGTATTTTACAAAACCTATATATTTTTCATCGCTATCCATGCTCATAATTCTCGCTCCTTCTTTTTAATATAAGTAAAAATGCTGGCTATTCTGTATGAAATTAAATCAAAGGTCAATTTTAATTTTAAAAATTTAACTTAATTAAGCGTTTGAACAACAATGAAAAATTTAAAATTATAACGTTATAAGCTTTAAAATGAATGTTCTACATACATAATTATGTTACTACCTGCGACTACTCCTTCCCACATGCTCTTACATGGATATATATATAACCATTTGAATTAAAAGGATAATATTTAATATTTTGATTGTATGTTACTCAAATTAATGTAGAATATAAAACGTACAGATATAGGATGTTTATGTATTAAGGAAAGGAGGTTGATATGCAACCAAGAGTAATCAGGTTCAAGGACGCGCCTGCTTATTTAGGCATGAACAGGCATCTATTTAATGAACTAGTAAGGCCAAAAGTTCAAACCATCCCTTTAGGCAAAAGAGGTATCGGTTTTGATAAAGTTGACTTAGATGCTTGGTTCGATGAATATAAGAGATGTGGTGAGCGTCCCCAAAACCCAAGGAGGTTAACATTATGGGACGCAGAACAACGATGCCTGGACTTCAAAGAAACAAAAGCGGTAACTGGCATATCGACAAAAAGGTATTCGGAAGCCGAATTTGCGAAAGCACTGGAACGAGCAACTTTGAAGAAGCGGAAAGGTACTTAGCAAGACGTATTGAAGATGTCCGGCAAGCTGTTATATATGGTGTACGCTTAAAGCGTACTTTTAGAGAGGCAGCGACTAAATATTTGGATGAAAATGCACAGAAAGCTAGTATCGGTGATGATGCTTATTCTCTACGGACTTTAGATAAGTATATTGGCAATCTCCCCTTAGAAAATATCCACATGGGAACATTGCAACAATATATTAAAGACCGCAAAGCAGAAAAAGTAAAAAACCGTACAATTAACGCTGGCTTACAAGTTACACGTCATATTCTTAATCTAGCCTCTGGGCTTTGGATAGATGAAAATGGCTTAACTTGGTTGCAAGTAGCTCCGAAAATTAAGTTGCTGCCAGAAATAGATAAACGTAAGCCACACCCTTTAAGTAAAGATGAACAGGGAAAGCTTTTTCAAGCTATACCTGAGTATTTAAGGAAGATGGCTTTGTTTGCTGTTAATACAGGCTGTAGAGACCAAGAGGTATGTAATCTTCGCTGGGAATGGGAAGTGCTAGATCAGGATTTGAATATTAAAGTTTTTATTATTCCTGGTTATGCTCAAAATTCAAAAGGCGAGTTGATACGGAATGTGAAAAACGGTCAGGATAAGTTAATTGTGCTTAATAAAGTGGCAAGTCAAATAGTAGAAGAAATGAGAGGGCAACACGCGACTTATGTTTTTACTTATAACGACAAACCTCTTTATCGTTTGATGACAGGAGCTTGGAAACGGGCGCGTGTTAAAGTCGGGCTTCCTGATATACGTATTCACGACCTAAGGCATACTTTTGGTAAGAGGTTAAGGGCTGCTGGTGTAAGTTTTGAAGACAGACAGGATTTATTAGGTCACAAGTCTGAGCGCATAACTACAGATTATTCAGCAGCAGAGTTAAAAAATTTATGGATTGCGGTGAATAAGATATGTGATAAAGATGTTTTATTACCACCCCGCAAACCTAAGTTTAGAAAGCTTACAGCAAGTAATGACAGATGTATTTTAAGTAGCAATTTGTTTCAGGGGTCACGAGAAAGTCACGAAGCGACAATTTTGACTAAATCGTAAAAAGGCTGGAAGCCTTGAGATATATGGTGCTGACAGGGGGAATCGAACCTCCGGCCTACTGATTACGAATCAGTTGCTCTACCAACTGAGCTATGTCAGCACAAGGGCCATATTGTAAGGATTCTCGGCAAAATTACAAGTTTGACGTGCGAATGGTTCTAGATTCCTTGCTGTTTATGCATTAGGATTGACTTTATGACCCGAAAAATCATCCACATCGATATGGACTGCTTCTACGCCGCAATTGAGGTGCGGGATAATCCTGTCTTGCTTGGCAAGCCAGTGGCGGTGGGCGGTAAGCCCAATCAGCGTGGGGTGATTTGTTCTGCTAATTATGAGGCCAGGAAGTTTGGGGTTAAGTCGGCTATGGCGACATCTACGGCCTTAAAAAACTGCCCGGATTTGGTGTTAGTGCCGGTTAATATGCATAAATATAAATTGGTCTCGCAAGGCATTCAGGCTATTTTTCGTTGCTATACCGATTTAGTTGAGCCTTTATCTTTGGATGAGGCCTATTTGGATGTAACGGATTGTAAAGAATACTCAGGCAGTGCCACCTTAATCGCTGAGGCGATTCGTCAGGAAATTTTTGATACCCATTTCATTACAGCTTCGGCAGGGGTGGCTTCTAATAAGTTTTTAGCTAAAGTGGGTAGTGGGTGGAAGAAACCTAATAGCCAGACCGTTATTATTCCCAGTAAGATTGCTGAATTTGTCGCGCCATTGGCGGTCGAACAGATTTGGGGAGTGGGTAAGAAAACAGCTGAAAAGCTACAGGCTATTGGCATGAAAACCTGTGCGGATTTACAGACATTAACTTTAGAGCAACTTATTCAGCAGTTTGGCAAATTCGGCACGAGCTTATACGAGTTTTGTCGGGGTATCGATGAGCGAGAGGTTGAGCCTAATCGCGTGGCTAAATCGCGCAGTATCGAAAATACTTACCTTAAAGATTTGCCTGATTTAGAGGCTTGTATGTTGGAATTACCGGAATTATATGCCCAGCTGCAATTTCGGCTAAAACATCATAATTACCCGATTGCTAAACAGTTTGTGAAGCTTAAGTTTCATAATTTTACTCACACCACGGTGGAATGCCAGTCCTTGCAATTATCCCTTCAGCGCTATGAGTTGCTCTGCAAGGAGGCTTATCAACGATATCAGGTTCCGGTGCGTCTAATAGGGCTTGGCGTGCAGTTTGCCGATGAAAATAATCTAGCCTCACAGCAGATGCTGCTATTTGAATAAAGACTCAAGTTGATTATTATATAGTCAATGAATAGACTTATGATTGTTTTAATCCTACATTATGGGCTCTTTGCCTTAGTTCTATATCGCTTTGGCTTAAGCTTGCACGGGCTTGGTGTTTTGTTTCTAACCGAGGGGCTTATCGTTTTAGCCATAATCGATTGGCACACGGGACTATTGCCCGATTGTCTAACATTATCACTGCTTTGGATGGGATTAGCCTTAAATATTCTGCATTTTTATACCGATATAGAGTCTGCGGTACTGGGGGCGATGGTAGGTTACGTAAGCCTATGGTCGCTATATCGCCTATTTAAATTAGCCACAGGCAAAGACGGCATGGGTTATGGAGATTTTAAGTTATTGGCAGCATTAGGGGCCTGGATGGGTTGGCAAGCCTTACCCCTTATTTTATTCTTAGCTTCATCGCTTAGTCTGTTTGCGGTGTTATGGCGTTTTATTATTACGCGATCTTGGCAGGTTAAGCTACCATTTGGGCCAGGCTTAGCCTTGGCGGCCTATCTATTTGTAGTATATAAGCCTTATTTTTCGACGATATTTTAGCAGTTAATGTGCTAGAATTAGTAAAAATGGAGGTGTTTATGAGTGATATTCAATTTAATCAAGCTAAGCTATCCAATAATGCAATAAGAGCTCTAGCCGTATTGTTGCCTGCTCTGCCCATTGCTATTCTGTATTCTCAAGTGCCATTCTGTTGGTGGAAGGTTTTGGCATACTTATTTGTGGCCTATGTCATCGCCTTTATATTTTCGTATAAAGCGATAATGAAAAGCCACAAATTGCATTGTCTCTGTGTGCTAATCGGCTTGTTATTTGTCGGCACCATCGTTACGGTTATCCAAGATTTAATGATGCCTTTCCCGCCCAATTTAGGGTTATGGGAGCTTATTGGCTTAACACTATTATCTTTAGCGGCCTGCAGCGTAATATTTGCCCTACTATTTTGGGTATATTGGAAGCTGGATTGTTGGGTTTGCCGGAAATTGAGTAAAGGATAACTATTTTGGATTCCCATTTTTATGGGAATGACAGCCATGAGTGTATACTTATTGATCAATAGATTTTAATCATGTTATCCTGAATTATCTTATTAATTCAGGAGTTTCTTATGAAATCCGAAGGTTTTACGCTTATTGAGCTTATGTTAGTAGTGGCGATTATTGCCATATTAGCAGCGATTGCTATTCCAGCCTATCATCATTATTTGAATAAAACGCGTGCGGTTGAAGCCACAATTTTAGTCGGTCCGGCGAAAATGGCGGTAACAGAATATGCCAGTTTGCATCATGGGGCTCTGGCGAATGTTAACAATGATAGTTTAGGGCTAAGCAGCAAGGAATTGGTGTCCAATTCGCATAATGTCGACAGCATTGTTATTGCCGGAACAGGCGACAATACGGCTACCGTCACGGCGACCTTATCTGATAATTTAGGCCTGCTTACCTGGTTGGGGACTTATGATACCTCGACGGAAAATGTGGTGTGGGCTTGTAACTATCCACAAGATAATCCGATCAGCCACTATGCTCCAGCCGGATGTACGGTTTCAGGCTCCTAATGAGCCGCTTAAGGCTAGAATCCATTAAGCCTTCGCAGATGAATATCACCCATTATATCGATGAACTCCTGACTCAGGCGATTATGATTGGGGCTTCAGATTTGCATTTTGAACCTGCTGCAGGACAGTATCGGATTCGCCGTAGAATCGATGGTATATTGCAGGAAGTAGCGAGGCCTGCTTTTAATCTGGCGGCCATTATCACCTCGCGACTTAAAATTATGGGCAATCTCAATATTGCCGAGCGACGCTTACCACAAGATGGTCGATTTAGTTTTACTTACCAAAAGCGTCTTATCGACTGCCGAGTCAGCACCTGTCCTACGGTATTTGGTGAAAAGGTGGTACTTAGGATACTCGATACCAGTCAAATGCAGCGCGATATCGATAGCCTGGGTTTTGAACCTAGGCAATTACTTCAAGTGCAGAGCATTTTGCAGCAATCCCAGGGTATGATTATCGTAACCGGCCCGACAGGGAGTGGCAAAACCGTGAGTTTATATGCCTTACTGGCGGCGCTTAATCATATGGATAAGAATATTTGTACCGTCGAGGACCCAGTTGAAATTCAACTGCCAGGCTTAAACCAAGTCAATGTCCACCCTAAGGCGTGCTTAGAATTTGCCACTATTTTACGGGCTTTTTTACGTCAAGATCCCGATATTATCATGGTCGGGGAAATACGCGATTTGGAAACCGCCGAAATCGCTATGCAAGCTTCGCAAACCGGGCATTTAGTGTTGTCCACCTTGCATACTAATAGCGCCGCTCATACTTTGATTCGCCTTAAGCAGATGGGGATTGCTGCCTATACTCTGGCGCATTCCGTATCCTTAATTATAGCTCAGCGCTTAGTGAGACGGCTTTGTTCTCATTGCAAAACCTTAATCGAATTACCGCACCATATCGTGACAGAACAGGGCTGCCTTTCGCCTAGGGTATATATACCTCGGGGTTGCGAGCAGTGTTTTCAAGGCTATAAAGGGCGTATGGCCTTATTTGAATTGCTGCCATTGGATAATGTTGTACAAGAGGCGATATTACAAAATTGTGCGGTGAACGATTTAGCCATATTGCAAAGCCAGCTGGGTTTTATCTCCTTACGAAAAATGGGGCTAAACAAGGTGGAAATGGGCGAGACCAGCCTGGACGAAGTGAATCGAGTCACCGGGCGAATAGTCAAATGAAACAACTGAATTTCAACTGGTCTGCAAAGAATAGGGTGGGGCAAAAGCTAAAGGGCCAAGCAAAAGAATATAATGCCGAACTCCTTAAGCTTAGCCTATCGCATCAGGGTTTAGTATCGATTAAAATTAGGCGTAATCTACGTTTGCTAAATCCAAAAATTAAGTATAAGGAAGTAACCTATTTTACTCGGCAACTCGCCATTATGCTTAAGGCTGGGCTGTCTTTATCTAAGGCCTTAGATGTGATGCTATCGGCAAATGGGCCGTTGCAGACTATGTTGATTAGGCTGAAAAAAGATATCGAACAGGGCAAAACGGTTGCCGAGAGCTTGCAAAAATTCCCTAAGCAATTCGATGCTCTATTTTGCAATATGGTAAAAATTGGAGAAGTGGCGGGCATTTTAGAGAGGGTATTATTAAGCTTGGCTGAGTATCGTGAAAAAGTGCAGAGTCTACAATCGGCTTTATTTAAAGCCTTATCCTATCCTGTTATGGTGCTCATTATCGCCTTTATTATTACCCTGGGTTTGCTGATTTTTATAGTGCCACAGTTTCAAAATTTATTTGCCCAATTTAATGCGCCATTACCGGCTTTTACTCAACTCGTTATCGACTTATCTCAGGGCTTAAAAAATCGGGCGGGTATTTTACTGCTGCTAGGCATCGGGATGGTGCTGGGTTTTATGCTATTAAAACGGCAGTCTGAATCGTTTAGGCGGCAGCTCGATACAATGCTATTGAATCTGCCTGTGGTGGGTAAATGTATTCAAATGGCCATTATCATTAGGATGGCCAGGACCTTAAGCTTAATGCTATTAGCGGGTTTACCCTTGACTCAATCCTTGCAGCTTTTAAGCGAGGCTTGTGCTAATCGGCACTACAAAATTGCCATGACAAAATGCGGAAGGTTTATTAAAAATGGTCAGGCTTTTTATAAGGCCTTACAAGAATCGGGGCCCTTTCCGCTATTATTTATTCAGATGATTCAGGTGGGGGAAGAGTCCGGTACGCTCGAGGCCATGCTCGATAAAGCCGCTGAGCTGTATCAGGATGAACTCGATAATAAGGTGGCGATTTTAAAAGAATTGCTTGAGCCTGTGATGATGACGATATTAGGGCTTATCGTTGGCGGCTTGGTTATTGCGATGTATTTGCCGGTCTTCAATTTAGGCGGGGTGATGTAAGGCTACTGTCATTCCCGCGAATGCGGGGATCTAGTTTTTCCTGGATCCTCGTTTTCACGGGGATGACAACATAGTTGATGACGGTGGTGAGAGCTGCTATTGCAGCACCGAAATATCCGCTACCTGTAAAAATAAATCCCGTAAGCTTTTAAGTAGGGCCAGGCGATTACGTTTAAGTGATTCATCTTCGCACATAACCATAACATGCTCGAAAAAAGCGGCTATTGAGGGATTAAGATCGGCTAAGTTAAGCAGAGACTCTTGATAAGCTTGTCGTTCAACTAAGGCTTTATTGGATTTCAATTTAAGCTCGACAGCCTGATATAAATCGCGCTCGGCTTGCTCTTGCAAGAGTTCAGGCTGCACGGCAGGAAATTCAACGCCTAAAGCGTTTTTAGTGAGAATATTCTGCACGCGTTTATTGGCAGCAGCCAGGCTCATGGCTTCTGGCAATTGTCTAAAGCTTTGCACGGCTTGAACGCGACGATCGATATCTAATAGGTTACTTAGGCATTTAGTTAATACGGCTTGAACGGTATCGCTGGAAATACCTTGTTCTTGATAATAGCTAGGCAATCTTTCGATACAGAATTTCAATACTTCTGCCGCGGCAAATTGATTAGCTAATGGGCCATAAATTTTACTGGCTTCTTGGCTTAGCTGTGATAAGTCTAGGCTTAAACGCTTTTCAATGAATAATCGAACCAAACCTATGGCCGCGCGACGTAAAGCAAATGGGTCTTTGGAGCCAGTAGGAGGCTGATTAATGCCAAAGATTCCGACTAAGGTATCGAGCTTATCGGCTATGGATAGGGCGGAACCTGTTAGGGTTGTCGGTAAACTATCGCCGGCGAAGCGTGGCAAATACTGTTCGAACAATGCAGCAGAGACTTGAGGCGCCTCGGCATCATGCTCGGCATAATAACGGCCCATAATACCTTGTAATTCGGGGAACTCATTGACCATATTGCTTACTAAATCGGTTTTGCTTAATAGGCCGGCGCGTTCGGCGAATTCTGGGTTTTCATTGAGTTGAATCGCGATAAAGCCTGCCAGTTTAGCAACGCGTTGGCTTTTATCCATCATGCTACCGAGTTTGGCTTGGAAGCTGACTTTTTCAAGCGAGGCCAGGCGGCTATCTAGGCGGGTTTGTAGATCGACATTATAGAAAAAAGCCGCATCGCTTAAGCGGGCGCGCATGACTTTTTCGTTCCCTGATATAACGGATTGCACCTGTTTGCTGTCGATATTGGCTACGGCGATAAAAAAGGGCAGTAGGCGACCATCGATATCGGTTAGCGCGAAACATTTTTGGTGGCCCTGCATAGAAGAGATTAGGGCTTCTTGCGGAACCGTTAAAAATTCGCCTTCGAAGCGGCATAATAATGCTACCGGCCATTCCACGATTCCACAGACTTCATTTAATAGGCTCTCTGGTACTATAGGCGTGGCTTCTAAGGTTTTGCTTAAGGCTTCGATTTGATGGGTAATTTTAGTGCGTCTTTCATCAAAGTCGGCAACCACCCAGCCTTTTTTCAACAATGTTTCTTCATATTCAGAGGGTTCGGAGATTTTAATGGCTTCAGGGTGATGATAGCGATGGCCAAAGGTCATTCGATCGGCTTTAAGACCAAAAAACTCCGCGTTAACCACCTCGTTACCAAATAGCATCAGTACCCAATGCACGGGGCGGATAAATTTATAATCATAATTGGCCCAACGCATCGCGCGCTCGGCTGGAAGCTTTTTCAAGGCTTCGCTAATGACGCCGGGCAGTAAATCGATAGTGGCGCGCCCTGGTTGTACGGCTTTATAAATATACCATTCACCTTTATCGGTGTTAATCGTGGACACTTGATCGAGGCTCGCATTGCAGCTGGCTAAAAAGCCTTGCAGGGCCTTGGTAGGCTCGCCATTTGCATCGAAGGCTGCTTGTTTGGCTGGGCCTTTTTTCTCAATATGTTGCTCGGGTTGCTCGGTGCTTAAGCCTGTTATTCTAACGGCAATACGTCGCGGGCTAGCAAAATATTTAGCGGCGCTATAGCTGAGCTGGGCCGCTGTTAAGGCTTGTTGAATCGCGTTAGAAAAGGATTCGGCAATTTCGGCCAATAATTTAGGCGGTAACTCTTCGGTGCCGATCTCGATTAAAAAATCTTTTTGCGTTGTCATATTATTGTTCCCCGTTCTTTTGGCACATAGGAAAGCCTAATGCTTCACGGGCCTCATAATAGGCTTTAGCCACGGCCAGGGATAAGGTTCGGACCCTTAAGATAAAGCGTTGTCGCTCAGTTACCGAGATGGCTTTTCTAGCATCTAATAAATTAAAGGCATGCGAGGCTTTTAAGGCCATTTCATAGGCGGGTAGAGCCAGTTTTTCTGCCATTAGGCGATGGCTTTCGCTTTCATATAAGTCAAATAGTTTAAATAATTCATCGACGGGCGCTTGTTCGAAATTATAAGTCGACATCTCGATTTCATTTTGTTTAAACACATCGCCGTAAGTTACAGGGCCAAAGGGGCCGGTGCTCCAGACTAAATCATACATGGAGTTTACATCTTGCAAATACATAGCCAGGCGCTCAAGGCCATAGGTTACTTCACCGGTTACCGGTTTGCACTCTATGCCACCCACTTGTTGGAAATAGGTAAATTGGGTGACTTCCATGCCGTTAATCCAGACTTCCCAGCCAAGGCCCCAGGCGCCGGCTGTTGGGGATTCCCAGTTATCTTCGACGAAGCGGATATCGTGCTCGAGCAAATCTAATCCTAAGGCTTTTAGGGAGCCTAAATATAATTCTTGGATATTTACTGGTGCGGGCTTCATCACTACTTGAAATTGATAGTAATGTTGAGCGCGATTTGGGTTTTCGCCATAACGGCCATCGGTTGGACGGCGGCAAGGTTGCACATAGGCGGCATTCCAAGGTTCAGGGCCTATGGCACGTAAAAAAGAGGCGGGATGGAAGGTGCCGGCACCCATTTCCATATCGTAAGGTTGCACAATAATGCAGCCTTGATCGGCCCAATAGCGTTGCAAAATAAAAATAATATCCTGAAAACTTGGTTTAACAGGCTTTTGCATAACCGTCCTTCTTTTTAGCAATAATTTGCCATAGTATACAAGAATTGGGCTAAACTTAATAAACGAATTTCACATTGGAGCCAAAATATGCACCCATTAAAGCCAGGCGTTAGCGAACAAAGCTTACAAGATTTTATCGGTAATAATGCGGATAAAATTATTCGTCGCGGCTCAAAAGATATTTCATGGTGCTGGCCGGCTTTATTGGTGCCATCTTTGTGGTTAGCCTATCGTAAAGCATATACTGCTGCCGTTGTGGTGTTTATTATCGATTGTTTTTGTAGTGCTTGGGGTTTGTACTTATTAATCGGCGTTCCACTCATAGGATTTCATCATCCCATTTTAATTAACGCCTTAGTGCATGTTTTGGTGGGGCTATTTGGTATGCGCTATTATCTTCATTTAGCCAGCAAACGGGTGAGTAAAATTAATGCTGAAACGGCTGATTTGACCACTCGTCAAATTTTATACCGCGCTAAAGGTCATACTTCTGCTATGGGTATGGTCATATTCCTAATCTTAAGTTCAGGCTTGGGCACTCTACTCTATAGCAAAGGCGTAGAGACCATAACGCGTCAGGTGACAACCACTGTACAGACTACTACTGTGCAAACTTCCGCGGTACAATCGGTGACTACAGCAAGTTAAACCATTTATTGGTAAGGACGAATCATGCATCCATTATTAAGACCTGGTGTCACTCAAGAAAATTTAAAAGCTTTTATCGGTAATAATGCCGATAAAATTATTCGTCGGGGCTCAAGGGATATTTCGTGGTGTTGGCCGGCTTTGTTTGTGCCATCATTGTGGTTGGCTTATCGCAAAGCCTATGCAGCGGCGGTAGTGGTGTTTTTAGTTCAGATAGCATTAAGCACATTGAGTCTGCTTTTAGATACAAAGTTTCCAGAGTTTATCATTCCTCTGGGCTTGCTAATAACCGCAGTAACTCAGATTTTATTGGCTTTATTTGCTATGCGTTATTATCTTAATTTTGCTAGCAAAAAGGTCGCTAAGATTAATGCTGAAACAGCCGATATGACGTCTCGAGAAGTGTTATACCGGGTTAAAGGTGGGACTTCAGCTATTGCTTTAGTGGTGTTTATGATCCTTACTTCCATAGTGGGTATGATCAATATGAATTTAAGTATGAAACGTTTGCAAAATAGTGGTGCTATTCCTACGGTCATCATAACGCAATCCAACGATGGGCAAACCGCTACAGTGACTCTCCATAACGCGACTACAACTGTACAAAGTGAGATAATCCAAACTGATTCGTAAATGATAATGATTCTCATTTACAAGTTAGGCAGCCCTGCTTATAATTGTCAAAATACATAAGTAGGGTCCTTAAATGCAAATCAATCTATTTAAAAATAAACTCATGTTGTTCTTGGCAGTTCTTGGCCCAGGCTTAGTGGTTATGCTGGCCGACACCGATGCTGGTAGTGTGATTACGGCGGCACAAAGTGGGGCGGTCTGGGGTTATAAATTATTGGCCCTGCAATTTATTCTCATGCCTATCCTGTATATTGCCCAAGAATTAACGGTGCGCTTAGGCCTGGTTACTAAGATGGGGCATGGTGAATTAATCCATCAATATTTTGGTAAGGGTTGGGCCTGGCTTTCGGTATCGACCTTAGTAGTGTCTTGTGCCGGGGCCATAATCAATGAGTTTAGCGGTATGGCTGGAGTGGGCATATTATTTGGCGTCCCAGTATGGATTACCATGGTGTTGGTTATCGGCTTTTTAGTGCTGATTGCTTGGACTGGCTCGTATCGATCGGTTGAGCGAATCGCCATATGTTTAGGGCTATTTGAGCTGACATTTTTGGTGGTTGCTTGGATGGCTCACCCTAGCATGAAAGAGATGTTAGATGGATTTCGTGATATCCCCTATACCAATTCTAATTATCTTTATTTGGCCGCCGGTAATGTGGGGGCAGTTATTATGCCTTGGATGGTATTTTATCAGCAGTCGGCGGTGGTCGATAAGGGTCTAGATGTTCGTCATTTATCCGCAGCCAGGTTTGATACTTTTATTGGGGCGATAATTACACAATTAATTATGGCGGCCGTTTTAGTCACGACAGCAGCCACATTGGGTAAGCTGCATTCCGGTGCGCCGCTCGATACGGTCGAGCAAATTAGTGAAACCTTAACGCCATTTTTAGGCAGTACAGCAGGGCATTTATTATTTGCTTTGGGGATTACCGGATCGTCGATGGTAGCCGCTATAGTCGTGTCATTAACGGCGGCCTGGGGTTTGGGTGAAGTCACGGGCTATAAGCGTTCGCTTACCCATAAAGCCCATGAGGCACCTTGGTTTTACGGGGTGTATTTTATTACCTTGGTGATTGGTGGCGTCATCGTTTCATCCCATATCGATATCGTCAATCTAAACGTCGCCGTTGAGGTGATGAATGCTCTGCTCTTACCTATCGTGCTGGGCTTCTTATTTTTATTGGCTCGCAAAGCGCTTCCAGACCCTTATCGCTTAACAGGTTGCTATGCATGGGTGGTGGGGATTATCTTAGGTGTGACGGCTTTGTTTGGATTATTTGCAGGCTTGTGGGGCAGTATCTAATCGACAATTTTTCTTAATCGATAGACCGCTTCATATAATTCTTCATAGCCTTTCGCCTGGAGATGTTTTGGAGCGGCATTTTGTAAAAAATGGGCAAGTTGTTCGATGTGAAAATGCTTTCCATATAAGGCGTTAATTTCCGTATTTGATACCGAGTAAGGAGGGCCTTTAACAGCATTAGGCGAGTCATAGGTAATTATCAGCATCTCAGCGTTGTCAGGAAGTAAATTTGTTAAGTGTCGAGCATAATCCTGGCGTAAATTATAGGGTAAAGCAATTAAGGCGGCACGATCATAAACGGCACTAATAGGTGGAAGCATGGCTGAGCATAACGCAAAAAAGTCGCCGCAGTATAGTTCGATATGGGTACTATAGTAGCGAGTGAATTCCGCTAGTTTTTGCGTTTTAAATGGGATTACATTTTCAATAAAGAAAGCTTCACAAGCAATATCGCTTAATTCAACGCCGATAACATAATATCCATGATGAGCTAGCCAAGCTAAGTCAAGAGTCTTGCCACAAAGTGGGACTAAAATAGAACCGGTTTTTGAGATAGTGAGTTTAGGCCAATATTGCTCAAACAAAGGATTTACATTGGGGAGGTGGAACCCAATGTTATTATTTTTCCAATGCCCAATCCAATCATAGGCCATAACAGATATGCTAAGCCGCTTCTTGTAAATGATATGAGCGAATATAGAAAGCAAACTCTTTAAGCTCTTTTATTCCGCTATGCTCAGCGCCATCACACCAGTCACGCAAGGCTACTAATAGGTCTTGATTGTTGGCGGCTTGACGGTTCCAGATTTCTTGAAGCTTGCTGCGATATTCATATACTACGCTTAGGTTTTTGCTGCTCACTAAGGCACAGTTAATATGAGACATTTCTTCAGGCTTAATCAATAAATCGTTGCGCGCGAATAAGCGTTTAGTTTTGCTACATAGGGCGCGTCTTTTAATGCGGTCCCAGGTATTTTTACGCTCAGACTTAAAGACCGGCATCACGACTTCATGAATATAGCGGGTTAATAACTGCAGGCGATTATTAATAATGGCTTTAACCGTATCCATATCGACTTCAATCTTATTAGGATTGGACTTATGGATGGGCGGTAAGCGTTTTACCTTAGCCAAACCAATTAGCGACAAGGTTTTAATATAAGCCCAGCCGATATCAAATTCCCACCATTTTACGGATAATTTAGCCGAGGTTCCGTAGGTATGGTGATTATTATGTAATTCTTCACCGGCGATAAAAATTCCCCAAGGGATAATATTGCGAGCTTCATCGCCGCACTCAAAGTTACGATAACCAAAATAGTGACCGATACCATTGACAATGCCGGCGGCAAAGAATGGGGTCCAGGCCATTTGTACGCCCCAGACTATAATGCCGGGTACACCAAGCAATAGTAAGTCGATATACAATAAAAGGATTACGCCTAATTTACCGCGTAAAAACTTAGCGGAATATACACAGCGTTCCATCCAGTCGGCAGGTGTGCCTTTGCCGTATTTTTCTAAGGTTTCAGGATTTTTCTTTTCGGTACGATAAAGTTCAGCACCATGCCATAAAACGGTGCTTAAGCCTTCAACTTGAGGGCTATGTGGATCTTCAGGGGTTTCACATTTTGCATGATGTTTGCGATGTACGGCAACCCATTCTTTGGTTTTCATGCCGGTCGTGAGCCATAACCAAAATCTAAAAAAGTGCGCAGGAATAGAGTGTAGGTCTAATGCTCGATGCGCTTGGCCTCGATGCAGATAGATAGTGACACATGCCATAGTAATATGGGTGCTAATTAGGGTATATACGATATAACCCCACCATGGTAAATTTAATAGTCCGTAAAATGACATACATTCTCCTTCATTAATGAGATATATTATACGCTTAAGTGCCGATTTTTACAAGAGTCAGTATTCTTTAAAAGCCCAGTATATTCAAAGGCTTGCACTTAACTACCGAATGATAACAGGGGTATCGATGCCTGAATTACCTGAAGTGGAAACTGTCCGCCGTACGCTATTACCACATTGCGAAGGCCTTAGCGTTAAAAAAGTTATTATAAGGCGCGCTAATTTGCGTTGGCCTTTTCCGGCTAATTTGCAGGAATTACTAGAGGGCCGTGTGCTTCTTAGTATTAAGCGGCGGGCTAAATACCTATTGTTTGAATTCGAGCATGGCCAGCTTATTATTCACCTTGGCATGTCAGGGGTGTTGAAAATGGTTAATCTTAATACTCCTATAGGCAAGCACGATCATTTTGATCTGCAGTTAGAGTTAGCCGATTTTTGTTTAAGGCTTAACGATACTCGCCGTTTTGGCGCCGTGTTATGGGCCAATAAAGACGAGATGCATCCCTTATTATCTCGTTTAGGCCCGGAACCTTTAGCCGATGAATTTAATGCCATCATGCTTTATGGCTACAGCCATACCAGACAAATAGCCATTAAATCCTTAATTATGGATAGCCATATCGTGGTTGGCGTTGGCAATATTTATGCCAATGAGGCCCTATTTCATGCCAATATTCACCCCGAAACCCCTGCTAAAAATCTATCCGAAGCGGACTGCGCTAGATTAGTCGCGGCTATTAAACATATTTTGGCTCAAGCGATTAAGCAGGGCGGGACTACTCTAAAAGATTATCGAAATGGCGAAGGTAAGCCTGGGTATTTCCAGCAGGAATTATTTGTCTATGGCAGGCGTGGTAAGCCTTGTTTGGTTTGCAATACCACGCTTATTGAAACGCGATTAGGCCAAAGGACCACAGTATTTTGTTCAAGCTGCCAGAAAGCCCCACCATTGTCATTCCCGCGGAGGCGGGAATCCAGCTCTTAATTTCGAATATTTTTTATAAGAAGAGTGTATTCTTGCAGCACTTTTGGCAAATAATAAGCTGAATTTTAAGGGGACAGCATGAGTGTACAAATTGACATTAAGGTCGAGCCTAAGTTTTTACCCGAACATTCATCAGATGCCGAATCAAAATATACCTGGCTTTATGAAATCACCCTTATTAATTTAAGTGATAAAATAGTCCAGCTTATCAATCGGCATTGGATTTTGACCGATCTTAATGGTCATATAGAAGAAGTGAAAGGGCCTGGAGTGGTGGGTTTGCAGCCCATTATTAAGCCAGGTGAGAGTTTTTCCTATAGCAGTTTTTGTGTATTGCATACTCAAAGCGGTTCTATGAAAGGCAGCTACGAAATGCAGGATTTGGATCGCCATAAATTCAAGGTGGGTATTCCTGAATTTTTATTATGTAATCCTGATCAAACCAGGAAACTGGATTCGCGTTTATTGCACTAGTTCATTGCGTTATTTCGAGTTTGTTCTAGAATCGGCATGACTGCTTAAGGAATTCATGCGATGCCAATCGATAACAACAAATCAAAATATCTTATTATTGGACTGGGTAAAACCGGTATTTCCTGCATTGAATATCTATTGCCTCATTATGACTTAGTGG
This sequence comes from Gammaproteobacteria bacterium, assembly GCA_030652335.1. Lineage (GTDB taxonomy): Bacteria > Pseudomonadota > Gammaproteobacteria > Francisellales > CACEW01 > JAQSYQ01. The sequence continues at coordinate 20,618 of JAUSAW010000010.1, forward strand.
TATTTGATACCCGCTCGAGCGTAGCCGAATTAAGTAGCTACCAGACTCGCTGGCCTGGGGTTTCATTTTATGCCGGCACCGCGCCCGATAATGTGCTCGATAATGTGAAAGAAGTCGTGGTTAGTCCAGGAGTGGAATTAACTATCCCTATTTTAGAGGCGGCTAGGCAACTTGGCCTGCCTATTATCGGGGATGTCGAATTATTTGCTAGAGTGGCCAAGGCTCCTATAATCGGCATTACCGGCACCAATGCAAAAAGCACGGTGACTACCTTAGTAAGCGATATGATTAACGCCGCCGGTAAACGCGCTAGAATGGGTGGCAATATTGGCGTGCCAGCCTTAGATTTACTGAAAGAACATGTACCTGATTACTATATACTGGAACTATCGAGCTTCCAGTTAGAGACTACTCATACCCTAAAATCCTTGGTTGGTTCAGTATTAAATATTAGTCCCGATCATTTAGACCGTCATATGAGCATGGAAGCCTATCAAGCCAGCAAAGAAATACTCTATCGCAATTGCCTTAATCCCGTTATTAATCGCGCGATGCATTATGCTTGCCAATTTGCCACCCCTCCACTTAGTTTTGGTTTAGACGAACCTAGTGAGGGCCAGTTTGGGCTTCGCTCGTATCAAGATCAGCCGTATCTTGCCCGTGGTAATGAATTGCTCATGCCTATTATTGAGATGAGCCCCGGTTTGTCGGGTCAACATAATGTCGAAAATGTCTTATCTGCACTGGCTATAGTCTCACCTTTAGGCCTGCCTATGGCACCGATGTTAGAAGTAATTAAAAAGTTTAAAGGCTTACCGCATCGCTGCCGCCTAGTCGCCGAAGTCGATCACGTAAAATGGTTTAATGATTCCAAGGGCACCAATGTCGGCGCCACTCTTGCCGCTATCGAAGGCTTGGGGCCACAATGTTCTGGCAAAATAATCTTATTGGCTGGAGGCGTCGGCAAAGGGCAGGACTTTAGCCCGTTGGCTCCGGCCGTGCAAAAATATGTAAGCAAGACGATTTTATTCGGTGAGGACGCTAAAAAACTGGCCGAGGGTTTGCCGGAAGCCGACATTGAATTCGCCTTGAGCTTTGAAGAGGTGCTTAAAAAAGCCAGGCTTATGGCTAAACCCGGCGATATCGTTTTATTGTCACCGGCTTGTGCCAGTCTCGATATGTTCAAAAACTATGAACATCGCGGCGAAGTCTATGAACAACTCGTGCATAAGCTGTAAAATATTAAGACCTAAGTTATTTTGGAGCAGGACTTAAATCAATAACAGAATATGCTATTGCTGCTTGGTTTTCTAAAAATTCTACCAAAGAAAGGTTAAGTGCATGCTGAAGTTCAAGATCTTCTAACTCAGATGGCTTAATTTCTGTACTACAAAATGGCATGCTAACCGACTTAATGTCTACAACAAGCTTTCCATCTTTGGCCACAGCTTCACGTTTAGCGATTACTTTTAGCATAATATCAGCAATGGAAAGGCCTGTATCAGCATCATGAACTAAAGTCGTATAGTGTCGACCATATTCATACCCTAAAAAAATTGGCTCACCCACCCCTGTGGCATTAATTAAATCAGGCGCTTGATTTCGATCTAAATACACAATAATCATAGGCCTATTGTAAACTCTTGCTGCAGCATAAACTTCCAACATATCCCCCCAAACTCTATTGCGTGCCATATTATCGAGGTAGTGATGGTATTCACTTGCGTTGCCAGCAAAAAATGGCAACATAGTGGCTTCATTATTTCTTAAATAGTGAACAACATTAGACCGATAGACTGCATAATTATCTTGATTACCTTCAATAGCTCGAGCAATCGCTCTAAAAAGGCAATTACCATCACCGATAATATCTACTTCCTTAAGACCAGAAAAGTGTGTGCTATTTGTAAATAGTTTACTAAAGCTAACGGCTAGTCCAGATAAACTATTAATGGTCATGCCAGCGATTCGACTTTTGTTTTTTCGTTTCTTTTCTGAAGATGCGCCTCCACTTAAAATCACAGACCTTAATCTGTCAATTTTAAAATCAGTATAATCATCGACTAAACCTTTTTTAAATACTGAACAATGCACTTTATATGAAGGTGAGCGCATTGCAATCGATGAAATACTTGTTGTTGGTATTTGACTAAGTGCGGTTCTATGACCTCCATCTTTACTATCAGCTGAAAATATTGGGTGAAGGGTTATACCCGTTTTAGGCACGGTAAATCGAAAATATCGTGACGGCACGGCCATTTCAAACTCTTTGTTGAGAGCTTTTAATTCTTGTTCAAGGCGCCCAATAAAACCTAGGTCGCGTTTTTTGCTTAAGCCAATTAATACATGTTCACACGGCATGCATGGAGTTTTATTCGAGTGAAGATGTAGAAAAACTGAAATTATTTTAATACTATCACCCAGATTTGCTGGAGAGAGAGAACTATCTCGGAGCGCTTTGATCAATTGTTGCATGACAAAATATACGCCGGATGCCGAGCTTAAAAATGCCGCTAAAGCTTGTTCAGTATGTTTGATGACTGTCGCTTGCATACCTGTATCCGGATGGTCGTAATCAGGTCTTTCTCCGTGTTTGCAGCCACCAGTTTGAGTTAAACCTATTTGGTATAATTCTTTAAGCTTACCATAGGGGTCAACCACCGTTGCTATAATATCATCAAAGTTTCGGCTAGTATTTTCAGTGCCTGATCCATCAGGTATAAATACCGGAACAGTTATTTTATGATAAACGGCCCTTGCTGTTGATTTGTCTGCTATTTCTGCATCATCAAGGTCTTTTCCGTCGGTGATTTTGATTATAAAACTCATCGATGCGGCAATAAGATTTCCTGCACTGGTGTGAAATAAATCAGCTTTTAACGGAAGGTGCTCTTCGCCTAATTCTATAGAGTATTTTATCTTTTTGTCTTTTCTACTACTATATTCGGCCATTAATGAGGGGCGCTCATATGCATTGAGGTGGCGTTTTAGTGCATCTTCAATAGTGGCGAAATTCAATTTACGCTTAGTGCTAATATATAGTCTTGGGCAGCCTGATTTGATAGGATTATTTACCAAATAAATTTCTTCCATCTTACTTAAATAGGCTCGAAATAGGGTTTTGGCAGCAGGCTGATATTCTTTCCATAAAGTTGTAAACGCTTTTAACACTATTTCAAGCTCATAAAGCTTAAGGTTCGTTGCAAACGCCCTTAATATTAGATGACAGTTTCTTCGTTGCGTTATATCAATTTCGTCAATATTGGCAAATTCTTCGAGAAATCTAACATAGGACTGTAATGCTTGTGGCCAGTATTTTGGCTTGGTTAGACTGAGTAGCATCATAATCAAATCGATGTTTCCATCATCACAAGCTAAATCTAATGGGCTAGATTTAGCTTCTGATAGTAAATTGCAATCGAACTTATATTTGTGAATTAATAATTCAGCAATAGTAGTTTGCTGAGAATAAACTGCACTGTGAAGCAAGTTCCATCCATCTGAGTTGGTACTGGTCCGAAGTCTATTTAAGGTAAGTGCTGTACAAGAGGATAATAGTATATCTAATTCTTCAAGATTTCTTTTAAGGATTAAATCTAAGGCCGCTTTAAACACATTATCTCCTCACTTAAAACTACATGGGCAGTTTTTTCAGGCTATAGGATAACGTATTTAATAACATCACGGCCAGATATTTGAGCCATTGGTATGAGAATTCCCCTCCTTTTTTAAGAGGGGTATAATCAGTAGAACTGAATCCAGCCTTGCAGCCAATAATAGGGTGAATTAACACAAGTAGCGACATCGCAACTGGCGACAAAGTTAAATTCATCTTGTGGCAGCTTAGCGATATCGGGATATACACCCAGGATTAGCATAATTACTGAAATAACTAATAAGCCAATCAGTGCATAATGAGCGAGCCAGTTTGAGCCGACAGGCTTTGGTCGATTATAAAAATATAGGCCTAGAGCCCAGCCGCCTATCAAGGCTAGCATGACTTGACTGACGGGCATGACTAAGGTGCCACTAAACATAGAATCAACCATAGCCACTATTAATGAGCCAGTTATGCCGATAAGTAAGTAAGCCGAGGTTAACCTGCTTTGGGCTTTCACTTCTTGACGGCTAAACATACACCAGCGCCATAATCCCCATATTACTAAAGTCATCAGCATGAGAGTGGCTGGAATTCCCCACTGTGAGGCAATCAATAGAATTGCATTATGAGGGTGAGCGACTAGTTGTTCTTGTGCATAAGCATAATAGCTAAAATGCATAGGGCCGACGCCAAGCATAGGATGGGCTTTAATTAAATTAAGCGCCACGCTCCAGATTAGTGCGCGATTATCGGGGTCGGTTAAGGGAATATTTCGTAAAGGTAGATGAATTAAGCATTGATACAGAACAAAAAACAAAATGACTCCGCCGATAAGAGCCCAGAGTTGTTTTAGTAGATAAGGCCGGGCGGCTTTGCCAAAAATGATGAATAGAGAAATAGCACAGAGTAAGCAAGCTAAGCCAAGCGCTCTCGATTGGCCAACGATAGCCATGCACCACCAATACGCCGCAATGACATACAATAGCTGACGGACCATGCGCGAAGTGCTGGGATAAAGCAGATTAGGCAACACGATCAAAGGCAGGGTCCAGGCCATAAATTGAGTTAAAAACCGGGGGTTATTAAAGGTCGGTGCGGCCAAAACATAAAACAGTTTATTCGACTGCAAGCCTATATAAGGGTGAGTAGCGGCCATTAGCAATACGCCAATAACGAGCAAACTATAGCAGGCGATGGCGGTGATTAAAGTATAAAGCATAATGCGATCGAAGCTTTGGATGAGTAATGTTCGTAGGGCAGCGAGGCTAATGCCCATAATAAGCAACATCATAAAAGTCGCCCATTCCAAATAGGCAAATTTAGGCAGCGGTGCTAAAGCAGCTGAAATGAGGCCTAGTATAAAAAAACCTAAAAATAAGCAGCGGCTGGTAAGGGGTAATTGTTGAAAGCTATCTAGACTTTGTTGCCGTATAGTCTTAGAGCTAATGAGCATTAAACCCATTATAAGAAATAAGCTTAGCTGGGTAATGCGCCTAATATCGTAAAAGGTATAGCCAGGTAGTAGCCATTGCAGGGTTAGAGCATTGACTAAAATAAATAAACCTATGATAAATAGACTAAATAAACCAAGGGATATACGAGAGATAGGCATGTCAGACTCACTTTGATTGAGAGTAATGATAGAGGATTTGTGCGGCATGGTTTTCTGGGGTAAATTCCGCTAGCTGACCGGAATCCAGATCGAAATGCCAAGCATGCAAATGTAATTTTTTGGCATCGACCTGGGATTTTACCCAAGGGAAACTGAGTAAATTATTTAATGAAATCAGCAGGGCTTCTTGTTCACAGACATTGCATTTTTGATCCATACTTGCATCGGGAAGCTGAGCGTTAACCTTATCTTTAGCCGCCTTTGCAATGGAGACCCAAGTCGAAATAAAACTATCTTTTTGCTCTAATATCTCGCTCTGCATTAAGGCGCGAATTCCACCGCATTGGCTATGGCCTAATACGACGATATGTTCGACTTCTAAATGCCTTACCGCAAATTCAATGGCGGCGCTTACCCCGTGATAGGCTTCTTCTTCATGAGTATAAGGGGGGACTAAATTCGCCACATTGCGTATGGTAAAGAGTTCGCCTGGCTCGGCCTGAGTAATAATAGAGGGAGAGACCCTAGAGTCACAACAACCGATAATTAATACTTTCGGGCTTTGACCTTTGGACACTAAATCTTTAAAGGTGCTGTTGTCGCCTGAAAAATAGGCTTCACAAAATTTTTCATAACCGGCTCGTAGACGATCTAAGGCATTCATGTGCGTTCCAATTTCCGATAACTTAAGGCTTCAGTTAAATGATTATGCGCTATCTTAGCACTAGATGCCAAATCGGCAATGCTTCTGGCTAACTTTAAAATGCGATGATAGCTCCTGGCTGAAAGTTGTAATTTGGTCATGGCTTGATCGAGAAAGGCACGATCAGTGGGGATTAGCGGGCAATATTGTTCGATAAGGTTACCTTTTAAGGCGCTATTAAGCATGCCTTGGCGGGCTAATTGAATTTTTTGTGCCATCTGGACCCTATCCCTTACAGTGGCGCTCGATTCCTCTAAGTTCGTTGTTTGTGATAAGGTTCCAGAGGGCAGTTCAGAGACTTCAATATGCATATCGATTCGATCTAATAGAGGCCCGGAGAGTTTATTTTTATAGCGTTGAATGTGGGTGGGCAGGCATTGGCAAGACGTTTGGGATGAGCCTAAATAACCACAGGGGCATGGATTCATGGTAGCTATTAACTGAAACTTAGCGGGGAATTCTGCCTGAGACTGAGCGCGAGATAGAGTAATGTGGCCGTTTTCCAAGGGTTCGCGTAGGGCCTCTAATACCCGATGGTCGAATTCGGGTAGTTCATCTAAAAACAATACCCCGTTATGAGCCAGAGAAATTTCACCGGGTTTGGGAATGCTGCCTCCGCCCACTAAGGCTGCACTTGAGGCGCTATGATGGGGATGTCGAAAAGGCGCACAATAAAAATGTTCGGCGATATTGGGGAGTTTACGAATCGAGGCTAGGCTAGCTACTTCGATGGCCTCTTGTTCGGTTAAGGCCGGTAAAATGCTCGGCAAACGATTGGCTAGCATGGTTTTGCCGGTTCCGGGCGGGCCTGTCATAAGTAAATTATGTCTGCCAGCGGCGGCGATTTCTAAGGCCCTTTTTGCCAGATGTTGACCTTTAATATCAATCATATCCACGGCAAAATCCTGCTTTGCTGAAAGGCTAGGTGGGCTAAAAACTGGGATAGCCATTTTGCCCGTTAGGTGTTGGCAGACTTGTAATAAATCGGAGGCCGGGTAAATTTCTAAGCCTTTGATTAAGGAGGCTTCCAATGCATTAGCTTTTGGTAATACTAGTTTGCGCAGGGCGCTTTTGGTGGCTAAAGCTAACGGAAGGCTGCCTGATATACAGCGTAATTTCCCGCTTAATGCTAGCTCACCAGCAAATTCATACTCTTCTAAAATAGCGAGAGGGATTTGTTTAGTAGCAGCTAAAATACCCAGGGCAATAGGTAAGTCAAAGCGACCGCTTTCTTTAGGAAGATCGGCGGGGGCGAGATTAATGGTAATTCGCCGCATGGGGAATTCAAACTGGCAATTCAGTAAAGCGCTGCGCACGCGCTCTTTACTTTCTTTAACCGCCATTTCAGGGAGGCCCACGATGGTTAGGCTAGGCAGGCCATTCGAAATATGCACTTCGACGGTCACAAGAGGGGCGTGTAGGCCCTGAGTGGCCCGGCTATAGACTATGGCAAGGTCGGACAAGGTTCCCCCTTAGCTATTATTCCAGAGAAGTCGGGAATCCAGCTTCCAGCGCCGATATTTTCTTCTCTAATGCTTCTAGTTTTTCACGGGTACGGGCTAGTACTTTGGTTTGAATATCAAATTCTTCACGACTCACGAGGTTTAATTTGCTAAACGAATTTTGTAGGATCGTTTTAAAATTGCGCTGCAGGTCTTCTCTAAAATTTAGTAGAGAAGGCGGTAGGCTATTGGAAAATTTACTGGCCATATCATCAAATAGTTTAGGGTCGATCATGGGTAGTCCTTAATGACAAGTGGGGTAATTATGTTACCCTAAAATGAAGCTAAATACCGAATTGAATATATTTTATACAAAGCGAGGTGATAATGCTACGCGTCATTCAAATTTCCGATTGCCATCTATCAGCTGATCTTGCCTACGAAAAACATGGGGTCAATACCGCAGAAGCTTTTGAAGCCGTATTGCAGGATATTCATACTCAAGCCAAGCCAGATTTAATTATCGCCAGTGGCGATATAGCCGAGCATCCTTCTAAAGCAGTATACGAACGATTTTTCGATAGGCTGGCGAGTTTCACTTGTCCTATAGTTTGTGTGCCAGGCAATCACGATAATAAGGCCTTGCTCGACAAATGTATCCCCGCCCCTCCAAGCGGGAGCGGGCTAGAGAGAGGGGGCATTGACTTTAAATTCTGGCAAATTATCGGTTTGGACTCCAACGGCCCTGCTAAAGAGCCGTATGGCGGGTATTTAAACGAAGTAGAGCTTAACTTGCTTGAACAAAAATTACAGGCTTCCGATAAATATAGCTTATTGGTCATGCATCATCCGCTAATCGTGAACGAGCCAGGCTGGTTGCAACAAGTTAAGCTTGAAAATGCCGATGTTTTATATAAATTAATAGGCGATTATCATCAGATTAAAGGCCTGGTATCTGGGCATATACATTATGCCTATGATATTGAATTAGATGGAAATCTTTATCTCTCTTGCCCATCAACCTATAGGCAGTTTAACGGGCAATCAACAAAATTTTCCCTGGCAGTTGATTCACGACCCGGCTATCGTAAGCTATGCTTAATGGATAACGGACAGATTGTATCTGAGCCATGTTTTATAGAATGGGGATAAATATGAATAAGCTTAAAATAATCGTATTAGCTAGCCTAAGCCTAATGGCGGCACAATCCGTTCATGCCGTTGTTATGGGGCCCTTAACCGATCTAGCTGCTAATTGTGATAGTAGCTCTACCAATGCCGTCATCGATGATAAGGCCCAAATGCAAGGTCAATTATGTGCGCTACAAAATGTCGCCAAAATGCAGCAATTAGCCGTTCAAAATCAAATTCAGAACTTGGGAAATACTCAAGCCCAAATTCAAGCCTTGCAGCAAAAAATCGCTTTAGCTTCTAGTACTAATAATCACTCGGATTTTAAATGGGTTCCAGGCGTAGCGCATGTTATTCCTGCTAATGCAGTGATCGCAGGTCAAAATGCTGGAAAGAATATCACTATTTGTCAGGCGCAATATAGTGGCAATCCACCAGGTTATGCCCAGACCAATCTTTATCCCGGGCAATTGGATCCAGAAGGTTGCGTTATTACCTATGCAGGTCAAACCTTTGTCATAGACCCTTATAATATTTTAACGAGCACCAAGCCTGGGTACTGGGGAACTTCTAAAGAAGCAGGAGATGAGCCCGTTCGTAATGCGCCGGTTTTTATGAATGGCTATAACAATCCTGTTAGCCAATCTATTGTTAACTTTCAACAAAAACCTGCCACTGCCGTGCAAGCACAAGCGCAACCCGTGATAGGCGGCTATGAATACGATCATTATTTGTATGTGTGTCGAATAAAACTCAATAATACCTATCAAGTCGGTAAGGTAGTGTCAGGCAATTGCAATGTAGCCGTGGGCAATAAAGAAGGCAGTTGGCCGGACTATCAAGTATTAATGACAGCCCAGCCTACTACAGAGAGTGTTACGAGTAGCTAATTAAAATAAGTAGTTGATACCTAGTTTAACAGCGGTAGTAGTGTAAACATTACTATTGTAGCCATTATTGCCTAGGAAACCCCAGGTAGATGGACGCATAGTTCCATAAATCATGTTGGTTTCGAGATAGACGTTAATGTGTTGAGTAGGCATAAACCCTACACCAAATTCCATCATTGGTAGGACTTGAGAAACGGTGTTAGTCGAGCTGCTTTGCTGAACAAAATTGATGTAAACAGGACCGGTAACATCAGCGCTTTGCATAACATAAGCGGCACCAGCTTTACCAAATATATTTATCCCGTTAGTCCAAAAATAGCTTAAGGTACCTAAGATATTCACACTGCTTGAATTATAGGTTAATGAGCCTGTATCACCAGTGGCACCGCTTCCGCTATATGATGCATTACCGTTCTGGGTGTATTGCAATTCAACACCATAGGTAGCATTGGGGTTCATAGCCCATTGATAACCAGTATTAACACCCCACACGCTTTCGGTGGTAGTGTAATTTTCAACGTCGCCAATCCAATTGTTGGTTAAGGGCACGGCTGGAGCCATCATAAAACCTTGACCGCCATTTACACCGGCATAAAAGCCAGTAGGCGCGGTAATGGCATGAGCACTCATTCCAATTAATAACAGGCTAGCGGCAATAATAGATACGTTAACTTTTTTCACAATGAAACTCCTTGTAAGTGTGTTTATATTGAAAACGACACTATCTTACAGGTTTAATGCTAAAAGTCAATTTATCTATATAAATGCATATTATTAATGTCTAGAATAAATACGACATACCTAACCTAAATTGATAGGCGGCAGCGGGGCTATTATAGTCATTGCCAGAGGTTGAGTCAGCCCAGGTATTAGGGGCATCTCCAAATATTCCTCTAACTGAGGTATAGATATTCCAATTGTTGGTGATCATATAACCTAATCCAAATTCGGCTATTGGAGCGAAGGCATGTTCAGTAAAACTATCAGAAGGACGCACTACGCCATTAATGATTAATGGGCCATCTAGGTCCGCTTTTTGGGATTGTCTTGCTATGCCGCCTTTAAGAAATACATTAAAGCCTGAGGCCCACATGGTATCGAAAGTGGCCAATAAATCGATGCTATTGTCGGTGAGTTTCAATGATCCGGTATCATTAGCGCTACCACTTCCGGTATATTTTGATTGACCATCTTTGCTATAACCTAGTTCAAGTCCTACCGTAGAAAAGCTGTCTAAAGCCCATTGATAGCCTCCTGTGACGCTCCAGGTTGAGCCTGTTACCTTATAGGTGCCCGTTTCTGCAGGAGTGGCACCGTAATTCGTTGGGGCGCGAGGCGTTAAAAGCCCGCTATAGCCGCCATTAACGTTAATAAAATAACCGCTTTGTGCACTTATATCGGCATAGGACATGGTGCTTAGAAGAGAAATACCGAGAAAGATGCTCGATAAGTAAATTACTTTTCTCATGTTGGATACCTCTAAATTAAATCCCTGTTATTATGGTAGATAGAATTCATTTCCGCAAATGATTCATATCAGCTACACTTGCATCAATTGTTTATACCGACCTAATTGGAGCCGTAGATGAACCAAGACCGCAATTATAAAGCTGCCATCACCGTAATGACTTTTGCTTTCTTTATGTGGGGATTTTTAACGGCACTAAATGATATCTTGGTTCCACACCTTAAAGCCTTATTTCACTTGGATTATGCAGGCGCTATGCTGGTTCAATTCTGTTTCTTTATTACCTATGGCGTCATGTCATTTCCAATGGCAAAATTGATCAGCAAAATAGGCTATAAGTCAGGCGTGGTATTCGGATTTATTATCGCCGGCATGGGGTGCTTATTATTTATACCCGCCGCTGCCATGCAGATTTATGCGGCTTTTTTATTCGGTTTGTTTATCTTGGCTACTGGGATCGTGTTATTACAAGTGGCGGCAAATGCCTATGTCACCCTGTTAGGCAAACCCGAAACAGCTTCTCGTCGTTTAACCTTAGCGCAAGCTTTTAATTCGCTGGGAACGACTTTAGCACCTTGGTTTGGCGCTATATTTATATTATCGGTGGCGGTAAAATCTCAGGCCGATCTAAGCAGCATGAACCTCGATCAGTTGCAAGCCTATGATCAAACCTTGGCTTATGCGATACAAAAACCTTATTTAGTTTTAGCGATTGTTATGTTGGCGATCGGTTTTGTGATTGCGTTTATCCCATTACCTAAAATGCTGCATCATGAGAGACAGAATATTACCATTGGCCAGCTTAAAGCGACCACCGAAAGAAGCAGCATGTGGCAGTACAAACATTTTGTATTAGGCTGCGTGGCGATATTTGTTTATGTGGGTGCTGAGGTGGCGATTGGTAGCTTCTTGGTAAGCTATTTAATGCAGCCCGATATCGCTAATTTTACCCCCGAACATGCAGCAGATTACGTGGCCGTCTATTGGGGCGGTGCCTTAATCGGGCGATTTGTAGGGTCTTATCTATTAGGTAAAATTAACCCGCCTAAGATATTGGTGGTACATGCCATAGTAGCGATTGCGTTAGTACTCACGACTATCTTTACGCATGGCGCTGTCGCTATGTGGTCTATATTAGCCGTGGGCTTATTTAACTCGGTTATGTTCCCAACCATCTTCAGTTTATCGCTGCGCGGTTTGGGCAAATATACCCCATCCGGTTCCGGTATGCTGTGTGTGGCAATAGTTGGTGGGGCCTTTATCCCCTTACTACAAGGTATCTTGGCAGATAGGATCGGTCTTCACTTGGCATTCTTCTTGCCGGTAGTCTGTTATCTCTACGTGCTTTACTACGGTCTAAAAGGCTATGATAAATCATTCGGTTTGGTGGATGTTAATAGTAAATAAGATTTTACTTGCCCCTCATTGTTAAGGAGGGGCAGTCAATTTAGTCTATTCTATTCAGCTAACACCGGTGTTACCTTAATTTTTGCGGGTCGGTTTTCCATAGCTAAAGGGTTATAATTTTTTAAATACTCAAAGGCTTTTTCTACTTTATTGTAAGACTTATCCCAGAAAATAATACTGCATGAGATATCGAGCAAATTTTCTGCCTGTTTCGTTATTTCATTTGGTTTTACAAATTCAATAAATTCATGTTCTATATCGAGATAAGGTCTCTGAATACTGATAACTTTCCCTTTAACTTTAGGGAAGTTCAAAAAGCCCGCAAAAATATCTTTTTTACTAATATTAAGATCAGTAATCAAACCCATTTGAATCGCGTAATTGGTCTCTTCGATATTAAAATCGAATAGCCTTTCGTAAACTTTAGTGATAAGCGCCCCACCAGTGCGAGCAGCAACCTCAAGAAAAATAAATTCTTGCGTTTTTCTGTCTAGAAAAGCTTCTAAATGATAGGCCCCTGACGGAGACTGTAATTTAGTAAAAACTTTTTCGCTGAAGGCCTGCAAGTCATCAAACATTTTTTTATTAGTAATGGGAATACTGCCAACAGGTTTGCCTTCAAAAAATCGTGAAAGGGCAAAGCTGCATTTACCGACCATAAAAAATTTAAGCTGGCCATCGATAATCATGGCATCACAATGAAATAATTCCCCATCGATAAACTCATCGATCTCAAATTCATAAGGGTGATTAAAAATTCTTTCACAAAGATTTTTTAATGCGGTTAAATCAGGAATAAAATGGGTTTCTACGCTGCTTACAAGGTCAATTGGCTTGGCAAACATAGGAAAGCCTAATTTGCTCACTATATCTTGAACATACTCATTCTTATTTTCAGCATACTGCGATTTATCAAAGGCAACGAATTTTGGCATCCGCACACTATTCTCTAATTTTTGTTTAGAAATAACTTTATTTACAAAGGGAAGCAACATTTCTCTATTATGTCCTGGAATACCATATTTTAAACGCAAATCTGCACAAATTAACTGGGTGCTGTCTTCATTGGTAATAAGTCGAATATTTTTCGCGCCATATTTTAAAATATATTTTGTAACGATTTTATCTACTTCTATTGGATCAGCCTGATGAAAGTCCCTTGATATTTGATGGATCTGATCAAAATAACATCTATTTTTAAAGCTAAGCTCATTTAAACAATAGGGGCTGCCAATAAGCACCATTTTATGCTTAGTTAAGTCGGCAAGCTTCGAAAAATCAGACTTTATATAGATAACATTGTAAAGAAAAATATAGACGAGCATAGGCACTCCTAACAAATTCTAATAAAATATTTAAAACGAACTATAATCTTAATATCCTAATAATTAAAGTGTATTCCACCACTTATGGCTCTTAAATTACCAAAAATTGAAAAGCACTATGAAATTCTTGAGCTATTGTTCAATGCTATGCCTTATGTGTTTTGGAAGGATAAAGATGGGAAATACCAGGGAGGGAATCAAAATCAAGCAACTAACTTAGGATTCAGCTCTCCTTCAGAGTTTATTGGAAAAACTATTTACGAAATACTACCAGATCAACAATCAGCTAAATTAATCGATGAAATCGATAATAAAGTCATGCGTGATAATATTTCGGTTATTAACGAAGAAAAAGTAGTGGCCCCAACAGGTAAAAAAACCTATTTATCCCAAAAATCGCCTATTCATAATGAATATGGTGAAGTAATCGGCATGCTTGGTTTTGCTATGGATATCACGGTAATTAAAATGCAGGAAGAGTTAATTACTCAGGATAGGAATAAACTTATCGGTATTGCAGCACAAGTAGCTCATGATATTAAATCACCGCTTGCCAGTCTTTTAATGCTAATAAAATTTTGCCAAGATATACCTGAAAAAGAAAGAATTGCGCTAAGAGAAGCCGCTATGAGTATTCAGGATATTGCCAATAATTTGCTAACGCAATTTCAACCGAAAACCACTGAGAATAACTTAATGCTCAGCGAAGAGGCACAGGCTATGCTAGCTTCTGCTGTAATATTACAGCTTTTAGCGGAGAAGAAGTTACAGTATCAAGATTTAGCGGTTAAATTTGAGCATCAATTTAGCGCTATTAGTAATTTTGCCTTTATTAAAATAGAACCTAGCTCCTTTAAGCGCATGCTTTCTAATATCATTAATAACTCAGTGGATGCTTGTAATAAAGAGTATGCGAAGATATCTATAAGTCTTGAGTCAAATGTAGACGAGGTTAGAATTGTTATACAAGATAATGGCAAGGGCATGCCAATTGAACTTATAGATAAAATTAAAAATAATATTGCAGTTACCCAAGATAAAGAAGGTGGGCATGGTATTGGCTTAGTTCAAGTTCGAGAGGCACTAGGCCGTCATCAGGGTGAACTCGAAATAGAATCGATAGTAGGACAAGGTACAAAAGTCACATTAACTTTCCCTAAACTCCTAACGCCTAAGTGGATTGCCGAAGAAATTAAGTTAGGGCAAGAGGATGAGATCATTATTTTAGATGATGATCATTCTATTCATAAGGCATGGGATACAAGATTCAAAAATATCTTAAAAGAAAATCTAAATATTAAGATAAGACATTTTAGCCAAGGTCATGAAGCTCGTAATTTTATTACTGCGCTAGATGATAGTGCCAGGCAGAAAATATTCCTGTTGACTGATTATGAGCTGCTTAAACAGGATTTAAATGGCTTGGATGTGATTTCACAGACTCACATTAAGCGATCTGTTTTAGTAACGAGCCACTATGCAGATAAACTCGTTCTTAAGAGAGCAGCCGAATTAGGCACGAAAATTTTACCTAAACTTTTGGCTTCTGAAATTCCCATTACTATCGATAAAGCCATTCATTATAAAAAATTAGCTCTGAAAAAAGTGGATTTAATAGTAGTGGATGATAACAAACTTTTTAGCAGTTCAATTAAGCTCTATCTTCATCCTGCTCTCGTAGACTGTTATCAAGATCCACATGATTTTTTACAGCATATCGATGAATATCCAAAAAACGTGAAAATTTTTCTAGATAATGATTTTAATCTCAGCGATATAGATGGATTAAAGCTCGCTGAGATACTTCATGGCAAAGGCTATACGTCTTTATATCTTATATCAGGGACTGATTTTCATGAGAATGAGCTCCCACATTACTTAACGAGTATTAGTAAAAGTAATATTAAAGCTATTCAACAAATAGCCACCGCACCCCCACTAGCACCCTAGCGTTCAGTAATCAGATCTATTATCATAAATTGGTACTTCTGGGAGATGCCGGATGCCAATTCAAAACGATAGTTTTGATTTCCATACTATGACCGAAAGTGAACGCCTAGCTTGTTTAAAGCACTATCAAATCGCTTTAACACCTGATGAAGCCCTAAAGATCCAATCCCTCTTGCAACGCCCGCCCACTTTATCCGAATGCATTTTATGGGGCATTCAAGGTTCAGAACATTGTTCCTATAAAAGCAGCCGTATGCATCTTAAAACCCTTATTACCGATGGGCCGAATGTGATTTCTGGCGCGAAAGAAGATGCCGGTATAGTAGCCATAGCCCGTGATAAGCAAGGGCATCGCTATGGTTTGGTGGTTAGCCATGAATCGCATAATCATCCTTCACAGATCGTGCCATTTGAAGGAGCCGCCACCGGGATTGGCGGGAATGTACGCGATGTATGTTGTATGGGCGCGACAGTAATCGCTAATGCTGATGGCCTAAGGTTTGGCGATATCAATCTGCATAAAACTCATTGGATTCATCAAGGTGTGGTCTCAGGAATCGCCAGCTATAGCAATGCCATTGGCGTGCCTAATTTAGCGGGTGACGTTTATTATAATGAGCATTACAACGATAATTGCCTGGTTACTGTAGTATCGCTTGGCATCATTCGCGAAGATCATATTACGCATTCTTATGCGCCTAAAAATGCCGAAGGTTATGATTTAATTTTAGTGGGTAAGCTTACCGATAATAGTGGATTTGGCGGGGCGAGTTTTGCCTCCATCGATTTAAAAGAAGAAGACAAGGCGCAAAATCGCAGTGCCGTGCAAGAGCCTAATGCCTTTTTAGGCAGGATGATCTTGCAGTCCAGTTATAACTTATTTAAAAAACTCATAGCCCTAGATCGAATTAAAGATGTGGGCTTTAAAGATTTGGGCGCTGGAGGTATCGCCTGTGCCAGCGTGGAATTAGCGGAGGCCGGTGGCTATGGTGCCGAGGTCAACCTCGATAATGTACATGTCGGTTTAGAGGGCTTGCACCCTTCGGTCATCTTATGCGCGGAAACCCAAGAGCGCTATATGTGGGTTAGCCCGCCAGATTTAACGGCTTTAATTATTAAACATTATAACGAAGACTTTGATTTACCTAAGATTTCAGAAGGAGCAAGAGCCAGTGTAATCGGTAAAATAACCGAAGATGGCCGCTATAAAGTGAGCTATAGAGGTCAGACTTTAATCGATGCTAAGGCCGAAGATATTACCAAAGGCATCGTGTATGAGAGACCGATGCAGGCGCCCATTAAGGGGCTGCATGAACCACAATTCCCTACGGCCGATTGTGCGGATACTTTATTAGCCTTATTAGCGCATGAAAATATAGCCTCTCAAAAACCGATTTACGAAAACTATGATAAACAGGTGCAGGGTCGCACGATTATCGAGCGCGGGCAGGCTGATGCTGGAGTCATGCAACCATTTAATAGTCAGGATTTCCCCGAAGAAATTCGCCAGACTGGCATTGCCTTAAGTCTTAGCGCTAACCCTCGTTTTGGTTTAATCGATCCCTATTGGGCGGCAGCCAATGCGGTGGTTGAGGCTATGATGAATGTCGCCGCCGTAGGCGCAACACCACAGGCCATTACCGATTGCCTCTGTTTCGGCAACCCTGAAAAACCCGAGCAAATGTGGGAAGTAGTCGAAGCCATTAATGGCATAAAAGCCGCTTGCGAGGCTATTCATCTAAAAGAGTATCCGGATGCCGCCACGCCGATTATTGCCGGCAATGTCTCGCTGTATAACGAATCAAAAGCAGGTCCAATCCCAGCTAGCCCCATGATTAGTTGTGTGGGTAAATTAATCGATGCCAGCACGGCGATTAGCTCCGATTTTAAACAAACGGGATCACTCGTTATGGTCGTGGGTGAACGTAAAAATGAATGCGGTGGTAGCCTATGGTATGACTTGCATAAAGCGCTCGGTGCCACTCTCCCTAAACCCGATTTTACCGAGATTCAAAACCAGATATATGCGCTAACTGAGGCCATCGATAAGCGTGTGGTTTTGGCGGCTAAAACCATTAATCGGGGTGGTTTAGCGGTGGCCGTAGCGAAAATGAGTCTAGGAAATTTTATCGGAGTCGAAGTCCATCTTAAGGCGGCTAATGTAGAGCAAGCTTTATTTAGTGAAAGCCCAGGTTTTTTGCTAGAGGTTAGCGAATTAAATCTAGAACACCTAACGGAAATTTTTAATCGATATAAATTAAGCTTTGAGATCATTGGTAAAACCATGCAAAAAGGCATTATTCAAATAAATGATTGTGGCGTCAATATCGAACAGGCCTATCAAGCTTGGAGTTCCGGGCTGCGTGATAAATTATAAGGGAAACGAATCGATGAGCAGTATTACTTATGAAAGCGCAGGCGTTAATATCAGTGCCGGCAATGAAGCCGTAGAACGCATTAAAGCCAAAGTTGAAAAAACCTTTTCAGCTAATGTCATCGGTGGGCTGGGCGGCTTTGGAGCGCTTTATGATTTAAAAGCCTTAGTCCAACATTACGATCACCCCGTATTGTGTCAAAGTATCGATGGGGTTGGAACGAAGACCATCGTGGCGAGAATGGCTGGCAAGTTCGATACCTTAGGCTATGACTTATTGAGTGCCACCAGCAACGATATTTTAGTAATGGGTGCCAGGACGTTAACCTTGCTCGATTATATCGCCAATGATAAATTGCAGCCTAGCATTATCGAAGAGTTAGTGGGTGGCATGTGTGCCGCCTGTATCGAACAAGGCGTATCCTTAGTCGGCGGTGAAACGGCTGAAATGCCCGATACCTATATGCCTGGCGAGCACGATTTAGTAGGGATCGTAACCGGTATAGTCGATAAGTCCAAAATCATCGATGGCGCCCGCATTAAACCAGGCGACAAGGTTTATGCCTTTGCCTCGAGTGGCTTACATACCAATGGCTATTCATTGGCCAGAGCCTTATTTTTTAAAATGGCCAAATTTAAAATCGATGCCTATATCCCGGAGCTTCAGCAAACATTGGCCGAAGCCTTGCTGGCCCCGCATATTAATTATGCCAAACCCATTCATGCTAGCCTCGATAAGAGCATCGATATTAAAGGTATGGCGCATATAACCGGCGGCGGCTTAATCGACAATATCCCACGAGTTTTACCCAATGATTGCGCCGTAGAAATTGCTTTGAGCCGTTGTCCCACTCTGCCTATTTTTAAACTAATGCAGGAGATTGGCAGCATCCCACAACTGGAAATGTATCGCAGTTTTAATATGGGGGTAGGGTTGGTTATTATAATGGACGAGAAATCAGCTATGGCCATGCAGAGCGTATTACAGACTTACCCAAAATTTATCCTCTATCACATCGGTGAAGTCGTCCCTGGCAAACGCGAGGCCCTATTACTATGATAACCACTGCCATAATCCAATTTCCAGGCTCTAACTGCGAACGCGAGACCCGACTTGCCATCGAACGCGCCGGCATGAAAGCCGTGGATGTATTATGGAATTCAGATTTAGCAGAACTCGATCGCTATGATGCTTATGTGATTATCGGTGGGTTTTCCTATGAAGACCGCTGCCGATCAGGCCTAATCGCCTCCAAAGATAGCATAATGGATAAAATTGCCGAGCAAGCCGAAGCGGGTAAGCCGGTATTAGGGCTTTGTAACGGCGCGCAAATATTGGTAGAAAGCGGCTTAGTCCCAGGCTTAAAAAGCCGCCAAGTCGGTATGGCGATAACGCATAATAAACGCATGCGAGAGGGAAAGGTATTAGGCACAGGTTTTTATAACGACTGGTGTTATATCGTAGGTAAACCCAAGCCTACTGGCGTTTTTAATCGTCACTATCACCAGCCTCTGCATATTCCTGTGGCCCATGCCGAAGGCCGCTTTATTATTCCGGATAGCGTCTTAAAAGCCTTAGAACAAGCCAATGCTGAAATCTGGTACTATTCGGATCCAGCCGGTAAAATCATCGATGCCTTTCCCATCAATCCCAATGGCTCCATGCATAATATCGCCGGGATTTCCAATGCAGCGGGCAATGTTTTAGCCTTAATGCCTCACCCCGAGCGAACGCCAAATGGAGATGGCATTTTTGCCTCGATGCGAGAGTATATAAGGGCCCAGCAAAAAGTGAAGGCCCAGCCCTTAGACTTAACATTAAGCCCAGTCACGATTCCCGTTTATCATCTAGCAGCCGGACATCATGAGCTTAAGGTGCAAATGCTGATTAAAGATAATGAAGCGATTACCCTGCAAAAAGCCCTGCAAGCAATGGGTATAGACGTCAAGGTAGAAAAATTTATCCATTGGGAACTGAAGTCCGACTTACCATTCGAACTGTTGCTTAAGAAGATTACCGATAGTAATGAGCTATTTCAGCCTAATAAAGAACAATGCGCTGACCTGGCCCTAGGCCCTCATTCATTAGCGTTTTTAGTTCGAGAACATCAAGATATGATCGAGGCGCAAAAATTGCAGGTTTTGCAACAGGATTGCCAGCTCGATATTCAAGCGCTTAAGCGCGGAGTGCTCTGGAAAATAACCAGTGAATCAGGCAACATTGCTGAGCTTGCCGAGCGGATTATGTCGCGCACTATACTCTTTAACCCCTTTGCTCATCGCTGTTATAGCTATCACCCAAAATATAGCGGAAAGGTCCGCGATATCTATGACTTAGGCCAGGAGTTATTGCTGGTATCTACGAATCGCCTTAGTGCATTCGATCGGCCTATCGCCACTATTCCCTTTAAGGGCGAGGTACTTAATCAGCTTAGTGCCTGGTGGTTTACTAAGACCCGCCATATTATCGGCAATCACCTTATCGATTTACCTAGTTCTACCAGCATGCGAGTGAAAAAATGTAAGGTGTTTCCTCTCGAAGTGATCGTGCGCGGGTTTTTAACCGGAACCACTAATACTTCACTATGGACTCTGTATCGAAAAGGCCAACGCCAGTTTTTTAATACCGTCTTATCCGAGGGTTTACCTAAAAACAGTCAGTTAGAGCGAGCCATTGTGACGCCTACTACCAAATCCACCGCGCACGATTTGCCGCTTACGCCAGATGATTTAGCCCATGCCGATTATATTAATCCTGCGCAATGGGAATATATTTCACAAAAAGCTATCGAATTATTCGAGTTTGCTTCAAAATTAGCTCTGGAACGAGGTCTGATTTTGGCCGATACCAAATTTGAATTTGGTCAAGATTCACAAGGGAAGATTATACTAGTAGACGAATGCCTCACGCCTGATTCAAGTCGTTATTGGCGCTTAGACAATTATCAGCATAGACTGAACGAGGGCTTGGAGCCGGAAAGCTTTGATAAAGAAATAATCCGATTATGGTATGTGAAAAGCTGTAAACCCTATGAAGATAAGGAATTACCCGCCGCGCCCGTAGAGCTTATTGCCGAGGTAGCGCGACGTTATATCGACGTATATGAAATATTAACCGAACAAAAACTGGATGCAGCATGGAAACTATACTAAAAACAAAATCAAAGGGCATTATAGCTATTTTACACAAGGCTGCGCTTATTATTAAGACTATTACCCCCACCCAAAGGCCACATTTATTTGCGGCGTTATGGTTTTTCGTTTGTGGCTGGTTGGCCATTAGAATTTATGCGATCGATCCCGATATGTCTCTTTGGAATGTGATTGGCTATAGCGTAGTGGCAAGCTTGGTTTATGCTTTAATCGGCGCCTGTTTTGGGGCCAGTGTTTTACAAATGCCCCCCGATGAAATGCGGTTATTTACGGCGGGTATAAGAGGCGCATTTTGTGGGCTGTTCTTCACGCTGATAATGGTGTTTATCGTGCCACTCTATTTAGTGCTAAGCCATTCCTTGGCTAGGCCTACTACCCAGGAAGCGGAACAGTTATTATTTATGTATGGCGTGGTGGTGCCATTTGCCTTCGTCTGTTTACCGTCCATAGTCGTTGGCATTATTACTACGGTATTACTAAGGTTGTTCCATTTTCGCTTACTCAATAAAGCGCCTCAAGCTGTAGCGGAGGGTGAGTAGTTTTTATCGACTTCTAAAAAAGGACTGATCGATGTGTGGAATAGTAGGAATTTTAAATCAAAAATCCGAAGTAGCGATCGAACTCTATGAAAGCTTAGTTCAGCTCCAACATCGCGGCCAAGATTCAGCCGGAATTATCACCTGCGATACATTATTCCATAAAAAAATTGCTCCAGGTTTGGTGCGAGATATTTTTGCTAAAAAAGATATCGACAGCTTAAGCGGCAGGCTAGGCATAGGGCATGTCCGTTATCCTACGACGGGTAGCGCCAGCCAAGAACAAGCCCAGCCATTCTGGTTGGGAAGTCCCTATGGTATAGCCTTGGCGCATAATGGAAATTTAACCAACCATCGCGATTTAAATCAGGAGCTGCGACAGAATCGACGCCGTCATCTTAATACCGATAGCGATTCTGAAACGCTTATTCATCTATTTGCCGATGGTTTTGTAGATCAACCACCCGTCACTAACTCAGAGGCTTTTTTTGAACAAATTTGCCAGTCGGTTGGGCAGATTACTAAACAGGTAATGGGTTCCTATTCCGTCGTAACCGCCATTATCGGTAAGGGCTTAATCGCCTTTCGCGATCCACATGGGATTCGGCCCCTATGTATGGGGGTGCGTCCGCATCAAGACGGAAGCGAGGATATAATTATTGCCTCTGAAAATACCTCATTTTTTGGCCTAGGCTTTGAAGACGCCGGCAGTATTGATGCAGGTGAAGTAGTGTTTGTCGATCTCGCCGGAAAAATATTTCGCCGGACTTTAGCCAGTCAAGCCTTTAGGCCCTGCGTATTCGAATACGTTTATTTCGCAAGGCCCGATGCTAAATTAAACGATATTAGCGTGTACCGCTCGCGATTGCGAATGGGCCAAAATTTGGCGAAAAATTGGCTTAAGACCCATCCCGATAGTAAGCCAGATGTGGTTATTCCCGTCCCCTTTACGTCCAATACCGCCGCCTTAGCCTTTGCGCATGAACTTGGCGTGCGCTATAGCGAGGGCCTCTATAAAAACCCCTTTATTGGCCGCACCTTTATTATGCCAAGCGATGTTCAGCGCCGCCAGGCAGTCCGTTATAAGCTTAGCCCGCAAAAAATCGAAATTAAAGACAAAACGGTTTTATTAGTGGACGATAGTATCGTGCGAGGCACCACCAGCCGTGAAATCGTTCGTATGGTTAGAGAATGTGGGGCCAAAGCCGTTTATTTGGTTAGCGCCTGCCCGCCGGTTAAATTCCCTTGTTACTATGGAATTAATATTCCTACTACCAATGAGCTAATCGCTCACAATCAATCCGTCGAAGAAATTCGGAATTATATAGGTGTGGATATATTGCTTTACCAGGATGTAAAGGATTTACAGGAGGCGGTATTACGCCGTGGGAATCACCTGGTACAAAAACCCTGCATGGCCTGCTTAGATGGAGACTATTGCGCCGGTAAGATATCAGAACCTAGCGATAAGTAATGCTAGCAGCGAGTCTGCAACATAGGATGCTCCATTTATTTTATTCTCGCCAGGAGTAGAATAGAATTTCATAGTAGCCATTAGAAGATAATCAACCATGAATATACTGCTAATTGGATCTGGGGCCCGCGAGCATGCAATAGCTCGTGCTATAAAACGCTCCCCGCAAGACTCTCAGATAGCCTGTTTTGCCAGCCATAATAATCCGGGAATAATGCCTCTATGTAATGCCTATTGCATCGGCAGTATGCAGGATAGTAAGGCGATGCTGGATTTTGCCAAGCAGAATCGGATCGATTTCGCCATCATTGGACCGGAAATTCCATTAAGCTTAGGGATAGTCGATTGCCTAAAGGCCATCGGAATAGCCGCCATCGGTCCCACTCGACGATTAGCGCAGATCGAAACCAGTAAAGGCTTAGCAAGAGAAGTATTAAGCAAGTATCAATTGCCTGGAATTCCGCTTTACCAACGATTTAATCAAGCCTGTCCACAGGCCGAACGCTTCTTGCATCAGCTAGGCGAACATTATGTTATAAAAGCCGATGGTTTAATGGGAGGCAAGGGCGTTAAGCTTTCAGGCGAACATCTGGTTAATCATAGTCAAGCCTTGGCATTTATCGATGAAATCGATGGCCCCTTTGTTATCGAAGAAAAGGTGGTCGGTCCTGAATTTTCATTATTAAGCTTTAGCGATGGCCGGCATTGCATTCATATGCCAGCCGTGCAAGACCATAAACGCGCCTTTATCGGCGACACCGGTCCTAATACCGGAGGGATGGGCAGTTATTCGGATGCCGATCATAGCCTGCCATTTTTAAGTCAGCAGGATATCGATGATGCCGCGGCCATGAATGAGCGGGCTATTCAGGCCATGCAAAAAGAATGGGGCGAGCCTTATAAAGGCATTCTATATGGCGGATTTATGAAGACTAAAACCGGCATTAAGCTCATCGAATACAATGCTCGATTCGGCGATCCTGAGGCCATTAATTTATTGGCTCTATTGGATTCGGATTTTATCGACATTTGTCAGGGGATTATTGAGGGCCGCTTAGATAAAGTTAAAGCCCAGTTTTTAGCTCAGGCTAGCGTCTGTAAATATATCGTGCCTGAAGGCTATCCCGACCAGCCTAGTAAAGGCCAAGTTATAGACATTAGTCAGGTGACAAAGCTCGATAGGCTTTATTATGCCGCGGTTGATCAACTTGATGATCGATTGATTATGACCGGATCTCGAGCCATAGCCGTATTGGGAGTAGGGGATACTCTAGCCCAAGCCGAACAACAGGCCGAAATCCTCGCCAATCAGATTAAGGGACGAGTGTATCATCGGCCGGATATCGGTACAGAGCAACTGATTAATCAGCGGATAGACTTAGTTTCTACTATTATGCAAGGATAATAAATGATACTGTCATTCCCGCGCAGGCAGGGACCTATGACTTTTGAGGACTACTATGCATCCAGTAAAACTAGGAATATTAGGCTCTACCCGCGGCACTATTTTGCTGCCGATTATCGAGGCTATCGAAGCGGGTAGATTAAATGCGCAGATTAAAATCGTTATTAGCGATAATCCAGATGCCTTAATTTTAGAGAAGGCCCGTAAGCATAATATCCCGGCATGGTATGTATCGCCACAAGGCTATAGCCGTGAAGCCTATGATCAGATGCTCAACCAGTTATTTGCCGATCATCATGTGGAACTCGGCGTTCTCGTAGGGTTTATGCGAATTTTATCGGGTCGCTTTACCAGGCAATGGCATCGAAAATTAGTCAATGTGCATCCTTCCCTTTTACCCAAATACAGTAATATGATGGACTTAAGCGTACATGAGGCCGTATTAAATTCTGGCGACGAGGAAAGCGGTTGTACCGTGCACCTCGTTGAAGAAGCGGTCGATGCCGGTGAAATTATCTTACAAAAACGTTGCCCGGTAGCCGCCGATGATAGCCCTTTAACGCTAAAGGCCAAAGTCCAAACTTTAGAGTCAGAAGCCTTACTTGAAACCATTCAACTTTTTGGGCAGGGCACAATTTAAACAGTATTAAGGGGGTGCAGCATGTCAGATTTTAGCTCGATTAAAACCGCCCTTATTTCAGTCTCCGATAAAACCGGTCTAATCGAATTTGCTCAGCATTTGGCAGCACATAATATTATTATTTTATCGACTGGTGGCACCGCCAAAGCCTTACAGGCGGCAGGCATTCCTATAACATTGGTAGCCGATATCACAGGCTTTCCCGAGATGATGGAAGGCCGGGTTAAGACCCTACACCCTAAAATCCACGGTGGTATTTTAGGCAAACGCGATCAGCATGCGGCTGAGGCTAAGCAATATGGCATCGACTGGATCGATCTGGTTATCGTTAATCTTTATCCCTTTGCTAAAACCGTGCAATCTGAAGCCCCTTATCATGAAATTATCGACAATATCGATATAGGCGGGCCGGCGATGATACGGGCCGCGGCCAAAAATATGCAATGGGTGACTGTGGCTAATGATCCTGAGGATTATCCTATTATTTTAGCCGAGCTTAACGCGCATAATGGAATAAGTTTAGCCTGTCGAAAAAAGCTAGCCGCTAAGGCTTTTGCTCATACCGCGGCTTACGATGCTTTAATTGCCGAATATCTCAATACCGATAAGTTCCCAAGCCAATTAAGCATAAGCTTTGAGCGCCAGGAAGTATTGCGCTATGGCGAAAACCCACATCAGCAAGCGGCGCTTTATACTCATTCCTATAAAACAAAGGGTTTATTAGCTGCTAAGCAGCTTCAAGGTAAGGCCTTATCCTATAACAATATAGCCGATGCCGAAGCGGCGCTTCGCTGCGTGCAGGAATTCGACCAGCCAGCTTGTGTCATAGTCAAACATGCCAATCCATGCGGAGTCTCAACGGCGGATACTATCGACCGAGCCTTTACTCAAGCCTGGCAGGCTGATAGCCAATCGGCTTTTGGTGGAATCGTCGCCTTAAATAGAGCTTGTACCCCAAAGATTGCCGAGTTTTTAAAGCAGGTCTTTATCGAAGTCATCATTGCTCCGGGCTTTGATTCGGATGCCAGCGATATGTTAAGGGCCAAACCCAATTATCGATTATTAGCCTTGCCACAGATGCCTTCAGCAAGTAAAGGCCTTGCCTATAAATGTATAGAAGGGGGCCTGCTGGTTCAGGATAGTGACTATGCTGTAATCGAAGCAGATGATCTAAAGTGTATGACTAAACGACAGCCCAATGCCGAACAAATTAAAGAGCTATTATTCGCATGGAAAGTCGTTAAACATCTAAAATCGAATGCCATTTTGATTACCCAAGCTCACACTATAGTGGGGATGGGTTGTGGTCAGGTATCTAGAATCGATGCCGTGGAGCTGGCTATTAAAAAAGCGCCGAATGATTTATCGGCTTGCGTCCTAGCCTCGGATGGATTTTTGCCCTTTACCGATAATGTCGATGCTATTGCCAGCGCAGGGATAAAGGCCATTATCCAGCCGGGCGGATCGATCAAAGATCAAGACGTTATCGATGCCTGCAATGAGTATGGACTAGTGATGGTATTTACCGGCATCCGTTGTTTTAATCATTAGTTCTCCGCCTCAATTTCATCCATCGTCCGGCCCGTTTTAACACTGGGTGAATCGACTAATGCTAAATCTGAGATGCTATTTTCATAATCGTCATGGGATTTAATGAGCAGCCAATTAGGCTTTTTGCCTGGATCTTGTTTAAACCGCACTAATGACCAATGGCCCTTTAATTTTTGGCCCTGCAATTCAAATTTTAGCAGGCCTTTTTTATATCCTTCAACGGGATCGTTTTCAGGCACCCAACTTCCTTGGTCCCATAGCATGACAGTGCCTCCACCGTATTGACCTTGAGGGATGCTGCCTTCAAAACTGGCATATTCGATAGGGTGGTCTTCCACTTCTACGGCGAGGCGTTTTTGATGCGGGTTATAGCTTGGGCCTTTTGGTACGGCCCAGCTTTTTAATACCCCATCTAGCTCTAAGCGAAAATCATAATGTAAATGCGAGGCGGCATGTTTCTGAATAATAAAAATGGCCCCCGATTTTTTAGGCAAGTGACCTTTGGGTTCAGGTGTTTTAGAGAAATTACGTTTATGATGATAATCCTTTAAGCTCATCGACCAACTCCTGCAAGTGTTTAGCATCGTGGATAGCATCGGCTTTCATGGTGTTATTAAAATAGACCCAAGCCTCTTGAGCCTTTGAAGCTTTTATAGCGCTAAGCCAGTCTTGAAATTCTGTGGCATGCGAGCCTCGATACCATCCTTCAGTGCCGTGCAGCCTAAGATAAAACTGGCTTTCAGGATTATGATGGTCCGGAAAGGCTACGGGAGCGCTAAGGTGGCAAAAGCTAATATTGGCTTTATATAAAGCCTGGTAAATCTCTTCTTTCCACCAGCTAGGATGACGAAACTCGAGGACATTTTTATACCGTGGGTTAAGCTGATCGAGTATGCGATTGAGCAGATCGGGGTCATAACGGGTTTTTGCCGGAAACTGAAACAAGATGCAGCCGAGCTTATCCTCTAAAATATCAGCGAGCTGGTAAAAGTCATGGACCTTTTGTTCGGTATTAGTAAATTGATGATAATGGGTAATAAATCGAGGCGCTTTAAGCGAATAGCGAAAGCCCTCAGGGGCCTGAATTCGCCATTTTTCCATGGTGCTGGCGCGGGGAAAGCTATAAAAGGTATAGTTTATTTCCACGGAATTAAACTGCTCGGCATAATACTGAAACCATTTTGATTGAGCAATATTGTCTGGATAAAATGTGCCTTTCCATGCTGAATATTGATACCCTGAACAGCCGATCCAAAGCTTCATAACAAGCTCCTATTTGCTAATCATCCTTATAGCCTATTAAGACGGCTTACAAAATGCAACGGTGAGATACGTAATGTAAATATAAGATAGGAGCTGCTATGCTGAAGGGGGTCTAATGATAAGGATTCGTTATGAACGCTAAAGTCGCTATTATTATGGGATCTCAATCCGATTGGCCAGTCTTAGAACATAGCACTAAGATGCTGGACGAATTAAATATATCCTATGAGGCTAGTATTATTTCAGCTCATCGTACTCCCGATATGTTATTCGAATTCGCCGAAAGTGCGGCCGATAAGGGTTTTGAAGTTATCATTGCCGGAGCAGGCGGATCGGCCCATTTGCCCGGAATGACCGCGGCGAAAACTTACCTTCCCGTATTAGGCGTACCGATGCCGACTCAGATTTTAAACGGAGTCGACTCCTTACTATCGATCGTACAAATGCCCAAAGGCATTCCGGTTGGGACCTTAGCTATCGGTCAGGCCGGCGCGATTAATGCGGCACTTTTAGCCGCGGCTATTTTAGGCCTTAAATATCCAGAAATCCAACTGGCGTTAAGACAATACAGGTCCAAACTGACCGAGGATGTATTAGCGCATATCGATCCAAGGAAAGTACCATGAAAATAGGCATATTAGGCGGAGGTCAATTAGCGCAACTCTTAAGCGCTAGCGCTTATCAATTGGGATTAGAAACCTTATGTTTGGTGGAAGATAGTTATTGCCCGGCAGCAAGGACTAGCCCCGTTATGATGGGCACCTTAGAAGAAAATGAGGTATTAAAAGAATTTATCGAGGCGGCGGATGTCTGCACTTTAGAGAATGAAAATATCGATGTGAGTTTATTAAGCCTGCTGGAACAAGAGGGACCAGTTTATCCCAAGCCCGATAGTATCGCCGTAGCCCAAGATCGTCTACTGGAAAAACAATGCTTCCAGGCCCTTAATATTCCGGTTCCCAATTATGTCGGAATTGAGTCCGAACAGGATTTGCATCAGGCCTTAACGGCAATCGGTACGCCTGCGGTCTTAAAGACCCGACGATTTGGCTATGATGGCAAGGGCCAATTTGTTATTCGATCCCCAGAGCAGATTTCAGAGGCTTGGTTAGCGATGGGGGCCCAGCCCGCCATCTTAGAATGTTTTGTGCCCTTTGAGTGTGAAGTCTCATTAATCGCCGCGCGTAGCATTACTGGCGATATCGTATTTTATCCCTTAATTAAAAATACTCATAGAAATGGCATCTTACAGTTATCGGAATTTCCTTATAAAGATGCCGGCTTGCAAAAACAGGCCGAAGACTATGTAAGGAAATTGCTAGAGCATTTTCAGTATGTGGGCGTATTGGCCTTCGAATTTTTTGTAATGAACTATGGCCTGCTCGCCAATGAGATTGCTCCAAGAGTGCATAATTCAGGACATCTAACGATCGAAGCCACTACCTGCAGCCAATTTGAAAACCATCTGCGGGCTATATCGAATATGCCTTTAGTTTCACCCGACGTTATCGCGCCTGCGGTAATGATCAATATCATCGGAAGCTGGCCTAAATTTAAAAATGAAGATATTGGTACTGGTGTTCATCTATACGATTATGGTAAAAAGGAAAGGCCAGGTAGAAAACTGGGTCATATTACGGTGTTGGGTTTGAATAAAAACCTAAGCAGTAGGGTGGCTCAATTAATCGCTGCGGCAAAGGATAATAGATTTTAAGGGAGAATATTATGTCTAAAAGTTCAATGGGTAGTTCAGCTGAATTTGAAGAGGGAGATTCAAGCGGGGATGGGGCAGCGGGTTATTCTGTAATGCCAGAATCACAGCCAAAAGTGCCTGTATCAACACCTAAGTCCAAACTTACTTTAATTAATGCCATCTTTAAAATGCCTGGTGTAACTCAGAGAAAAATAAGAGAGAATATAGCGGCTATTCGGTCGTTAAGTGTACGGGAATCTTTTTGCTGCTGTTTCTATAAAACATTTAAAACGACTTTGGCACCTTTATTGGATCGAAATTTAGAAGATATCTCTACAGAAACTTTAATGAATCTTCATCGTTTAATTTGCAAAGAGGCCGCTGCCTATGATCCCGCATGGGCTAGCGCTATAAAAAAGATTTTAGGTCAGCAAATACTAGCTCGCTTATCGGATAATCCCCAAAAGCTTAGAGTTTTTATGTTTGAAAATGCTAAAACTCGTGATATGCAAGTGGAGGCACTTAAGAATTGGCGATTGTATGAAATTGAGCATTCTGATCGCGATAGCATGACTAGGATAGTCAATCCCGCTTTACAAGACATTCAAACTACATTCAATCTAGAATCTCGTAAGGATTCAGTCAGTGCTCATGCTAGCAGTTATGCTTAATCCATTCATAGCATAGGGAATTAATTTCATCTGTGCTATGCATCTTGCTATCGATAGGTTTGCCTATCACTACGGTAATTTTACCCGGGTATTTAATAAAGCTATTGCGAGGCCAGACTTTGCCTGAATTTAAGGCGATGGGAATAATGGGATAGCCGCAGGCTTTAGCCAATGAGGCGCCTGACTTAGAAAAAGCCGGATATTCACCAGGTTTTATGCGAGTACCTTCTGGAAATATACCGATCGATAGACCTTGTTCGAGGCGGTTTTTACCTTGTTTAATGACCTTTTTAAAGGATTTAATGCCCTGGCTACGATCGATAGGGATCTGCCGAGTCAGTAACATGGCCCAACCGAAAAAAGGCACCATTAGCAACGATTTTTTACAGACGAAAACCGTAGGCGGCAATAGCGTATTTAAGGCTAGCGTTTCCCAGGCCGACTCATGACGACATAAGAAAACATAAGGCCCAGCAGTTACATTCTCTAATCCTTTAACCTCATAATCGACTCCGCAAATCCATTTGGCAAGCTGAATGCAGACTAATGTCCATATTTGGCTAAGTTTAAACCTAACGCGAAAGGGCAATAGTAAAGCCAGATACATAAGGGACATAAAAATAAAGGCCGAGCTAAACATCAGTACATAATAAAGCAGGGAGCGTAGGGCGAGGATAAATTTATAAAACATGGTAAACCTTATTTTAAGAGACTATAGGCGAAATCTTGTAGGTTATTATAAACCGGTATTTCATTATCTAATTCCGGATGTTTATCAAGGGTACGCTGACCTTTTCCGGTAAGTACCAATATGCCGGTAGCCTTAACCGCGCGAGCCGCTTCGATATCTTTATAGCTATCCCCAACAAAATAGGCGTTTTCAAGCGAAACATCAAGTTGCGTAGCAATAGTTAGCAAGAGGCCAGGTTTAGGTTTTCGGCAGCTGCATTGCTCATCAGGGCCATGGGGGCAAAAGGCCAAGGCATCGATCTTACCGCCTAAGTCTGCGAGTAAAGCTTCCATCTTTAGATGCATGGACTGTAATGTCTCCAGGCTAAATAAGCCTCGTGCAATACCGGACTGGTTGGTAGCTACCGCAATTAAATAGCCTGCTTGATGCAAGCTGGCTATGGCTTCTAAACTACCTGGGATCGGCTGCCATTCATCGGCGGATTTAATGTAATCATCGGAGTCGTAATTAATAACGCCGTCTCTATCGATAATAATAAGATTTTTCATTAAAAAAAAGCCTAGCAAGGATTAGCAGTGCTAGGCATTGTGACATAGAAGACTAGAAAAATCTCTAGCTGATGCTTTCTAAATTGCTTTTGGCTAGTGCCTCTTCAGGCTCGCCTTCGGCAGTCAGCTTAGTATCTTCGAGATAGTTATATAAGGTTTGAGCATGGCAGCCAACTAATTTAGCGATAGAGGCTTTGCTGATATTGAGCGATAAATATTTTTTGATCTCAACTCTGAATTTGTCGAGTTTACGCGATTTATTCTTGCGGCCTTTAGGGCGACCCAAAGGTAAGCCCGCTGCACGACGTCTTGCCAGGGCATCGACGGTGCGTTTGCTTAAGAAGTCTTCTTCAATAAATTGCATGAGTCGCAGGAAGCTTTTGGTGTCCATAGCGGTTTCAGGGACGAAGGTTTCATTATATTTGATAAATTTCAAGCTTAATTCCGCTTTAGCAATCGCTTCCAGGATTTCGAGCAATTGCAGGGTGGAGCGTGCTAAATTGCTCGCCTCATAAGTGATAATGACATCGTTCTTTTTTGCGTTATT
Source organism: Gammaproteobacteria bacterium (assembly GCA_030652335.1). Lineage (GTDB taxonomy): Bacteria > Pseudomonadota > Gammaproteobacteria > Francisellales > CACEW01 > JAQSYQ01. The sequence goes on from JAUSAW010000010.1 coordinate 52,693, forward strand.
GATTAAATCGAATAGCTCACGTTTTTCCCAACTAACTTTATTAGACTGGTCTTCAACGATAAAGGAATCCAATTTAATGGCATTTTTATCGACGTATGCTTCAAGATGTGTTTTACCATTGGAAGGAGAGTCTTCGTCTTCCGAAATATAGCCATAAATCATATGTATCACCCGTTATTTTTACTAAACTTATCAATCATTAAAAGCATCGTAAATCATGTGGGCAAAATAGTAAAGCTGTAATTATCAGTACAAATATGGTTTTTTTTAGGCTGTTTTACTAAAAATGCATTATAATTCACGCTAGTATCGTGACCTTAAGTATTAGAAAGATTCTTTGCTACGTAAATTTGCCACTCTTAGGAATGACTTTTGGGGTGACAGAATGGTAGAATCATGCTATTTGATTTTATATAAACTACAGGATTATATTTTTTATGGTTAAAGATTACGCCAACCTCAATAGTCAGTCCTTAAAGGCTACCGTTGTCCCTGCAAAAAGGACTGCTACGGCCGCTCGTAACCCTGCATCGAATAAGGTGTCGACTAATAAAAGCAGTAGGCCTCTGCCTATCTTGGGGGCGATCGTCACTATAATACTGGCCGCCGTATTGCTCACTGCCATCGTCACGGTTTATAAACACCGCGATGCATTAGTGGCGGCAAAAGAGAAGCTTGGAGCCTGGGTTGGTGAGTTGCATCATTCTACTAAAGGAAAAGCTGAATTAGATCATGCAGGGCGTTTGAGTATGGATCAAAGCTTAAGTGATCCCACTCAAAGCATGGCCGCGGGTAGCAATCAGCAGACCTTAAATTTACCGGCCAATGTTAATCTTAATGCTGTCGCTCCACCGCCTCCAGCCCCTAAGAAAAAATCTAAACCTGCTCCCGTTCAAGCGCCTCAGCCAGTCTTTGATTTCTATACGGTATTGCCAAGCGGATCGGCTAATAATGCGGGCACCAACGGTGCTACTAGTTCTGCTCAGCCGACGCCTCCGCCAAGCACTACTCCTGCCAATTCTGCTGCGGCAGCGAAATTTGTGGTCGATGTGGGGTATTATCAAGATCAACAAAGTGCCAACCAAATGCGTGCACAATTACTCTTAATGGGACTTACACCCACCGTAAAAAATACCGGAACCTTAACCAGTCCTGTTTACCAGGCTGAGCTTGGGCCGTTTGATAATATCACTCAAGCGAATCAGGTTCGTCAGCAGTTGCAGGCTGGCGGAGTGAGCAATATAGTCGTCCACCCAGCCACTAATTAAGTATGGGCTAAGGAATGAATGTGCAGGTCCTTGCTGATAACATAGCGATCAGCGCTGAATTTAAAAAAGCCCAGCTCTTCCTCGCTTAATTCGCGAACCGGTCTAGCCGGATTGCCGCGCCAGAGATAACCACTCGACAATACCTTGCCTGGGCTGACTAAGCTGCCTGCCCCGACCAATACTCGGGATTCGATAATAGCACCATCTAAAATAACCGCCCCCATGCCGATTAACACTTGATCGTGGATGGTGCAGGCATGTACGGTAGCATTATGGCCAATGGTGACTTCATCACCGATAATGAGCGCATGCCCACCCGGATTATAAATACTATCCTGGCTGGTATGTAGCACACTACCATCTTGAATATTGGTTCTTTTGCCAATAGTAATCGCTAATAAGTCACCTCTAATGGATGCGCCAGGCCAGACAGAGCAATCATCGCCTAAGCTTACTTGGCCGGTGACGACGGCATTAGGGTCGATAAATACGCGTTTGCCAAGTTGAGGGCTATGGCCATTAAAAGCCCGAATATTATACGTTTTCACCTGAACTACCCTTTTACTAAGACTTGTAAGACGTTTTCCATTCTGTTGTTAGAAAAGATGCGCCCCAATAATTGCGATTTTTCAAACACCATATTGCGCTGAAAAAAGTTAGCAATCTCGGCATCATTTTCTTTATGCTTTTGAGCATAGTTAATGACTTTCATAACAAGATCGGTATTGAGGCTTTGTAATTTATGGACCATAAATAACATATAGGCCGCTGGTAGCTGGTTTAAAATTTGAATCAGTTGCAGTTCATCGATTTTTTCGGCTTTGGCCGTTTGGAAGAATCCCAGTAAGGTTTCAACGGCGGCTAGCTCTGGTTCCGTCAGTGGCGGATATTCTTTTTCAAGTTTTTCCAGATTAATGAGAATATCGTTGATTAAAGGGTTTTTGAATGCTTGCCAGTGTTTTATGATATCTTGTCTTAATGCCATTTTTTTCTCGCAAATGATTCGGGTTTAGTAAAGTATTTTATAAGCTTAGGGCTAAATAGCAAATTAAGTCTATTATTATAAAAGTATTTAGATAAAATAAGATTAAAATTTTGTATCTGATTATTTTGCCGCAGATACGCGGTGTTGCTTTAGGTTGGGGTATGTTTGTAACGAATGTTACATTTATTGGTTTTACACATAAACATAAGTTTACGTATTATGCCCCAGAATTTGATTTATTAAAGAGTTAGGCGGAATTAGTGATAATTATCAAAAAATTGTCTACACTTTCTTTATGTGTTGGTAGGGATTGGCTATGATGAAAAAGCTAAAAATGACGAGTTTACTAGTGGTATGCTTGGGGTTATCCTATTCCGTAACGGCTATGGCTGATATTGGAACGGATAACAGTCTTGCCTCGGCTCCAGTTAGTTTGCAACCGATAACTGATAGTCTTCAGCAAATCCCTGTCCCTACGAAAAGCGCTACTCAGGCTCAATCGAATGCTACCCCTACTAGCGATAGCAGTGCTGCACAAGCCAATGGCCCTACGAGTACAGCCGGACAATCCAAACAAGCCTTTCAGCAATTGCTTAATACCAGCTTTCCATTAAGCCCTGACCAAATTCATGAATTTAAAAATACCGCCGCTACTCAACAAGAAGCCAATGCCATGCCACCGGGAGATGCGCCTGCCAATGGCACTTCCGCTATTATACCAGTGACCGTAAAGCCAGGCGGATTAATGCCGATAATTAGAATCGGGCAGGGTATGATTACCTCATTAGTATTTATCGATGCTAGCGGACAAGTATGGCCCATTACCTCTTTTAGTATCGGTGATGCGAAGTCTTTTAACGTGCAATGGGATAAAAAAAGCGGCGTATTAATGGTGCAGGGTGAGGCACTTTATGCACAATCGAATATTGGCGTTATGTTGCAGGGCATGCAGATTCCCGTAATGTTAAACTTAGTTGTGGGCCAAAAACAATGGGATTACCTGGATTATATCCGTATGGATCAAAACCAGGATGGCAGCACAGGTTTGCCACAACCTGCTCAAGCCCCAGGGTATTTAATCGATTTATTAAATGGTCTGCCTCCAGTAGGAGCTGTTGAATTAAATACCTCAGATAGCAATGTTCAACTTTGGTCTTTTGAATCCAACTATTTATTACTGACGCATGCTAGCTTACTTTCACCCGGTTTTATCTCTCGTGCTGATGGCCCTGGAACAACGCCTTTACATGCATATGAATTACCTGTTGCTCCTTATATTTTAATTTCAAATCAAGGCAATATTGAGCGCGTACAAGTAGTGGAGAGTAATAATGCAGCTAGTTAAAAAGTTCAAAAACAAGTTAGCAAACCATCCCAGAATGCGTGTATTGGTAATAGTTGTTGGCCTTATTGTCGTATTTATTATTGGTATGAATTTATTTAGTTCCGGTGATCAGGTTAATAAACCTAGCGCACCTCCCTCCACTATTACGCCGCTGCGAACGACTTCACAGAACCAACCCGTTGCACCCGTTCAGCAGCAAACTTATGACACTTTAGCCAATAAAGTTCAGACGGCTCAGACGACTCAAGCTATCTCCACGGGTAAAACCTTATTTTCAAATGTATTTGGTAATCCTCCGACCCCGGATAAAACGGTCGTGCCTAAGCCTGCACCACCAACCAGTGCTAGTCCAAAAACACCCGCCAGCACACCCCCACCCACCAATAAGACGGTGACAGTAATTAATCCTGAGCAAGCTCAACAAGCAGAGCAGCCCGCTAAGCCAGCAGTTAATACAGTGCAAACTCCTAGCACTCAACCTATGCCTTACCAGAACAGAGGGTCATATTATCAGCCCAATAATGGTGGCTATTATCAACCTCAAAACGATCCGGCTACTATTCAACAGCAGCAAGTAGCCCAATTACAACAAAGCATGGCATCTCAAATTCAGACTCTGCAATCGACTTGGACCTTGCCTACGCTTAGTACACAAGCAGGTTCTACAAGCTCTAGTTCTAATTTTGGGCCTGGAGCGGGCACTCCTGGCGCTGCCACCGGCCCTGTCGCTATTAAAGCCGGCACGATAATGTTTGCGGTAATGGATACGGCAATAGATAGCGATCAACCAGGTACACCAGTGATGGCGACTATTGTAGCCGGGCCTTATACAGGCGCAATGTTATTAGGCTCATTTGCCCGCGAAACGGATAAATTAGTGGTCCAATTCAATCAGATGTCTATTAAATCTCAGCCCGCCACTATCAGTATCGGTACGGCCTACGCTATCGATGCAAAAACAGCAAATAATGCCGTGGCCACTAGCGCGGATAATCACTATTTGCTTCGTTATGGCATGTTATTTGCAGCTGGATTTTTACAAGGATTTGGTAGCGCTTATCAAAGCTATCAATATTCTTGCCCACCCGACACTGCAAACTGTACGGTTATTAATAGTACTGGCGCTCCTAATGCTGCCGTAACGTCAAAAACAGCCATGTATCAAGGCTTTGGCCAAGTGGGTACCAACTTAAGCCAGGTAGCAGCAGCCCAATTTAACACTCCACCTACCGTTATCCTTAATCAAGGCACCGGAATTGGTGTGCTATTTATGAGTGATGTCAGAATTCCCTAAATATTATAAGGCGTGGTTATGAAAGAAGATGATGATAACTTTAACTTTGATGATGACTTTGAACCAGTAGGTGAAGAGACTACTCCCCCTGGTGCGACCGATGAGTCGCCTGAGCTATTACCTGCAGATGAATTCACTATGGACGAGGCGGATGAATCTAGCGGACCTGCTAAATCATCATCTGGCTTAGTGAGTTTTCTAAAAGCGAATTTGGTATTTATCTTAGTAGGTTTAGTTGGCGTAGCTATCGCGGGCTATCTGACCTATGGGATTTTAGTTCCTAGCACCCCTCAGCAAAAACAAAGTTCTGTGCAAGCTCAGCCTTCGGGATTTGGCCTGAAACCTGTTATACCAGAGCCTGACTCTGCACAGGCTAACGCTAAGAAAACCAGTGCAACGCCGGCTCCTGCAACGGGACTAAATAATACCATGCCTGTCGCCGTGCCTACTCCAATAGCCACTACACCTGCTAATATTATTATGACTCAGCAAGATATGAAAACCTTGATGGAAGGATTTGCTAAAGTTGTGAATCAAAATTCACAAGATATCTTTACTAAAATGCAAGATTTAGAGGGTTTAGTCCAAGATGTAGGCCAAGCTTCCTTAGCCCAACAAAAACAAACGGTTCAAGTGGTTAACACCTTAGGTAATATGCAGAAAAGCATGCAAACCCTATCGGCTAATCTTGCCGCTTATAATAAAAACATGATCATCGTGGCTAAAGAGCTGGATAAGACCCAGCAACAGTTAGCACTACTATTGGCTGAACAATCTGCAACAGTACAGAAGTTGACCTTGCGAGCGGTAGTGCCTGGTAGAGCCTGGTTGGTCGATGATCAGGGCAATACTACTACAGTGGTTCTCGGAACAGCGCTAGCAAATTATGGCACAGTCGTTAATATCGATAGCGGTAAAGGCGAAGTGGTGATGAGCACTGGCTATGTATTTAAGTAATGCCTGGTTTGGACGCCTGCCCGAAATAAATTCGGGCGAGGTGGCAGAGAGGGAGCCACGCTTCCCTCTTTTATTCTGTGCCCCCATCGCGTAAGGAAGTTATAATGTCAGTGGTTGATAGCTTATATGACAGCGTAGATAGCATATTTGCATGGCTTAGCACGGTATTTAAGCAAAATGCTTTATCTTACTGTGACCTGGAATCGGCGGACAGTAAACATTCTTTAGTCACTAAAGATGGCTCGTTGATTTCGATTATTAAATTAGCAGGTTATAAACGCTTTGTTGGCGCCAATGAATTTGCTTATATTTGTGAGCGGGTCACTGAAACCTTTCAGCCAGCATTGGCATCTGGCGGGCATTATGTGCAATTTTCTTTTTCCTATAATAAATCTACGGTAGGTAAAACCATTGAAGAAGCGCTAACTCCTGCGCGTCGTACCGCAAAACGCCTGGAATTAGATATCGATGATATTTTTGCTTCAAGAGTGGAAACTTTATCAGATTTCTGTGCAGATGAAGAATGTTTTATTGTGTTATGGACTACCCCTGCTACTATTGAGAAAACTCACCTCAAACGCCTTATTAATCAACGTGCTGACAGGCTTAAACAGTATAAACTTCCAAAAATGTCAGGGGCCGCCAATATATTTTCAGTCTTATCTGAGCTTCGTAATAGCCATGAATCCTTTGTGAGTTCAGTACTAGAAGATTTACAGCATACCGGGTTTTATTTAAGCTTATTAGATGTCCATAAGGCGGCTTATTATATCCGCAAAAGTATCGATCCTAATTACACCGATCCTAGCTGGCAACCGCATCTGCCTGGCGATCGACTGCCTTTAAGGCTTAAAGGCAAATATCCAAAAGATCTCTCATCGCTGTTATGGCCACCCTTGGACTGGCAAGTTATGCCACGAGGTGGCGAAAACGTTTCTTCAAAAATCTCTAGGATTGGCGATTTATGCTATGCGCCAATGTTTGTGGAATTGTTTCCTAAAGAAATAAAATCCTTTTATGAATTATTTCGGCGCTTACTTCCCAATGATCTGCCTTGGCGAATTTCGTATTTTATAGCGAATGACGGCATTAAAATTTCCCAGAGTAAAAATGCCTTGGCTCAAATTTTATCCTTTGCTTCGAGTAATAACCGCTTAATTGCCGATGCGCATAAATTACTTAAAAATTTACATGAACGAAGCGATGACCCGGTTATTAAACTCTATGTCTGCCTGGCTACTTGGGCCCCTGCCGGCAAAACCGATCTATTAAAAGAGCGGGCGGCTAAATTATATAAAGCAGTACAAAGTTGGGGTAACTGTGAAGTTGGCGAAATTACAGGGGATGCTTTTGGTACCACCGTATCGAGCGCCTTAGCATTTACCAAAAACATGATGTGTAACGCTTCGGCAGCACCTTTGTCTGATGCTATCTTTATGCTGCCTATTGTGAGGCCAGCCTCCCCTTGGCAGGCAGGTGCATTACTATTTAGGACCCCAGATGGAAAAGTCTGGCCCTATCAGCCAGGTTCCACTCATCAGGTAAGCTGGATCGATATCGTCTATGCTCGTTCAGGTTCGGGTAAATCAGTATTATTAAATACCTTAAACTTAGGCCTGTGTTTATTAGGAGGTTTGGCTCGATTACCACGAATTTCCATCGTTGATATTGGACCTTCTAGTAAAGGTTTTATTTCCCTATTGCAGGAAGGCTTGCCTGCCAATAAAAAGCATGAAGTGGTTTACCATCGTTTAACCTTAGAAGAGCGCGATGCTATTAACCCCTTCGATACTCAGCTTGGAGCACGTTATCCAACCCGGATGCATCGTTCATTCTTGATTAACTTTATCAGTTTATTATTGGTCGAAAGCATCGAAGATAGGCCGCCAGAAGGCATGGCCAGCATGATTAGCATGATCGTCGATGAAATCTATAAGCGCTTTAGCGATTTAGAGCAGCCTAAGATTTATGTGCGATTTAGCGATGATGAAATTGAAAAAGCCTTAGAACATATTCATATTAAGTCGGATTCGGCTCAAATTACCTGGTGGCAAGTAACCGATGCTTTATTTGAATCGGGCGATCGTCACATGGCCTTAAAGGCCCAACGATTTGCGATGCCAACCATTGCCGATACCGTTTCAATCGCTTATACCAATGCGATTAAAGATTTATTTGCCGAAGTAAAAACTCAAAATAATGAAGGCTATATCGATTCTTATGCCCGCGTTATTTCAGGGGTAATTCGTAACCTTCCTACCTTAACTTGTACTACCCGCCTAGATCTTGAAGATACCCGAGTGGTGGCCCTAGATCTGGATGAAGTAGCCAAATCAGGTAGTAGTACGGCTGAGAAACAAACCGCCGTTATGTATATGCTGGCAAGGCATATCCTAGCGAAAGATTTCTTTTTAAATGCTGACGAAGTAGAAAAAATTCCTCAGCAATATCATGAGCTACATAAAAAGCGTATTAAAGAAATTATGGAAGAGCCTAAACGTATCGTATTTGATGAATTCCATCGCACTTCAAAAAGTCCGGTGATTCGCGATCAAATTATTCAGGATATGCGTGAAGGACGTAAATGGAAGATTCAGATCGCGCTTTCATCCCAGTCTTTAAAAGACTTCGATGAATTGATGGTCGAGTTTGCGACATCTGTATTTATTTTAGATTCAGGTTCTTCTTTATCGATAGATGCTACCTGTAAAACCTTTGGCCTTACAGATACTGAAAGGGTAGCCCTGGCTAACCGAGTACATGGGCCAAGTTCGGAAGGGTCTACTTTTATTGCTCAATTTGTTACTAAGCGAGGCATGAACACTCAATTATTAACCAGTACCATTAGCCCGGTGGAGTTATGGGCCTTTAACACGACGGCAGAAGATGTATCTATTCGCGATGCCTTATATAAAAAAATTGGTCCCATTAATGCGCGAAGATTGTTGGCTGAATCCTTCCCTAGAGGATCGGCAACAGAAGATATTGAAATGGAACTCAAAGCCGATCCTACTATTACCGTAGGGCAGATATGCGACCGAATCATTAAAGAACTCACAGAATATTATAATAAAAAACAAAGACGCTTAGATTTAGAAAATTTTGACGGCGATGGCTTGTTATAGGAAACGGCGATGAATGGACAAAAAACGGAAGGGAATGAAATGGACATCCTGCTATTGGCAGGGGGTGCGTTTTTAATTGGCGCTATCATTTTATTTTTTTTCAGGGTTCAGATCCTAAGCTTTTTATTGTGGATTAAATACTATGAGTTGGAGCTTATTAGTTATTTTGTTCCGGATCGCGTATATCAAGGCTTACAAAACTGGGTAAAGCTAACTCCAGCCCAAAGAGTAAGCTATGATCAACTGATGTTATTATCCAACGAAGTGGGTGATACTCTTAAATATCCTTGTATGGTTGTTACCATTATTCTTGGCTTTGCATTAGCGTTCTTCCACCCTAAAAATAGCTTCAATAGTACCGAGAGCATGGCTAGTTTGGGTGTTAAATTGCATGATGATTTCCCGAATATTCAAGTGGTGGCAGGTTTTGATCTGGTTACTGAGCCTATCGATGAGGGGCTTTGGGCAATGGGGCAAACTCCTATCGAATTTGGCCGAAAACATAAGTTGCTGTATCGCGATAGTGAAACTCAGGTCATTATGGTCGATCGCCTAAAAGCTAAAGTTATCTTTTGTCAGCAGTTAGGGCCACTCTGGCCTGGGATAGATCATTTGCCAGCGTATCAAAAAGCCTTATTTGCTGCTTTTGCTGCCTTTGCTAGCTATCAGCGCGACGAAGCGGAATTATTTCTCGCCAATATCGAGCGTTTGGTCACTAAAAATAAATTGATAAAGGGTAATTTAGATTTCCCTGGCACCGATACTTTATTGAAAAAATATGGACATAGTCCAGTGGTTAAAGACATTTTAGAGAAGCATGCCTATCTCTATACGGCGTTTACTGAAATGTTGGTGGCGGCAAGACGCAGCGGGATTGTAGCAAACTCTAGCTATCTTTGGGTTAAGCCTCTCGATCGTCCTTTATGGTATACCCTTAATAATGTTGGCCGCAAGGCGATATTCACGGAAATGGCTGCTGTTCACGCCCATTGGTTGGCTGAGAAAAAATTAGGGTTCGCATTAACTGAACCCATGGTGGAAGAGGCGATTCATGGCCTCCAAGAAGCAGCTAGGAGTCGAATAGTGAGAGATATAATTCTATGAGATTACTATTACAAGGCCATACTAATAATTGGGAAAAATTTAAACAGCGTAAGCAGAACCCGACTTTTCGTAAAATCAGGGCTGATATTCTGACTCGAGATAAACATACCTGTCGCTTTTGTGGATATCGATCTGCTTTAATCGAAGTCGTTAATGCCGATAATAACTATAGTAATAATAAAAAAGCGAATTTAATCTGCGCCTGTACCCTCTGTGCTAAATGTACGTTATTGGATGCTTATACTTTGGATTATGCGGGTAGCGATAAGATGATTTATCTACCCGAAATTTCTCAAGAGCAACTCAATCAGCTTTGTCGAGTCTTGTTTTGTCAGGCTATTGGGGCAGAAAATGGTGAAATTGGCTATAATGCGAAAATGGTTTTAGCCCAGTTACAGGATCGTGCTAACTGGCTGGATACCAAAACAGCTTGTAGCTTAAGCCAGCCCGCTATATTTTTACATTATGCACATGGCGGTAAGACCGATCCAAATGTACTAAATAAACTGCGTTGGCTACCCGATATTGAAAGTTATCGTGATGCTATTCCCACTTGGCAAAATGAAATGAGTGGCATAATAGAGTCGCTCAATTAAAACATACTAAGTGATTCGGCTTATCAACCGTAGTAAACTACCTTGAATAGCTTTTATTTTGCGGGAGATTAAAAAATGGCAGAAACTGCTTCAAATATGTTAGCTCTAGGCACTAAAGCCCCTGATTTTACCTTGGTTGATGTAGTTACCGGCCAAAAACAAAGTTTACAAAACCTTAAGTCAGATAAGGTTACCGTGGTTATGTTTATATGTAATCATTGTCCCTATGTTATCCATATTCAAGCGAGCCTAGTCAGTTTGGCTAAAGAATTTATTGCGAAAGGTGTAAGCTTTATTGCGATTAGCTCCAATGATATAAAACAATACTCCGCCGATTCCCCGGAGAAGATGAAAGTCATTGCTAAGCGTTGGGGTTTTCCCTTCCCTTATCTCTATGATGAAACTCAGGAGGTTGCTAAGGCTTACCAAGCCGCTTGTACCCCAGACTTTTTTGTGTTTGATGAGAATATGAAATGCGTATATCGAGGCCGTTTCGATGGCGCAACGCCTGGTAATGATATTAGCCCAAGCGGAGATGACTTACGCGAAGCGTTGGATTCGATACTGGGTAAACGTAGGCTGATGCTGGCTCAGTTGCCTTCCCTTGGCTGTAATATTAAATGGAAAGCATAGATCATGTCTGATAGCGATTGCCTATTTTGCAAGATGGTTAAAGGTGAGGTCCCTGTAAAAAAAGTCTATGAAGATGATTTATTCCTGGCTTTTGACGATATTCATCCTAAGGCTAAAACCCATGTTTTAGTGATTCCTAAGCGACATATCGAAAGCTTAACCCATTTAGAAGAGCAAGATGCTGATTTAATAGCAAAATTAACCTTAAGTCTTCCTAGAATTGCCCAGCAATTAGGCCTTAAAGACGGCTTTCGTACCGTCATAAATACCGGCAAAGGCGGTGGGCAAGAAGTATTTCACCTGCACTATCATTTATTGGCTGGGTTTTAGAAAGTAGGGTTTGTTGCTGCCGGTAAACGGTAGTGGTAAAGTAAGCTTTTTGAGTAAGGAATTATCGATGCAACGTGTACCTATGACTAAACACGGTTTTGAAAAAGCCACTGCTGAATTACTAGAATTAAAATCGGTTACCAGACCTAGAATCATTGCGGCCATTGCCGATGCCCGTGCTCATGGCGATTTAAAAGAAAACGCCGAGTACCATGCTGCCCGAGAACAACAAAGCTTTGCCGAAGGCCGTATTGCCGAATTAGAATCCAAGCTAAGCAATGCTCAAGTGATCGATGTCACTCAAATGCCCAAGACTGGGAAAGTCATTTTTGGCTCTACCGTAACCTTAATGGACCTGGAAACCGAGGCCGAGGTAAAATACCATATCGTTGGAGATGATGAAGCTGACATTAAGCTTAGCAAGATTTCAGTGGGCTCCCCAATAGCACGCGCTCTGATTGGCAAAGAAGAAGGCCAGGAAGTTATTGTAAAAACCCCTAAAGGGGAAAGTGAATACGAGATCGTTGCGGTGGAATACATCTGATATGAATCAGAAAGCTGCACGAGTATGGCTTAAAGCTAGCCTACTGTTAGTTTGCGGTATGCTTTTGTCTGGCTGTGCGACTAGCAGTGTGTTTTCGCCTTATCCCGATCAAATGTCAGGGATCCGTGCTAAGCTCAATGCTTCGGGTTATGCATCCTCGATCAAAACCTTAAGTAAAGGCGCGGATTCGACCGATCACGATCTCTATAATATGGAATTAGGGCGGGTTCAGCAGTTATCAGGCAATTATCCTGCCAGTATTAGCACTTATACTAAGGTGATTAATAGTGTGCAGCAGCAACAACTGGCCGCCAAGATTCAAATGAGCAATATATTGGCCCAGACTGGCTCCCTTATGACCAATGACAACGCACTTCCCTATCGAGTCAAAGGCTATGAGTTAATATTTTTATATAACTATCAGGTGCTTAACTATTTGGCTATAGGCGATGTTCAAGATGCCTTAGTGTCTATCCGCCGTTCAGATCAGCAACAACAATGGTATGTTCAGCAGCATCAATATGAGCTGCAACAGGCTAAAGAGATGGCCGATAAGAAAAGCTGGAGCCTTGACCCAACCCAATATGGACCGAGCAAAGCCACCTACTTAGTGGCTAAAAACGTAACGGACCCGATGCAAAATGGCTTTGCCTATTATCTTTCAGGTCTAGTCTATGAAGCCACTGGCGATTATAACAATGCCTTTATCTCATTACAGAATGCGATTGCGATCCAGCCAAACAATAGCTATTTACAAACCAAGTTATTAGAAGTGCTGGAGGAGCGAGGTGGCAGCCCCTCACAATTCCAGTATTATATGAAGCAGTTTGGTTTAACGAAAGCCCCAGTTATCCCTCAACATAGTGGGCAGGTGGTCGTTATCTATGAACAAGGCTTAGTCCCACCCATGACATCGGCTAGCTATCCGCTTAATATCCAAGGCGCCAGCCAAATTTTCACCTTCCCGGTCTATAAAGCAACAAGTTCAGTAGCGCCAGTATTATCGGTCTCTATGCAGGATAATAAGGCCCTGACAGCTCTGGGTCAGACCCAAAGTGTGGTCAATGTAGAGGCTATAGCCGCTAAAAATTTAACCGATGAATACCCTCTGATTTTTATTAGAGAAGCCTTAAGGGTCGTGACTCAAACGGCTGTTTTAACGTCCTCGGCGAATAATTCAAATGCTACAGAGGGCAATAAACTTGCCGATGCTCTAGCGGCCACCCTCTATATGAGCTTAATGGCCGGGGCCGATCTTCGTAGCTGGCTTACCCTGCCAAATACGGTGCAGATATACCAGGGATACTTGCCACCGGCCTCAATTTCATTAATACTAGCTACAGACGGTATTAAGCAAATTGTGCCGCTTACTATTCAAGCCAATAAGACTATAATAGTATGGGTAGTGAATACCGATAATAATTTACAGGTTAAATTAATTAACGCATAGGAAGGAATATATGAAAAAGTTACTGCTGTTAGTTGCTGCAAGTATCGGTTTGGCTGGATGCGCGCATAATTGCGTCGTTATTCCATCCAATAGCAATAATTCCGCTCGAGTGGGTTCTGGATTTACTAGCATAGTCGGTGTGACTCCAACTACCTCAAAATTAGCAGGGGATATGGTAGTAGGCAAAGTGCAATTAGTGAATAACACTAGTACTAAGCAACAAGTACAATACAAGTTTGATTGGTTTAGCCAAGATGGATTTAATTTAGGCCAGGGCACACCATGGCAGCCTGTTACGCTTAGCCCAAGCATGAGCAAAGTGGTTTCAGCCGTAGCACCAAGTGGTGAAGCGACCAACTATAATATTTCAGTCTGTAAGATGAACTAAGAGGACCTTATGAAATTAAGCAAAAAAACCATTTTAAATCTTAGCATGGCGGCTTTAAGCTTAAGCTTATTGACGGCTTGTTCCAGTACTCCGACTGTGAGCTATGTGGATCCAAATTCTGTGGATACGACGTCGATCGACTTCAGTTCAACCGATTTGCAAAGCACCGTTCAGCAAATGGTTAACCAAATGTTGACGGCTCCAGTCGTTGTACAATTGACGGCTAAGACACCGCCAGTATTGTATGTGGCCGGTATGACTAATAATACCAGCGAACATATCGATACCAATGCGATTACCGATTCAATATCGACTCGATTGATCAATAGCGGTCAATTTACCTTCGTGGATATGACCAAGGTAGCAGCGATTAAACAGCAAATGGCTTATCAACATACCTCAGGTATGGTTGATCAACAAACGGCTGTCGCTATGGGCCAGCAAATTGGTGCTCAATATATGTTTTATGGTGATGTTTCTAGCATTAGCGCTGCTAATAGCAATCAACAATCCATGTACTATCAAATTACCATGAAATTACTCAGCATTAAAACCGGAGTAATCGTATGGCAAGGTGAGCAGCAGATTCGTAAAGTTGCAGTACGCAAAACCTTTGGTTGGTAGTATCAAGACATTCTGATAGCGTCCAACGCTTATCAATAAATATAAATAACCCGAGATCCTGATAAGCGTGTTATCAGGATCTCGGGCTATTATCGTTAAGTATTTGTTTTCTGTGAAGTATTATTGATTGCACGGCTTGAATCATAAATATTAAGCATTAATTCAATTTCTTCGTGTAAGGTTAAACCATCATCCACTATAGCCTGGTCTTTTTTACTTATTTTCATTAAATACTGTAACAGTTGTTGAGTATCGACGGTTCCATCTGGATAGATGGTAAGGCCACCAAGATCCCCTTGGGGCAGTTCGAGCAGCAATGCTTTTTGGTCATCTTTTGATAATTCACTTAGCACTTTAATCGTTGAATTAGTCATAATTATCCTCCTTGATGGGTTAATTTGACTAGCAAATTAAAAAGCAGTGGAGCATGTAACGGAATCGACTTCCAGTTGTGAAGTCATAACTACAGTATAGAAAATAGTGCCTATTATCGCAAGTAGCTTTCGCCTTAAGGGTGAATGTTGGGTGTCACTGCAATAGGTGCAGCGATTGTCTCTGCTGCTGGTGGGAATAACTGCCAAAATGGGGTGCAGCAGCAAGTAGTTTCTGTTGAAGATGCGGCTACAGCTGGATTTGTGTCAGAAACTTTTTCTATGGAGGGGGTAGGTGCTGAGGTAGCTGTATGCAATGATTCCTCTACTACTGATGTCGGCAAAATAGGCTGATCAATCATTGGAGCAGTAGTTCTAGCATTAATTGTTAAGTCGCTTATAGTTGCCGATGCCCTGCTTGGAACGCTCTCCATTTCTAGTGTACTAGTTTTAGTGCCGCTGCCAACTATCGCTTGAACTTCTAATTCAGGTGCAGTTTCTGGTTTGGGAGTGACAGTTAATTTTGTTAGTTGATCGCGTAAATTTTTACGTAAATATCCACTTATAGTTCCACTGCATTTATAAAAATATTGCACTCGATATTGATCTGAATCCTTTAATATAGGTTCTATATCAGCTAAGATGAGCTTTTCATTTCTAAAGTACCGCTC
The DNA here is from genome assembly GCA_030652335.1 of Gammaproteobacteria bacterium. GTDB lineage: Bacteria > Pseudomonadota > Gammaproteobacteria > Francisellales > CACEW01 > JAQSYQ01. The sequence continues at coordinate 68,378 of JAUSAW010000010.1, forward strand.
AAACTCTCCCGTGCCGGTATAAATACAAATCAAAGCCCCAGTAAAGCGCAGTAAAATTCTATGCATATTGTTGGCTAGCCAGCCGACCGGCATGTGGGGGGCCCCAATACGACTAAGGTTGCCTTCAATCGCTATCATAGCAATTTGACTTGGAGTGATTCCAGCTCGCGGCAATATACTACCTGCCCCAGCTTCAGCCTCATCAACAAGCATTGCTTGCAAGCCAGTAAATGCAAGATCAGTGCTGTCTGCTATTAGGAAAGGTGGTATGTCTTCAGAAGCCGATGATTCTTTTACTACAATCGAAAACCCAGCTATGTCGTATAGTTCTTTATCTCTTCCATTGAGTGTTAAGCAGGTATTTAAGTATGGATCAACGCTCTCTGTGCAGTGAGTAACCGATAAAACATATCCTTTTATTGGCATCTTAACATCCTTTTTAAGCCATTATTTGGGGATAATGCACTCAAATAATAATGATTAATAATAGGATGATAAGCTATTTTTTATACACAGTAAACTATATTTAGTGTTTTTTTATCCTATAGTTTAGGATAAAAAAATAACTATTTGTAACTGACAAATAAGTTTGTCTGATCTATGCGGGAGGGGATGCAGGGCTGATTGAAGTATGGAGTAATTCTGTAGGGGCTTGGGTATACCAACAACCACAAAATTTATTACTTTTCACTTCAGTAACGGGCGGTACTGTTAAAGTAGCAGTAACAGCAGGAGTATAGCTACTTTCCTTAGGTGGTGTTGCATTAAAGGCTGATCTTGTGCCTGATGCTAACATTCTTGGGCCTTCAGGGGAGGGGGGAAGTGCATCATGAACTGTTTGAGGCTCAGTCTTGCCGCTCGGTTTACGTTGTGGTGTTGAAGAGGCCGCTAAAGAATAAGGGTGATCACTTACTGGCGGCAGATGTCCATCGGAGTTATCCATTTCGAGAGTTATACTGGATTCACCTCGGCAACTTGCATTGCTTGAGTCTTTATCCGTTTTGATATCAGGAATTTCATTTAAGGTTTCAGCTATAATTTTAACCGTAGCTTTAATGGATTGATCTGGACGGAAATGAACCCCTAATTTTAGGACATTATCTGGTTTTATAGGTATTATTTTTGGATTGTGATCTAAGAGGTCTTGTAAATTTACCATTTCCTGAAGATAATAACGATAATAACCTTCGGTTACTTTAGGATACATGACAATATCAGCATCTGTAAATTTTTGAAGTATTTCAAATAAGTTTTTAGCTAACCATTCCTTTTGCGGGATAGTGCCGGGTTGTCCAAAATCACCATCAACAACAATACAGTTTATCTCTGCAATACCAACACGTTTATCAGAATCCTTGAGCTTATTGAAAGCAGCATCAACTTGATCAAATAGTAGTAAAGACGACACTTCTAGTAGTGAAGGTGATGCTTCTTCTCTTGCTGTCTCTCTTTTAACGTAGGCTCCGGCACATAGCCAGCCATTTTTGATAAAAGTAAGTGCTGCTTCGTCTTCTTCGGCGCATGTTGCATTCTGGCTAACACATAATGCCGCTCTGACAACTGTTGAATGAGCGTCTGACTCATTTTCAGATATAGAGCCTAAGTGATCGGTTGAATCATCAGTAGCAAGAGGCGTTGGCATGGTTTTATACTCATTACCCTTAAAATAGCATTAGCATACCCAGTCAAGTGCAAATAATCAAGTTGTATTAGCAGGTAACAATTAGGCCTATCTTAGTTGCTATACATATCACTCTAAAGGCAGAGGACGGTGTCTATTTTAATGATTCTTAAACGATTAGTTGGTTAACCACTCTGCGGCTTGCTTAGCAAAATACGTAATAATCAAATCCGCCCCGGCGCGTTTCATAGCCGTTAGCGATTCCAAAGCCGCTTTCTTTTCATCGAGCAAATTTTGCGCTGCTGCTACTTTAACCATGGCAAATTCACCGCTTACATTATAAGCCACCATCGGTAGCGAATAGCGCTGCTTAAGTGAATAAATGACATCTAAATAAGCGAGGGCAGGCTTAACCATTAGCATGTCTGCGCCTTCGGCGATATCGAGTTCGGCTTCGCGCCAGGCTTCTTGAATATTGGCGGGGTCCATCTGGTAGCTTTTACGGTCTCCAGCTTCGGGTGCGCAATCGGCGGCCTGCCTAAAGGGGCCATAAAATGCCGAGGCATATTTAACCGAGTAGGATAAAATAGCCCGATCGCTAAAATTGGCTTGGTCTAAAGCCTGGCGAATCGCACCTACCATGCCATCCATCATGCCGCTAGGGGCCAGTATATCGGCGCCGGCTTTAGCATGAGATACAGCCATTTTCGCTAAAATATCTAAGGTGGGGTCGTTATCGACTTGTGCGCAATCAGAGTGGGTTGTTAAAGGGCCGCAATGGCCATGATCGGTATAGCTGCATAGGCAGATGTCAGTAATGACCGTCAAATGCGGTGTGGCGGCTTTAATCGCGGCAATAGCTTGTCGGGCTATGCCTGTATCGCTATAGCTTTCAGCCCCAGTTGGGGATTTATTTTCAGGTTGAGCAAAAATTAATACTGCTTGAATGCCGAGGCGAGCGATGTCTTTCACTTCTTCGGCCAGTCTATCGACCGAAAAATGATATTGGCCAGGCAGAGAGCTTATTTCATTCTTAATATTATGTCCGGGCACAACAAATAGCGGATAAATTAAATCATCGATGCTCAGTGTTGTTTCTGAGACCATGCGGCGTAGCGATTCAGTGCGGCGTAATCGACGAAGCCGAGTATGCGGGAATCGAGACATTATTCTTCCTCTGGTTTTTCTCGATAGAGGGTAATCATTTGCCCCATGCTTTGGATGAGTTCCGCGGCAGTTTGGGTAATAATTTCACGGGTGAACTGCTCACGATCATGGCGTTCTGCAGCTACCTTAACCTTAATTAATTCATGATGGTCTAAGGCTACATTAATTTCAGCTATAACATTGGCATTAAGGCCATTTTGCCCGATCATTACCACCGGTTTTAGTGCGTGAGCTTTCGCTTTCAGTGCGCGTTTTTCTTGTTTATCTACAGCCATTTCTAAACCTTTAGTCTTTTAATATGCCGCCAATAATATCACAAAGCTTCGCTAAAGCCCCACGATTTTGCTCCAAAACCCTTAGGCCACTTTCGCCACGTTGCCTGGCAAGCATCGGGGAGTCAAATAATTCTATAATGCGTTCTGCTAATTCTTCTGGATTTTTTACGATATAGGTCGCTTCAGAGGCCACTAGCATCGTGGTGATTTCTTTAAAATTGAAATAATTAGGCCCGATAATACTGGGGATACCAAGGGCGGTGGGTTCTAATAGGTTATGCCCGCCAACGGGTACAAAGCTGCCTCCAATAAAGGCTATTTGAGAAGCGCCATACAGCAATAACATCTCGCCCATGGTATCGCCTAAATAAATTTGAGTGCTGGCTGTGCAGGGTCGCTGGCTGCTACGGGTGATAAGGGTAAAGCCTTGGTGTTCGCATAATTCTTTAACCCCATTAAAGCGTTCCGGATGTCTGGGCACTAAAATCAGCAAGGCATCGGGAAAGGCTTTTAAAATAAGCCCAAAGGCCATTAATATGTGTTCTTCTTCACCTTGATGCGTGCTAGCCGCTATCCACACCGGGCGATCTTGCCAGGTGGCTTTAAGCTCAGAGGCTTGATGCCGGATTTCATTTGATATCGTAATATCAAACTTAATGCTGCCGGTAATATGTAAACGATCGGCTGGCAGTCCCAAATTGACAAAGCGTTGGCCATCTTCTTTGCTCTGGGCTGCCACACAGCTAATGTCTTCTAGCATGCCAGTTGTTAGGCGTTTTACCTTAGCATATTTAGCCGCGGAGCGTTCCGATAGCCTGGCATTAGCCAGCAGTACCGGAATATGGCGTTTTTGGCAGGCTTTGAGCAAATTGGGCCATAATTCCGTTTCGATTAAGATCAATATCTTTGGCTGGGACCGTCGCAAGAATCGCGCTAAAACAGCTGGTAAATCATAGGGGAAATAACTGATATGGATACTATCGCCAAAGGTCTTGCGTAAATGTGCTTTACCGGTAGGCGTAGTATTGGTCACTAAAATAGGAAGATTAGGATAGGTTTTTTGCAGGCATTTAATGAGGGGGGTCGCGGCGATCGATTCACCGAAGGATACGGCGTGAATCCAAATACAATCATTAAGCGCAACCGGCAAATAGCCCATGCGCTCCGACCAGGCCTGCCTATAATCAGGGGCTTTTTTACCACGCCTAAATAGCCTTAAAAAAACCAAAGGCAGGGCGAGGTAAAATACCAGGGTATAGAGGAAGCGCATCATTTTTGCTCATTAAGCCAATCGAGGTAAGACTTAACGCCTTCTTCAACTGTTTTAAATGGGGCGGTATAACCTGCCTCACGCAATTTACTAATGTCGGCCTGGGTAAAACTTTGATAGCGGCCTTTTAAATTTTCGGGGAAGGGGATGTATTCGAGCTTACCTTTTTCATGCCAGGCGATAACGGATTTAGCGATGTCGTTAAAAGCCTGTGAGCGTCCGGTGCCTAAGTTAAAGATGCCCGATTGATCGGGATGGTCCATAAACCATAGATTCACTTTGGCAATATCTTCTACATAGACGAAATCACGTTTTTGCTCGCCTGCCTCATAGCCATCATAGGCATCGAATAATTTAACAATGCCGCCATCTTGAATTTGATTGTTGTGGTGGAAGGCGACCGAGGCCATATTGCCTTTATGCTGTTCACGAGGGCCATAGACATTGAAATAACGAAAGCCTACTACCTGGCTTTTAGCATGAGGGGCGATATCGCGAACATATTGGTCAAACTGGAATTTGGAAAAGCCGTATACGTTTAAGGGTTTTTCAAACTGACGCTCTTCTTTAAAAATGGTGCCTTTACCATATACGGCTGCGCTAGAGGCGTAGATAAAGGGGATCTGCTGCTCCAGGCAGTAATGTAGCAATTGCTTGGAATACTCGTAATTATTATCCATCATATATTTACCGTCCCACTCGGTGGTATCCGAGCAAGCACCTTGATGAAATACCGCTTCGATTTCTTCATCGTCGAAGTCGCCGCTTAAGATGTCGACGATAAAATCATCTTTATCTTGGTAATCCAAAAAATCGCAATCGGCTAAATTGGTAAATTTAGTCCCATCGGTCAAATCATCCACGACTAATATATCGGTTCTGCCGCGATCGTTAAGCATTTTAACGATATTGCTACCAATAAATCCGGCTCCGCCTGTTACTATAATCATGATAATCCTCCTGATGATTTTGCTTTATTGATAATATTGGTGGTCGAACAACCCGGGGTTAATTCGATGGTTTTAACTTCGCCGCCATTAGCTAGAACTTGCTTAGCCCCCGCGATTTGATGGACTTGATAGTCCGCCCCTTTCACTAAAATGTCGGGTAATAAACTTGTTATAAGGCGCTCAGGAGTGTCTTCGGAAAATGGAATCACCCAGTCCACACAGCCCAAGGCCGCTAGTACTCTCATGCGCTGCTCTAAGGGATTAATAGGGCGCTCTGGGCCTTTTAAGCGCTTGATAGAATCGTCGGTATTGACGGCCAGGATTAAGTGATCGCCCAGCGCTCTTGCCGCCTGTAAATAATCGACGTGACCGGCGTGCAAAATATCGAAGCAGCCATTAGTAAATACTACTTTTTCGCCTCTAAGGCGTAGATTTTTAATGATTTTTTTCAGTTGATCTTCGGAGACCTCGCCTTTACGCAAATGATGATCTTGATGTAAGGCGGCTTCCAATTCATCGGGGCTTACCGTGGCGGTACCAATTTTACCGACGACTACGCCGGCCGCTGCGTTGGCAAGCCTCATGCTGCTCGGCATATCGTAACCTGCACCAATGGCCATACCCATAACGGCAATAACGGTATCGCCGGCTCCGGTGACATCAAATACTTCACGCGCTTCGGTGGGCATATGCACAGGGGCATGGTCGGGCCGAATTAAGGTCATACCCTCAGGGCCACGTGTCACTAATAATGAATCTAGGTGGCAAGTGCGAATAAGCGCCAAGCCTTTTTCTACCATATCCGCTTCATTCAGGCAGGGGCCGACTACCGCTTCAAATTCTTTTAAGTTTGGCGTAATCATGGAGGCACCATGATAGGCTGTGAAATCGCTGCCTTTAGGATCTACTATAACCGGTATGTTAAGCTGGCGAGCGGCCTTAATTAGGCTCTGAGTTTCAGTTAAGGTGCCTTTGCCATAGTCCGAAATAATGACGGCATTACAATTAGGCAGGCAGGTTTTAAAGCGCTCAAGTAATGATTGTTTAGGAACATCGACAAAGCTTTCTTCAAAATCGGTACGAATTAATTGTTGGCTTTGGCTTAAGATTCGAAGTTTGGTAATGGTGGGTTTATGCGCTAGTTGTTCAAATTCACAATTCACGCTGCCAGCATTTAAGATTTTACCTAAGGTGCTTGCCGCTTCATCATTACCGGTTAAGCCGAGCAATATGGCCTTGCCAAGCAAGGAGGTAATATTTAACGCCACGTTACCCGCGCCGCCGGCTTTGGCGTACTGTTCTTTAATATGAACGACTGGAACGGGTGCTTCGGGAGAGATACGAGTGGTTTGGCCAACCCAATAATTATCGAGCATGATATCGCCAATGACCAGTACTTTTGCAGCGGATAAATTATGCATAATTACCTGTTAAGTTTAACTCAAGAGTAGAGCTGCTCATGGTAGCAAGCCTTGATCCGAATTGCCAGGAATTCCCATTGAAAAGCCGGGCGGCATTTTACATAGCCGCCCACTTAAGTTTTATAGCTCTGGGCCAAAATCGCTATCGGAGCCAGATGTGCATTTGGCCCATAATGCGCTGCCAATAAACATGGCGACACTAAACCCTGTCGCTAGCACCACTGATTTTTGAGAACGGCTTAGGCCTGGGATCTTAAGCTCGCTAAAGTGAAAATGAGCAATATCATCAGCTGTTTCACGATATTCATTTTGGAGTAGAATATTGGCTTTGCTTTCAACTAAGGAATGGATAATTCTCATTATATTAAGAAGTTTCTCCTCGTTTGAACCCTCTTTATCTTTAACCGCCAGCATTAAGGGAGTTTCATCATATCGATCGCGACAATTCGCATCGGCGCCTTTAGCCAATAAGGCTTTAACTGTAGCGAGATCACCATACTCAGCGGCCCAATGTAAAGCCGTTCTTTTATAAGGGGTCATAGTGAAGCTGACAACATGGCCGCCTTTATGATCAATGTCACAGCCTTCTTGTGCTAATAACAGCTGAGCCAAAGCAAAATGACTATTACGGCATGCTATGATTAAAGGTGTTTGGTCCTCGCTATCATGATTTTTCTTTTTAAGAAATGAATCGATTGTGCTAGGCATTAAGTCTGCGCCGTATTCAATGAGTTCGCCAACGAGCGCTAGTGAACCTTGATTTATGGCTAGCTGCAATGGCGTTTCTTCTTCAAAGCTAGCAGCTGTATTCTCAGTATGTTTTATAACATTAGGACTGGCTCCAGCATTTAGTAAGGCCTTTACTTTTACTAGGTCATTATCCTTTATCGCCCTAGTTAAGGCGGTTTCACCTCGGCTGTTTCGCGCATTAATATAACATTTATTAACAGATTTCATGGCAAAAGCTATGAAAGCCGGACTTATTTCTATTCTGTTTTCGAGTAAATTATTAGCCGCATCATCATGGCCGGCTTCAACAAGCTGACGTGCTAAAAATTCTAATCTTGAATCAGGTAGACGCGTTGCACTGGCCTTATTTAAAAAGAACTCGCTACTAATGAAATCAATCAAACCTGTATCGCCATCAGCATGAAGTTCAAAGGCTTTATCAATCAATAGCAAAACCATGGCAGTATCTGGGGAGGGGGAAAGTCTTTCGGCGGCTTCACTATTACCTTGCTTAACGGCAAAATAAACTAAATTAACGCGAAGATTAGTATCAAGCTCCGGTGTGATAGCGCTTAAAACGGCCTCTGAAATAATGGCGCCTGCGTTAAGCAAACCCAATATAGAAGCGCCATCTTCGTTTTTAATGGCATTCACTAGGGCCGACTTGCCATTAGGCATAATATAATTAATATCCGCACCCTTATCTTTTAACTGACTCACTTGAACTCGATTGCCGCGTACTGCCGAAAAGAGTAACAGTATATTACGAAAGGCTAGATCAGTGCTGTCGTCTACGTGGTCAATGATCTCGGGAGTAATGGTCGCACCGGCACCGAGTAAACTAGTTACTAAAGGAAGATTGCCGCTAACTATGGCGTTCATTAAGACAGGTTTGCCATTACTCATAATGCTATTGAGTACGTTTAGGTTCTTTTTGCTTATCGCAGTTTCAATGATTTTAGGGCTAATAGTTGCGCCTTGAGCTAATAGATAATCAACCACTGCAAAATGGTCATTTATAATAGCTACATAGAGGGGAGATAGGCCGTTAGTAGCAAAATTAATATCGGCGCCTTTCTCTTTTAAATCAGTCACTTGATCTACACTGCCGCGCATCGCCGCAAAGAGTAATACAATATTGCAAATTATCTGAGGCGTACTGGCGTTTATGTGGCTTAAAATTTCAGGTGTGATAGTCGAGCCGCCATTAAGCAGTTTATTGATATCATTAATATTGCCCTCGTCGATCAGAGCGGCCAGTCGTGGCAAACCATTTGGCCTAGCAGCATCTAGTAAAGACATGTTCTTTGCTTTTATGGCCATAGCCTCTATGGCTGGTGTAACTGTTGCGCCAGCCTTAATTAGTGTTTCGGCAATAACTGGATGGTTCTGGTGTACGGCAAAATACAGGGCAGAAACACCGTTGATCTCGTAAGATGGGTCGGCACCTTTTGCTAATAATTCTGTGACGTAATCGAGGCGGTCGCGCATAGCCGAATAGAGTAATAAAAGGTCGCGAATATTTTGGTTGGTGCTAAGGCTTACTCCGCTTAAAATTTCGGGGGCAATAGACGCTCCAGCATTAAGTAAACTGATTAATATAGGGCTATTGCTGATATCAATGGCATATTTAAGCGGGGATCTGCCGTCAAATACATTGGCATCTATTACACGAATATCCACGCCTTTAGTTTTTAATTGTGCAACATGATCCGCATTGCCACGCATAGCCGAATAAATGAGTAAATAGCTTTTAATATCAAAAGTAGTAGCCTCATTCACATTATCTAAGGCGGCCTGAGTGATTACTATATCAGCCGACAAAAGCTTTATGACAGTAGCCGTATCATTGCACGCCACCGATAAGGTCAGCACTTCTGATGCAGGTAATGTCATCGTTTCAAGCGTAGTTGGGGCAGCTTGCATGCAAAAGTCCTTTTATAAATTAATTTGAGACATTTTATATAAATATAATGCTAGAAACAATATTTATAGTGAGGAAAGTAAGTAGCAGGGGGAGCCGCTAAGTTGAATGGTTTGTAGGGAATTACCTTGGTTATCATAGGCTTGTTTACATTCTAAGCCTGCTGGCAGTTCGCTATAGCCATGGCTAGTCCAGGCCATAATAATTTTATGGGTAGCGTTATAAAACTCGAGCAGATACACGGATTCAGCCGAGTCTAATTTTCGTATAAAGTGAGCGCTGCCTAAGGTTTTTAAGAAAAAGCGTAAGGCGCTAAAGGCCGGGCGTTTTCGCCAATTATCCTTATCATCGATCAGGCCAAAGCCATGGGCCGATAATCGCCACCAATATACTCTATCGATATGGCCAGAGCAGAGGCTAATAGCCAGGTAGCGTAGCATATAGTCTGAATAGTCCTGCTCGTTTACCCCTGGTGAATTGCGTGCCCATTCAGGGGCCTCATAAGGCGATCCTATGGGGGAATAGATACCGGTATTTTTAAGCGGCCAGTTTACTTCTGAGATTATGACTTTATCCTCGCAACGCTTAGACCATTTAGCGATGGCTTTTAAGAGGGCGCATTTTTCCAAAGTCGAAAAAGCGCCTTGCTTATTTTCTGGGGCGCCCCTTCTATCGACATAGAGATGATGCGATAAGGCAGATAGATAATGGCCTTTAGGGATTTCGTTTAAAGCAGCTACTATATAGGGATATTCAAAATCAATCCCTGCGGGGCCACTAAGGCGGATGTTGGAATATCGCGCCTGCAAAGTTAGGGCAGGAATAACTAGCTCGCGGTATTCTCGAGTAGTCCAAATACCCCATTTAACGCGATTAATGGCATGGGCGATTTCGATATAATCCGTAAGCTCGGCAATTTTAGGAATTACGTATTCTAAAAAATATTGCCAGGCTCTAGGCTCCGTAATAGCTCGTCTGTCTTGTAAAAAGGCGGCCATAATCGAGATGCCTTGGGCTTGCAATTTTCGAATCAATACGATCGCACTATCCCAGTCTGCTTGGGATTCATGATGGCAGAAGCGGATTAAGACGGGTGGATTGCCGAGTTCGGCTAATAGACTGAGTTCATGCTCGATATACTCGGATTTAGGCTGCAGGGCTAGGCCTATCCTATTCTGCATCGCTACGCTTTGCCGGTAGCTCTGTTTAAGCATCTGGCGGTAATGCAGGTAAATACTAGGCGCCGCGCATAAGGTTTGCCAGATTAGCGCTAGGGTCTGAGTTTTTTGTCTATAACGCTTTTTTTCTTGACGATTGAGCAATATGCAGGCTTGAGCGGATTTTTCATCCCAAAGCCATAGATTATTGGGGGCGGGATAAACCGGATGAGGATCAACTTTATGACGGTTTTTAAAACTACGAATAGGGTGGCGCCAGATTCTCGAGCGGCTATGCCTTTCAAAACGTGCTCGAAAGCGCCTCTCCCAAGTATTCAGTTCCTCAGGAATGTCTTGGTGATGGCAATAGATATGTTTAAAGATTTTTAGATATTCGCCAGGCAAGGTCAAGCGAGAGAGATCATAAGCGCGTTGTTTCCAGCTTAAAGCTGGCAAAATTTTGCCGCGGTTTAAATCGATAAATTGTGGGTTTTGCCATAGGCCATCATCGGTCTTATTCAACAAAATATTTTGATTGCCCATGTCCCCATGCATAAAGCCTGCATCATGCATAGCTCTTACTGCTGGTGCTACAGTTTGCAGCATAGCCATTACCTTAGCATTATCAGGATCGTTCCAATAAAGCTGGCTTAATTCATCGCGGAAATTTACCGCTTCCTGATACAGGCAAATGTAATAGCTTTCCAACAATCGATTATTGTGCCAATGATCCAAATAAGCGATGGGCTTAGGGCTATTAATATGCTGCCGGTTTAAAAATTTTGCGGCCAGGAAGGAGCGTTCGGCTTTAGTTTTATGGTATTTATCGAAGAAATCTTTAAACCGGCTTTGGCGTTTAAATATTTTAACGGCCAGGGTAAGTGTTTGATTTTTAAAGGATATGGGCAGCTTAATGACCCTGTCGGCGCCCTCCGATAATACTTCGGCTGGAGCTTTGACCAAAAGCGAGGCAAGGTTTTGCAATTGCTCTATACATTCCGCTTGTTGATATTCAGGCTCGATACAGCCAGAATAACAAGCGATTTTAATTTTATGAGTATTTGGATTCACCGAAACTCTCACTGGGGCCATAATGTCTGCTAAGACTGTAAAGATACCTGACAAACTGAAGATCCACAAGATTTGCGTATTAGCCTGGGGCATGGTGGGGGATACTTTATTTCGTACCGCATTTATCGAGCCTTTGCAAAAGCATTATCCGCAGGCCAGTATTAGCGTAATAGTGGATAATCGCGGTAAAGGCATCTTTACCAATAACCCTCATGTCGATGAAATCTATGTATTTCAACACGCGAAGCGGCCTAAATGGCGCTATCTACTCACTATATCCAAGCTTATTGGCTGGATGCGTAAACGGAAATTTGACCTGGTAATTAATTTTTATTCGGGTGGCAGTAGCCCTATTATTACCAAACTGAGTGGTGCAACCTGGCGAGTAGGCTTTGATCATACCGCTAAGTTACGCTGGGCCAATAATATTCTAGCGCCAAAAGCCAGTTTTGCCGGGCATTGGATTCGGGCCTTAGGTGAGACGCTAAGGCCTTTAGGGATTCAAGAATCAGATATTCAGCATCGACCCTTTTTTTATTGCAGCGAAGCCGAACAGAGTTTTGCCAAAGGATTTATGGCCGGCGATCAAAAATGGGTGGCTTTTAATCTAGGCGCCAGCGATTTGAAAAAATGCTGGCCAGTAAGAGAGCATGTCGCTTTAGCGCATTGGCTGTATCAGGAATATAATCTGACTCCTTTAATCGTAACGAATCCAGGCCAAGAATTTTTAGTAGAAGAATTCAAACAGCACTATCCCGGCAATCAGCCCGCTAAATACTTGCCAGTCATGTCTTTTGGTCAGATCGCCGCTATTGTGCAATGCTGTGAATTTCTAGTAACGGGTGATACCGGGCTTATGCATTTGGCTTTTGGTGTTCAGGCCAGAGTATTAGGTCTATTTACCTATACTCAGCCAGAGCATGTTATGCCAGAAGGGGGGATCTGCGTGCCTTGTTTTACGCCTGATCCTAGCCTTAAAGATGAGTATGGACAAGCGCTTGGCACTCAGCCTACTCTAGAGACAGTAAAACAGGCGGCAAAGCTATTATTATCGTCATTTAGTACGCTTGCTCAATGAGGCGAATAAAAGGCTAGAGAAAAACACAAAGAACAATCGTGGTGATTCATCCAATAGCATAGGCGCACTAAACGAGGCTAGGATAAAAGTCAGCACTAAGGCCTGAGCAATATGGCGATCCAATTGATCGGCTAATGTAAATGAGCTTCGCCATTGTACTATCAACATGGCAATAAGAATGCTTAAACCTAGCAAGCCATGTTCAATTGCAATAAAGTAAAAGGTGTTTTCCGGACTGACTTGAGGGTTAGCCGCGCTTGAAAGTGAAGCCCCCCCCGCTGTAATTCCATTAATATTAATATAGGCCTGTTGAAAGCCTGCCGTGCCGTAGCCAAATAAAGGTTTTTCTTTCCATAAATCATAACTTTTTACCGCGTAATCGAGGCGAACGCCAGAGGAAGTAGCATAGTGAGTTTGATTGCTATGGAAGGCTTGGGTGCCAATAAAGGCCTGATCGACCCGATAATGAAAGCTCGCTGAAAAATGATAGGCCAAGCCACATGTGATGATTAGGCCAAACACTCCCAAAACTAGCTGCTTAAAGGTGCATTTTTGGATTAAAAAGACAAGCATCAGCATAAAGTATAGGAGATAGCCTGTTCTGGAGATGCTCATAAACAATACGTCAAAGCTTATAATCAACCAGCTGACAATAAACACCCAGCGTAGCCGCCCTGATTGGCAGGCTAAATGAGCCGCAATATAGGAGGCAAAAGCCAGAAAAGTGGCCGCATAGATATGGAAAAATAAGGGGAATGCCGCTGTTTGGGGTTGCTTATGGAATAAAGAGGCCGCATCAAAAATACCGAGCATATTGAGCGCACCGATAATAAATACGAATATGGCCCCTGCCACAAAAGCCTTATAACAACGCGCTTTCCAGATGGCATTATCAAAAAACAAAGGAATTAATAGGGCTATGAAAATAAGTTCAGCCTGCTTTTTAAAAATCCAAAGGCTGATTTTCCATGGGGCGCTGGAATATAAGGTGCCTAGCAAATAAAGCAGGGTCAGGCCAATTGCAAACCAAGCAATCGGATTGCGTTTAATGATTTGACCTTTTTCCTGCCAGTTTCCGCTCAATACTAAAAAAATCAGCATAATAAAAAAGGAAGTATTTTCAGCGGCAAGCGAGAGTGGCAAACAGAAGGCATAAAGTATCGCGCCTATGCCAGACAAGGTCAGGCATAACGAGGAATATCGATGAGCTTGCAAGAAAGAAAAGGCTTTCATAGTGTTCTCAAAATAAAGCGTTAATTTTTTGCATGGCCTTAGCTAATAGTTCCATGCTAGTGGCATACGAGATTCGAATATAGCCTTCCGCCCCAAATGCGCTACCGGGAACCACAGCTACTTCAGCCTTTTCAAGCAAATAAGCTGAAAAATCGACGTCATTGTGAATATCAGGCAAGGTCAGCATGGCGGCTTGAATATTGACAAATATATAAAAGGCTCCGTCAGCATCGACCGCCTCAAAACCTTTAATTTCACCCAGTTTTTCCATCATAAAATCATGGCGTTGCTTAAACGCATCAACCATTGGCTTTAGGCAGGATTGATCGCCATTTAGCGCATTGACAGCCGCTGCCTGTGAAATCGAACACGCACCAGAGGTGCTTTGAGACTGCAAATTGCTCATGCCGGAGATGATTTCTTGTGGACCAGCCGCATACCCAATTCTCCAGCCAGTCATGGCATAAGATTTTGATACCCCATTGATCACGATAGTTCGATCCTGTAATTCCGGGCATGCCATTACGATATTGGAGAAAGGTTCATTAAGCCACCAGATATGTTCGTAAATATCATCGGTACAAATAAGGATCTGGGGATGACGCAACAATACGGCGGCTAATTCGGCAAGCTCTTGCTTGGTATAGGCGACCCCGGTTGGATTAGAAGGAGAGTTTAGTATTACTATTTTGGATCGAGGCGTAATAGCCGCTTCTAATTCTGCGGGTGTTAACTTAAAGCGATTAGTCTGTTGGGTTTGAATACAAACAGGCTTCGCGCCAAATAAAATCGCCATATCAGGATACGATACCCAATATGGGGCGGGGATTAAAACCTCGTCTTCATGATTTAATACCGCACCAAATAAATTATAAATGCTTTGCTTGGCACCATTTGAAACCAAAATTTGTTTGGGCGAATAGTCCAGGTTATTGTCGCGCTTTAACTTAAGCGCTATCGCCTGCCTAAGCTCAAGTGTGCCTTCAACGGCGGTATATTTAGTGTGGCCGGCTTCGATGGCCGCAATAGCTGCAAGCTTAATAGCTTCAGGAGTATCAAAATCAGGCTCGCCGACGCTCAGGCTAATAATATCTCTGCCTTGACGTTTTAATTCTGCCGCTTTAGCAGTAACAGCCATGGTAGGGGAGGGCTTTATACTCATTATTCGATCAGAGAGTCTAGTCATGTTGTTTTCTTAGTTATTAATGAAAATTCAAATACAAGTATCATAGGTAAGTCTAATGGCAATTGCAAATTAATAAGCGCTAAAAGACCCAAAAACAAAGGGTTGGCGCAATAATCAATACTGTTCATTGGGATTTCAAACTTAAACGAGAGTCTACTTTTGCCTAATTATGTTATCATTAATTTACTAAGGTTTTTTTCAATATGGAGTGCAAGGTCATGCTTAGCAGTTCACTGTTACCCTTTCAAAAGCGAAGTAAAATCAAAAAAATACTCAAAAGAAGTTCTCAGCACCATAGGCAACACTTATTAAAAAATAGCGCAGTCAATCTTAGTAAACTCAATAAAAAAATCATCACTATCAGGTATTGGAGTCATCAGGCTTTAGCCATGGCAGGGTTAATAGGAATGATCCATCCTGTTTATTCCAAATGGATACCTTTTATCGCTTCTACTCTTTCGATGCTGTCCGATAAAATCTCAGGCGCACATATGCATTATAAGGTGGATGAATTTCGAGAGATTGCGATAAGCTGCATCCCCCCTAAAGATAAGGCAGAGTCTGCCGAGCAAGCGCTATATGAAATGAATCAAATTATGCTCGAGCAAAATTTGCCCGAGCCAGCCGTCGAAATTTTGCAAGAAGTCGCCTTAAACCTTTGCGCAGAAATTGCAACCAAACAAACGCTAAACAGGCACAATATAAACAATATGGTGAATAAGCATCGATTGACTATAAAAAAGGTCGATTACCCACTGAGCCGCTCTACCATGCACAATACTGTTCTGGTAAAAAATTTGGCCCTTTCATAAACCATTAGTGGCCGCGTTTTTTCATATAATAAGCGCGGTACCAGTTTTGGGTTTTCTTCCAAAATTTCCAAGGGGTATCGCTTGGAAAGATCGCTACCCTAAAGACCTCGAATAAATCCTGTTCAATGTGCAAACCACCACGATCGGTGGCTACGGCCATCTTAAAACCTGCCTGCTTAGTTAAGACCTTAATGGCTTCGCTATAATAGCCATAGGGATAAGCAAAAGAGATTACCTCGGTGCCTACTAGCTGCTCTAGATTGAGCTTGGACTGCAAAATCTCATGATAGGCTTCTTCGCTAGTAAGCTTGGTTAAGTCGCGATGCGATAAACTATGTGCGCCAATTTCCATCCCCGCATTAGCGATATATTTTAACTGTTCAGCGTTCATCAGCAAATCTTCGGGTTCGCCATTTTGGATATCCCAAAAATTATTAGCAACAGTAAAATCGCCTAGGGCAAAGATTACTGCTTTAAAGCCATATTCCTGCAAGATGGGTAGGGCCAAGTCAAGATTATTAACATAACCATCATCAAAACTAATAATCACCGGCTTATTAGGAAATTCGCTCAAGGGCTTGTCACCATTACGAAAGGCGAGGTAGTCTTTAAACGTGAGCGAAGTAAATTTCCGCTTTTTTAAAGATTGCATATGATCGCGAAAGCGTTTTTGAGTCACATATACGCGATGCTTGCTGGTTCGTTCCTCATTTAAGACTTTATGATACATAAGCAGCGGAATATGTTTAGGGTGTTTTAATCGCATAGTTACGGAGCGATATATCTCCATGATTTCATCGGCTACACGCTTACTATCATACAGTGATTTTAGGCTTAAGCTAAGTTCAGGCGAGAGTGAAACTGGGTTGATAAGTGCCTGATATAGGGTTTCATAGATCCGTTCATAATCTAATGGGTTCTGTTTGGTATAGGCATTGATGTCCCCGAAGTTCGATGCGAGACAGTCGCTTAGATTGCTTTCGCAGATGAGACCCTCAAAATCCGCTTCCCCTAAAGCCACCGTGGGTATATGGCAGAGTAAGGATTCGATGGCCACTCTTCCGGCGGCAATATTGCAAGTGGATTGTGCTAGCCAAACAGGAAGGTTGGTCACAAAACCAATCATCTGCACTCGATCGGGATAGGTTTTTTGCAATTGATAAAGCTGAATTTGGCCTTCGGGAGGCAGCTGATTCGCTTCTCCTCCGATAATACGGATTTCTAGCTCAGGGATGGCCTTTAATAATAAAGGGAAAACCTGGCTTAATAGTTCTGCCGTACGTTGGCCCTTGGGCCCGGTGGTTCTTCCAACTATCGACAATATTTTCGTATGGCTATCTTGGGCAGAGGGGGGCGTATCAATAAAGTCTATGGCGTTTGGAATCACGCAGAGTTTAGCCGCATCCATCTTTAATTGGCTACAGAGGTGAGTGCGAATATTGTCGCAGACGGCTATTACCTTATGGCCGTAGACATCTAAAATCCGTTTGGAGATTCGTAATGATTGGCGGCCATGCACGGTTGAGACTAGGCCGGCTGGGCTAAAACGGGTCGAAAAATATCCGATCCAGGTCGCGGCCCTTGAGTGCGTATGCACGATATCGATCTGATGCTGCTTAATGAGTTTGCGAATACGAATAATATTGATGAGGCGTTGTAAAAATGTGCGTTTGCCAATGGGGCTGCTTATATAAATAGCCTTAGTTGCGGTCGTCAGCGTATCAGACACCATCCAGACATTATGGCCGGCTTCACTATGTTTATTGGCAAGCGTGGCAGCATAGGTTTCAGCGCCAGTGACTTGATGTTGCGATAAAATATGTAATATATTCATATTTTCAGCTTATCACCCAGTTATTTGCACTTGAGTATAATGCAAAATGGTGAAAATATGATATGGTTCTTTGCATAGGCAGTAATTCGGACGGAAGAATATGAGAGCGACGCTAACGGTAGCCCTTATTTCATTTAATGAAGAAAACAATATCGCTCGCACGCTAGAGAGCGTAAAGGGCATCGCCGATGAAATTATCGTGGTAGATTCCTATTCCAGCGATAAGACCCGCGAAATAGCCGAGAGCCACGGTGCTAGGGTCCTCACTCATGCCTGGGCCGGTTTTACCGAACAAAAGAATTACCTGTTTTCGCTCTGCACCAAGGATTATATTTTAAATATAGACTGCGATGAAGTAGTTACCCCAGAGCTGGCCGCTGAAATTCAAGTCATGCTCGAAAATCCAGGGTTTGAAGGCTATCGCATCCCTATGTTTAACCGCTATATGGGCAAACTGCTCAAACATGCCTGGTACGCGGATAAATTTAGGCTGGTCAAACGCAGTGCCAACCCGATATGGCGAGGCGGCGAAATTCATGAAAAGCTTAGTGTCGATGGTAAAATTGGCCAGTTAAAACAGGCACTTATTCACTATTCCTATGCTAATGTCGAAGACCATTTTAGCCGTACTGTAAAATATGCCCGCTTAGGCGCCATGAAAAAATTTAAAAGCGGCAAAAAGTTTCATCTTTATTCACTAGTGTTTAATCCTCCCTATGCCTTTTTTAAAAGCTATATTATGCAAAGAGGAGTCTTGGATGGTTTGCCAGGCTTTGTAGTAGCTTGTAGTAGCTGGTTAGCCGCATTTTTAAAATATTTGTTTTTATATGAATTAGAACGCCAAGCGAAAGCGGAGAAGTAAATGTCATCCTATCTTATGCCCACCTATTTTAACCAACTCCCGGTAATGTTTGAACGCGGCCAAGGTATTTGGCTTTGGGATACAGAAGGCAACTGCTATCTCGACGCCTTGGCGGGCATTGCCGTTTGCAGTTTAGGTCATTGTCATCCCCGCATTACGGCTAAAATTATCGAACAAGCCGGTAAATTAATTCATAGCTCCAATACTTTTTTAAATAAAGAACAGCAGCTATTGGCGGAAAAATTATGTGAAATCTCCGGCATGGATCAGGTTTATTTTGCCAATTCGGGGGCGGAAGCCAACGAGGCGGCCATAAAAATGACCAGGCTGTATGCTAAAAAGAAGGGCATAGCCAACCCGACCGTCATCACCTTGAATAATTCCTTTCATGGCCGCACCATGGCCACACTTAGTGCCACAGGTGCCGAGAGAATCCAAACCGGATTTGAGCCTCTAGTTTCTCATTTTGTGCATTTGGATATGAATGATAGTGCCGGCCTTAAGGCTTATCTAGAACAAGATAAAAATGTAGTCGCGATTATGCTGGAATTAGTGCAGGGCGATGGCGGTATTAGCATAGCCAGCCCCGAATATGTTGCCATTATCAGAGAACTTTGCGATAAGCAGGACTTATTGATGATAGTAGATGAGGTCCAAACTGGGATAGGTCGCACCGGCAAATGGTTCTGCTATCAGCACTATAATGTAATGCCCGATATCGTAACGTGTGCTAAGGCTTTAGGTAATGGCCTGCCAATTGGTGCCTGCTTAGCTCGAGGCAAGGCCGATAATTTATTTGGCCCAGGCAAGCATGGCACCACTTTCGGCGGTACGCATTTGGTTTGTGCTACGAGTTTAGAAGTTTTAAAGACCTTTGAAGATGAAAAGATTGTCGAAAATGCCGAAAAAATGGGTGAGTATTTGCAAACACAATTGCGCCAGGCTTTTGCGGGCAATTCGCATATAGTCGATATCCGGGGTAAAGGCTTAATGATTGGAGTGGAGCTCGATTGCAATTCTTTTGGCATGATGCCACTCACCTTAAAACATAAGCTATTATTTAATATCGTCGCCAATAAGGTGATTCGATTGATTCCGCCTTTAATTATTAGCAAAGGCGATGCAGATGAGATTGTGAAGCGATTAAAGCTGATCGTGGATGAGTTTTTGACGATAGCTTAAGCTTTAAATAGTCCATTCATTATTATCAAATTCATTATTTGTCCCGTTTTCACGAGAATGACAACTTCATTGCCTATTAGTCATAGCCTATATAAATGATCGCACCAGTGTCGCTATAGACTTCACAATCGGCGATAAAACTCCGGTGGAATACGGTAGGATCGGTAGCCCAGATAGTCTGCCAAGCAGCGATAATATCGACAGGGGCGCCACTTTTAGCGGGAAATTTCTTATAGCTTCGAGCCGGAATCGTCACGACTGATAAGCCTTCTGGAATACTAGCAGGGTCAGATACAGCATAACCGATGGTGGTCTTATATTTACCCTTATAGCCATCTTCATAATCGGAATAAACCGAAAAAATATCGGTGGAGATAAGTCCTGCCAATTACTCTTTAATGGAGGTAGTAGAAAAATCCCTCCATAGTGTGCTTAAGTCCTGTTGGGCGATATCGTTAGAAGTAACGACACTTAAGCCTATTATATGGATACTATTTTTACCGACTTCAATCATGATGTTCCTTATAAATCTTAGGTTGGGCTAGGCTCAATGCCAGCACCAGCGGAGGCGCATCCGCTGCCACCAGCCACAGGAGCCGATATGCCTAGTTTTGTTCTACAACGACCGATATAGTTACGAAGTTTTGTTATGTCGTCAGGCTCTGGACTAAAAGGGGTAGTATAAGTGCCTAAGGCAAGTTGAAAATAACGATGCGCAGATGAATAATCCGCTAGCTTAAAATAAACTTGACCTAAGTTTATGGCTAATGGTCGGACCTCATCGTGTTTATCCCCACGTGCAAAAATACGTAACTGTAAAGCCAATTTCATCTCAATTGCAGCCGCGGCGAATTGCTCTTTTTTATACAAATCGACTGCTTTAGTGTTAAGACTTATCGAGTGGGCGAGGGCGAGAGATTCATATTCCATATAAGCTTTATAATCATTCTCTAACTGAGGCGGTATACAAGAATAACCGCTTTTGAAGCTGTCCAGTTTGTTTTTTGAGGATTCCAATAGTGGTGTTATTTCAGTCCAATGTTCTCCATCAAATTGTAAGTCGAGGTCATGGTAATAGCCTTCTTTTAAATGGCACAGGGAATTTGCCTCAAACATGTTTCTAGCATGACGAATTTCGATTTCGGGCGCGGCCTCACCTATTCTTCTGCCAAGTTCTCTATTCGGTCTTATCTTAGCGGCGCGATCAATTGAAACCGACCAGGCAAATCTATTGTATAAACTCATATCAATTTCAATGCCACTGGCAGCTTCTTCTAATGCCAATGTAATCCTAGGCAGCGTGGTTTTACTGAAACTCTCGGCAATCTTAAATTCTGTATTATCATGATAGACGCCACCGATTATCAATACCTTACAGCCCGGCTCGGCCCATTCACATTCTTTTAGAATAGCTGAAGTGCTCACCATTAAATCAGTATGCGTAAGCGACATTCTTCTTTTATCAGCACTCAGTACAATAATCGCCACACAGGCTGATAAACCATCGGTACATAAGCCTTTTATCGTGGCGGGCGTTTTGTCCAAATCCAAACGTACGGTGCCCATTTGACTGGCTTTTATATAGTGTTTATAAGTTTTAACTGAATTCAGAAAATACTCGCTATACATATTTTGGCCTTATTTTTTAGTGTGATGGAGTATCGAGCCAGGCAATAAGCTGGGCTTTCACTTGGTTTACGCTAATGCCTAGCATACAGATGCATTCTCCTTTTAAACCCCCTCGCCCCTTGTGGGAGAGGTATGGGGAACGGGGGTCGCAGGATGCACAAATAGGCGCAGCGAAAAACTCAGCTTGCTTACCTAATGGCCCCCAGCGTTTTGGGCTTTTGCCAGGGTGGCTAGGAAATAGGCCTAAGGTTTTAATGCCTAGAGCTGAGGCGATATGTAAAGGCCCGGTGCTATTTACCACTAAGCCATCTGCGGCTCCTAGCAATAGAATTAACTCATTTAGGCTTAACTGACCCATAGTATTAACCGCTTCTGGGCAGCTGGCACTTAAGGCCTTACCTAGGCGTTCATTTTCTTTATCTGAACCGGTAATAATAATCTTGAACTGATCTTTAGGTAGGGTGGCTAATAAGGCTTGAAACGAGGCTAGCGGCCATTCGATGCTATTGCCATTGGAGCCGGGATGAATAATCAGATTAAATTTATCCGCTGATAATACGTTTTTGATAGTATCGGGCAAATTCGCCGGTCGATTAAGTTGGCTAAACTGTATAATCTCGGCCAGAGAATACTCGGTTTTGATATCGAGTGCGCCAAGCAATTTTAAATTTAGCTGCGCCTCATGCAGCTCGGAACTTTTACGGCTAAAGTTCACGCGCTTATTGCAATAAAGCCAATGATACCAGCGTCGATTACTACCGATTCGAGTGGGTATCTTGGCGGTAAAGGCGGCTTTAGCGATGCGCTTTAGCGGGAATACATGCAAGATGATATCGGCATTAAGGGCCTTTAAGGCCTTAGCAATCTCATCATCGGATTGGGTCTGTAGGCTTTCCCAGTCTATAAATGTATCGACAGCAGGGTGGGCTTCTACCACCGCCTGAACATAACGGCGTGCTAATACGATGATTTCAGCCTCGGGATAATGCTGCTTTAAAATACTCGCCATAGGCAGTGTTAATACCACATCGCCAATATTGTCCGCTCTAGAAATAATAATCCGCATTTTTATACCTTGAAGATTTTGCTATGATGCTAGTAACAGAGTTTATCATAAGCGAAGAAAAGAAATGAAAATTTGGTATGAAAAAGGTGCCTGGATTAGCAAAAAAGCCCGCCGGTTCGTCGATCAAACCACCCCGGAGTCCGTGAAATTCATCGCGGTCATCCGTCATGCCGCCCTTGGCGATATGGTGATTACCCGGCCTTTTTTAATCGAATTAAGACGATTTTTTCCCAATGCCAGGATTACCCTAAGCCTCGTTAGCAATTATGTCTATGGAGCGCCCGAAGATTTGGTCGATGCTATTCATATCGTTTCGCGCAAAGGTGGATCGATTAGCCAGAGAATTAAGGAATATAAGGCCTTAGGCGAGCAGGATATTATTTTTGACCTCGCCGCTACGACTCGCTCGTTTTGGATTACCTTATTTAATAAGGCTAAGCTTAAGGTAGGCTTTCCCTATCATATGGCGCAGCAATGGATGTATTACGACATCGCTATATTGCGCTCGGATATGCAGCCAGAAGCCGAGGTTATGCTACATACCTTAAATATACTAGGCTGTGCGACCCATTATCCGCTTATCTATGACCTGCCAGGCAAATCCATGCCCCGCGAGCGCCCATTTTTACTCTATTTTACCGGCGCCTCGGTGGCAAGCAAATGCTGGGCTGAAGATAACTTTCTGCAATTAATCGATAAGGCCGCCACGGCATTGCCGCAATTCGATCATATTATTTTATGTGGCCATCGCCCCGAAGAAAGTGTCGAGCACCTGGTCGATAAACTAAAGCACCATGCTAATGTAATCGGCACTCAAAAAATGAGCTTGGATGAATGCACCGGTCTTATAAAAGCGGCGGCTTTAGTGGTGACCAATGATAATGGAGTGCGCAATGTGGCTATTGCGGCGGAGACGGCGACGGTTGGTATATTTTTTGCCACCGTGCCATTTCGCTATTGGCCCCGCGAGGGCAATAATGCCGCCGTGTTTAATGCGGATGGCTCAATTCCCTCAGTAACTCAAGTGCTTGATGCGGTGCTGGCGATGGTTGGCAATCCTAAGGTAGTTCGTGTACCATCAAAATTATGGTAAAAAAATTCGAATTAGTTAGCCCCTATAAGCCTGCCGGCGACCAACCTCAAGCAATCAAAAGTTTGATCGAGGGCTTAAGTGACGGCCTAGCCCATCAAGTCTTATTGGGTGTTACAGGCTCAGGTAAAACCTTTACCGTAGCCAATGTTATTCAAGCCGTGCAAAGGCCAACCTTAATCCTGGTGCATAATAAAACCTTAGCGGCACAATTTTATGGCGAGATGAAAGCCTTTTTCCCACATAATGCCGTGGAATATTTCGTGTCTTACTACGATTATTATCAGCCGGAAGCCTATGTGCCGGTCTCCGATACCTATATCGAAAAAGACGCTTCGATTAATGAACATATCGAGCAGATGCGACTCTCGGCCACTAAGGCCTTAATGGAAAATAACGATTCGATTATAGTGGCGACCGTATCGGCTATTTATGGTTTGGGTGATCCCAAGGCCTATCTTTCTATGGTATTAATAGTCAATCGCGGTGAGACCGTTAATCAACGGGTTATTTTAAAACGCTTATCCGAATTGCAATATACCCGCAATGATTTGGCCTTTGAGCGCGCGACCTATCGAGTCCGCGGCGAGGTCATCGATATCTTCCCGGCTGAATCGGAAAAAGAAGCAATTCGCATCGAGTTATTTGGCGACGAGGTCGAAAATATTAGCTATTTCGACCCACTAACCGGCGAGATTTTACGTAAGGTGCCCAGGGTAACCGTTTACCCTAAATCGCACTACGTCACGCCAAGACAAACCCTATTGGATATGGTGGAGCTCGTTAAGGTTGAATTAAAAGATCGATTAGAGGACCTGCGTTCGCAAAATAAATTATTGGAAGCGCAGCGCTTAGAACAGCGCACCCGATTCGATATCGAAATGATATTAGAATTAGGCTATTGCTCAGGGATCGAAAACTATTCGCGCTATCTATCGGGTCGCAATGCCGGTGAGGCGCCGCCTACCTTATTTGATTATTTGCCGAAAAATGCCATGCTGGTAATCGATGAGTCTCATGTCACCATTCCCCAATTAGGCGCCATGTATAAAGGCGATCGCTCACGCAAAGAGAATTTAGTGAACTATGGCTTTAGATTGCCCTCGGCCCTCGATAATAGACCCTTAAAATTTGAAGAATTTAAAGATTTAGCGCCTCAAGCCATCTATGTATCAGCCACCCCCGGCCCTTATGAGCTAGAAAAAGCCGATAATGTCGCCGAGCAAGTCGTCCGCCCTACGGGCCTAGTCGATCCACAAATCGTGATTCGTCCGGTAGCCACTCAAGTCGATGACGTCCTATCTGAAATTAGGACCAGGACCAAACTCAATGAGCGGGTATTAATTACAACTTTAACCAAGCGGATGTCGGAAGATTTAACCGATTACCTAAGCGAGCACGATGTTAAGGTGCGCTATCTACATTCCGATATCGAGACGGTAGAGCGGGTCGAGATATTACGCGATTTAAGGCTAGGCGTATTCGATGTATTGGTCGGCATTAATTTGTTGAGAGAAGGCTTGGATCTGCCGGAAGTATCGTTGGTGGCCATATTCGACGCCGATAAAGAAGGCTTTTTGCGCTCCGAGCGCGCCTTGATTCAGACTATTGGACGGGCTGCCCGTAATGTCGAAGGCATCGCCATACTCTATGCAGATAGAATCACCAATTCCATGCAAAGAGCTATCGATGAAACAGACCGGCGTCGAGCCAAACAGGTGGCCTTTAATATCGAGCATGGCATAACCCCAACCAGTATTAAGCGCGATATCCAAGATATTATGGAAGGGGCTTATAGCAACAAAGATCAACGCGCTAAAGCCAAGGTAGCTGAGCCTCGCGCTAACTATCAGGGCCTTACCTTAACTCAAATTACCAAGCAGATTAAGATTTTACAAAAACAGATGCGCGAGCATGCTAAAAATCTTGAGTTTGAAAAAGCCGCTAATGTTAGAGACCAGTTATTAGAATTGGAATATCTCTTAAAAACCGGTCTCTAGGCATTTCGCTAAGCGGGGCTATTTTTCTTGTCTTTTTCTATATCACTTTCTGCCATATCATTTAACATGCATGAACTATAAAGCCACATCCGAAGCATTACCCTGGTCGAATCTATTGAGTCACTCCTGTCAATTGCCTCGGAATAGGGCTTTGCAGTCTCTAATAAGCAATCAATATCACCATGCTTAGAAGCAGGCAGCGTATTTTTTAAGGATCTCATTAGCTCTTCACGAATGGTAATGTATAAAGGCTTAGAGAAAAAACCGGCCACAACCATTACAAATACAAATCGTTCAGCACTGAATAAGGACGGGGTATAAGCCAGTTTTAAAATTTCCCATAAATTATTATCTGAGGGATAAGTGTGTGCTTCTAGCAGCTGTTGAATTGCTGTCAATATCTTAGCAAAAGCGTTTTTACGACCCTTATTTTTATTCACGAAGGCGGTATAACTTTTATCGGTTAATAGTTTGTTTATAAGTTGTTCTAGCAATCTTTCATTGTTAGCCTTATCGTCGGCAGGGCTTGTCATAAGGGGCAGCATAGGAGCTTTTGCTGTAGGGGCTGGAAAAGCATCTAAAACCTTGCTTAAAACAGGGTTGATAGGTGCTTCCACCGATGGAGTGGGTGAAGGCCCAGGAGTTTTACTAACAGCAGGTTCTTCTAGTGATGGCGATGATAAAGATTCAACTGTTTTACCTGTAACAGGTTCTTTTACTGGCAGTGGTAGCGCAGATGCTTCATCTTCTACTATGACAGCAGGCCTTGCTAAAGGTGCGGAAGTTTCGGAACACACAGCAGCGGAAGGCGTCAGCTTAATGTGAGCCGGCAGATCTTCTATTGTGGCGGTTACTGAAGCACCATCAGCTTTGGAGGACGATAACACCTTTCCATAACCTGGGGCTTGTGCAGCGATTATTGTTCTTGCCGTACTAACAAAAGAGAGGTCGATGCGAGCACCATGCATTTTAAGAAAATTTGCTATGGTCAGATGGTTTTGCATTGCTACGAGTTTGGATTCATCTGGATTGCTAATTAAAGCATCTCTATAAGCGACTAGACTTGGTAAAAAATCGGATGTCATTTCTGTGGCAGTAAATGTATTGGTGCTGTCGATAGTGCCAGTTTCATGCCATAGCTCTACGTCTGCACCATTATTAACAAGAATTTCTAGGGCTTTCAGGTCAAGATTTTTAAGGGCGAAGTATAGTGGTGTACAACGGTTGGAAGTGTTAATACCATGATCCCTAAAAAGGGCCATGTCATTAACATTAAAGCCTGCAGTAATGAGATCTTCCATAACCACATAAAGCTTATTTTTAGTAGCGATATGCAATAGACCTTTCCCTTTATGACTCTCGGCTGTGACTTCAAGAGCAAGGGAGATTTTAACAACTAAATTAGGATTTTCAGCTGGATTGCCAGGGTTAGCTCTCTGGAGAAAGTTGGGAAAATTAAGCCGGTTTTCAAATACGGCTTTAAGCAATTCTGTGTCCAGTAAAAACAACTCGTCTAATGGGAAAGGTCGAAAAGTAGTAATAAGATGTTTAAGCTTAGTCGTAACAGGGTCTATATCAGACCAGCGTGCTACTATAGCCTTGAGTTGACCCATGCTTGCTTCAGTTGTTTTGGCTGGTGCTTCCGTAAGCTCATTAACGCAAGCAGGAATAGACTTGTGGTAGATTTTGCCTATAAAGGCACTTAAGAGTTTTAACCTGATTATCTGGTCTTCGCTTCCGTGCATGATGTCGCCTTAAATAATAAAAAATGAAAGTTACTTTAATGCAAATTTTCGCTAGTAGCACCTGTTTTTAATAAAAATTTATAGATGTAAATTATTTAGGGCGCATGGCCTGATGATGGAGTGGTAACCATAACTCCTGCTCCACACCTGGCTTCAACCAATGCGCTATCAATCTCAGCATCTAAGAATGGTGTGACGCATATCTTGCCTTTAGTTTCTAATACGCATTGGCTAAAGTGCTTAGCCATTTTCAATAGTAGTCGGGCAGTTTTTATGGTGTCCTTATTCGCTTGTATTACCGGACGAACTAACCCCTCAATAAGCTCTCTCGTGCTAATAGGGTCTCTATAATGCTGAGTGGTAAATGTTCCATTTAGGGCGATTACAAAACAAACGCGTTCCGTATTATATATAGAAGCATTACGACAGACTAAATTTTGAATTTTTTCAAGGTCTTTAGCCGTTAAGCACTGACCTTCTTGCCGTAAATAAAAGGTGTAATCCAGTAAGGCCCCAAAAGTTTTTTGACGACTGCCCTTATGAGCGCTCACAAAAGCAGCGTATTGTTCATCATCGCTAAGCATGTTAATGATTGAATAGATCAAAGGCTTGTCGGTGGGTATGTGTAAATCAGGGACTGCAAGTCGGATATTCTGTTTAATTATGGCTAATTTTTCCTGCTCAGCGATTTTTTCTTTTGCCCGCTCTACAAAAGAGAGGTCAATCTCAGCGCCATGCTCGTTTAGAAAGTTTGCTATTTCCAGGTAGGGTTCCATTTCGGTGAGCTTGGCCTCAGAAGGGCTGCTTTTTAAAGCATCCCTATATTCTACTAATTTTGGTAAAAAGTCGGGAATGCTGTGGGTGTGTATAAAGTATTTAGAGGCGTCAAGATAGCCAGCTTCATGCCATAGCTCTAAATTTGCGCCACTATTGATAAGAATTGTTATAGCTCCCAGGTCACAGTTGTTAAGGGCAAAAAAGAGTGGGTTACACAATATGCTAGTTCCGGTCGACTTTTCAATAAGAAGGGTCTTTTCATTAACATTAACCTTATCACTAATCATTTTTTTCATTGTCGAATGAAAACCTTGAGACGTGGCAGTATGTAATGCACGTGGGGCCTTATAATGTTCTGTTAGGTTTAGTAAAAGTTCTACAGTTTTTTTGAAGTCAGCAATTTTTTTGGTATTGGAGACATGGCGAATTACATCCTCGATACACTCCTTGCTTGTAAATAGTTTTTGTAGCTGTGCTTTGGAAAGCAACCATAAGTCATTTAATTGAGCGGGGTTAAGTAATTTGATGAATTTCTTTAATGCCGTAGTGACAGGATCTGTAGCAGGCAAGCCTGCTGCCATTGTATGAAGATCAACGATGCTTTTTTCGGTAATGTTAGTGGGCACCGTTATAAATTGACTTATATGGGCAGGAATAGCCTTGCCATATAGGTTACCTATAAAGGCTCTAAAGACTGTTAAATTAATTACGCTTCCGTGCACGATCCTCTCCTTCAGTATTACAAAGTAAGAGTTACTTTAATGCAAAGTTTTGCTGACAGCACCTATTTTTTAATAAAAACCTATTTATATAAGTGTATTATAATCATAGTGAAGTCGATCGAGTAGCCATCATCATGCTAAATTAAACAACGCCTGCCGATCGAGTAATACTGGAAGCCTAGTTTTTTTAATTGGGCTGGATCATATAAATTACGCCCATCGAAAATAACCGAGCTAGTAAGTTTTTGTTTAATTACATCGAAATCAGGGCTTTTAAATACCGTCCATTCGGTCACAACCACTAAGGCATCGGCATTATCGAGCGCATGCTCAGCATGTTCGCATAGATGTAGATCATCGCGTTTACCAAAAGCCTTGGCGATATTTGGCATGGCTTCAGGGTCATAAGCTTGCACCTTGGCGCCTGCTTTCCACAAACCTTCTAGTAATACCTGGCTTGACGCATCGCGAATATCATCGGTATTGGGTTTAAAGGCTAAGCCCCATACGGCGATAGTTTTGCCAGTAAGGTCTTTGCCGAAGTGACTCTCAATTTTTTCCAGTAAAACGTGTTTTTGGCGTTGATTCACTTCATGGACGGCGGTTAAGATTTGCGTATCGTAGCCATGCACCTTGGCGGTATGTTGCAAGGCCAGCACATCTTTAGGGAAGCAGGAGCCACCGTAGCCGCAGCCTGGGTAAATAAAGGAATAACCAATTCTGGCGTCTGAACCTATGCCATGCCTGACCTGTTCTATATCGGCACCGACTTTTTCGGCGATGCGGCTCATCTCATTCATAAAGCTAATTTTGGTCGCTAGCATGGCATTAGCGGCATACTTGGTCAATTCCGCCGAGCGCAGGTCCATGATAATCATTCTTTCATGGTTGCGATTAAAGGGCGCGTAGAGAGCATGCATTTTTTCGATGGCTTTATCGGAGTTTGTGCCGATAACGATTCGGTCTGGGCGCATGCAGTCGGCAATCGCCGATCCCTCTTTTAAAAACTCAGGATTGGATACTACGTCGAATTCAATCTTGAGGCCACGCGCCTCTAATTCGGCCTGGATAATTTCACGAACCTTATCGCCGGTGCCGACCGGTACGGTAGATTTATTGATAATAACGCGATAGTCACTCATATGCTGGCCGATGGTTTTAGCCACATTCCACACATAGTTCATATTCGCTGAGCCATCATCTGCTTGCGGAGTGCCTACCGCGATAAATATAAGCGTTGCATCGCTAATGGCTTTGGCAGCATCGGTAGTAAATTGTAGGCGTTGCTCGGCTATATTTTTTTTCAGTAATTCGGTTAGGCCAGGCTCATAGATTGGGGATTCACCTTGACTGAGACGCTCGACTCGAGCGGCATCTATATCGACACAGGTCACGTGATTACCTACTTCTGAGAAGCAGGTACCCGTTACCAATCCTACATAGCCTGAACCAAATACTGATATGCGCATAATGTTCTCTTATGAATCGAGGTTTTCGTCTGGATGCGCTAAATGATAATCGAGCGTTAGCTTTAAGGATTCTTCCATGCCAAATTTCGGCGCCCAATCGAGATACTTTCTAGCGTTGTCGATGGCGGGAACTCGGCTGCTCACATCTTGATAACCTTTACCATAATATTGCTCGGCGGTGACGTCGATAATCTTGGTGTTTAAGGCGCGTTCTTTAAAGGCAGGATATTTCGCTACCGCTTTAACGAGCATTTCAGCTAGTTCTTTAATGGAGAAGTCATTTTCCGGGTTGCCCAGGTTAAAGATGCGACGGTTCGCTTGATCATGGCGGCGGGCGATAATTTTAATTAAGGCATCGACTCCATCATCGATATAGGTAAAGCAACGGCGCTGTTTACCGCCATCTACTAATTGAATGTCTTTGCCTTGGATAATATTGCCGATAAATTGGGTTAGGACTCGAGCGCTGCCTTCTTTAGGCACCAGGATATTGTCGAGCTTGGCACCGATCCAGTTAAAAGGACGGAATAAGGTGTAGTTAAGGCCGGCTTTATCGCCATAGGCATAGATAACTCGGTCCATCAATTGCTTGCTGCAAGAATAGATCCAGCGTTGTTTATTGATTGGGCCCAATACCAGGGTGCTGGTTTCTTCATCGAAGGGCACATCTGGGCTCATGCCATACACTTCTGAGGTGGAGGGGAACATAACATGTTTTTTGTATTTAACGCATTGGCGAATAATGGCGAGATTGGCTTCGAAATCTAGCTCAAATACATAAAGCGGGTTGGTCACATAGACGCTAGGGGTTGCCACGGCCACTAAAGGTATGATGACATCGCATTTGCGGACATGGTATTCGATCCATTCTTTATTGATGGTGATATCGCCTTCTACAAAGTGGAAGCGCTCATGATTGACGCAGCCTTCCAGTTTATGGGTGCCTAAATCCATCCCATATACTTCCCAATCGGTATCTCTTAAGATGCGCTCCGATAATGAGCTGCCGATAAATCCATTCACGCCTAAAATTAATATTTTTACTGACATTATTGAAAATCCTATTTTTGTTCTGTTTGATCTTGCAAGATATGTTTAATGATAAATCGAGGCCGTTTACGCACTTCTTCATAAATCCGGCCAATATATTCGCCAACGATACCCAGCCCCATAAGTAAGATGCCGAGTAAAAAATACATAATAGCGAATAAGGTAAATACTCCCTGCACATCGGGCCCATGTATAATTCGCTCAACCATAAGGTAGGCAAACAATAACACACTTAAAAAGGCAATAACAAAGCCGATAATAGTAAAGGCCTCTAGCGGAGCCCTTGAAAAGTTAGCAAAGAAATCGAAGTTATAGCGAACGAGTTTATAAAAATTATAGCTGGATTCCCCGGCTTCGCGTGCAGCGTGGCGTACCGGCACATCGGTAGGATTGGCCGATAAGCTTACGGCTAAGGCTGGAATAAAGGTCGAGCTTTCTTCGCAGGCCACCATATTATCGATTACGGTGCGGCTGTAGGCGCGTAGCATACAGCCTTCATCGGCCATATGAATCTTAGTCAATTTTTCACGCAATACATTATGCATTCTTGAGAAGAATTTGCGCCAGGCTTTATCTTGACGGTTGGTGCGAATGCCGCCAACGACATCATGCCCTTTTTCAAAGGCTTCTAATAATAGCGGCATATCTTCTGGGAAATTTTGTAAATCCGCATCCATAGTAAAGATGACTTCGCCGCGGACCTGTTCAAAGCCGGCCATAATTGCCATATGCTGGCCATAGTTTCGGTTAAATTCGACTACTCGGACTTCTTTCGGGCGACGCTGATGAAGCTCTTTTAAGATTACGCTCGAACGGTCTTTACTGCCATCATTGACCAAGATCACTTCAAATGGTTTGGCCATATGATCAAGGGTGGTAATCAGGCGCAAAAATAAGGTCTCGAGTGAGGCTTCTTCGTTATAGACTGGAATAACGACGCTAATATAAGGTTTATGCATAATAAAGTATTCTCCAATTTAATGGCGCAAGCTCCATATTGTATCAGAAAACTTTTAATTGGGGAGTGCTATGTTGTGCTCTTGAGGCTAGAATATGAAAATCAGTAAATAATGGGAGCCTACTATGCCGCTTGAGACAGATAAAAAAGATCCGAAAGGGTTGTTTTTGCAGCTGTTTGCTACCATTGCACTTTATATCAGTTTTGGCGGCCTGCTTAACCTGCTTTATGGTTATATCAATAATTATGAAAATAACTTTTCTTACTTTAGCCTTTATGAGATGCGCTTATCGCTTTCATGCTTAATTATAGCCTTCCCGGTCTATGTGTTCTGTTGCTACCAGATTAAAAAAATGGCTATGCCGACTCGAAAATTCTTTGTGTATTTAACGCTATTTTTGGCGGCGATTATCATACTCTATAAACTTATTATGCTACTGCTGGCCTTATTGACGGGTATAATTAGCCGCATTTTTATTCTTAAATTGATCGCATTAGTCTTATTGACCGCTGGGACGGCTTGTTTTTATGTTAAGGAGGCCCGCGAGTCTATAGCGTATCAAAATAGTAAACTATTTATGAGCCTGAGCTCAATTATAGTCATCGTGGCGGTAGTATATGGTTTTAGCTTGGTAGGCTCTCCGACTAAAGTGAGATTAGCCAATCAGGATGAGGCAAGGTTAAGTGATTTAAGCAGTATACAGAGTAGAATCGGTTATTATTATGCACATAGAAAGCAGTTGCCCACTTCATTAGCTACCTTAACGAGCACCCAATCAGGCTACAAGGCCCCGGTTGATCCCGTCACTCAAAATGCCTATGGCTATCATGTGCTTTCGCCACAAACTTATGAGCTTTGTGCTAGCTTTGCCTTAAATTCTTCCGATCCTCATGAAGCGAGTATCAATGGCGGGCCGCCTAATTGGAGTTGGCAGCATGGCATAGGCCAAACCTGTTTTACCAGGAATATTACGGATTTATAAGGTTTAAGCGTCTGGCAATTCAGTACGCACTGCGTCCTATATTTCCAATTTGAAACGCAGTGCGTACCGAATTGAGTTGGGCGCATTATCGCAGTCTAATTCGCGTTAAAGGTGCATCAAAAATCCTGCAAAAATCTAGGGAGGCTACAGAAAACCATTTTGCTGGCGTCAGCAAAATGGTAAGCCTTTGTTCTGAATCATCAGGAGAATTAAAAGAGGATTCAGTTATTAGGAAATTCCGAATAACTGCCACTTGAATGGCTAACTAAGCTGGCCTAGCGATTAAATACACGCCGATAATAATAATGCCGATCCCAATCATGCGGGTTAGGGTTAAATCTTCGCCGAATAAATAATAGGCTGCTACGGCATTGACGATATAACCGATGCTAAGCATAGGGTAAGCGAAGCTGACTTCTACTCGAGATAAGACTAATAGCCACACCAGTACGCTAAATACATAACAGCATAGGCCGCCAAAAATAAAGGGATTGCTAGCTGCCTGAAAGCCTATCGGTAAAATATTATGAAAACTAAAGCTAAACTCCCCGATGCGGTTCATGCCGGCTTTTAGTAAAAGCTGGGCGCTGGCATTTAACATTACCCCTAACAAAATTAAAGCAAACATCATGGCTATGGCTTCCTATTAGTGATCAATACATCATTGCTGGTCTGATCGATTACATAAAGGCGGTGACTGCTTGATTGAGCCTGATAGTCCCCTTGGCTCATAATCATATAAACCGTTTGAGGGCCTGACCACATTTTCCATAAGCCAGCGTCATCGTACATCCAGGTTTTAACCTGGGGGTCGGTATCTAAGCCGTATTGTAGCTCATCTTGCCAGTCGATAATAACCACTTTGCGCTGAATATAATAAGGCAGATCTTGGTAATAAGTCCTAAAGCTCACTACTACGGCCGCTGGGTTTTGTTGCAGCAAGGGTTTAAGGTCGGCGGCTAGTGGTTGTATAGAGCGATTAACAATATAGGGAGAAGCAACCCATACCAGGTTCATAATGAACCAAGGCAACACTACCATGGTAATGATAAGCTTTTTAAACTGATTGCGGCACCAGAAATAAAGACTCATTAGGCCGGCTATTAAAAAGCTTAGTGCGGTTAAGACTAAGAGTGGATAGGTTAAATGCGGTCTGGCAATAAATTGAAATTTCGGCAGTACGATTAAGGCGAAGCTTATGATAATGCAGATAGCAATAAATAGGCTAATGCTGATTTTTTGGCTTTTATTTAAGCCAAGTTCCCAATGCGAGTCGATATAGCGCGCAGTTAAAATGGCTAGTGGCGGTATGATCGGTAGCAGATACGGAATTAAGATCGAATGCGAGCAGGCAAAAAACAAGGTAATGGCCCCGGCCCAGACTACTAAAAATAAAGGCTCGGCAGAAAGCTGACGCAGTTTCCAAGAAGTCGGTAAGTTATAGCGAATGCTTTGCACGATCCAAACCGTCCAAGGGAAAAAGCCTAATACCAAGACGGCTATATAGCTAAGCAAAGCCATATGCCGATGTTCGACCGGAGTGGCATAACGTGCAAATTCTTCGATGATAAAAAATTCATGGAAAAATGTGGGTACGGCGTGTTGGGTCAGGATAAGCCAGGGCAGGGTGACCGCTAAAAATAACATAAGGCCGCTAACAATTCGCATCTGTTTTAACACATACCAACGGTTTAATAAGAGTATCCATAGACCGATAATCATCATTGGGAATACAATGCCGATTAAGCCTTTACATAGGAAGGCTAAGCCTGCACATAGATAGGCGGCCCAGAACCATAAGCTTTGCTTAGTTCGATGTGTGGCACGCAATCCCAGCATAAAGCTTAATAGGCTTAGGGTCATAAAAAAGCTTAAGCCTGCATCCATGGTCAACATATGATTGATAGAAATATACAATAAGCTGCTGCTCGCTATTAAAGCCGCTAGAATTCCAGTGCGACGATTAAATAATTTGCGACTCGCTGCATAAATGCTTAAACAACCCAGCACCGAAAAAAGGCCATTTATGGTCCGAACAGCCCATTCGCTATAGCCAAAACAATGCATAAAAAATGCGGTTAACCAATAGATTAAAGGCGGTTTTTCAAAGTAGATGACTCCATCTAAGTGCGGAATTATAAAATTTCCTGAGGCTAACATTTCCCTTGGAATCTCGGCATAGCGGCCTTCATCGGGAGTAAATAAACTCGGTATGCCTAAAGTAATAAAAGACACGATGCCGATAACCAAGCTTAACCATAATAGGTCGGTTAACCAGCTGCGGTCTTTTGCTAAAAATGATTTCATAAGGCTGTCTCAGAATACAAATTTTGCTAACGATAGCATTTTGTAGGGTATGAGTAAATAAAACTGAAAAGAACAAGCCAGCGATAGGCTAGCTTGTTAAGAGAGTGCGCTTTAGATCATACAGGCATTGGATCTTCGTATTGTGCAGTTGCCGCGGTAGTTACTCTTCTTGTTGTTGCATACATCGCGCCTTCGATAGGTAGATGTGCAGTTTCCACCCCAGCCCCTGCTGCCGCTGGCGGTGCACTTGCTGGAAGGGGAGTTGTGGCCTCTAAGCTAGGGGCAGCAATTATTTCAGCCAATTTTTCATTTAATCTGGAAGCGCTTATAACAGGCCCAGCTAATCTATATCCTTTGTTATACATATATAGAATCATGGATTTCTGTAGATCGCTTGGAGTTTCACAATTGAGTGATGTTCAGTAGGCTAGATTATCCTTTCTAATAATGAAGCCGTCCTTAGGACAGCCTCATTTGCTTAGTTCGGCATGAAATCAGAGTCCAGGAGTTGTTGGGGTGAGAGGAGAGGCGGTGGCTGGTAAAGCGGGAGCAGACGATGGAGGTAGTTCTATTGTGGCAGCAGCCTCAAAGGAGCCTGTAAATCTTGTAGGTTTTTCACCGGCCCCGCATGCGGCCTTAGGGGCAGGGTCCCCTGAAAGAAGAGAGGATTCTATTATGGCCTTAAATAAAGTCTGGTCTGTGTCGCTGCATCCTGCTGTTAATGTATAACCTCGTTCATGCAACAAACGAATGGGGTCAGCTCCCATGTTTGAACTTGATTTTTTATAATTTGCTAACGCCCTATCCATAAGATGAAGAGAGCGGCGATATTCCGGCGTAGTCTGTGTATCCAGTACGTCAAGAATGGATGTAACCACTTGAATGTTGTTGGAATCCAGTGCCTTATAAACAAAATCGCGGGAATGTTTAAT
Source organism: Gammaproteobacteria bacterium (assembly GCA_030652335.1). GTDB lineage: Bacteria > Pseudomonadota > Gammaproteobacteria > Francisellales > CACEW01 > JAQSYQ01. The sequence continues at coordinate 104,878 of JAUSAW010000010.1, forward strand.
CTCAAGTTTTGCCTGATCCGAAGAGAATAGGGCTTTCATTACTTCATATGGAATCGCAACATAACAGCTTAAGACTCGGTCATAAAAGGTCTCTCCATCGGACATGCGCGTATAAATATCAGCGTTAAGTTGAAGGAGTAGCGCTACACTTTCATAATCACGGTGATCCCAAGCCCATTCTAAGAAACCCATTTTTTTATTTTCTTTAGAAAATTCATAGCTCACATCGTCGCTACATGCCGCCCAGTGGGTAGAAACCGATGAATCTACTTTAAGGTCTTGAGTTTTAATACAGCGATTATTGATTTGCCCTAATGCTGCCATCAGCCTTAATTCATCTTCATTTAAATCGATAGAGGGGATTGGAACATCGCCGCGCCAAAATTTTATGCGGTGATCCTTAGGTGTTGGCTCATCGGAATATTTTCCAGAAAACGAACATTCTTTTCGTAAGCTAAACTGATTGTCGAAAATATCGTTGCAGTTCATATCGGCCAATTTGTCCAAAGGGAAGGTCCCCTTCTTTATCAGGCTATATAAATTGCGGGTGGCAGCAGAGCGGGTGAGGGAGTGCGAGGGGCGGGAATTCACAATCCGCTGTAGGTCGGCCAGGGTAATAGTGCTATTGCCAGCAACGCCTGCGAGATCAAGCATGCTATCGATCCCGCTAATGCCTTTTTTTGTAGCCCCGCCGAATATACGGTCTAATGCCTTTTTAAGATTACTCGACTGAACGGTTTGGGCGCTATACATGTTATGCTCCTTAAAAGTCCGAATAAGTTTTACCAGGTTAAAGGCCAACTTGTTGCAAGTAAAGGTTGTTACAGATCAAGGTCGGTAGAAGTTAGATTCATTTTGCAGCTGCGAGACTAAATGCCGAAGGCTCTAGCTTGTGCCTGTCGATTCTATTATGATGGCGGAATATTTTCTGTAGGATTTAAGGTGTTGATATGGATTTTAAAAAATATATGTGTGTACTCTGCGGCTTTATCTATGATGAGGCTGAAGGCTGGCCTGCCGATGGTATCGCGCCCGGTACGCTTTGGGATGATGTGCCTTTGAATTGGATGTGCCCTGAGTGTGGCGCGGCTAAGCAGGATTTTGAGATGTTGGAAATGAACGATTGACAGATTTTCTTATCAGCTTGCTGATTTTAGAAAATCGTCATCCTCGGGCTTTTACCTAAGGTAAAAGAACCGGGGGTCCAGAACTAGATTCCCGCTTTCGCGGGAATGGCAAATAGTAGGAACAAAAAAAACCCGCAATTAGCGGGTTTTTTTGAATCCCGGGTTCATCGGCTTTTAGTCGCTGCCCCAGGATAATGATTTTCTAAGCAGCAAAGCTACTAAGAAAATCTATTATTTGATTTTTTTCTCTTTATAAACAACGTGCTTACGAGCTACTGGATCGTATTTGCTCATTTCCATTTTTTCTGGAGTATTTTGTTTATTTTTCATAGTGGTATAGAAATGCCCTGTGCCAGCGGTCGATTCTAATTTAATTTTTTCAGTTTTACCCTTTGCCATGATCTTTGTCCTTTATACCTTGTAGCCATTTGTACGCAATTCTGCTAACACGGAATCGATACCATTTTTGTCAATAGTACGCATGCCTTTATGGCTTAAACGTAGTTTAACAAAGCGATTTTCTGACTCTACCCAAAAACGATGGGTGTGCAAGTTAGGCAAGAAGCGACGCTTGGTTTTATTGTGTGCGTGAGAAACCTTATTACCAGAAACTGGGCGCTTCCCTGTCAATATACATACTTTAGACACGATTATCCTCCAACAAAATATCTTGAAACTGAAAAAGGCGTAATTTATACCAATTTTTCCAGCTCGATGCAAGATATTGTTTGTTTATTTGTACGGTAATGCTATTTGATAGTATAAATATGCATGACATTTTAGTGTATTTTTAGCAGGCTTCGCGATAAACTTTATGGTTATATTATTATAAAGTGTTGATAAGGACTGTTATGCGCTTAACTGATGAGAACCAACCTTTAATTCCAGCCTCGACTATTTTACCAGAGTTTACTCTTAAGGCTATTATTTTATCGCTTATTTTAGCGGCAATTTTAGCGGCTTCCAATGCTTATTTGGCGCTTAAGCTAGGTCAGACCATTTCAGCTTCGATTCCAGCCTCGGTATTAGCCTTAGGCGTCTTGCGTTTTTTTAAGAATTCTAATGTATTAGAAAGCAATCTGGCTCAGACAGCAGCCTCGGCCGGAGAAGGCGTGGCAGCAGCCATTTCATTTGTATTGCCGGCGATGATCGTCGTACATGCCTGGATAGGGTTTCCTTACTGGGAGACGACCATGGTAACTTTAATCGGTGGTTTATTAGGGGTGCTGTTTTCGATTCCATTACGTCCCATTTTATTAAATTTACCGGAATTAAGCTTTCCTGAAGGCACGGCCATCGGTAACGTATTAAAGGCCAGCACTCAAGGCGGCGCCCATATGAAATATTTAGCCCAGGGCGGCTTAGTGGGAGCGGCAATTAGCTTTTGCCAAGACGGTTTGCAATTTATTTCTGATAACTGGCAGATGTGGACGTATACCCGCCAAAGCCTATTTGGTATCGGGATTGGCTTTTCGCCAGCCATAGTGGCGGCCGGATATATCGTTGGGGTGCAGGTTGGTTTAAGTTTATTGGTAGGCGTAATACTCGGCTGGGTAATCGTGTTGCCAGGCATCGCTTTCTATTATCACGAACCTCATGTTGGTGCGGCTTACGATGCGGCGATGGATCTATGGTCTAATCATTTGCGCTTCGTCGGCGTGGGTACCATGTTGGTCGGTGGCTTTTATACTTTAGCCCAATTGGCGCAACCCATTCTTAAGGGCTTTATCCGTTCATGGCGTGCCATGAAGCATGCTAAAACGGTAGTCGGTGGCTTGCCTCGTACTGAGCGTGATCTTCCTATGCCTTATGTATTGCTAGGTTCAGGTATATTGGCTTTATTATTGCTTCCTATTATCGCCCATTTTATTGTGAGTTTGCATGTATTTGATAATACTTTTCAAATGCTATTAACCACGGTATTTTCCGTCTGCTACGTGTTGATTGTAGGCTTTATATTGGCGACTATTTGTGGTTATTTTACCGGTTTAATCGGCTCTTCTAATAATCCATTATCAGGGGTATTAATTATTGCGGTTATTTTATTATCTTTGCTCTATTTGGTAATGTTTCACGGTTATACCTCAACTCATGGCACCTCTATCGTTGCCGTGGTGATATTGGTTATTACTGTCATTGCCGCTGCGGCGTCGATTGCCAATGAAAATATTCAAGATTTAAAAGCGGGCCAAATGGTGGGGGCGACTCCTTGGAAGCAGCAATTGATGTTGGCGCTTGGGGTTATCGTATCTGCTTTAATTATCGGTCCAGTTTTAGATTTGCTGTTTAATGCCTATGGAATTGCCGGTGTTTACCCGCGCCCTGGCATGGACCCTTCACAAATGCTGGCAGCGCCTCAGGCTAGCTTAATGGCGGCGGTGGCTCAAGGCGTTATTATGCATTCCTTAAACTGGAGCATGATTGGTCTTGGTGGCCTTTTAGCGGTGGGTGTTATTTTTGTGGATCGTTACCTTAATACTAAAAATATGCGCCTGCCAACCTTAGCGGTAGGATTGGGTATTTATCTGCCACCTGAGGTTATTACTCCGGCTGTCATCGGCGCCTTAATTAACTATGCCGTTAAGCGTTATCTTCGTCATAAAGTTACCGGCAAATTAATTGAAGATGAGCGTTACGGCAAAGGCGTGTTATTAGCTTGTGGGCTAGTCGCCGGTAGCGCCTTAATGGGTGTGTTCTTAGCGATCCCATTCGTTATAGCGGATAATTCCAATGTCTGGGCGATAGTAGGTCCTAATTTTGTTATGATCGCCAATATTTTAGGGATGGGCTGCTTAATTGGATTATGTGTCTGGTTATTTAGAGTCGCCACTCGATAATCGAATCGTCATCCTGACAATGTAAAGCATTCGTCAGGATCCAGTTTTATAATTTCTTCATCTCGGCAAACGAAAAATAATCCGAGTCGCCGATAATAATATGGTCCAATACCCGTATATCGAGTTCCAGCAATAAACTTTTTAGGCGATCGGTTAGGCGGATATCTTCCGCGCTAGCCATGGCATCACCTGAGGGATGGTTATGTCCAAAGATCACAGCAGCGGCATTATAGTCTAGGCAGCGCCGGACAATTTCCCTTGGGTAAATAGTGGCTTGATCGATGCTACCGACAAATAGCGTATCCAGAGCTAAGAGTTGGTTTTGGCTATTTAAAAATAAACTGACAAAGCATTCATTAGTCTGGTCGCGCAGTTCCTGTCTTAGAAATTCAATGACATGTTTTGGATCTGATAGGGTTTTGCCTTGCATGAGGCTTTCTTTCATATGGCGTTTGCTTATTTCAAGTGCGGCTTGCAGTTGAATAAAATGCGTAATGCCTATGCCCTTTATCTCACAAAAACTTTTCTGTTGGGCTAGCAATACTGGTCTAAGTCCGCCAAATTTTGCTAAGAGTTCATTCGCCAGTTCTATGGCTGTTTTTCCTGGAATACCCGTGCGTAGAAATAGGGCTAGTAACTCTGCATCGCTGAGGCTGTGTCTGCCATGGGATAAGAGTTTTTCTCTAGGTCTGGTATGGCTGGGGAGTAATTTTAGTTTCATAATAGCAGAGGATAGATTATTTTATGATCAATATCAATCGTGTATAGGCTGGATCCAGGTCCCCGGGTCATAATCTTGCAATTATGCCCCAGGATAATGATTTTCTTGATAGCGCAGAAAATAGTTTGAGGCTATTATGGTTGAGATTAATTATTATAGGATCACTATGAAACCGAGCATTCAAGTTAAGATTGTTAACCCTAAAATGAACTCCGAATTCCCCTTGCCTGAATACGCTACTCCAGGCTCGGCTGGCTTAGATTTACGAGCGTGTTTGGATGAGGCCTTAGAATTACAGCCTGGCGAATGTAAGCTTATTGCTACCGGCCTGGCCATTTATATTGCCGATCCAAGTTTAGCCGCCTTAATTTTACCTCGCTCTGGCTTAGGCCATAAGCATGGAATAGTCTTAGGTAATCTGGTGGGTCTAATCGACTCCGATTATCAAGGTGAGTTAATGGTGTCTTGTTGGAACCGTGGCCAAAGTGCTTTTACTATCCAACCTGGCGAGCGTATCGCTCAACTTATTTTAGTGCCAGTAGTCCAGGCGCAATTTAATGTCGTAACAGAATTTGCCGCCACCGAGCGCGGCACCGGTGGATTTGGCTCGAGTGGAACAAAATAATATGAAATCACCTTTACGCTGCAAACCCTTGGATATTCCTGCTCATATCTTTCGTGCCTACGATATTCGCGGGATTAGTACCACCGAGTTAACTGCCGATGTAGTACATGATATTGGATTGGCCCTAGGCTCTGAAGTCCAAGCACAAGGTGCTAAATCGATTATAGTCGGGCGCGATGGCCGGTTGTCAGGTCCAAGCTTAATCGAAGCGCTTAAACAGGGCTTATGTGCAAGTGGCTGCGATGTGATCGATATCGGTATCGTGCCAACTCCGGTACTGTATTTTGCCACCTATACCTTAGGCGTTCAGTCCGGTGTGATGCTAACCGGCAGCCATAATCCCCGTGATTACAATGGCTTGAAAATGGTGGTGCAGGGCCATTCGCTTACCAATGAGCAGATTCAAGGCTTATATCAGCGCTTGCAAACCAATGATTATGTTCAAGGCCAGGGTAATATTACCGAAATCGATATCATTGCAGACTATATCGCCGCCGTTAAAAAATCGGTGCAGCTAAAGCGACCTTTAAAAATCGTGGTCGATGCCGGCAATGGTGTGACTGGCGGATTAGCCCCGGCCTTATTTCGTGCATTGGGCTGCGATGTTAACGAGTTATATTGTGAAGTCGATGGGAACTTTCCCAATCACCATCCCGATCCAAGTAAGCCTGAAAATACTATAGAGCTTATTGAGGCGGTTAAAAAAGTAAAAGCCGATATCGGCCTAGCCTTTGACGGCGATGGGGACCGCTTGGGTGTCGTTACACCTAATGGCAAGGTTATCTGGCCGGATAGGCAGTTAATGCTCTATGCTCAATCGGTATTACGAAATCACCCTGGCGGTACCATTATTTATGATGTGAAGTGCTCTAAACATCTGGATACAGTCATTAGAGAGGCGGGTGGCGTTCCACTAATGTATAAGACTGGGCATTCCTTAATTAAAACCAAATTAAAAGAAGTGAAGGCTATTTTAGCCGGTGAGATGAGCGGTCATACCTTTTTTAATGATAAATGGTATGGTTTTGATGATGGCATGTATGTGGGAGCAAGATTGCTTGAGATACTGGCAGTGACAGTTGAAGATGCCGATACGATATTCGATCGAATTCCTGAGAGCGTTTCCACCCCAGAGCTTAATATCGATATTCCCGATAGCGAAAAATTTAGGCTTATGCAAGTTCTTGCCGATGATGCTACACGCTATTTCCCGGGCGCTAAGCTTATTACTATCGACGGCTTAAGAGTCGAATTTGACGATGCCTGGGGCCTGATTCGACCTTCCAATACCACGCCTATGCTAGTCGTAAGGTTTGAGGCCGATACCGAACAAGCCCTATGGCGAATTAAGACCCTATTTAGGGACTTTATATTAGAAAAAGCCCCTAATTTAGATGTGGGGTTCTAAGGGCTGCTATCATTAGGCGGATTATAATAGAAGGTCAGCGAGCTATCTTAGCATTATGCTGTTTTTAATTTTGCTATGATATACTAGGCCAAAATTACAGGAAAAGCACATGATTAAATTTTTTCTTAAGTTATTTCAAAGGGTTGATAATAAAGACAAGAACTTTGTTAGCGATGCTGATAAATTTATTGCCGACTACGACCGCCAGCACCCAGAGCTATCGGCTAGTCAAATGACTGAAATCGAAAAGAATCGCAATATCTTTAATAAGAAAATCGATAATCGAGTGCGTTGGGACTAGTAAGCTGTCATCGACTATATTGTCATTCCCACTTAGATTGGTGATTCACTCACTAGTCTCTCGTTTTAAACCAACCCGCTATACTCCAACGATCGCATAAGGCAGGCTTTACCTCATGTGGAATAGCATCGCTTAAAAAGCAGACTAAGGTCCCGGCTTTTGGTTGAATGATGGCAAGTTCCAGGCCTAGCTTATCGTATAGAATTAATTCCCCACCATCTACTTCCTGCCAGTTATCATTTAAATACACCACAATCGACACGCAACGAGTCGACTGCGCTTCAAATCGATCGAGATGTTTTTTATAAAAGTTGCCGATGGCATAATGAGCAAAATGAGACTCAAATCCCGTTAAATTTAAATATAAAGCTTGATTTAAACTATGGCGCAATGCCTCGATGATTATGCAGAAACGTTGCTCAGCCAGTGAATCGGTTTGGCTAATCCAATGGGTTTCATCGCTTCGAATACTCGAATTAACGCTAGCCGCCGCGCTATGGCCGATCTTGGCTGCTTGGAATAATCCTTTGGCCTGATACGCTAACGCCGTTAGCTTTAAAGCGTGAATAAATTCAAGTGAAAAAAATAAAGGCTGAACAGACCAAGATTGTGTGGTCAGTTCAGCCAAAATTGACTCAATTTTAAGGGCGGTCACCTAGCTCAAAATAGCTTGGCAGCTTGGAGCGCCTGATTTTAGCTCCACTTGTAGGTGCATGTTGGTGAAGTGTTGATTGCTACCCTTATAGACTGGGGTACATTTAGCCACGACAGATTTACCGGTACCATCATTTTTGATAATGCTGTAGTAAATGCTGTATTCAGGGCTAAATTGTACTTTACGGTTAGCGGTACAGGTAAACCAGGAGCTACCAGGGCCGCCGGCTAACCACACTTGGGTGCCTTGAAAGGCATAAAGACCATTGCTATCGGTACAGATATTAGCGGTATTGCTGGAAATGGTCGCGGCGCCTAAAAATGAGCCTTGATTTTTACCGGTTCCATAAGGGTTGGTGCTACAAGCTGTTATTAGTAAGCAGGTAGATAGCGCTAAAGATGCTGCGAGTAATTTATTCATCATTCACCTCTCATTAGTAGTAAAGTCTTCATAGTATTATCTAGAGCATTGCGCTATCTGGCAAGGGCTATATTTGTCAGGAGCTCCCAGTACCATGAAGCTCCCGCAACACCCTAATTTATATATACAATTTTGATCGGGAGTTGCTTATATTTGTGCTTAGATTGATTAATAATTAGCGAAATGCTAGTTTCATGGTAAGTAAATCAAGGGGGCAATGGCATTGAGCAAAAAATTATGGCTATCGTTACTATTTATTGCAGTGCTTGTCATGTTAAGGGCGGCTTTGCCTGGCTTGACCTGTCAGTATATTAATCATCGCCTAAATCAGGTGCAGGGTTATAGCGGCCAAGTGCAGAGTGTTTCATTATCGTTATTAAGCCTGAAGGCTAGCATTCATCAGTTGTCGCTCGAAAAAGACAGCCCCACTGGTACCAAGCCGATTATCAGTATCCAAACCATAAGCATCACGTTAGATGGGTTGGCCCTAGTGCAAGGTCGAACTGAAACGAATCTTATCCTCGATCAACCTAACGTGCATTTTATAGCCGAAGCCCCCGCATCAAAAACTGAATCTGAGACCACAGCGACTCAAGCCTGGCAGTTATCCATGCAACAGCTGCTTCCATTAAAAATCGATACGATTGTCATTCATAATGGAACGGTACATTATCAAAATCGCATTGAACAGCCGGAATTTGATATTAGCTTAAATAATATTGAGGCGACTCTTAGCGGCCTACAACAAGCTCCTACTGACGCTCAACCTCTTCCAGCGTACTTGCACGTCGATGCTAAGGCCTTTAATCAGGCGGCTGTCTTTATTTACTTACACTTTAATCCTCAGGCCTCGACCCCAACCTTTAAGCTTGAAGCTAGTATGGAAAATTTACAGCTTAATCAGCTCGATGATTTTTTACAGCACTATACCAAGCTCCAGGCAAAGACTGGAACGTTTAACTTTTATCTGGAAGCAGCGGCTAAAGATAATAAAATTACCGGCTATATTAAGCCCTACTTGATGGGTGTTAAGCTTAAAGTGCCGCCCGAAGATCAACATAATAGCCTGAAAAAAGCGTATAAATCGGTCGTGCAAACCGCTACGAAAATTTTGAAAAATAATGATACTGCAAACGTAGCGACTAAATTGGATCTTAGTGGGGATATTGATGACCCCGATGCTAGCATATGGTCGACGGTGGTGAATTTATTACAGAATGCCTTCTTACAGGCCTTATTGCCAGGCATCGATCATTCTATACAGTTTTAAAAACCGCTTAGGGTAAAAGCCATGCCACTATAGCTGGTATTACTGACAGTTAGTTGTGAGCTAGTGGGGTCGTAATTCACATTGGCGATGGTATAGCCCAGGCTTAAATAGGGAATGGGCGTTTTCCACATAGCCACAATATTGGTAAGTGGGGCGGTTTGATTAAATAACTGCAATACTTCCGGCTGCACACTAAGCGCTGAAGCAGGGGCGGATTTCGGTGGGATAATGGGGTTAGCGGGAATATTACAGAGTTTAGCCATCTGGGCTTGAGGGCTAAGGTTTGTCGCGTACGCCAAGTTTAAGCTGCTTAGTAATAAGCAGCTTAAAGTTATTGCGAATCGGCGTTTATAGGACATTATTGTTATCACTGATTTTAAATACTATAGCTTTAGGCTACCATATTCTTGTGCTGAAATCTGGCTGAATTAAGCGTTAGCCTTTTCTTTCATGGCCTGAATATCTTCACCCATTTTATTTAAGACTTTTTCACCTAGTTCCTTATGGGCTCTAGGGAAAATTTCATGCTCTTCTTCTTTAATGTGATGCAGTAAATTTTCTTGAAGCACGGTAATTTTTGCTTTCCAATGTTCGTCGGTAACTTCAGTATTTTCAATTTCTGCTAACAATTTATCGACTAAATGGTGCTCTTCATAAGCTTCAAGAATTTGCTCTTTATCACCAGGCTTTAGTTTTGGGTAAAATAGCTTTTCTTCGACTTTTTCATGAATATCCAGTTCTTGTTTCAAGGTTTGTAGCAATTCGCGGCGCTTAACCGTCGAGCGTGCTGTTGTATCGACCAGTTCCTCCAAAATTTGTTTAACTTTAGCATGGTCTTTTTTCAGTAGTTTAGTAGCTTCCATTATGTTCTCCTTGTGGGTTAACATGAGTAAAATGCGATATAAACGAATAAAGCTGAAACAACAGTAGTAAAAGTAACATGGTAAGCTTAAGGGGATCAAGGGTGTCACAAACTAAGTATGACAGTGAGATAAATAAGAATATGGTAGACGCTTTCGACAAGCACATAGGGGTAAATATTGATGTGTTTTTAGCCGAAGAAGGCATACTCACTGAAGCAGAAGCGGCAGCAAAGAAAAGGATTGCCGCTTATAGGTTACAACAAGGCTTAAAAGAATAACAATGCCATTCCAGATCCTGATAACTATGTGACATTATCAGGATCAGAGAAGGATTATATATTCTTTTATTCATCCCAGCTTAAAGCACCGCCGGTTTGATATTCGGTTACGCGGGTTTCAAAGAAATTTTTCTCTTTCTTCAAATCGATTACTTCGCTCATCCATGGGAATGGATTTTCTGCGCCTGGGAACAGCGGTTTTAAGCCGATCTGCATACAGCGGCGGTTAGCGATGAATTCCATATACTGTTTAAACATGCCGGAATTCATGCCCAAAATACCGCGTGGCATGGTGTCATCGGCATAGCGTTGTTCTAATAGGGTCGCTTCACGAATCATATTGCGAACTTCTTCTTGGAATTCAGCGCTCCAAAGATCTGGGTTTTCAAATTTAATCTGGTTAATGACATCGATACCAAAGTTCATATGCATGGATTCATCGCGCAGAATATATTGAATCTGCTCGGCGGTGCCGGTCATTTTATTGCGGCGACCAAACGATAAGATCTGAGCGAAGCCTACATAGAAGAATATCCCCTCGAATACCACGTAGAAGGCGATTAAATCACGTAAGAATCGACGATTGGTCTCAGGCGTACCGGTGCTGAAATTAGGATCTGCAATGGAATGGGTATAAGGAATAGACCAGGCAGCCTTATCGTGGATGGATGGGATCTCACGATACATATTAAATAATTCGCTCTCATCGAGGCCTAAGCTCTCGATGATATAGGTGTAGCTATGCGTATGGATAGCTTCTTCAAAAGCCTGACGCAGAATATATTGACGACATTCTGGGTTGGTAATATGGCGGTATACAGCCAATACTAAGTTGTTAGCAACCAATGAGTCAGCGGTTGAGAAAAAGCCCAGGGCGCGTTTAATAATGGTGCGCTCGTCATCCGTTAAGCCATTTGGATCTTTCCAAAGTGACAAGTCGGTCGACATATTGATCTCTTGTGGCATCCAATGGTTAGCACAAGCATCCAGATATTTTTGCCAAGCCCAATCGTATTTTAATGGGAACAATTGGTTTAAGTCGGCACGGCAGTTAATAATCTTTTTATCGTCTACTCGAATTCTAGCGGCGCCCATCTCTATCTCTTCAAGACCTGTGGCGCCGGCTATAGGGGATTCCGTTAACATCTACATTCTCCAATAAAATAATGTTTACTGACACGCTTCGCAGTCTGGATCGGTAATCGAACAGACTTTAGGTTCTGCATCAGCCCCGACTTTAACCGCATTTAAATCATTAGCACGGTCTACGGTGGATTTCTCAGTATTAGTCGCGCCTAGGCTACGCAGATAATAGGTAGTCTTTAAGCCGCGTATCCACGCCAGTTTATAGATAGTGTCTAATACCTTACCGGAAGGTTTAGCCACATACAAGTTAAGCGATTGGCCTTGGTCGATCCATTTTTGACGACGGGAAGCCGCTTCGATTAACCAGCTTACATCGATCTCAAACGCGGTGGCATAGAGACGTTTGATGCTCGCTGGGATACGGTCGATTTGTTGCACGCTACCGTTGAAATATTTGAGGTCATTAACCATGACATCATCCCATAAGTTTTGCGCTTTTAAATCGTTTACTAGGTAAGGGTTGATTACCGTAAATTCGCCTGATAGGTTCGATTTAACATATAAGTTTTGATAGGTAGGCTCGATAGATTGTGATACGCCGGTAATATTAGCGATAGTCGCTGTTGGCGCGATAGCCATCACGTTGGAGTTACGCATACCTTTGGTACGGACTTTGCTGCGTAGGGTGTTCCAATCTAAGGTTTGGGAAGTATCTTGCTCGAGGTATTTACCGCCGCGGGAATGTTGCAGTAAGTTAATCGAATCGATAGGCAGGATGCCTTTGCTCCATAATGAACCTTCGAAGGTTTCATAGCTGCCTCGCTCTTGAGCTAGTAGGCTTGAGGCTTCGATAGCATAGTAGCTTACTTCTTCCATGCTTTTATCGGCAAACTCAACCGCTTCCTGGGTGTCGTAAGGGATATTTTGAGCATAAAGCGCATCTTGGAAGCCCATAATACCTAAGCCGATGGGACGATGACGTAAGTTAGATTTACGCGCCTGTGGTACGGAGTAGTAGTTAATATCGATTACGTTATCGAGCATACGGACTGCGGTATGAACCGTTTTACGCAATTTTTTGCTATCGAGCTTCCCATCTTTAAAGTGAGCAGGGAGATTCACACTACCTAAGTTACATACCGCAATCTCATCTTCTGAGGTATTTAAGGTAATCTCGGTACAGAGGTTAGAGCTATGTACTACGCCGCAATGTTGTTGTGGGGAACGTAAGTTACAAGGATCTTTAAAGGTAATCCAAGGATGGCCGGTTTCAAATAACATACCGAGCATTTTACGCCACATAGCGGTTGCCGATACTTTCTTGCTCATAATTTTGCCAAGAGCCGCTTTAGCCTCGTATTTTACGTAGGCTTTTTCAAACTCTTCGCCAAATAAATCGTGCAGTTCTGGAGTTTCATTAGGAGTGAATAGGGTCCACTCTTTATCTTCCATGACGCGTTTCATAAATAAGTCTGGCACCCAGTTTGCGGTATTCATATCGTGGGTACGACGACGATCATCTCCGCTATTTTTGCGCAATTCTAGGAACTCTTCGATATCGATATGCCAGGATTCTAAGTAAGCACAGACAGCTCCTTTACGTTTACCACCTTGGTTTACCGCAACCGCGGTATCGTTAGCCACTTTTAAGAAGGGCACAACACCTTGTGATTTACCATTGGTGCCTTTGATATAAGCATTCATGCCGCGAACTGGGGTCCAGTCATTACCAAGGCCGCCTGCAAATTTCGATAACAGAGCATTATCGCGCATGGCGTTATAGATGCTGGATAAGTCATCAGCGATGGTGGTTAAGTAGCAGCTGGATAACTGAGGACGTAAGGTGCCTGAGTTAAACAAGGTTGGGGTGGAGCTCATAAAGTCGAATGAGGATAGCATTTCGTAGAATTCGACAGCGCTTTTGTTTTTATCTTTTTCTTCTAAGCTTAAGCCCATCGCCACACGCATAAAGAATACCTGAGGTAATTCGAGGCGGGTGCCTTTATGATGCAGGAAGTAGCGGTCATATAAGGTTTGTAAGCCTAGGTATGAGAAGTTCATGTCATTTTGATGGTTAAGCGCTTTACCTAATTTTTCTAAGTCAAATTTAGCTAAACGTGGATCGAGTAATTCAAGCTCAATACCTTTTGCGATATAGGCTTTAAAGGCAGCAGGGTAGAATTTAGCCATTTCATGCGCGGTGGCCGCGTTAGCTACTTTAAGAAAGCTTAAGCCTTCAGCTCTGATTTCATCCATTAATAAACGTGCAGCCGCTAGGGCGTGATTAGGTTCTTTTTCAATTAAGCTGCGAGCAGACATCACTAAGGCTTTATTCACTTCTTTAGCCGGTACGCCGTCGAATAAGTTGCGCAGGGTATCTTTTAATATAGCGTCGACCGACACATTGTCTAAGCCTTCGCATGCCTCTTTAATAATGACTTCCATGCGGGCTTTATCGAGCTTTTTCATGGAACCATCAGCGTGTTTCACTCTAATAACGCCAGGCTCTGAGGCTAAGTCGGCATTGTTATCGCGCTGTTGACGACGTTCTTCACGATACAATACATAGGCGCGGGCTACTTTATGTTCGCCGCTGCGCATCATGGTTAATTCTACCTGGTCTTGAATATCTTCTATATGTAGAGTGCCGCCTTCTGGCAATCTGCGTTGAAAGGTATCCAAAATTTGTTTAGTCATTATCTGAACTTGTTCGTGCACTCGAGCGGATTCAGCGGCATGTCCGCCTTCTACTGCCAAAAAGGCACGAGTAATAGCGATAGTAATCTTGCTTGGATCAAAGCTAACGACTTTGCCATTACGTTTTATAATCTTTAAAGCTGTATCGATTTCGGGGGAGTTATTGTTCATATTAATTGTACTGCGGTTAGTGGCTAAAGGGGCTTTTTCAGGGGCTTCTAGTGTCATTTCCATCGTTTTCACCTATCTAAATTTAATGTAAGTAATTCGCGCGCAGCTCTAGTGTTGAAATTCCCCAGAGATACTATATGTAGTGTTTCGTTTGTGGTTTAGTAACAAGATAGTGTGTTTATCTAAAATCCGCAAGGGTAAAACATGCTGATTATTTACGAAATTTCGCTTGACATGATTTGTTTATTTTATATGCAGTCAAATTTCTGAGGCAATGCAAGGGGATAGCGTGTATTGAGGTAAAAGAAAAGTAAAATTTATGAGTGCAATATAGTCAGAATTAATTTTGCTCAGGGCGTTAATTAAGCAATGAATTCACTATGTCGACAGGTAATTATTACCCTTTAAACGTTTTAATTTAATGCTTTAAGACTTCCTTAAGCAAAGCAGAAAAAAATAATGATCGATTAACGCTATTAAGGACCCTGCAAAATAGCTATGTTACTCATGAATTTAAACTTACTATTTTAAATCTTGTTAAGTTTTTAAAGCATTCTTAAGCAGGAAACGATAAAATCACTAGTTACTAAATCACATAAGAAGTACTTTATGCCCGACAAAATACCATTAGCTGACATACTAAAAGAACTCATTAAGCATCCAGACGAAATACTTTCAGTCGACTTATTATCTGAACTTGAAGAGGGGTATACCTTATTGGCCAAAGTGATTAAGGTTGTAGCAGAGTGTATTGAAACAGATGCAGAAAGGATCAAGATCGTAGAGAAACTTGAACTCACTAGCGACTTATTAGCAGCTACCCAGTCTCCGACAAAAAGTAATTGGCCCCATTTACTTGCGGCTTTGAAACAATTAAAAGGCACTGTTTTAATAGCGTTCTTTAAGCAATGTCCGGTTTTTACCAATGAATTATTAAGTATTCCGGGTGACGATAATATAACGAGCCTACACATTGCCTTAAGCGTGCTAAAAGGCCCCGCTTTGAAGGCATTTTTAGAAAATTGTGAAGAATTAAGCTCAGATTCATTAGCTTTGCAAACTAAGACTGGCGCTACTGCATTGCATATAGCCATTGATTTTTTATCGAGTGAGGATTTAAAACTGTTTCTGGCTAGATGTCTGCCTTTATCTCAGAAGGCATTAATGACGGAATTTGGTGATAAAGGGTCAGTATTACACTTAGCTGCTGTCAGATTATCTAAAGAAGATTTCGCAGTGTTTAAAGCGAAATGTGCGCTACCTTTGGTATTTAGAGGAGTGCTTGCCAGTACTGCCGTTGAGCCACAATTGTGTCCTAGCACCTAGTATAAAGAATAATGGGGATAGAATAAATTCTATCCCCTTAGAGGACTACCCTAAATTTTTAGCCACAAAATCCCAATTCACTAAATTCCAGAAGGCTTCTAAGAATTTAGGGCGAGCATTTCTATAGTCGATATAGTAAGCATGTTCCCAGACATCGCAGGTCAACAAGGCGATTTTGCCTTCGGTCATCGGGGTGCCTGCATTGCTGGTGCTGATAATATCCAGTTGGCCGTCTTTATTTTTAACCAGCCAAGCCCAACCGGAACCAAAGGTGGTAATAGCGGTTTTGCTAAATTTTTCTTTAAAGAGATCGAATGAGCCAAAAGCATCGTTTATAGCCTCTAGCACTTTACCGGTCGGTGCGCCTCCAGCATTTGGGCTTAGGCAATGCCAGAAAAAAGTATGGTTCCACACCTGAGCCGAGTTATTAAAAATGCCGCCGGATGAGCTTTTAATAATATCTTCCAGGCTTTTGCTTTCAAATTCGGTGCCTTTAATAAGGTTGTTAAGATTATCAACATAAGCCTTATGATGTTTGCCGTAGTGATATTCCAAGGTTTCCGCTGACATATGAGGTTCAAGCGCATTTTTTTCAAAAGGTAGGGCGGGCAGTTCAAATGACATATTTTCTCTCCAGTAGTAAAGTGATCATGGTATCTTAACATCGAATTTAGCAATAGTGCTAGCTGTGAAAAGGTAGGCTTTGCTAGCAGTCGAATATAATATAAAGTATCCTGAATCAGCTGTGATATACGTAAAGATGGTTTTATTGCATTGAGAAATTTTATGGTATTATCTTAGCATCGAATTTTACTATTAATAGGGCTATCACATGCAAGATATCGAAAATACCATTCGCGAACAAATTGCCAACAATCCCATTATTATCTATATAAAGGGCACGCCACAGTTCCCACAATGCGGATTTTCTGCCAAATCCGTCCAAGTATTGCGTGAGTGCGGCAAAGAATTTGCCTTTATTAATATCTTAGAAAATCCTGATATCCGTGCCACCCTGCCTAAAATGGCGAACTGGCCGACCTTCCCACAGCTTTATATTAAAGGCGAGTTAATCGGCGGCTGCGATATTATCTGCGAG
Organism: Gammaproteobacteria bacterium; assembly: GCA_030652335.1. Taxonomy (GTDB): domain Bacteria; phylum Pseudomonadota; class Gammaproteobacteria; order Francisellales; family CACEW01; genus JAQSYQ01. The sequence goes on from JAUSAW010000010.1 coordinate 121,762, forward strand.
ATGCATGCGGCTGGTGAACTTAAGCCCCTTATCGATGCTATCGGCTAATAAAGTGAGCCTTACTATATAAGGCTGACAACTATTATTATCGGATCATGATAGAGATGGTGTTTTAAAATTAGCTAGGGTGGCGCCTTCCACTTGTGCCACTTAGCCAGTCTTCCATTTCATATTCATTGACTATACGCTTGCCTATCTCGTTTAGCTTCTGATAGCTTATACTAGCCAGCTCGTTTGGAGATAAACTCCCAAGCTCATCATTAATGATTCCATGTAGGTATTTAAAGAATATCTTGATATCAGTCCTAGGCCCTATTGTTATTTCAAATGCCTCAGCAAGCTTTTCAGAAAATAATCGATAAGAATTTTTGCCCCAATGCGCATTATTAGCTTTATATATTAACTCACCTAGGCTTAAGCATTTATCAGGATGATCGATAACAGTATCAATAAAGTCTCTGGCCTTTTTGGCACCAGTACAACCGCTGGTTAAGCCTGCGGCTCTTTGAAGCCATACTGTTGAATTACTAAATAGGCTGTTATGTGCAGAAGGAGCGGCACGATTAATTTCTGCGATGTAATATTGAAGCGCTTTACGGAGTGATTTCTTTAAACCATCTAAATTTTTCATAACACCTCCTTGTGTTAGATCTATTGAGCTCATGCGACAGTTTTATCTTTGGCATCTTACCCATTACAACAGAGAATACCGTTATTATATAGAGTGTACTAAAGCTAAGGATAACTATGAATTTTGAATAGGAGCTTAACTACCGATAACAAAGGATCCACCTGCTAAAGGTTTTAAAAGTGCATCGTAATATTGGGTGTATAATAAGTAGAATGACAAATTTGTAATTTACATGTCACAATTAGACCATAAAGATTTGTTATTTTGTAGCATTTGCATAAACCAAGGGTAAATATGCGCATATTACTGGTTGAAGATGAAAGAAAAGCTGCCGAGTATATCAAGATAGGCTTAAGCCAAAGCGGTTATATAGTCGATACTGCCGATAACGGTGAAGACGGACTATTTTTAGCGCAAGAACATGATTACGACGCGATTATTTTGGATATTATGTTACCCAAGCTAGACGGTTGGTCGGTATTGATGCAATTGCGAGTCGAGGATAAAAATACCCCTGTGCTGTTATTGACCGCACGAGACGCCTTGGATGACCGAGTACAAGGCCTTAATTTAGGGGCGGATGATTATTTAGTAAAACCGTTTGCCTTTTCAGAATTACTTGCCAGGGTGCAGGCGCTGTTGCGTCGCGGTAAAAAACAACAGGTACAGGTGCTAAAGGTCTATGATTTAGAAGTGGATCTGGTTAAGCATAAAGTCAGAAAAAAGGGTAAGCGCATCGAGCTATCCCCTAAAGAATTTGCCTTGCTAGCCTTATTTGTTCGCCGCCAAGGTCAGGTGCTTTCAAGGACGGTGATTGCTGAGCAAGTCTGGGATATGAATTTTGATACCGATACCAATCTGGTCGATGTATCGATTAAAAGATTGCGCGATAAGATCGATGACGGTCCAAATAAACTGATTCATACCATTCGGGGTTTGGGTTACGTATTTGAAGATAGGGCAAATGAATGACCTTACGCTTAAGCCGCAACTCGATAGCCTTACGATTATGTCTGCTTATTTCCCTAAGTGTCTCCTGTACCTTATTATTTGCAGCCATCGCCTTATACGCGCTGCTGGATATTAACTTCGATAAAAATGCCAAACAGTTTTTGCAAAATGAAGTTGTAGTAATCGAAAATATCTTACAACAGCATGTTAATAACTGGTCTGCACTCAATCAGGAAATTATCTGGGGCCCGCAAGGTAACCATTATTTATTTCTGGCCAGGGTCAGCACCATACAAGGACAGCTGGTTCGCGCGACTCCTAATATCGACAGCTTGATTCCCGATAGTGCCTGGCCTATTCCAAGCTTTGCTGCAGGGCCTGTGTCGGATATAAATAAGGTGCAAATTGGTAAAAGCACCTATGCGCTAATAACAGGAGTGCTGCAATTAAATAACCCAGGACATCAGGTTTTTGTCATCAACGTGGCTTACGATATAAGTCAAAATCAAGAAATCCTAGGAAATATCGCTCAAGAATTGCTTATTATAAGCCTGGTCGGTTTAATCGTATCGCTATTATTTAGCTTCGTCCTGACTAAGATTGGCTTAAATCCCTTGTCGCAATTCGTTCGGGAAATTTCCAAGATTGACCCGGAGGCCCTAGATAAGCGAATAGATATCGAAGACGCCAGCGACGAGCTAAAGCCTTTAATCGATGCTTTTAACCATTTATTAGAGCGGATTAAGCAGGGTTATGAACGCTTATCAGATTTTTCCTCCAATATTGCGCATGAGCTACGCACTCCGGTTAATAATCTCATGATGGAAACCGAAGTGTTACTTTCTCAGCCCTTGTCAGAGGCTAAGGCCAAAGAATTGTTAGGTTCGAGCTTAGAAGAATATCAACGCTTAGCCAGTATTATCGATAGGCTATTATTTTTAGCCCGTTCCGATGCCAAAAAGCTGCGCCTGCAAAAAGTAGAGCTCAATTTGCTAAATGAAGTACGAGCGGTAATGGATTTCCATGAAGCCATGGCCATGGACCGCCATATTAAAATTGAAGTACAGGGCCATGCAAAGGTATGGGCCGATCAGACCCTATTGCGCAATGCCCTGGCTAATTTGCTAACCAATGCGATTAAATATAGCGGCGATAAAAGCCATATTATTATCCGTATAGAAGAAACACCGGATACCGTTAAGGTGGCGGTGATCGATAATGGCCCAGGTATTGCAGAAGCGCATCTGCCGCGATTGACCGAACGCTTCTATAGGGTAGATAGCCATCGGACTGCAAGCACAGGTGGCTCCGGTCTTGGTTTGGCTATCGTGCATTCCATTATGGAATCCCACGGTGGGCGTGTAGAGTTTCAACATAATACCCCGCAAGGCATGATTATCGCTCTAGTTTTTTCCAAGCCAGAATAAATGACGAAATTGTCATAGTTCTGTCAGTTAGCAGTAAGTTCGATAGGCTAATATGAACACATAAGGTTAACCCATGGCGCTCCCTCTTCTCCCTCACTGCTATGGGCACCTTACTTAATTATTCAGCAAAAACTTCATAGGGCGAACTTCGCCCGTAAAATCCTGGTATAATTCTAATTTAAGCTATAATTAGAAAAAAGGCAGGTATTATGAGCATTATCAGTTCTGGTATAAGTGGATCGTTAGAAGAGTTAAGCTGGCAAGACGTGCGCTTGCAGGTAAAGGAAGTAAACCCTACCTTAGCTAAAATTATCGATGACATAAGTCCATCGAAAGAATACGGCTTTTATAAGGTTAAGTATCCATTTGGAAGTGAAATATTAAAAAGGGCCATGTTGCATTTACCCTTTAATGATACCCTTTTGCCTATTACCGACCCACGCTTAAGCCATATTAAAGAAAAGCTAGGAAACTATAATTTAAATAGTAATCCAGCTTCCCTAATGCTAAAGAATACTTGTGAAATCTTTTTGGGATTAGAAGAAAAAACCATATTGCTTCCGTCTTTTGGATTAATTTCACCAGGAAAGCTATTTGGGACCTGGCGATTATTAAGCTCCAAAAAATCCCAGCATCCAGCCTTTATATGGAGCATGACAGCGGGTGCCAGAACATTATTTATGCTGCCAAAAATCTCAGAAAGATCCAAGCACGAAAAATTAAGAAAGGAATTTAATCTTACTTTCGATGTCCCTAGAGGATTAATAAGTCATTGGGAAATATTTAGATCTTTGGCTAATGATAAGAGCTTTGGCGAAGAGTGGGATGTAGAGATTCTATTCTTTCATAAGAAATGGTTTGATAAGCCTGATGATAAAAATTGGGTGCCTTTTACCAAGTATTTATTGCAAACGGCATTTGATGCTAGCGAATTCGGGCGGAATGACTTTATTTGGGATATTGCTATCTCATTAATGCAACAAATGAGAAATATTCGCCCGGTGCCTTATATAGCCGATACCGTAAAGCATTTGTTAACCATCGGCGTAGGCGTGGTGCCTGGATTTTCTCCGGCTATCGATGATATTGCAGGCCCCATTAAACGACTTGAGGAAATTTATTCCACTATTTATGGGCTGGCTTATGCCCCCATTATTATGCAACCGCATACCTTTGTGTCGGGAGAAAGCCGTCCCGTCTATTATTCTTTGTCGCTGCCCACCATAACGAGATTTTCACCACGCTCGAGAGAGGAGAGCAGCAAATTATCCGATTTATATGAGATTAAATCCTTACTAAACAAGTATTTGAATGATTTATCTAGTATCGATTTAAACCTTAAGGACACCCTGATCTATGATTTACCCTCTAAAGTCCAATATGATTTTTTCCATACCGAAACAGAAGTTTATAGAGGAATACAGGCTAGTAGTGAAATCCCTGTCGAAGACACCTTGTTTGCTAATATTCCTTATGGCGCTAAACAGGATTTCCCCGCAAATGGTATATTTGTAAATGGCTGTGTGAGAATTAAGGATAAATTATCTAGATAGTATATACAGCACTCTGGCTCTATCCGTGCTGGTTTTATACTCGATTAGCTGCACAATCTTTAGGTTGGCTGCCTTGGCATAAGCGCAAACCTGCTCTTGGGTCGGCATATGGCCCCAAACTGTGCCATATGGCGTGCCAATTTCGTAAAATGCATCCGCGGTATTGGTGGCATTTAGTGGCGTAGTTGCTAAGGTTTCAAGGATAAGGATGCCATTATCATTAAGCCAGTGGCTTAAATGTTTAATCATATCGAGTTGTTCGTCAACAGGAAATTCAGCTATAAAGCTCCAGACCCCTATTATGGCATCATATTTCACGGGGGGCACATATGTGGCTATTTCTGCCTCAATAATATCAATAGACTGAAAATGTTCAGATAAATACCGTATAAAATTTTTACTGCGCTCTAAGGTATGGATTTTACCTTGGTAACCTTTTTCAATTAAACGCCTTATAGCGCGGCCATAACCTGAGCCAATTTCGATCACTAATTTGGTTTTTTCAATATAGGGGTAGATGATGTCAATGTCACAACCGTTTTCTATTCCGCCGCGTATGGCAAGGTCTCTGAGGCTCTCTACCGGTATATTTTCATACCAGTCAATATTATCGGTATTTTGCCAGGTTTTTTTAGAATAATTCATTTATACCACCTTTTATATATACAAATATGTAATATTTTGCTATAATTAGTCCGTTATAAAATAAATTACTTAGGGGGAATCATGAAACAGGTCGCAATCTAATAATTTACGATTATAGCCCTTGCTATGCAGGGGTTATAACTTTGAACCTGTAATATCCCGCCTTTTGTCTACTTTATTCAACTGCTATTATAGAATAGCTGCAAATATGCGTATTCCTGCTAAACTTAAAAAAATATTTTTTAATAAGGCATCCAACGAGCCATGCAATCAAGACATCCAACTAGCCTCTGGGTATTAGCTTTCGCAAACTTAAGCGATTGTTTTAGCTATTATGGAACGATAACCATATTGGTCCTATATGCCATGCACGTATTTCAAATGGATCGTAATCAAAGCTATATAATCTACGGTTTTTACGCCGCTTTAATCTATTCCACCCCGGTATTAGGCGGGATTATTGCCGATAGATGGCTTGGCAGCAGGAAAACTCTTATTTTAGGCGGGATTTTAGCCATAGTGGGCAATCTTATTTTGCTCTCTCAGTGTCGATATGGCTTCTCTTTAGGTTTATCAACCTCGGTGATAGGGTCGGGCTTTTATAAGAGCAATTCTACCCATATGATTGGCATGCTCTATCCGGATAATGATCCTAAAAAAGAATCGGCTTTTACCTGGCTATATGTATTTTGTAATATCGGCGGCACCTTGTCACCCTTGGTATATGGGTTTTTAATCTACAAAGCCGGCTGGAGTGATGGGTTTTTATGCAGCGCCATCGTGATTCTGTTAAGCCTATTGTGGCTATTGTCCACCAAAAGCCTTAAATCACAATTTGCCACCGAGCGTACGGGCAGCACTTTTGAAACGAGCCTTATTTATGCGTTAAGCTTGGTAGGCTGTGGTTTGTTTAGCCTGCCTTTCTTCTGGCCGGTATTTATTGCTCCCGTTATGATAGGTTTTTTTATTATCGTGATCGGCTATTTGCTAATGATGCTGTCGAAATATAAGGGCTTAGAAAGGGCAAGATTAGCGGTATTGTTAGCGTTAAGCCTATTTGGCATGTTGTATTATGCAACGGTTATGCAGGTCGGCACGACGATTGTCCTATTTATTCAACAAAAAATTAATCTAGGCGCCATTAATACCCACTTGCCAGCCAGCGTATTCGGTACCTTCTATGCCTTATTTGTGATTGTGCTTGCGCCTATTTTTTCGATGCTATGGAAGGCTTTAAAAGCCCGCGGTATTATCCTTTCAGCACCTATTCGCCTTGCTTTGGGAATATTAATTGCTGGTCTTGGAATAATGGGCTTTGCGGTGGCTTCATTGACCAGTTATGTTTTATTTGGTATTTTAATGGGAAACTTACTCTTAAGCGCAGGGGACCTTATATTAATGCCGGCTATCTACACGGCCATTAGTAATAATGCACCACAGGGCATTAAAAATAGCCTAATCGGTTCATGGTTCTTATTTCTAGCGCTGGGAGGCTATTTAAGTAGCCTGTTAGCGCGCGTTTCCAATGATTTTTCCACTAAATTTATGGCGCATACTCCGGCTTATGCTGGCGAGTTTATCTTTATCGCAGGCTTTACGGCGCTAATCGCCATTGCGCTTATGATAATCTCGCCAAAATTCAGTAAAGTATTACTCTAATCCTTTAAAGACATTAAGGATGCATTGCCGCCTGAAGCTGTTGTGTTCACGCTTAATGAGCGCTCCACGGCTAAACGAGGCAGGTAAAGCGGGCCGCCGGCTTTAGGTCCCGTACCTGATAAGCCTTGGCCACCAAATGGCTGAACTCCGACTACGGCGCCGATGATATTGCGGTTAACATAGACATTTCCCACACGGATATTTTGGCAGAGATAGTCGATGGTTTCTTGAATTCGGCTATGAATACCAAAGGTTAAGCCATAACCAGTATTATTAATTTGTTCAACCACCTTATTAAGCTCGGCAGCCTTAAAACGAATGATGTGTAAGATTGGCCCAAACACTTCGCGTTTCAAACTAGATAATGAGCTAAGCTCAAAAGCGGTAGGGGGCACGAAGGTGCCGAGTTTTGCTTCGCTGGATAAACGCACCTGATGAATAAGCGTAGCTTCATGTTTCATTAATTCGATATGCGCTAATAGATTGTCGCGCGCTTCTTCATCGATAACCGGGCCGATATCGGTGCTCAGTAAATTAGGATCGCCTACTCGTAATTCATCCATGGCGCCTTTTAGCATTTCAATGGTGGAGTCTGCTATATCTTCTTGCAAGAATAATACCCGCAAGGCTGAACAGCGTTGGCCGGCGCTATCAAATGCAGAGGCGATCACATCTTTAACCACTTGTTCAGGCAGGGCGGAGGAGTCCACTATCATAGCATTTTGACCACCAGTTTCGGCGATAAATGGCACGATAGGGCCGGTACGATTGGCCAGGCTCTTATTAATTAGATGCGCCACTTCAGTGGAACCTGTGAAAATAACGCCGCCAATTCTCTTATCGTTCACTAATTGACTGCCGATAATTTCACCGCGACCAGGCAACATTTGTACCACATTGCGAGGTACGCCAGCTTGATGCAATAGTTCGATAGCCATGGTGGCGATTAAAGGCGTTTGTTCGGCAGGCTTGGCAATGACCACGTTACCAGCAGCAAGCGCCGCGGTGACTTCGCCTAAAAAGATCGCCAGTGGAAAGTTCCAAGGGCTAATACAAATAAAGATACCGCGACCATGCAGGCTAAATTGATTAAGCTCGCCGGTAATGCCTTTTAATTCGGTCGGTTTGGAGAAGTGAAATTCGGCTTGGTCAGCATAGTAGCGACAAAAATCTACGGCTTCTCGCACTTCGCCTATGGCGTTGGGTATGCTTTTACCGGCTTCCTTAACGGCCATCGCCATTAATAGGGCCATATTGGTTTCAAGCAAATCTGCCATACGGCGCAAGCATTGGGCGCGGTTTTGGGCGGAGGTCGCTTGCCACGCGGGAAAAGCTAATTCGGCGGCATTTAGGGCATGTTCAACATGTTCTGGGGTGGCTTCTGTAACATAACCGATCAATTCTTTACGGTTAGCAGGATTATAGAGCGCTTTGCTTTTGCCATCGGAATCGATGCTATCGGCGATAATAGGCACGGCTAGCCATTCATCTTTCATGGCCTCGGTCATTTCAGAGGCTAATTCTTGTAATTCGAGTTGGTTGCTTAGATCGATACCTTTGGAATTCATGCGGTCACCATAGATGTTGCGTGGGAGTGGTATGCCAGGATGCGGAGTGCATTTTAATTCACGGGCAATGATAATAGGGTTTTCAATTAATTCAGAAATAGGAATGCTGGTATCGATGATTCGATTAACAAAGGATGAGTTGGCCCCATTCTCTAATAAGCGTCTAACTAGATACGCCAATAAACTCTTATAGTTGCCTACCGGTGCATAGATACGACAAGGCATGCCAAAGCCATGATTGCGGTCAACTACTTGATCGTATAGCGTATCGCCCATGCCGTGTAAGCACTGGAATTCAAAGTCGCGATAGCCATCAGCCATTTCTATAATACTTGATACGGTATGCGCATTATGCGTGGCAAACATGCAATAAAAGCTTTCTCTATGCGCCAACATTTTTTTCGCACAGGCTAAATAAGCCACATCGGTATAAGCCTTGCGCGTATAGACAGGGTAGCCAGCCAGTCCAAATTCTTGGCTATTTTTAATTTCGCTATCCCAATAGGCGCCTTTTACCAATCGCACCATAATTCGATGATGGCTGCGTTGTGCTAATTCATGTAACCAATCGATAACGAGTGGCGCACGCTTTTGATAGGCTTGTACCGCCAAACCTAAGCCTTGCCAAGCCGCTAGATCAGGATCCATCGCCAAGGCTTCGATAATTTGGAGAGATATTTCTAAGCGATCGGCTTCTTCAGCGTCGATGGTTAAGCCAATATTATAATGTTTGGCCATATTGGCTAGAGATTTTACCCTGGGAAGTAATTCGGATTGAACCCGAGCAATCTGGTTAATTTCATAACGGGGATGTATGGCGGAAAGCTTTATCGATATACCGGCTCGTTCATGCATCGGTAAATTTGGTTTATTTTGACCAATCGCATGTATGGCATCGATATACGAGGCTAAATATACTTGAGCATCGGCCTCGGTTCTAGCCGCCTCACCTAACATATCATAAGAATAGCGATAGCCGTTGGCTTCTAATTTTTCTGCACGCTTCTGGGCTTTTTGGATGGTTTCACCCATTACAAATTGGTTACCCATGATTTTCATAGCATGCAAAGTCGCTTTACGAATCACCGCATTGCTTTGGCGGGACATCCAGCCTTTAAGATTATGCTCAAGCTCGGTATTACAATAGGTATCGTTGCGCACCCATTTGCCGGTCAATACTAAGCTCCAGGTGGCCGCATTGACAAATAAAGAATCGCTTTCGCCTAAATGAGAATACCAGTCGGCCTGGCTTAGCTTATCGCGAATTAAACGATCCGCTGTAAGCGTATCTGGAATGCGAAGTAAGGCTTCAGCCAAACACATTAAGGCCACGCCTTCCTGGCTAGAAAGATCGTATTCCGCCATAAAGGCATCGATCCCGCCCTTATTAAGTCTGAGTTGGCGTACCGCTACCACTAATTTTTCAGCGCGAATTTGAATTTTCAGATTAGCTTCATCTGAAATATCGATTTGCTTTAATAGGTCTTCGACGCAGCGGGTTTCATCGGCTCGATATGCCTCGCTAAATAAGCGGGATAGATCGGTATCGTGATTTTCTAATGGCATTTTGGATCCAAAACCTATAAATTTTATTAATTTTATCGGGTTTTTATGAGGAGTCAATGTTATATCTACTATATAGAGGTAGGAATGCGTCCTCAGCTATGCGCCATCCTGATAACATTGACAGCAGGCCTCACTCAAGTAAACTAACCAGCAAGCATTAAAGTCCATTTTATAAAGGAGTAAAGTAATGAGCGTATTAGTAGGGCGTCAAGCGCCGGATTTCACAGCACCAGCCGTATTAGGTAATGGCGAGATAGTAGGCGATTTTAATTTTGCTAAAGCCGTAAAAGGCAAATATGCGGTTATCGTATTCTATCCGCTAGACTTTACTTTTGTATGTCCATCCGAATTAATCGCCTTAGATCATCGCGTCAAAGAATTAGAAGCTAAAGGCGCGGTAGTGATTGCCGTATCGATAGATTCACATTTTACCCATAACGCATGGCGCAATACCGCTATCAATGACGGCGGGATCGGGCAAGTTAAATATATTATGGTAGCGGATATTACGCATAAAATTATGCAATCTTATGGCGTTGAGCATCCAGAAGCTGGCGTTGCATTTCGTGCTACTTTCTTAATCGACCGCTCAGGGCTGGTGCGCCATCAAGTAGTAAACGATTTACCACTAGGGCGCAATATGGATGAGATTGGCCGCATGGTTGATGCTCTACACTTTTTTGATGAACATGGTGAAGTCTGCCCAGCTGGTTGGAAAAAGGGTGATCCAGGCATGAAAGCTAGCACCGCTGGCGTAGCAGAATATCTAGCTAGCCATGCAACTAAATTATAAATAATCGGATGAAATAAAAATTATTTTTCATTTAAACCTTGAAAAGAACGTAAGTGCCGACTAGAATCCACAACATCTATTTACATTGTGGCATATAATAACGCGTCTAATTAACGATTTTTTTAAACATCAATGAGGGAGAGAATATAGTGAAATTAAGATTAACAGTAGTAAGTATGTGCCTACTAGGCATGGCAACCGCGGGTACAGCTATGGCTGCAACTCATAATACTTCATCTGCACAAATTAGAAGCTTGCAAAAGCAACTAAACCAATTGCAAATGAAAGTAAACAATTTGAATAGCAATAAAACCTCAAGCTTTAAAGGCATGAGCAATGTTGTAAGCTTAAATTCAAACTTAACCACCCAAATGATGAGTAATTACTCAGGCGTTGGCCGTGAAATGAATCTGTTAGCCGCTCGTCAAAATGGCAGCTTAGCTAACCAAACATTAACTGTTGGCGGTGAAGCTCAGGCTGATGCTTTATATCAACATACCAATAACGCTGGTTACTTTGCTAACCCAATCGCTAACAGCACTGGTTTTAGCGGTACCAATACTCACACTAGCAGCGTTGGTAACTTAGCACTTAGCAACTTAAGATTAGGTACAGCTGTTGCATTAAACAACATGGCTACTGGTTATGTACAAGTAGGTTCTTATAACGTAGGTAACACTACTGTTCTTAACCCAACAACTACCGGCTCTACAACACCTACAGTTGGCTCAAATACAGTATCGATTCAAGATGCTTATTTAGTATTAGGTAATTTAGCGACAAACCCTGTTTATGGTTTTGTTGGTAAAAAAGATATCGACTTCGGTAGCTTCGCCTCTGTTCAGCCATACACTCAACCATTAACCCGTACATACTTTATGGCAAATGGTAATACTGCTGGTGTAGGTTATGCAGCGAACGGTTTAAATCTAACAGGTAGCGTAATGAATGGTGGTTCTACTACAACTACGGGCACTCCTGAGTCAGTAGGTAACATCGTTCAATATCAAAACCTTCGTACCACGAATGCTAATGGCATTAATAACTATGCGTTGAATGGTTCTTATAGCCATCTAGATAGCGGTGTTAACTGGACCGTTGGCGCAGGTTATTTAAATGGTAGCGCAACCAATGCTACGAATACCAACAGCAATAATGGTGCTTGGGATTTAAATGCTAAAGCTTCCGTTAATAACTTTGACTTGTTAGCTGAGTATGTATCTACCGTTCATAGCGCTAATTCATTGCAAGCAAGTGCTAATGCTCCAAGCACCACTACCTTCCCTAATGCGATTATTCGTGCAATGAGTGTAGGTGGCGATTATAAATTTATGACTATGGGTTATAATACCGTAGCGGCTTTATCCTATAGCAAACTAGGCCAAGGTCATTCAGCCTATAATGCTTACCAGTATGTAGCTAGCTATCGTGTTCAACCATTCAGCAGCAACAATGTCTGGACTGGTTTAGAATATGCTTATAGCAAAGGTATGTCTGGTGGCTTATTAGCTGCTTCATCTTCTGCTGTTCCCGCCGTTAATAATAGCTACAATGCAACGGGTAGTAGAGCTGTAAACAATACCCTAGTTTTAGATGTAACAGCATTCTTCTAAAATTAACTATAAAAACTTTTACTAAAGCCACCTTCGGGTGGCTTTTTTTTAGTTATCTACTAAGCTTGAAAAGCAATTTTAATTATTCAATTGAGGGAAAAAATGAAATTAAGATTAACCGTAATAAGCATGTGTTTATTAGGCATGGCAACTGCTGGAACAGCTATGGCTGCTACCAATAATACTTCATCTGCACAAATTAGAAGCTTGCAAAAGCAACTTAACCGATTGCAAATGAAAGTAAACAATTTGAACAGCAACTCAACCTCAAGCTTTAAAGGCCTGAGCAATGTTGTAAGCTTAAATTCAAATTTAACCAGCCAAATGATGAGTAACTACTCAAGCGTTGGCCGTGAAATGAACTTATTAAACGCTCGTCAAAATGGCAGCTTAGCTAATCAATCATTAACCATCGGCGGCGAAGCTCAGGCTGATGCATTGCATCAACATACTAATAATCCTGGTTATTTTTCTAACCCAATCGCAAACACCACTGGCGCTTCAACAACAACCAATCCTACTAATAACCATGTGAGCAGTGTTGGTAACTTAAATATAAGCAATTTAAGACTAGGTACCGCCGTAGCATTAAATGATATGGCTACAGGGTATGTTCAAGTCGGCTCTTATAATCTTGGCAATACCCAGCTAATCACTACAGGAAGCTCAACTGATACTACAACTGTTGGTAGTAATACTCTAAATATTCAAGATGCTTATTTAGTATTAGGTAACTTGGCCAAAAACCCTGTATATGGTTTTGTAGGTAAAAAAGATATCGACTTCGGTAGCTTCGCGTCAGTTCAACCATACAGCCAACCGTTAACACGCATCTTTATGGCAAACGGCAATACCGCTGGTGTTGGCTATACTAGCAACGGTTTAAATATAACCGGTAGCATCATGAACGGCGGAACTAACAACAACGTAGAATCAGTAGGTAACATTGTTCAATACCAAAACCTTTATACCCAAAATGGTAATGGTATTAATAACTATGCTGTAAACACCTCTTACAGCAATATGACAAGCGGTGTCAATTGGACTCTAGGCGCAGGTTATTTAAACGGTTCACGTGCCAAAGGTTATTCTGCTGAAGTAGGTGGAAAAACTACCGCTTACAGCACAGGCAACAATGGCGCATGGGACTTAAATGCTAAAGCTTCTGTGAACAATTTCGACTTGTTAGCTGAGTACGTATCGACTGTCCATACCGCTCCATCTATGGCTATTGTCCCTGTATCGGGTAGCTCGACTGTATTCCCTAATGCGATTATTAGTGCAATGAGCATCGGTGGTGATTATAAATTCATGAATATGGGTTATAACTCCGTAGCAGCATTGTCATATAGCAAAGCGGGTCAAGGTCATTCAGCTTGGAATGCTTATCAATATGTAGCTAGCTATCGTGTTCAACCCTTCAGCAGCAGCAACGTCTGGGCTGGTGTTGAGTATGCTTACAGTAAAGGCTTAGTAGGCGGTTCATTAGCGGGTGTTACGACTCTTACAAATGGGGATACCGTAACTGGTGGTAGCTCAGCTGTAAATAACACTGTAGTTTTAGATGTAACTGCATTCTTCTAAAATTGATAGATTTTCTTAGCAGTGTACCGCTTAGAAAATCATCATCCTGGGGCTTTGACCAAGTGTAAAAGAACCCGGGATCCAAACAAACTAAAGCCACCTTCAAGTGGCTTTTTTTTAGCTAGGATATTTCAATGCAGCCTCTTAAGAATGAGGCGCTAGCACAAAATTCTCGACCTTTAAAACGCTTTGCATCCATTAAAAATAAAGGGTTTTCTTTGGCAAGCAAAGAGCTTGAATGTATCGAATCCATCTGGCTTGGTTCAATATGATAAAATTTACAATTCATATTCTCAGCTGAGACTTTTAAACCGTCTAAATGACTGCTCTTTTTAAAAAGATCATAGACACTTTTAATTTCACGCATATCGGTAAGGATGCTGGGTGTATTGTCTCTTTCATCGGGCGCGCCTTCTACTAAAGTTGGCTTGGAAAGAGAATAATAAACCTTATTATATTCGGAATTAGACCCTAGTGTGGCTGGAGCCATCATGGTGGGAAGATATTCTTTTAATAGGTATTGGTCAATATAGGCCTGCTGGATTTCCTGTAGAGGGATAAGTACGTCATCCGTCACCACATTAAAGGCCGGCACGCTTTTAGATGCCACTCCAATTAAATGTTTAAGGGTATCAATAATATAGGCCCTGGTTCTTAAATTGCGACGATTAATCTCAACGGCAAGGGATTTCCAGAGCAGGCTTAAAATAATATGTTGTCTCGCATAGCGCGATTGCTGCCAAGCCAATTCATTAAGATAGGCTTTAAAGCTGGATTTATCGGTAAAGTCTGTGAACCAATCGCGAGTAAAAAAGAGCACCTCACAATACCACTCTAATTTAAGCTCAGGACTCTGAGCAATGGCTTTAAAAACATTCCATTGCTCGCTCAATTTTCTAGGGGGATCGGCTGGCACATTAAAACTACGCTTTAATCGTTCATGACCTTGCCTATCTGAAATCTTAGGAAGAAAGAACGTAGACCTGGCTCCGGCCGTAATGGACCATACTGGAGCGACTGGATTGTTTGCCGCGCTATCGAGTACTTCAAATAGCCCGAATAAATTCCCTGGTTTAAGCAGATTAAGAGGTGTGATGTAATTTGAACTATCAACAAATATTTCCACCCCTTGGCGTAATATTAGTCCCAAGGGAACTGGGGCATAGCTAAGCGCTATCGAAAATCTTTTACAATCAGGATGAGATAAGGGCAAGCAGTCGCCTGTCTCGACGGGAAGCTGCACTGCGCCACTGTTCAGGATTAAATCGCCAAACTTATAACGTACTTTTATTAAGGTTTTTTTGTCCGCATCCTTTATGGACTCGATAGCATTCGCTAACTGAGGATTAAGGGCATGCACCTGAGTGCAGACCTCTTTCCAAAATACTTGCTCTGCTATAACTTTAGCCATATATAATTTCTAATTTTTAATTAAGGACATTTTTTGGATAATAAATCAATCTCTTTATCATTGCTAGGCGCACATGATAAGGTGGCTTTGTATCGCGCATAGCTTTCTTCGGAAAAGGGCGAACTTACAAAATTAACCTTTTTACCCATGGACTTTTCTTGAATTTTTTCAAGATCTTCAAAGGTAGCAAAGTCTTCAGGAGAATATAAAGCTGGAGGTAAACTAGGCTTCCAGGAATTAAAAATGAACTGTTGTAAACAAGCTGGAAGTTTTATGAAATTTGGGCTGCCAGCTTTATGGGCTAGTGCTTCAGGATGGCTAATTTGTAACTCAGCTAAATATTGAGCGAAAATAGCGGCCCCTAACAATGCAGCTCTCGTGCCTTGAATCTCATGGCGTGGCACTGAATCTCGAGAACCATCAAAGTTAATAGGAAATCCGCCCGCTAATATTGTCACTTCCAGGCTGTTATGCGGAGCTTTATAATGAATGGTCTTAAGCGGGTCATCGTTTTCTTTTAAGGGACGCATGGCTTGAATATGCTCTAATAGCGTTTTAAATTCAACATCCCTCGATGAGCAACTTACCAATACTTTATCATTACCTGTTTTGACAAGGGTCAAGGCCTCTCCTGCCGTAATATCTACCCCACTGCAACCGATTATGATATTAGATGCAGCATAAGCCTGCCCTATATGGCCTACTGGTCTTATATTAGGGTGGATAAACGAATCGAAGTCTTTTAATTTAGGGTCATAAACAAGTACCAAGTGGCCTGAATCAGCAAACATTTTAGCAATCATTTTCCCTACTTTTCCATAACCAATAACGCTAACTGTTTTCTTGCCGATCAAAAATGGCTCTAACTCTTCAGCCGATTTAATTCTGACGGCTTTCGATATTAATGGCGTTTCAATAATAGCTTTTAATGCACAGCCCGCTACATTTATAACAGGCAAGGGGTGGCGTTGGGTCACGCCATTTAGACCTGATGATGTTTGCTCTATTCCTATTACAGATAGGCCTTTCATATAAAAAAGTTCATGAGGGGTGGCTCGCAAGCATTTTCCGCCATCATCCATAACTACAATGGTATCAATTTCAGATCGATTTTTTCGATAATAGTTTCGTATCTCTTCCCAAAGCACGCTAACATCATGTGCAAAGCTCTCGTCAAAATCGCCATATACCATCTGTCTTGAGTTTGATTTTACCTTAACGCCAAGATCTTCAATTTCTTTAACTACCATTGGGTTATTAGAATATGACTTTCCTAGCCAAAATATATGTTCTGGCTTAGCCCCCAATTCTGTCAGGCCCTTAAGAAGGTCGACTGTTGAGCTTAAGCCATGTTGTACACATACAAATAAGCTACGATCAAATTTTTTAAATTTTGGAGATGCTTTCGTTACTTCAACGATGGAAGACAGGGTCGCTAAATCTGTAAAACTTTTAGTCTTCGCTGGTGCCACACTATACATGCGAGTATAGAAAGCAAGGCTAAGAGAATTTTTCGCGGTTTTGATTTGAGGGGCATAAGCTGGTATTTGTTTTAATGTCTTAGCTAGCATACGGCTCTAACTTCCTATTAGTATTTACAGATTAATTCGTGACGAAAATATGTATGCATTTTATAGCAAGATCTGCTAGCTTAAAATCATTATTTGAGAATAATTGGCAAAAACTTGCTAAATAAACGTTAAAAAACATAATAAAATCATGCGGATTTAAAAAAAGGGTAGGAAATTGGCAGTGTTTTCTTTCCGCACATCGCGCTTTAATAGTCGAAGCAAATAAATCGTGGAGTAGAGGGGTGGCTATGAATATATCGCTAAAGGTGATAGCCGAATTAGGCTTTGCTGACAATAAAGCCCTTTTAATAGAAATGCCAGCAGATATGTTATCCGGTTTAAAAATTGCTGCAGACGGTACAGTAGACACTAAGTGCTTGCTTGGTATGTTGATGATGATAGAGCAAGAAGCAGCTTTTGAAGCTCAGCAACAGAGGCCATTATATAGTGAATTTGATTTATTATTAAATATTTATGACAGTCGCCGTGCGGTTGATTTTAACCACAAGACTGCAAGTTGAGATATAAGGAGCTTTATTGCCATGGATGGCCTTATTCTCTTGAGTTTTGCCTAGAGTGTTGCAAACTTGGTTCTTGCCTCTATAACAAGTATTTCGATTTCTGTAAAAGGCGCTTTGCCTAGCATCACACCATAGAATTTCAGCACTGAGTTTGGATGCAATCGCCAAACATACTGCAATTAAGGCCGTTCCTGCGCCAAAACCTCTATATTCCTCTAATATCGCCAGTTTACGAAACTGCATGCTTGCTTTGTCTGTAAACAATGAAGCCACGCCCACCTGCCGCTCCTCAACAAAAACACCGATATGCAAGGCTGATCCGCTTTCAGCAGGTTTTTAAGTTGTACAAAATTGATTCAGCGCTAAGGGTGAGTTACAATTTAATTTTTACCAGTCAGGCCATTATAATCAATTAACCAACACAGTGAGGGGCCTTATATGTTTAAGCGTCTATTTGCTAATAAAAAATGCTCTCATTCAAAAACTTTAAATCGTAAAGAATTAATTAATCACTTTTTATTAACTATAGTGAAAGATGAGCAATTAAATATTCCAATGTATTGCCCCAATATAAAATCTAAAGAGCACGCACGAACAGTTGAGAAGCAATTACCATTGGCTTATATCTGGTCTGAAAATTCTAACAATGCTATTTGCGTTTCAATAAATGGTTATGTTGTTAAGCAGCTATTAGAAGCTCGCTATAATATTAATGAAAAAGATTTTAATTTAATTCGAGACGAGTTGATGGTAGTTATGGTGGAGTGTACATCCTACACGGTAAGTAAGCTTTGTGAGGAGTCTGGTTTATTTCCAAGCCAAATCTTTGCACACTTAAGCAATGATGTTATTAAGAGAAGGCAGTCGCAAAAGCAGGTTTGGCTGTTAGGCAAATAATAGAATACAAGCGGCTACCGCTGAACGCTGCTTGGTTATTTTTTGGAAATCTTTTATACCGACTTAAATAATAGTTGGTGTTTTTCACTTAGAGATAGAGTAATTTATAGTTCATCTCAAGATTAAGTACCTTGCAAGGCAAGAAATATGAAACTTACTATACCAATGCCATTACGTAAATATTGTGAAGAAAAAGATGTTATTTATTTGAATGTGCATTCCATTAATCAGATTGGTAAGGCTGTAGAAATCGCTTATCAAAAACTTTATAAAGTCTTATTTGTCTCCAATACTCAATTAAATGGCTTTGCAAATATATTTCTAAATGGCATTTTAGTCTCTGATAGGTTAAACGAAACTATAGTTGTTAAGGATGATGATACAGCGGAATGTATTGTTTCTATTGCAGGAGGTTAATAGATGGTTGAGTTTAATCAAGATGAATTATTTAGATATACCAGACATTTTTCTGTTGAAGAAATAGGTATTGAAGGGCAAAAGAAACTCAAATGCTCATCTGTTTTGTTGATTGGTGCTGGCGGCATCGGTAGCCCAGCAGCTTTATATTTAGCAGCAATGGGCATAGGAAAGATAGGCATAGTAGATTATGACAAAGTTGAATTATCTAACTTACAACGACAGGTTCTATTTACAACTAGTGATATTGGAAGGTATAAGGCTGAAGAAGCAAAAAACAAAATTAGCGCCCTTAATCCAAATGTTGAGTGTAAAGTTTACAATCAATATTTAAGCACAAATGATGCTGCCATTATAAGAGAATATGATCTGATAATTGATGGATCTGATAATTACTTTACCCGGTATTTAGTAAACGATCTTTGCTGTTATGAGAAAAAGCCCCTAATTTCAGCAAGCCTCTTTAAGTTTAGTGGTCAATTAGCTCTTTTCAATCATAAAGGCAGCTCTTGTTATCGTTGTTTATACCCTGCGCCACCACCAGAAGGGTTGATACCAAATTGCGCCCAAGCAGGAATTTTGGGGGTTTTGCCAGGGATTTTGGGATGCTTGGCAGTTAATGAGGCCTTTAAAATCCTCTTAAATAATGAAAATGCTATTACTGATCAACTTATAGTTTTTGATGCACTTAAGCTTGAATTCAAAAAATATCCTCTTATGCACTCTAAAGAATGTCTGATTTGTAGTAAGAAAGTGTTATTTTCTGAGCTTCCCCGATACCATCCGCAACATGAAAGCTTTATTGGCGATATGATAAGCTGTGAAGAGCTGAATATGTGGGTACAAAATAGCACAAAATTTACCCTTATAGATGTTAGAGAAGATTGGGAGAGAGAAGTTTGTAAGCTCCCTAATGATAAATCGATTCGACTAAGCGAAATTGATTCCTCGGAAATTCCTGCTGGTATTGGTGATAAAATAGTGCTTTATTGTAAAAGCGGTATGAGGAGTCAAAAAGCTGTTAAAGCATTAAATGTGAGGGGCTTTTACCATGTGTATTATCTCAGCGGTGGGATTATGGAATGGTCAAAACAAATTGATACAGCCGTTAAGCAATATTAAATTTTACTGTTGTAAATATGGGCTATAATAAAAGCATATTAATAGTCTCAGATTAAGGCTTACAATGTCTCTTAAACTTAATGTTGAAAAGCTAACGTGGAAAGAGGCTCGTAAGGATATTTTAAAGGTCAATCCAGACTTGGCTAAGATTATAGATAAGCTAAGCCCTGGGGATGAATATAAGCTTATAAAGGCGCGCTATCCATTTGGGCAGAATATTCTTGATCAGGGGGTGCTTCATCTTCCTTCTGATAATGGGAATATTAGTATGAACCATCCGGAGATTGATCCGGAGTTTCACGTTATGCTAGGTTATAACTTCAATACTATGCCAATGGGCATAGTCCTTAATAAATCAATTGAGCTTTACTTAACTGTTGATAGTAGGACCATACCTTTCAGCATCATGAAACCAGGAAAAATTTTCGCACTTTGGACTGTGATGGAGATGTCAGCATCTGCGCATATTGGCCGTATTTGGAATATAACAGCTGGTGCAAGGTCATTAATAATGCTGCCTAAAATATCAGATGCTGTGAATTTCAAAAAAATTAAGCGCGAATTTAATCTGTCACTATCAGCGCCTAATGATTTATTAGACCAATGGAATACATTTTCTAGCTTAGCAAATCATCCAACCTTCCCTCAGCCATGGGAGGCGGAAGTAATTTACTTTTCAAATAAATGGTTTGATAATGATAAGGATGATGATTGGAGGCTATTTAGATATTTTTTAATGTCATCAGCATGGCACGCTACTGCTTTTTTAAGGAATCAGGTTATTTTTGATTTTACGTTTTCACTGGCCTTAGAGAAAAATTTAAGGCCCAACCCTTATATTTCTGATACAACAAAACACCTCTATAATATCGGTACCGGGGCGTATCCAGGCTTTGTTGTAGCCAGTGATGATTGCGCTGCACCAATTAGCACATTCCAAGATATATTCGCAAATATCTATGGTCTTAAGTATGCACCATTGATAGTGCATCCGGGATATTTTTCAGAAGTTGATCCAATGAAGCCTTGTTATTATGCTCTTCAATCACCAAGTCTTATGGATTTTTCACCGAAAACTAAAAAAGCTTCTAGCAAATTTGAGGATATTGGTGAGCTTAGAAGTGTGGTAAATGGGGTGACATCTTATATTCTTCAAAATAAATTAGGCTTAGAGAACACGCCAATATATAAATGGGCAAAAAATACACAATATGATTATTTTCATACAGAAAGTGATAGCTATGGAGGAAATATTTTATTAACAAAAACCATGCCCAATGGCGACAGCAATATCCTCACAAATATGAATAATTTTTCATCACTTGATTTTCCAGAAAATAGTCCATTTTTACGCGGATGCATTAGGCTATCAATAAAATAAAATTTCTAATTTAATGCTGGGTCACTTTTTTCTATCAAAATAATGTTAACTCTAGCAGCTATAAACTGTATACTTTCCTCCAGTAATAAGCACTGATTTATTTCATTATTGGAGAGTGACATGAGCGCTGCAAACATGAGCAATGATAATATAGCCATAAACATAAATCTCTGTGAGATTGGAGAAAATGAAGCTTTAATTAGTCTGGCAGGCCCAATGTGTTCTACAATTGAGCTAGGAAGCGATCAATTTTTATAAGCTATTTCAACGAGGCTGTAGTCTAGGCCTCGTTTTTATACTATCCTTAGCGCTATTCAAACTATGAAAATAATCCTATGGTTTATAAACTAGCTGGTACTTGTCGTGCAAGTCTGCCTAAAGATACGTTAAACCGTATTGTTCCATTGTGTTCAAAATTAGGAATAACTCGAATAGCGAATATTGCTGGGTTAGATAATATTGGCATACCTGTTATTACTTGTATTAGGCCTCGAGCCAAGCATTTAACTACTTCACAAGGTAAAGGCGTTACAGAAGAATTAGCCACCATTTCAGCCATAATGGAAGCAATAGAGGGATTTCATGTAGAAAATGCTCCTCCCGCACAACTTGAAGGAATGTTTTCTGAGCTTTGCCAAAAAAATCAGCTTTTTAACCCTAATTTGTTTGTTCGAAGTATATTCTCGAGCATTAATCTTGAACATATGACATTAAAATGGATTGAAGCAACTGAGATAGTATCTAATAATAAGTTTTTTATCCCTCATTGCTTGATAGATCTTGATTCAACTATGTTTCATCCTGAATATAGTTATTTATGCATAAGTTCAAACGGCCTTGCAGCAGGAAATACAAGTGAAGAAGCTATTTGTCATGCTCTTTACGAGTTAATTGAGCGTGATGCGTTACTTGAGTGGAAAAAATTAGATGCTGCTTCTCGGCTTGCGACTCAATTAGATATTGAATCAATTGATGCTAATGAATTAAGGTTATTAATTAAGCAAATAAGCCAAGCTGGCATTAGTCTGAAAGTATGGGATATCACTTCATCTATAGGTATCCCTGCTTATCAATGTGCGATTTATGAAAATAACCCACTTCGGAAGCTTGGGATATCTACGGGATCTGGCGCGCATTTATCAAAAGAGATTGCGCTATCTCGTGCTATTACTGAAGCAGTACAATCACGTGTAGTAATGATAAGCGGAAGCCGTGATGATGTTTTCCAAGATTTTTATGCGGCTCAGAGCAAGATAAGCGATGTACTGTGTACTACTTCTATTGCAAATGGGGCAAGACAATATTCGGCATGTATTTCCCCCACTTATGCCCTTTCGTTAAGTGAGAATATCGACCAAATTAAGCAAAACTTAGTTTCATGCGGACATAAGCAAATATTAGTTTTTGATCATACCAAGCCAGAAATTGATATACCTGTAGTACAAGTTTTTGTTCCAGGCCTCGGTTCTGATTTGAGTAGGATATGATTATGAACGATAATCAAATACTTATTTTTCTGGGTCCCAGCCTTAACATTGATGAAGCCCGAGGCATATTACCCTACGCGCATTATCTGCCGCCTGTAAAATGCGGCGACATTCTGCATTCCATAAGGTTAAAGCCTAGAGCTGTTGTTATTATTGATGGTCTTTATGAAAGAACGGCTGCGGTCTGGCATAAAGAGATTTTATTCGCTATGGAGCAGGGAATACTTGTAGTTGGTGCAGCAAGTATGGGCGCATTACGCGCTGCTGAACTACATGCTTATAATATGATAGGGCTGGGGAAAATATTCTTGGATTATAAGAATGTTTTGATATCTGATGATGATGAAGTAGCTATCCTTCACGCACCTGACAATCTTGGCTATGCTAATTTGACTGAGGCAATGGTCAATATCAGGGCAACCTTAAAAAAAGCCGAAGTAGATGGCTTAATGTCTCTCATGGATTCAAAAATTATATGTGAAGCTGCAAAAAGCTTATTCTATCAGGAAAGAACCTTTAAGAAAGCCATTGAAGTTGCTATAAATAATGGTCTCGATAATCAGATGGCTGATAGGTTTCAAGATTGGCTTAAAAAAGATAACTATGTGGATCAGAAAAGACTTGATGCAATAGAGGCTTTAAAGTTTATTAAAAATATCGATCTAGATAGTTTGATTGCCGAGACAACTCCACCCTCAATTTTCTTTAGAGCTTTGAATAGAAAAGTGTCGTGCCAAAGCTTCCCTTATTTTACTAATTCATTACCGATAACAGAGAAAGCTGGTATCGCAAGCAAGCTGGTTATTAACTTTTCCTTAATTCAAAGGCTAGCCTATCTTTTTTCAACTGCCTATATGCTTGCCTTATCAATGAAGCTCGAGCCAGCTAGTAAACTTCCATTTGGCATTAATGAAGATGATTTTAACGAACAATGGCAGAAATTAAATGATTACAGTGAAGTAGAAGGCCATGAATTATCTAATCGCCTTCAATGTGTTCATTCTTTAATAAATCTTGTCCCAGATAACTCCGAACAGTTTATGGCATACCTTAAGTGGTTGCACTGCGAAACACCAGGCATTACAGAAGAAGAGTTCTATCATGGCTTACCAGATAAAGAATTAAAACTTTATAAAATTATTGCTACACTTTGGTCAACTATAGATTTTATTGCCACTGAAAAAAGCCTAAATCCTAATGCGAATGAGATTCAAAAGTTTTCTGAAAAATTTCGTTTAAAGCGTGGATTAGTAACTATGGACTCTTTCAATAATTGGCTGGAACAACAGCATGTTTCAATTCAAGAATACCGAGATTTCATTAATGTACTTGTGAGATTTGACTACCTTATTGTTCGCAATAATATAGATTGCTTGATTGATAAAATGGTAAATGAGAATTATTGGTGGCTGATAGATTCTTTAAGAATATCTGGGTTTTATGTGAAGTCAAAGCTGTTGCTCTCAAATGAAAATGAGATTAAAACAAGTCTTGGAACGCTCAGAGACAAAATCCATAAGGATGGTGAGAGTTTTATATATAGCTCTGGTTTTATAGATTATGAGGACTTTGAAAGATTCGCAAATTCAGTTATCAGTTCTTACAAGCCTATTTAGAAATGGTGAAAGCATTATTAAAACAACACAAGCTATGAAAGCCATAGCCCCGATCTTATCAAATGCCATATGATACGAGCTTTCGCTCTGATTTATAGTCTTACTAATGCTTAATCTAGCTAGTAAGCTACCAAGGTAGCCTGCAACAGCGATAGAAAAATACCATATACCCATGAAGAGCCCTTGCAAATCTTTAGGGGCAAGGTACGTTACCGCGGAAGTAAGTGCAGGTCCAACACATAATTCTCCCGCGCCTAATAAGAGATTGCCTATTATTATTCCTATTAATATTTCTTTTATATTCCCTAACGTAGAACTAAATGAGAATAATTCAAAACTTAAACCTGCAAGTCCTAAGCTTAAAATAACCCTAATAATAACGGGGCGTAAGGTGTCAATTTTTGCTAAATAACCCCAGAGCGGCGTCATAATCGGCGCCATTAGTATAACAAAAAGTGGTTCTAATGATGCGAATGTTGCGCTAGGTATCATATAGCCAGCTATTTCAAAATGCTGACTATTCACAAAAAGCATTAAAGAGCTACCCACTTGCATTAGGCAGGCAAAATAAAATATAACAAAAATATTTAATACCATTAGCAAAAGTAACTTGCGTCTCTCAATTTTTGAGTGTTGTAAAGCCAGATATACCACATAAGCGAGAACGCCTACCATTGCTAGCCATATTGTTATTTTAAAGAAATCTGCATAAACAAAGAGCAAGAATATTAGTATGCAGCCTATTAAGACTAAGAGATAACTTTGAAAGTGAGGCCTTAAGTTAAGAGTGGTCGAAACATTAATATTTTGTACTTCAAGTAAATTTTTATAGTACATATATAGAAATAAGCTAGTTCCAATACCAATGGAGCTAACTATTAGCCCCCACACCAAACCAAATTTCAATGCGATTAGTCCATATATAATCGGGCCTAAAACACTTCCCGCATTCATGCCTAGATAAAGTATTGTAAATCCGGATTCTCTAAGAGGCTCATTCTCAATAGAATATAAAGAACCTAGTAAAGTTGCATTGCTTGGCTTAAATAAACCAATACCAGAAACTATTAGTGTTAGGCCTGGGTACAAATAAATTGACTTGTGGACGATTAAGCAAAGACAGCCAAGAATTATTAGAGAGCATCCAATAATTATTGATCTATGTCGTGTAATGAATTTATCAATTAATAACCCACCGAGAATTGGCGTGCAAAAAGAAAGGGTGGTAAAGACTCCAAACATTGCATAGGAGCGTGAGACTGAGAATAGAAATGCATTCATTAAGTAAAGTACCAATATCGATTGCAAGCCATAGTAAGTAAATCTATCCCATAGCTCACCTAAAAAGCAAACATATAGTCCTCTTGGTTGTTTCATTGAAGTGCTCATGTTTATTAGTATTTATGAACTATAGCAGATAAAAATACTACTAGCATCAGGATCAAAACATAGAAAAACCTTTGGTTTTTACCTCTCATATTAGGAGCCTTTCATAGAAGGTTAATCTGTTAGTTTTTTATCCATTCCACCTCAAGCACAATGGCTCTTGAAAGATAGGTTAGTAAAAATATGTAGAGAAAAGGCAATTAATATTTATAGCAGATTTGTATAACAGTTTATTAACACGAGGGAAACGTTAATGAAAAAATCGATAAAAGTAATCGCTGAAATGGGAAATGATGATCACAAAGCTCTCTTGATAGAAATGCCGCAAGACATGATAAGTGGTTTAAAGATTGCCATAGATGGCACCGTCGATACTAAATGCCTACTTGGCATGCTTATGTTGATGGAGCAAGAAAACGCTTTAGATGCAGAAAATGAAGAGTCTTTACATCAACAATTTGATTTATTGTTGAATATCTACGATAGCAGTCGAGCAATTGATTTTAGCCCGAAAGCTGCTAGCTAAGTTTCATGGAGCTGTACTGCCAAGGATGGCCAGTTTAACAGTTTGGCAATTTATAGAGCTGCTTTTTGCACCCTCTTAAAGCAAGACTCCTGCACGAGTTTTCTATAAATTGCCGCCCCATGGGTTTCACAACAAAGGAATTATAAGTGAATAGACCTACTAGTAAGGTATATAGGAAGCTTGCGTCCAAAACTGACCCAAGAGTGATTTTACGTATGCCGGAAGACATACATAATGATTTGGTTAGTTATGCGGAATTAAATGCTCGCACTAAATCGGAAGAAATCATTGCAAGACTTATTGTAACGCTACAACACAACGAAGAGTTTATGGCTAGAGATCGTTTAATGAGACTGATCTACAGCCAGAAGTTAGCTCATAAAGGCAAGGGCAACAAAAAGGCCTAAAGAATGGAAACGGTTGAATCATTAACATGGAGGTTACATAAAATGGACGTGCAATTAACAACTTTAGATTTGTATGCCAATGGCTTTCAACAAATGTTGCCGGTCTTGGTAGATGCTTATAATAAAGCTAAAGCCAACAATTTGCTCGAAGATGAACTAAATGCTGTGCAATCAGAAGCACTAATCACCCTGCCACCAGATTTACATGAGGTCATCGCTTCAATACGAACGTTAGCTTACTAGTTTAAATTACTTGAGTATCAAGCACAGGCTCGACTGCTGAGGCTAAATCCATGATTACGTCGATGAATATATCATGAATGCCTGGCTATTGGTACGCCGTGCGCTATTCGTTCAAAGTGTAGTTTGAAAAAAAAACGGGCAATTAAGCCCGTTTTAGCGAATTATTCATCTTAGTTTTAAAACTTATAAATAGCGCTAAAATTTAGCTGATATTGATAAGGTTTAAACGTGGTTGAACCGCTAAAATTACTAGTATTAGAGCCTGTATATGATTCAGATTGGTATTGAACCGCTGTAGCCTCCGCTTGGAGAGCAAAGTTATCGTTAAAGGCATGGTCATAGCCTATACTAAGCTGATGCCCCCAAATCATGCTAGTTCCACTAGTAAGAATAGAGGTTGTTCCTGCGTTTACATTTACAATTTCTTGCATTGCATAAAATGACGCATAGCTTATGCCTGGCGAGATAAATATAAGATCATTGGGAGAAAGAAGTCTTCCTAACTTCAATCCTAAACTTAGCTGTTCCGAAAGTGAAGATTGGTTATGGTAGTTAAAGGAGTTTCCTCCCACATCAGTTTGAGTTGTATCATAGGTATCCATGGTTTTAGTTTCACTCACAAAGCCGCCTTCAAGCCCGGCATAATTTTTACCAAAACTTTTGCCATAACCTAGTATAATATTAACAACAGGGTTCCATTCACTGTGATTTTCACTACCATTGAAGCTAACCGTATCTGTACCAACAGCTTGCGCAGTCCAATTTGTTTTCATAATCGTGTTGAGGGCGCTAAGCCCGAAACCACCATAGAATCCATTAAAAGGACTTGCATAAGTGTTAAGGGCTAATAAACAGGGGATAACAACAAAAGCAGCTTTAACCAATTTTTTCATGAGGCACCCTTATTATTTATTATTGTTGTTTATGATGGCTATTTTAAATGTCAACTTAAGTTACTATAGCCAACTTTTTGGATATTACAAATTAACCGAAATAAATAATCGCCCCTTAACTGAAGGTTTCACTAAATTTTTTAAAATTTGATGTAGCAAAATAACTTTTCCATTTTTTTTGTTAAAAATATAGCAAAATAATGGTGATAAATACTAGAGATAATAGTTAATTTATGATTTAATGGGTTCAAATCTTCTGAGGGGGAGAGTTTTCCATGCTAAGTGGAAACTGGGATTATTTTCGTTCTTCTGCGTTAGCGTTGGGTTCAATATTTAATCCAAGGGCTGTCCTTAAAGGCGTTACTTTAGCATTAACTGGTCAAGCTATCTGGCACACTGAATCTTCGGGTGGCGGCATAAGCCCTTACCATGGACTTAACCTCAATCCTTACAATTCTAACGGTTCAGCATCAATAAACGATAGTTTTATTGGAGATTTTAGTCCCTCAGATTCGGCACACCCTTTTTTGTCCTATAGTGACTCATTTGATTACGTTGAGGCAGGGCCTAGGGGGCATGCCTTATTACGTGGCGGATATTTTGATTCAATCATTCCAACATCTCGTGGCTTCAATCTAGATAACTTAAGCGAAGGCTTTACAAAAGTAACGGATGCGATAATTAACTATGAACTTCCGGTTGAGATGCCAAAAGAGATGACTGTTCCTACTGAAGATGCATCTCCAAGATTGAGGGGGAGTAAGTCCAAAAAGAATAGAAAACTAGGCAATTCTCCATGTATTAATCAAAGCGGGGTAACTGTTGGACAAGTCGTTTTTCCTGGAAATGCTGCTTATACTGAAAATAGACCATTTACCGTTACAGTAAGTAATACTGTTGGCCTTTCGGCTTTTGCTTTTAGTGTTACTATGACGACTGGAGATAAAGCGAGCTTAGGGGCGGCGAGATCTAACATAGTGTCAGGGACCATGCCTTATAGTGGCAGTTTTTCGACTACGGTGTACCCACTTTATACTAGTGACGAACATTACAACGGTTTGATTCCAATAACTATCCAAGTCACACTAACTAGTTTAAACGTACCGGCTTGTCAGACCTTTGCTACCACTGTTATTTACGGTGATCCTCTTGCTACCGTAACCAGCAATACGGCGAATGTCTTCGATGCGCTAACGACTTACCTTCCATTAGCTAGCCAAACTGTATCAATAGGAAGCACGGCCTCGTATCCAATATCTAGTACAGCCTTTAGAAATTTTGATAATGTGCCAACAACGATCACTGCAAGTTATCAAGGTGGAGCGCTTCCGCATGGTATTACATATGACGATAGTACAGGGGCCTATGGAACAGTAAGCGTTGCTCCAACATCTGGCGATCAAGTTCCAGGCACTTATAATATTCAGCTTAAATTGCAACAAGTAGGCAATACTACCAATACTGCCCTTACTACATTGCAGGTAGTGATTCCTAATCGTGCTCCTACTGCATTCGCCATACCGTCCCAATCGAAAAAAGTTGGAGAATGGTTAAATGCCACTTTTGCAAACCCTTTCAAAGATCCGGATGATGGCGCCTCAAGTGATATAGTTAGCTATTCAGCTATAGGTAACGTTCCTTTTGGCATGGTATTAAATATGCCAACTACTCTTGGCTCTAACTTTACCACAAGTTATTTTGTTACTAAAATATCTCCTGCAAATATACAGTTTACCCTTCAGGCTCTTGATAAAGCAGGAGCTGCTGCGCAAACAAATTTTATTGCGAGTACCAGTCCTAGCTTAACAAGCCCTTATGACATCTTAACCATTCCTGTTCCAAGTGTTGGTGAAAGCAGCACCGATGCCCCTACCCAATGTTTACTGCCCAGCCTTAATATTACTACTTTAAGTAATAGCCCAATTGCGGCCACATATAAATTAGAGAGCACCGCAGTAGGAGCTTTAAGCTGTAATACCCCAGGCGTAATAAGTTCATATAATCCTGTAACAGGAACTTTAACGATTACCGGTACTCTTTCTTCTATTAATACAGCACAAACCTATTATCACCCTGCTAAATATTATAGTGGCACATTTGGTTATACTATGAATTTTAATGATGGTGGTTTGAATATTGATAAATCTTATAGTATTCAAGGTATTGTTACTGCAAATGCTACTTATGGACACTTAAAAGCTGGGGTAGCTTTATCTAATTCAACGGTAGCAATAACCCCTGGCAGCAGCTCAAGTACAATTATAAATTTGCCTTCAACAGCAGTTATTAACAACCATCAAATAGCAGTAACATATTCATTGCAGGGCAACCCATTGCCAAGTTTTATGGCCTTCGATACTTTAACAGGATCAGTAAATCTTTTACCAATCGCCGGTAATCAAGGTGTTTACCCAATAAAGATTCGTGTGGCAGAATTGGGGAATATAGCTAATTATGTAGACCTTGATTATTTTGTTATTGTTCCCAAGCACGCTCCTGTCAGCAGTTCTTTATCATCACAAACCCTTTATAGAGGGTTACCATTTACTTTTACTCTGCCAGAAACCGCTTTTACAGATGCAGATGGGCCAGCTGATTTTTCTATCAGTGCGACTGGTTTAATAACGGGTATGAGTTTTGATAGCAATACTAGAACTCTAGCTTATACCCCTGGAATAAGTGCTCCTCAGACCGCTAAAGTGACTTTTATTGCTACAGATTCTCAAAATGCAATTGCCACTATTGATCTCAATTTAAACATCCAATCGAGTTTAACAATATTGCCGCCAAGCACGCAGATTCTTGCGGAAAATATCGGTTTAGATACTCCCCAATTTATTGCATTGCCTAGCATTAGTTCAAGTAGCAGCAACAATGGCACCATAACTTATGGATTAACCGATACCGCTGCCGGTAGTTTTGCGGTAAATGCCACGGCTGGGGTTACTGTTGATAATCAGAGTTGGCAAGTTATTTTAAGCGGGCCATTTTCAAGCATTAAAAATTTACCGGTTGCTGTTATCCCTACCCGTTATCGTCGCACCGGAGTTGGGCTCAGTGCCACGATTGATGATGGTTTAAACCCAGTGCAATCCATAAGCTTTCAGCAAGGCATCCAAAGTGTTTATGTGCCATTAAGAGCGAGTCTTGCTTTGTCTGATCTTACCATCTCTATTGGCACTCCTACTCCATTTAGTGTGGGTAGCCTAGCTTTTGCTAATCCGCATAATATACCAGTGAGTTATTCTTTACTGCCTAGTAATGGCACGATTGTTGACTGGGTAATTGTGGATGCTGTGACAGGTGAGGGCACCGTGAATCCAAGCACTGGAACACAAGGGCTACATAGTTTAACTGTTCGAGTACAAGGCTCAGACCAGGCCAGTAATTATGTCGATCTACCCTTTAGTGTTACGGTTCCTAATCATGCCCCTGTAGTGGTTAATCCACTATCTTCGCAGACATTGCGCTTAGGTGAGCCGTTTATTTATACCTTGCCAAGAGTTTTTAATGATGTGGATGGCATGCTCGATATCGTGACGTATACTGCCAGTGGTTTGCCGTTAGGGGCGAGTTTTAATTCCAGCACTCAAACGATTTCATATCTGCCTACTAAAGGGGCTCAATCAACTGGGCGAATAAGCATTATCGCGACTGACAGTCAGGGTAGAAAGGCTAGTGCTGATATGGATATTACGGTTGTCTCAAGCTTAAACATTGATGGGGTTAGCACGAGACAAGATTATACTGAAGATATGAGCTTTGGGTTGCCCAATACTAACTTCAATACTCCTGCCACAGGACCTATTACGCTTACCTATCAATTGAGTAATTCAGCAGCGGGGCGTTTGGCGCTTAATGCAACTTCTAGCGCTTCAAGTATTTATCAGGCTGGGGTGGGTAAGCTCACTTTGGTTGGAGCTAAGGCGCAGCTGCAAGCCTGTACTGATAAGATTATTTTTACGCCTACCGATAATTTTAATGATGATGTGGATATTGCTGTTAAAGTGGACGATGGCTTAAATGCGATTACTTCGCAATCCTATACTATTCATGGTACTCCGACTTATGATCCATTAATGTCGGGCAGCAGTTTGGCGGATATGAGCGTATTACCGACGCGGTTATTGCAATTTACTATCCCCGATAATGCTTTTATTAATCCTGATAAAGATGAATTGCGTTATAGCATCGAGATTCAAAATGCAGCAGGCAATGTTATTGCCAATAGCACGACGCTTGGTTGGACTATTGCTATTAACCAAGCTACCAAACAAGTGAATGTAGTTTCGCCTGTCGGTGTGCAGGGTGATTTCAATTTAATTATCAATGCCCAGGCTTTAGATGCTTCAGGCCAAGCTATCAGTGGCAAGCAGGCTAGCATTGCTAGCAAATTAATTCTGGCTCAAACGATTGTGATATCTAATAAAGATCAAGGTACTTCTCTCTTTGAAGACACTCCAGCCATGAACTCGACTTTAGCCGCGATTAGCATCGATTACTTGGGTGAGCAAGCTGCCACAGTAAGTTTGACCTTTAGTTCGGCAATAGGCAGCATTTTGCCGACAAATTTCGCTGGGCTAATGCCTTCCATTATTAGCAGTAACGGCTTTATTGCTTGGAAGTTAACAGGCCCTAAAGCAATTTTAAATCAACATCTGGCAAATCTTAAGCTAGAAATGAGACCGCATTTTAATGGCCTGGGCAATAATTTAATTTGGTCGGTGGATAATGGCGTAGATCCGGTGCAACGCTTTGTAACTGTGCTTGATGTGGTGCCGATTCATCATTCCCCAGTCGTTAGCGATCATTTGCTGGATAAAAGCTTAACGGCAGGCGATAGCTTTGCTTGGACTATTTCAGCCTCATCATTTGCGGCTATTCATCAGGATGCTAACACTTTTACGATTACTGTTACCCAAGAAGATGGCAACCCACTGCCAGGCTGGGCGCATTATGATATCGCCACCCGCACGTTAAGCGGGAAAGTGCCAGATGACTTTAGTGGTAGCTTAGGATTTAAAGTAACCGCGACGGATTCTTCTACTGATCCTAGTATTCCTTTAACAGAACGACAGGCTTCACAGACTTTTAGGGCTAATATTACGCCACAGCCTAGCAAATTTGAACAAGCTAAGAGTACGGTAGCTTCGGTGGCTGGAGCCGCGGCATTTCCAGCATTGATTTTATCCTTTGCTATGTATATTTATTATCGAAGGAACGCACGTTGGAACGCTGCGACTAAAAAGCTAGCGACTGCTATGAATGTAATTAAGAGTAATTATAGTGATATTGAAGTGCCAACCAGTGCTCAAGTTATCGAAGTGTTTAAGCGAATAGAGCTAGCTGTCAGTAGCAATATTATTGATAAATCAACTTATAATGACTTAGATTTGTTTGTTACCTTGTTTACAAATTTAGGTTTAACTACAAGCGATGATGAAAGGAAACTTTTATATCTACAGCTTAATGTAATGAGCACACTTGTTGTCTATGCGAAAGAGATCGGTGCGGCGATTAAACAAAATCGTATTAATCCAAGAACCCAATTTTTATTAACCCTAGGTAATTCCTTGCTGAATTTAGTGATAGTGACGGAAACTGCACATACAAATATGGTGGATGTGTATGATAAGTTGGCTATTTTAAATGAATTGCGCTTAGCTACCGATAGTTTTACCCCAAGCCTTTGCATGCGATTTTCTAGGGTTTTCTTAGATTGTTGTGTGCGACCATGCTTTGGTACCGGCGATGATTCGGAAAAAGAAATACCATTGCCGGTTCGGGCTAAATATAAAAACTTAAAAGCAGGCCTGTCACGGATTCAAGATCAAGATGGCCTTTGTGGGATATTTAGTCGTTTACAAAAAGGGGTGTTTCGAGTCACTCAAGTGCCAGATTACCCTAAAACCTGGTATGACAATATTTTAATCATTCAAAGCTTAGTGCCATTGGCTAAAAACAATATGGACGCTTTAAATAGAATTCAGGAAATATACCGAGATACATCTGGTAAGCATTGGCATGTGATTGCAGCGGCCAAAGATGCTCTTACTTATATTGCAAGCACCTCAAGTGATCCTTTAATAGTGAAGAGTGCAAAAGCGCTTCCTCTAAGGCCGGCTCCTAAGCCTAACTGCTTCACTCGAACTTTTTGTCGACAAAAGGTTAGGAGGCTGAACAACAGCGCCCATGTCGCCTCTAATGATGCCATATTTGCTATTGCTAATCCTATGGCGCGCGCACCCAAAGTTGTGCTGGTGAATTCTAGCTCTGGATCAGCTTCAGATAGTCCGGAACAAAAAACACTACAGCATTCTGCTATAGCTGTGCCAATGATGCTAACGGGGCATAAGGCCGTTAGGAACTCATTGCCTCCATTGCCTGTGTCAAAATCTGATATAAGCGATGTTGCTAAGCCTAGAGCTAGTGGAATATTCACTCCAATGCCTGCAAGGCGGTCTGCTCAAGTTCCAAAAACAACGTCAGTTGTAAGGGATTTATTGACTGACTTTGGTGGTGGTTCGGGCTCTATAGATTGTGATGATTAGCAAGCTCAAGTCAAAGTTATAATTCCTTATAATGTAACAGTGCCTTAGGATTTGCCAGCTAATCCTAAGGCACATTTTTTATTGAGGCTTATGGAATATGCCCAGAAAAATTAGAGTAGAAAGCTTTTCTTTTGAAATGGACGAATTAACTTCAGGCAGTTATGGACGCCATGAAGGTAAGGCCCTGTCAGATGAAGATATTCTGTATGCAGAACATTTTAGGGCGCTATATATTGCTCATCACCCAGATATAGTGGTCATGCAAGAGGGTTTAAGCCATGAGATTAGCACTAGAACCTGGAAAGCTTATCCACTTATGCTAATGGACTCAATTCAGCGCCTGTTTCCAGGTGGTATGCCTACCGACGTCCATGCTCTCGATAAAAAGCAAAAGGATTTACTAGTCGGTCTTGGTGCGGCTAAAACTATGCAGTATTTAGGTAGAATTGAGACTATTTATCCTTTACTCTCGACTGATATTGCATCTCCTTACCTACAAATTAATAAGCTTGCTGAGAAGCAGTCAAGTTATGAGGTTGTTATTGCCTTGTTTCATCGTAAGCATTATTACATCGCTCCTGCTGAGATGGATATGGCGACCTTAGGCAATATACATAGCATGGTATATGTTAATGCTGTAGGGGAAATTGTGGGGCAGTCAAATTATGAGGCCAATCATTCATTAGTTCATGGTGGTTTGCGCAGCCCGATGATCAAGCTTAATAGCAAAGATTTAATGGATACCACAATGGCTTTTTCTGCTGTAGGCAGCTTTGCATTAGCCGCTCTTGTACTATGGAAATGCTGTAAAAGACGCGCTCGACCTCAAGCAAGCGCAGGTCTGAAGCACTCTTAATGACTCATCACAGATAACCAGGCCACACGCACTTGCGCCAACTCAATAAATTAAGCTTAGCTAACTTAATTTAACTCCACGGCTTTACTCTAGCGTATATTTTGGTAGTATACGCTGGCCATTATCTATACTGGCTAAATTTATTAGAGGAGCAATAAATGAAGTTATCACATATCGCAGCGAGCGTTGCGGTTAGTTTGGCTTGCGTGGGAGCGGCTTTTGCAGCGACTCAAGCTCAGACTACAGCTACAGTTACAACTAAAAAAGTTAGACATCATCACCATCATCATGTGCAAATGACTCAATCAGAAGTGATTGCACAACAAGGTGCTCAAATTCGCCAGCTACAAGCAGAAATGGCACAAATAAAAGGCGGCTCAGTGGGTGTTAGCCCTAATGCTAGCATTGCTAGATCCTCTGATGCAGCGACCAGCGGCTTTATGACCATTAAAACAGATGGCAAATCCCCATTTGAATTGTTGCCAAGCAATTCCTTTACCACGGCTTTATTAGAAGGCAAGCAAGCTTATACCGGTACCCCTCAGTCATTAGTACTAGGCGGCTACCTGGAAGCTGATGCACAAGCATGGAACGGAGGCAATACATTGCCTACCGCTGCAAACCAATATAAAAATGGTAGCAATGCTTATATCACCACAGCTGATTTAGATGCTATGGCTAATGTAACCGATTGGATTACCGGTTTTATTGAATTAAAAGATAGTTATACCGCTCCAAGCGATAACGTTAACATGTCCAAAGCATTCATTATGCTTGGCAACCTAAACCAATCTCCATTCTTTGCAGTCGCTGGTAAAACCAACGTGGCCTTCGGTGCGTTTGGTGGCGGCGGTCCATGGAGCAACGCGTTACAACGTTCTGCATTCCGTCCTAATGAAACCAATCAAATCCGCGGTGGATACGATCACAATGGTTTAGTGTCCGAAGTATCTGTTATCAGCAACAACGGCTATAACAATAACTTGCAAGACTTGGCTTATACCATCTCTTACACTAAACAAATTAACTTGTATAACTACTCCGTTGGTGCAAGCTACTTAAGCGATATGCGTGGTACAAGCTCAGCAGTGGGTTCAGCTTATAACAACACTATGACAAACTCCTCAACTCAAACCATATTCGGTAAAAAGAATGGTCTGTATGATGTAAATGGTCAAGTGGGTTATGGTAACTATGCTGTAATCGGTGAGTTCTTACGTTCCACCACTGGTGCGACCGTTATTGCAACCAACAAAAATACTGGTTTGATGAGCGCATGGGTATTAGGCGGCAGCTATTCACCTATTATCATGAGCAAAGCGACAGCCTTTACTTTAAGCTATAGCAAAACTAACCATATGGCTTCTGTGCCTATGTACTTAGCGGGTAACAGTGTTCCATCCGTTATCACTGCATATGGCTTTAAGAATGCTTGGATCGCAAGTGCTTCACGTGAAGTGGCTAATAACTTCTACGTGGGCCCTGACTTCCAGTTGGACCAATCCTATAACAATGCTCATACTTGGACAGCTACAGTGGATCTATCACTCTACTTCTAAATCTGGCATTACTATAAAAAAAGCAGCCCATCAAAGGCTGCTTTTTTTTCGTCTAGTGGTAGCGGGATTTGGCAATCACTAAGGATAAGACTAATAGAAACGTTATAATATTTGCTACGGCTAAGCTCATGGAATCGATCATAAACCCGTAGATTATCCACATAAAATTTCCGGTACTTTGCATCAATAACATGCCATATGATAAGTCTTTAATCTGTTTGGTTTTAAACACTTTAATCACCTGAGGCAAAAATGCGGTAGTGGTTAAGATCGCACTAATCGTTCCGATAATTCCTGCTAACATCATACCTAGTTCCTTTTATGCCAAGAGTTGCTATCATAGCTAAACATTATAGAAGGCATTATTAAATGAAGTCCATAACACTACACGATTTAGGTCTGGAAAAGCTTGGGTTTACTGAGGTTAAAAATCTTTTTTACACTTGCAGTTATCAGGATTTATTTACTGCTGAAACCGATCCGACTATCAGCGAGGATGAGAGGGCGACAGTCACTCAATCCGGCGCTGTGGCTATCGATACGGGCAAATTCACCGGTCGATCCCCTAAAGACAAATATATCGTCAAAGATGCAATTACCGATAAAACCCTGTGGTGGGCTGACAAAGGCTCAGATAATAAACCTCTAAGCATCGAAGCCTGGGAGCATCTAAAAACGCTATCCGTTGAGCAGCTAAATGGCAAAAAGCTCTATGTTATGGATGGGTTCTGCGGGGCAAATCCTGCCACTCGATTATCGGTGCGTCTGGTGACGGAAATTGCGTGGATGGCACATTTCTTTAAAAATATGTTTATTAGGCCAACCGAGGCTGAGCTTGCTAATTTCAAGCCGGATTGGACCATTTTAAATGCTTGCAAAACTACCTGTAAGAATTTTGCGAAATGGGGCCTACGTAGTGAAGTGTTTGTGGCCTTTAATTTTACAGAACGCATGACGGTTATAGGCGGCACCTGGTATGCGGGTGAAATTAAAAAAGGCCTGTTTGCGGTGATGAATTATTTTTTACCATTAAAAGGCATGGGCTCATTTCATTGTTCGGCGAATCAGGGCAAAAAGGGTGATACCGCTTTATTTTTTGGACTATCCGGTACCGGTAAAACCACGCTGTCTACCGATGAACATCGCCAGTTAATCGGTGATGATGAGCATGGCTGGGATGATGATGGCATTTTTAACTTCGAGGGTGGCTGTTATGCCAAGACCATAAAGCTCTCTGCCGTTAACGAGCCTGAAATTTACCAGGCGATTAAACGCGATGCCCTGCTTGAAAATGTAGTGATCGATGCCGAAGGCAAGATTGATTTTAATTCCACTGCCAAGACTGAAAATACTCGGGTCTCCTATCCTATTTATCATATCGACAATATCGTAAAACCCGTTTCA
Source organism: Gammaproteobacteria bacterium (assembly GCA_030652335.1). Lineage (GTDB taxonomy): Bacteria > Pseudomonadota > Gammaproteobacteria > Francisellales > CACEW01 > JAQSYQ01. Next base: position 160,000 of record JAUSAW010000010.1, read on the forward strand.
AAAGGCGGTCACCCCAGCAAAATTATTTTCTTAACCTGTGATGCTTATGGTGTTCTGCCGCCGGTATCTAAATTAAGCAAAGAGCAGGCTATGTACCAATTTTTATCCGGTTATACCGCAAAAGTGGCCGGAACGGAGCTTGGGGTAAAAGAGCCCTCAGCGACATTTTCATCTTGTTTTGGTCAGGCTTTTTTAATGCTGCATCCTACTCAATACGCCGAAGTACTGGGGGCGAAGATGGATGCTCATAAGGCCGATGCTTATTTAGTGAATACCGGCTGGATCGGTGGGCCATATGGTGTGGGCAATCGCATTTCGATTAAAGAGACCCGGGCTATTATCGATGCGATTTTAGATGGCAGTATCGAACAGGCTGAATTTCAGATATTCCCGCATTTTAATTTCCAAATTCCTACTAGGCTAAACGGGGTAAATGCTGAAATATTATCGCCGCGAAAAGCATGGTCTGACAAGGCGGCCTATGATGAATCGCTAAAGGCTTTGGTCGACAAGTTTGTGCAAAATTATGCGAAATTTATTCATACTAAAGAGGGCGAGAAGTTTGCCCAATACGGCCCCATTTAAAAAAAACGTGTCATCCTCGCGAATGCTGGGATCCAGGTCGTTAAGTCATTAAATATTAGGAGATTTAAGTGAAGGTAAAGATTATAGGGTTAGTAATAGCAGGCGCATTACTAGTGAATATGGCTCATGCCGATATAGCAAGCCGACAACTTAATAGCCTACAAGCCCAAATAAATGCGCTTAATAAGCAAATTAGCTATAAAAAGCAGAGCGCTTCTTTGCCTATGGTTACGACCGATAGCAAGCTGCCCCTAGCTAGCCTAAGCAAGGTGCATTTCCCTGAGGCTGTTTTAAAGGCTAAAGAGTCCTATCAGGCACCCCTGATACTCGGCGGGCAACTCGAAGCCGATGCCCAAACCTGGAATGGCTCTTATTTTTATGCTCATAACGGCTCCTCCAATCAAAAAGGTCAGTCCGTGGCTTTTACTAAGGCCTATATCTTCACTATGGCGAATATAAATCAATGGACCACAGCAGTAGTATCGCTAAAAAATAGCCTACCGACTAACAGTATTCAGGTAGATAGGGCGTTTTTGAATTTCGGTAACCTGGCAAGCAGTCCTTGGTATGTAACGCTAGGTAACGCCTACTTGCCATTTGGTAACTTCAGTGGCAATGGGCCGCTCGATAATGCTTTAACCACCAATGCCTTTCGTATTAACCCCACTACTGAGGCCATGTTAGGCTTAAACTCAGATGGATTCGATACTAATTTCGGTGTTTATAACGACAGCAGCTTTAGTAATAATGCTTTCCATGATTTCTTATTGAGCTCAACCTGGACCCAGGCCTTAAATACTAGCTCACAATTAAGCTTAGGGGCGAGCTATATAAGCGATATCCGTGGCACAAGCTCAGGGGTGGGTTCTTCTTATACTCAGTCTACAGCATCGGCAGCTTCGCCATTCAATGCGGCCAAAACTTCAGCCTATGATCTTAATGCCAACTATACCTTGGGTAGTATAAGCCTATTAGGCGAGTTTGTAACAACTAGCCGTTCGGCAATGGCCAATAATGTAAGCGTCGGTAAGCCTTCCGTTTGGATGCTAGGCACAGTGTATAAATATGCGATTTTAAACAAACCAACCCAATTCCAATTAAGCTTTAGCCAGACTAAAAATATGCAAAATGTCCAATTACCAGCCACCGCGAATTTTGCCCAAAACTTAAAAATTACCGGCATTAAATCGGAGTGGTTAGCCAGCATAACGCCAGAAATGTGGACAAACACTTATATTGGTCCTGAGTTTGTGTATGACCATCTCTATTCACAAACCAATACCTGGACTTTAAGCTTGGATGCCACAGCTTATTTCTAAGCGAAACCCCAAACCATGTATTAATACTCTAAGCGGCTAGCAGGTTTGTGGATACAATTGTGTCTCGACTCCCTTGTCTTCTTAATGCGCGCAGACCCCTCAGCAAACTTGCGTAAAAGACAGCTTTAATCATACTGCCTGTGGTTATTATGGTTGCGCATCCAATATGTTTGCAGTAGGCTTTGCCAGTTTATTTTAATGTAGCAGCAGGACTGATTTATGATTAAGGTGGTCGACCAGGCGTTATAAAGTGGAGTCCGGAATCTAAAATACTGCAAGGGACGCGTATTTGCATAAATAGCGCGTCTCTTGTTTAGAATGTTGATACAAACAGTCTGCTTAGGAAATGAACATTTCTTTCTCCGGGAGTTTTTCCTCTGGATGGGCGACTGCAAAAACTAACGCAGACTTTATAACGCCATCTGTGCTATTTAGTATGCTTGGATGTGGCGTTATTTCTACTTCCTCAGGATCATCGGGTTCTTCTACCCAAGCAGCGAGCAATTCATCAATTGATAATCTTTTAGAAGTAGCTGATGGCAATTCTTTAAGTTCTTCGTTAAATATTATTTCATAAGCATCATAGTCTGAATTGGTAAGCCTGCTATTTACTAATTGTTTTCTTAAGGATGCAATATGTTGTGCTAATAGTTCTGCTTGATTTGGTTCTCTCACTAAGGTATTAGAAATAGAGGTGGCGCCAGAGGCATTGGCCATATAAGCTACTGCTTCATGACCGCTTGGCTCAACTATCATAGAATGAGCAGTAGAAGCGGGGTATAATTTTAGACTTAGGTCATTAGTGCTGCTAGAAGTTTTATCACCACCATCGGGGAGAAATGGAGAAATTAACCCGGCTACTGTGCCTGCTGCTGCGCCGGCTACCGTAGCTAAAGCCGTTTCAGTTGCAATAATCTTAAGCTTCGTTGGTAGATCTCCTTTAGTGTGGTAAGCATTATAGCTACTATGAATAAATCCTGCCGTTCCTGCCCCTGTTGATCCAACTAGAGCGGAGCTGGCGAGTGTATTGCCTAAAGTAGATATAATGGCTGGGGCTGCTACTCCTCCTACTGCTCCGCCAATACCTCCTAAAACCATCCCCGTGAACACTGCCTTGCCACAATCTTTAATAGCCTCAGGTAAAGGTTTTCTCTCAATAGCTGATTTGCCACATGATTTAATCAAGCTAGCCGTAGCACCAGCAGCCATACCCGTAATAGCTAGCCCGCCTATTACTCCAACTGCACCAATGGCAATGGGGGCAAGAAAAATTCCTACTGCTAAGGCAGAAATAATAGCCGCAGACATAAGGCCTATTTGCCACCATTCTATGGAATATTTTGATGCTGGTTTTGATCCGATTGCTTGTTTAATAAGGATATCAGTTTCATTTAGGTAGGACTCAATATAACCAGCATTTGAACGAATTTTATTTATCCAGGCATTATAAAGTTTAATTGTAGTTTCAAGATCGCCGCTTGGCAAAGTCGTCGCTTGAAACTTGCTTGCACTTATAACTAGCCCAACTAGTTTTTGAAATTCCACACTCAATTGTTGAAAATCTTTGGTTTCGCCTATTAGGTTTTTCAGTTCATCCGTGCATTTAGGTGTCGTTTTGTTATCAAAACGTGTGGTTTCTGTAAAGTGTGTGGCCAGGTTATCTTTTACTAGAAGAAATAATTTACAAATATGGTCACCTGCTTGCATATATGGATCAGTAAATATCAGTTTTCTAGTGTCTGCATCTATTATAGGTCTGGTAAACTTACATACTGGTGGCGCCAAAAGCATTCTTATAGCCGTATTAGTTTCTGGGCTATTTAATTGGTCTATAATTTCACTGCTAAGTAGTATTCCCATTGATATACTCCTATTTGAAGTGTAGTTGAATTAAAAGAAAGTAATTTACAGTTTCATTATCTTTGCCAGTCTCGACTATGTCGAAAGTTTAATTATTGATAAGCCATCATATCGTCTTCAAGATCTTTTAATTCTTTTTTCGCTTCAGGTGATAAAGAGTCTAAAATAGTCGTAGCTCTTGTGTACGGAATAGGGGCGGTGGATGATGTCATTTCTGGACCCTTTGGCATGGTTTCTTCTGATGCGTAAGCAGTAAAAGGCCCACTTCTCTCGCTTGGTAATTCTGTTGTTTGGCTTGGGGGCGGCGATGTATGAACTGGACTAGAAGACAGTTCAGTTCTTAAGGGGCTTGAAGTAGACGTGATTCTATCTCCTGGAGTTGGTGTGATGCCAGCACCATGGGCTGCAGGGCTTGCATCGCTTCCAGAAAATGCACTTACAGGGCTGATCAAAGGAGAAATGAGGATATCATCCACTAGTGAACCCATTAAGCCATGCTTTTTGGTTTTCTTTGAAACAGAATATACTTTTAGCAGTAATCTGATTAATTCATGCAGATCTTCGAGACTATAAGATATGAAGCTGTCTATTGCTAATTTTTGTTCCGGGTTGTGACCTTTACTATGAATAAAAACCCCTAGTTTATGTTTCGCTTCAATTGCTCCTGTACTTTTCCAGGCTCCACTTGAAGTTGGTGCATGAGCTTCATTTATGGTGTCTAAATGCTCTTTCTTAGATAATGCGTCGATGCAGCGTTGTCTAGATAAGCCGATAGCGCTTATCGATGCGACTTCAGTAGAAAGTGGGGTTGTGGCAGTAATCGCAATAGGTGATAGGGCTGTAGTAGCTGGAGGTGTTGGCCTTGCGGTCTCTATGGGTGTCGACGCTCTCGTTCCAATAGAGCCTACTCTTGACATCACGTTATGAAATTCTCTTTCAAAATCTGTTTTCTTATCGGGGAAGACAATGCTTAATTTTCTGACTACAGCGGATAAATGTTTTCTTAATTCAATATCCATAGAAGCAAGATAATCACCCGATTTAGCTTCGCTCATATCACTAATTACTTTAGTAAAATCGCGATCTAATGATTTAAACTCCTCAAGAAGAGAGTTCTTAATTTTTGGCAAGTATTCTAAACTATTATGTCTACTTGTTAAGCTGTTATCTTTTATAATAGCGTCTAACTCTACTAATCTAACACGAGCTGTTTTTAATAAGTCAATAAAGAAAGTGCTAATTTCAGGGATGTATCCACCGACAAACGCACCTAATATCACACTGACATAGTGCAATTCCTTACCTATTTCAAGAATTTGTTTGAGGTGATGACGTAGAATGAATACATCCCATAAACGATTGGCAATCACGGCAGATTCATCGTCTGAAAATGCTCTTTCTTTCTTAGAGATTACACCACTGGCTGAGTAGTAGATATATTTCATTTCAGCTAATAATGACTGCATTTTTTCCAAAAATGTTCGTTTCAAACAGGCATTTGTTAATTCTCCTTTATTGGGAAGAATTGACATATTTTTTGCAATTTCTACCACGAGTCTTTCTTCAAAGCTACCCTCTGTTGCTACCACTGATTCAATCGAAATGGGCAAAAATAACAATTGCATTAACCAGTATATATTGGGAGATAATTCTGGCTTGCTCGCAGCGCAGACTTTTTTTATTGTTGCGATATAATTAACTTCTTCTCGAAGCAATACTGTCCGTAGGAATCTATAGTCAGGATATTTAGTGATTATTGATGATGCCATCAATATTTCTTGTAAAGAAGGAAGTTTACTTGGATCTTGATTGCCGTAAAGCCATGATAGAAAATATTTATCGACTTTATCGATAGCTTGACTTAAACAGGTATTGCCATGTTTGGCGGCTATTTGAAAAAGGTCTCTACTTTTCTTGCTGGCAAATATGTTCATGAGGACGTCCAAATCAGCGATGATGCCAATAGCAGGGTCTTCTGATAAAAGCTCAACAAGTCTAATCTCATCTTTGCTCGTTGGCGTAACGGGTTTCAACATATGACTGCCGTTAATTTTTAAGCAAAAAGATTTTATTGCTTCAACAACTTTAATTCCAGTATCGGGATCCAGCTCTCTTGCCGCATCTCCTACCGCATTTACCGATATTGCAATTAATAGAAAAATAATCAGGGGGTAATTACTTATAGTGCCGGTAGTATCCCAAGAAATTGAGCCGGGGAACCATCCTGGATTTCGTTCAGCATTAAAAATTCTAATTTTGCCTATGATGCTATCAATTATTGGCCTAAATTCAGCATCAATTATAAAACGACGACGAAGGTTACTAACTTTGAGATACTTCGCTGCAACAAGGTTACTAAGAACGGTCGATGGATTGCCCGCTTCGTCAGGTAAAATTACTACCGGATTATTTTGATTTGAAATATCGGCCTCTTTAAAAGCGGCAAGGTATAGAGCAAAAACTTCATTAATTGTCTTATCTAACACGATTACAGGATCTGAAGGGCTTGCTGAAGGAATGTCCAATCTACTTAGTACAGCTGAGACTAATAGATTACCAATTGTCGCCCCTGCCGATTTTACCGCTACACCGATTGCTGCCTGCATTATCTACGCCCTCCCAATCCAATCTATTACAGCCCAATAATTTTTATTATGCGGATGAAGGGAAGCGTACCCTAAAATGGGAAAGGCCCGATCAATCTTGCACAAGCTTATATTTGAAGATCATGCACCTAATTAAGAAGTCTTGCAATATTAGATTTTGACTAAATATTTATAGACTAATCCCTCGTATGTTTGGTAGCCGTTTCTTTGCCAAAAACGGCATATTTTATTTGGGACGCTTATAGCTAGGGCTGTATGCGTCCCAAATTTGAGAAGCAATAATATGAGTAACCTAGTTATTGGTAGAAAATATGAAAAAGAGAGATTAGAGCTGGGCTTTGTATTCAGAAGAGCTAAAAGAATAGTTATAACTATCTTTGCAATTGGTGCTAGACAGGAGTCGTATTTATAGATAGAAAAAGGCTTTCAGGCGTCTAGGGAAATAAAATATATACAAAAGTATATATCTATTTCAGCCTTTTTCGAAACATAAGTAAGTAAGCTTAACCGGTGTGATAATTTTCAAATAGATAATGTATATGATGATACAGTTTTAAAAGCTTTTGTGGCAAGTAAAAAAGCGGTGCTGATAAATAATACCAACACCGCTTTAGATTATGGATTATTAGAACGTGCAGCTTTCTTGTTTTCTTGCCAATCAACAAGTTCTATCTCTGACCATGCAACACCTCTATGGCTGATCTGAATAGGTTTTGGAAACTCCCCTGTTTTAATCAACTCATAGATTGTAGTGCGTGCTAAGCCAGTGATTTTTTTAACTGCTGGTAGACGATGATAGATATCTGACATAATAGCCTCCTTCCTTGGTGGTTTATGAATGTGCGAAACAATCCTTTTCCGCACGCTTATAGTTTAGCACGTCTGATTAAAAAACAAACTTGATTATTAAAAATATTTTCTTTTAATTCAACATGTTACTTATCCTTACATGGATTAACTTGGAGTAACTTTGAAACACCTGGAGGCACAAGGGCGCATATTTTAAGAAATGAAAATCGAAATTAAAAATAAAAAAATAGCGCTCACTATGTGAAACGACAAATCGCATATAACGAGACTTGCTCAGTTTTAAAAAGCAGCTTTTATTCAAGTTAAATTTTCATTAAAATCAATAAGTTGACAGAATCTGCTAATCGGTGCTAATCTCGACAATAAAATTAGCACGAGAGAGATTTATGAACAAGCTTGGGGTTTATTTAAAAAAACTGCGCTCAATGAAGCAAAAGACTTTGCGAGAGGTAGAGGCTGTATCTGGAATAAGTAATGCCCATTTAAGCCAAATTGAAAAGGGAGCAATTGAGAAGCCATCTTTAGATCTGCTTCAGAAACTTTCTTCTTATTATCAAGTTGAGCTTAGCTATCTAGAAAGTCTAGCAGGCTATTCAACTATAGAGCAGGCAGATGCCGATTCCAGGCTCATTCCTCTTAAATATGTTACGGCGGATGATATTAATTCATTTGCAAATAGCAAGGAGGCTGAGGGCATTCTTCCAGAGCTTGTAAGGGATCTTATTGTATCAACTGTAAACCATGATTTCCTTGAAATGCCTATTGGCGGTAGCGTTTTCATGCACGGCTGGGATGGTTTATTAAATTGCAAAGGCAAGCCCGACATATATTTTGCTCCTGAAGGCTTTTCATGCTGGGAAATGAGTAAAGCAAAGAACGTAACAAAGAAGTTTGAGGCTGATTTTTTGAAAAGGACTAATAAGCCTCTCAACCAAACAATCGAAAATTCTACTTATGTGCACGTAACATTTAGGCGCCTCAGTAAAGAAGAAAAAGCTAAGTTTATCGATAATGGTAAAGCAAAAAAAATGTGGAAAGATATTAGGGTGATTGATGCTGAAGATTTAGCGTTATGGCTTGAAAGAAGCCCAGTTGTTGCTCTTCTATTTGCTAAACGGATAGGTATATTCCCAGCATCATATGGGTTGCGTCCACTAAAATCTTTTTGGAGTGAATGGTGGAACTCGACTGACCCTGCCATTGATCAAAGCTTATTACTTGAGGCCGGGAAAAAGTGTGACGATGCTTTTAATTTTAGATGTAACCCCTCGACGGAGTATTTAGAAATTAATTCTAATGACATCGATATAGGAATTGCATTCTTTTATTCAATATTATCAAGTATAGAAAATAAGGTTCTCTCACTTAGTTTAATCTCAAGATCAATTTTAGTTGAAAATCTTGATGCATTTCGCCTTTTAGCTACGAGAGGGAAGCAATTAATCTTAATACCGACATTCCAAGGCGCGCCTATTGGCGAGGCAAAGGCTAATGGACACCAAATTATCAGTGTTATTAATAATTTTATTCCAGATAAGTTAAATAGTGTAAGCCGAATCCGTAAGTCAGTAATGGCTAGCTTTTTAAAATTTGAGGGAGGCTATACGGAAGAGAAAGCACAGCGAATAGCGCAGAGTTGCTATGGGAATTTAGCGGTCTTACACTCAATGCTTGTTAATAAGGGTGAGGAGGGTTGTATAATATGGTCCAAACCCGAGCATAGACATTCAATACTTCCACTTGCAATGCTAGGTGGATGGAGTGCAAATAGTGAAAATGATCAGGGAATTCTTAAGAAATTTACACATAATTCATATGAAGAAATTGAATCATACTTGGATTCCTTGCCTGATGAAAACAGACCGTTTCAAAGAATTAATAGTACTTACTCATTCTATCAAGAATACTGTTTTACACATTTGATTGATCATCTAACAGATAAAAAGCTTGTCCAGTTTTTTAATATAGCTAAAGAAATTTTATGTGATGTTGATACGAAGTATGAGCTTGATCCTGATAGTCGTCATGCTGCTTCTATTTTTGGAAAGGGCCATCGTTACTCTTGGACATTAAGGACAGGAGTAGCAAGCACGCTTGCGATACTTGCAACTATGTCTAATTCAAAATGCCAATTTCAAATTGATGGTATTGTACGTGAAGCCTTAAAAGATAAAATAGATTGGAAGTTTTGGGCATCTTTATCAGACATTATGACCCTTTTAGCTGAAGCTGCGCCCTCAGCATTTTTAGAAGCATTAGAAAATGCGTGCCAAAAAGAAGAGTTTTTAGAAATCTTTAAACAAAGAACGTTCATGGGTGGCATTGAGTATTCTCATATTTTATGGTCTCTTGAGTTGTGTGCTTGGGATAAGCGGCATTTCACGCAAGTTACTAAAATTTTAATGTCATTGGCGGAATATGAAAATAAAAGCAATAACTATACCAACCAACCATCGAAATCTTTATGGAATATTCATCGAATATGGCGTAACCAGAGTTCATTAGGGTTTTACCAAAGAATTGAGGTTTTAAAATCATTAGAAGGCTTCAATCAAAATCAGGTATGGAAGTTATTGCTGAGTATAATTCCAAAATCTAATGAAATCGGTAATTATACCGTGCGCCCAAAATTTCGTGATCTAGAGCATGTATTGCAAGATGTAGATTCTGATTTGAATTATATCAATGTAATGAATATATTAGTAGATTATGTAATTGAACTTTTAAGCAAAGATAGCATGAAATGGTGTGACGTAATGGATTTGGTTTTTAACATTCGCCCCCAGTCATACCAAATGAAACTTGTGGATAAGCTGATTATAGTTGATACCTTAAAACTCTCGCCTGATGTTTGCTTAAATATTTGGCATAAATTAGAAAAAGAACTTAGCCATCATCTCCAATACCCTAATAATGACTGGAGTATAAAAGGAGAGATTCTAACAAAGTTGCAAAAGGCATATGCTCTTTATACGCCCACAGCCCCGTTTGCCAGATGGTCCCATATATTTAAAGAACATATCTCTCACCCTATCATAGAGAATGGTGATAATAACTATATTGCAAAAGCATCTAGATTAAAGGATTTGCAAAAAAGAGCATTACACGAACTCATACCATCGGTGAAAAATCTTAATATCTTGTCGAAATTATTAGCTTCTGTTCCTGATGCTGCTGTTTTAGGATTTGTTTTTGCTGAAATATTTAACGAAGGATGCGTTGATGCCATTAAAATCGCAAAGGATTATCCTAAAGGTTTAGATTTCATAACAGGGTTAGTGTATACACTCCATCGATTAAACGGCGATGAATGGCTAAATCTTTTATTAAAAGAGCCTACTTTGTCTGATTGTTCACTTAGAGCAAACATTTTCTTAACGCTTCCTTATACAAAAACCACATGGAAAAAACTGGAAGGTGAGCAGTTAACCATACAAGATGAGTATTGGAATAAAACAAAAAGATACTTTGTTGGTGATAGCACAGAAGATGCTATTTACGTTATTAATAAATTTTTCTATTACAAGCGGCCTTTAAGTGCATTTTATGTTTTAGCAAATTTTGAACATCGTGGAAAGGCTCATTTATCATCCGATTTATGCATGAAGGTTTTGGATGAGCTTATCAGTTATAATTTAAGCAATGAAGCTGAAACAGTTGATTTTACTATGTTTGACTTTCATTTAGAGAATGTCCTAAAAGATTTAAGCTCAAGAAATGATGTGGATAAAAGTAAGTTAGCCCTTATAGAATGGAACTTTCTCCCGCTATTTCAATTCAGGAGAAAGCCTGAAAATCTAATATACGAAGTGAGTCAAAAGCCTGAGTTATTTGTTGATATGTTAAAACTTGCTTATATGAAAGATGACCTTAGCATCAATAGTCCCGCTAATGAAGGGGCCGTTTCTAGAGCCTGGAGCTTTTTGCATGAAAGTAAAACCCTTCCTGGGATGGACAAAGATGGCAATTTCAACTTTGAACATTTCTTAAAATGGTTTCCTACCGCAAGATCATTAGCTACAGGGTGTGAGCGAGTAAAAGCTTTCAATATTATTATGGGTCAATTATTCGCTTATTCACCTATCGATCCTGAAGATAGTGGATGGCCTCACAAGGCAATTCGAGATGTTTTTGAAAAATTTGGTACTGAAGAAATGGAAAGTAATTTTTTAAATGGAATTACCAATAAGCGAGGAGGCTATATAAAGGCTTTTGGCGAGGGCGGATCTCAGGAAGAGCAGTTAGCAAAGAAATATGGGGACTATGCCAAAATATCTGAAATTTTATGGCCGAAAACTTCAAAGGTTTTGAGGTCTGTGGAATCATATTATAAAGCAGATGCACATCAAGAAGAGTTGCGCGCATTACAAGAATAAAATGCATAGCTAATAGGCATCATCTAGCGTAAATCGAGGAAGTATCTTTTTTTATTATGTTCACTGATAAAAGATAATCAAATGTATTTTATAGCTATAAATTAACGCTTATTGTTTTGAGTTAAACGTGATTATACTAGGTGCCAATGCTACAGACTAATAACAATAAGCCTGTATTCATACAGTGAAGCGAAAATTTCTTTTGAGGGTAAGTGATGTAATGAATATCTATATTGATGAATCAGGAGTTTTCAAACCAGAGGTGAAAGCACAATCCATATCTTGTGTAGCAGCATTAATTGTCCCCAGTGTCATTGAACCTGAGTTATTTGCAGCATTTGAACTATGGAAGAAATCTCCTTCTTTGCAAAACAAGCGTGAGAAAAATGGCGAGATCAAAGGTAAAAGTCTAAATGAGAGAGAGGTTTCATCGTTACTACATTTATTATCTCATTTTGATGTTCTAGTTGAAGTAGTTTGTATGGATATGGGCATGACATCAGACACAGATATTCAACGATACAAAGATAGAACAAATGATAGCCTATCTAAAAGCGGGTGGGCCTTAAAGCTTAATGCGCCCTTTAACCCCAAGATCATAGGTTCGTTGTCTAGCCCACTTTTTTCACAAAGTTTGGGGTTGTTTGAGTTATTTAGACGTGTTTTAGATATAGCTATTCCTTATTACGTTCAGCGATTTCCTCAAGAGCTTGCTTCATTTAATTGGATTCTAGATTCTAAAGACAAGTCCCTTACTAAGTATGAGGAGATTATGACCTCTTTGATTAAGCCTTGGCTTCAAATGCTAACTTTTGAAGAGCCAATTAGGATGCAAGAATATGAAGATTTTTCGGCCTTTAATGAATTTATTATAAGCAAAGAAGATTTATTAGAACCTTTTAAAAGCATAGTTATTGAAAGCAAGGGAGCCTTCAATATTAATAAGATTTTCAAAAATCTTAATTTTGCGCAATCTTACCCCAATACTGGTCTTGAAATCGTTGATATACTTACTAATTGTATTCAACGAGCGATAAATAACAAACTTCAATTTGAAGGTTGGAGGTTTCTCTCAAGTTTAATAGTTTTCCGTGTAGAGCAAGCCATAAAAATTAAAGGGTTCATTTCTGAAGATGCTAGTAAATATGCATCTCATACAAGGCAATTTGTAAATTATTTTACAGTGTGCGGGAAGAAAATGACTGTCCCCGATCAGTTAAGAGCGAAGGCCAAAAAAGGTTATATAAGTTGGGATTATTTAGAGAATTTGACAGATAAAAAGGTCAAAAGAACATCGTTAGAATATTATTAATTGCAATATAGCATTTATCATCTTTGCCTTAATTAAGGGATTCTTTAAAAAGCTCTTTATCATATCGCGATTAAGGTAAACCGATATTTTGCGATAAAGTTCTTCATGATGGCTTTCTTTTGTTGCATGGTACTCGCCCATGCTCCGGCTAAAATTTTTCGCCTGGTGTCTTCTTTGTGGCTTTTGCTCCTAAGCTGATTTTCTAATCGCTCTCTTTGAGCTAATTTTTTGTCCAACTCTTGCAATTTATTTATATTTTTATCCGTAGACATCCTACACCTCCTCCATGAGTTGTAATGCTATTTTTATTATACGATGATTAAGGAGTGAGCGAAAAGCGAACACTTTTAATCACTTCAAGAAATTGAAGTGCGCACTTATATGTTGCGTTGCACGCAACAAGTGCTTAAGCGTATGCTGAGCTAATAATCGACTGATGAATCAATCTAATTTATTTTCATTCTCGATAATAAAGCTTTCAACCTGATGCCTTTTATCATATTTCTTTAGCATCGTTTTAATCCAATCATTGATTAAATGAAAGTCCGCAAATATCAAATCATTCGGCAATGGGATTTGAGCTGCTCGTGAAATTTGATAGGCAAATAGCCGTTGCTTCTTAGTGCTGAATTTTTTCTCTTTTGGTACGTTGCGGCCATCGAGCCATTGATGCCATTCTTCAATGGCGTATTTGATGCTTTCCTCGTTTACCTCATTGCGTTCTTTAATCGCTTCGGCAAATGCCGCTCGTTCAAAAGATTTCATAATTTCTTTGGCGATTTGCTCATCTTTTCCAGTGACCCAGACTCGAAGTTCTCTTAAGCCTAGCTCGCGTCTTTTGGCTCTTAAGTCTCGACTTCTTTGAGTGCTACTTTTAGCTCCATCCCACATAGTTTAACACTCCCTAAAATATAAGTTATTTAGATATTATACGCCGGAAAGAACGTTGCGTGAAACGCAATGTATATTGCGCCCTTAGTTACTTAATCAATTAGCTGCAAGTCCTTTTGTAAAAAGGGATTGCTAGATTCGGGGTTAAGTTGTCTTAGTCGGGAGTTAAAGGAAATTAAAGAAGGTGGTATTTTCGATGAGATCGAAATGGCTTTATGGATTTTATAAATGGTTGCTAAAGAATTTATAGCAGTGGTTTTGATGGTGGGGCTAATCAAGATTTGCCATGCTTCGTCAGCGCCAATAATTAAGGACAGCAATTTTCAGCAGCAGCAAGCTAAAGCTAATTCACTGATGGCATATCCTTGTTTAAATAGTCTATCGGATGATGCGCCGCAAACACTAAAAGATAATGAGGGAAATGACCTTCATGGCTATTATTTAAAAATAGGATAATTAAACTTATACAATCAAAGAAAGGGGTGTAGCTTAAGCTGTTAGGAGTGATATAGATTGGTTTAATTTTCATTTGTAAATATTCTGAAACGGATTATTATGACGGATTTGGTTGAAGTTATAATGATTGATAGTAATTTATTTGTTATATTTAAATTCAAGACAAAATTAAAAGGTATATAAATGCGTGCAGCCTTATATTCATCAACATCAACTCTTTGGAGAAGTCGTATGCCAATTATTTCAGCGATTCAAATGTGTTCATCTCATATTGTTGATGAGAATTTGGCAACAGCAGCATCATTAATTAGAGAGGCAGCCGGTAAAGGCGCTAACTTAGTAGTGTTGCCTGAAATGTTCGCTATTATGGGTGAAAAGGCCACAGATAAAGTGGTTGTTAAAGAAGAGTTTGGTAGTGGCAAGATTCAAGATTTTTTAGCAGATCAAGCTAGGATAAATAAAGTTTGGCTGGTTGGCGGAACTATTCCAATTAGTTGTGCTGATTCGCATAAAGTGAGTGCAGCTTGTCTCGTCTATGATGATAAGGGTGCGCTTGCAAGCAGGTATGATAAAATTCACCTATTTGATGTAACCGTGTCAGATACTGAATCTTATAAAGAATCAGCAACTACTTATCCTGGTGATAAAGTCGTGGTAATTCCCACCCCATTTGGAAAGTTGGGTTTAAGTGTTTGCTACGATATACGCTTTCCTGAGCTATATCGCGCGATGTTTAATATGGGGGCTGAAATTATCGTTATTCCTTCAGCCTTCACGGTAAAAACAGGTGAGGCCCACTGGGAGTTACTAGCGCGAGCTCGAGCAGTAGAGAATTTTTGCTATGTAATTGGTGCTTGCCAATCTGGAACACATAGTAGCGGTAGAAAAACCTATGGTAATAGTTTGATTGTAGAGCCATGGGGAAATGTTTCAGCTTCTCTTCCAGAAGGAGTCGGTGTTATTACTGCTTCGATGGATTTAGATAAATTACATGCAATCAGAAAAGACATTCCAGTTGCTGCACATCAAAGAATGTATGTAGATATTTCTACTTTAAGTAAATCTTCGGCTGATAAAAGTAAGGATGTCAGTTTAACTTTTGGGAGAGTTTAGGCTTATTTCCAAGAGAAAGGGTTGTAGTTTACACCGGCATCATAAACATCCATGTTCTCTGCCTGCTTAAGCCAGGCACAAACATAATAAGAAACGGGTATAAGTAGTATTTCAAAGAGCACTTTATAAAAATATGAAAACAGTACGAAAGGGATAATTTGACTGTTAAAATGTAAATTGCCTAGCCAGGCTATGCTTGTGCCCACAAGTTGTAAACACGCCTCCCCAATCATTGTTGCAAAAATAAATCGCAAAGGTAGGTATTTGCCTTTAAAGCGTAATTTGAGTTTAGACAGCATATAGTCATTTATTAGGTTGCCAATAATTATGGCTCCAACCAAGGCCAATAAATGTCTTGGTAATGAGTCAAAAACAGCAATATAGGCATAATCAATATTGGGCTGGGTTGGAATGGGGAATATATTGGTCAGCTTAAGGTATCCAATATATGTAACTATTAAAATGATGGTGATTTGAACTAATTGCCGACTTTTTACGTAACCGTACACTTCTGTTGTAATATCTTGTAATAAGAAAGAGAGAGGGATCGTCCAGGTGCCGGCTGTTAGCAATACCACATGGCTAGTAAATGGAATTTGAAATGAGAGCAACCTTGCTGCAACAGTGATGGACGTTATTATTGAAGTAATATAAGCGCAGCATAAAATATAGAAATACTTAGGGTTGCGATTGTCGAGTTGAGTTATGCTAGGCTGATAATTACTCATTTATCTTTATACTCCATTTGTCCTGCAGTATAGCCAATTGAAATTGCTTGAAAAGAGTCTAAAGCATAAAGCAACGCTGGATTTTTCGCGAGCTCAATGGTGGGGATGCTAATCTCTTTTTTTGTATGTGTGCTTTTAAGTACAGTAATTTCAGTATTTTTATCAATAGAATAATATTGAGCAATTACTGTTAAAGGTTCTTGAGATTTCTCTTGTGGGGCTGAATGCATAAGTTTTTTCATTTCATCCCAGTCTTGCTTTGTAAATACTATGCACCCCAAGCTTTCTTTGCTTGCTAGGGAGCCTAGCACACAGGCTTCAACAGGATGTATACCTTGAATAATATCTTTATCAAAAATTATTTCTTTTACTGGTTTTTCATAAGTCGTCCTCTTGCCTCTTACTTGCAAGACAGCCATTAAGCACCCCGATTTTTTGCAGTAATAGTAGCCTTCTAATTTGAGATAATATTGTCCCTTATTGCTTAGAAGTGCCCAGTAAGTTTTAGCTATCCTTCTTAATAGCATGAGTGGGCTTACAGATAAAATATTTTGCATGATTTGTTATTGTCCTGAAGTGAAGCTGCATCTTGTTTCTACTAGTACTCCAAGGATTTTATCGTTTTGTTTTAGTTCAACCGTGGGGAATATAGGATTTAGAGCTTTAAGATATTGAAACTTCCCATCTAAAAGTAACTGACGAAATATTACTTGTTTTTGCTCAGATAAATAAGCAAGGACATAATCTCGGTTTTTTTGTGAATTTCTCGAATCTAAGATTAATGTGGTTCCCTCTTGAAATTGGGGCCACATAGAATCTCCGGAAAGTTTGGTGGCAAATTTGCTGTCAGCATCAGTCCATGCCCCCAAAATTTTCCCATTATCAATTGAGTCATAAGCGCTATTTAAAATTTCCCCACACTTTTCCATTTCAAAAATAGGCAAGTAATTTACTTGAGTTGTCGCGTCCGATTCTTTGTTTATTGGGGTGGTGCCTATTAGTTGATCAACAGTGACATCGAAGTATTGAGCAATAAGTTTTAGAGTATCTGTGCGCGGGCTTGGAGATTTTCCAGATGCAATTCTGTTGATAGTTGCTCTTGGTATATTTGTTCTTCTGCTGAGTTCTGATTCATTGATTCGGTTTGCCTGTAATAGGCTGCATAGAATCGCAGGTAAACTTTGGATTATATTGCTCATCTAAATCCTTAAGATAGTTATTGACATAAGATCATATATGAGACAATATCTGCTCATATGTGATCTAATCATTAGGTTATTTCTCCGCTATTATAGCATTTGGCCAATAAAAAACAAGCGATAAAGGTGGTTTACTGTGTTAAAAATAGAATTTATCTCAGAAGTGAGCAGCAGAATAGATGACACTTTTTTGCTTACCTTACCTCAAGAATTAGTGCAAGGCTTAAAAGTTGAAGTTGATGGAACAATCGATACCAAATCATTATTAGGCATACTTTTAATCTTGGAGCAAGAAACCAGATTAAAAAAAAACGTGGTGAATGTTTCTGGTCAAATTAATTTAATGTTGAATATTTATGATAGTAGCCGTGCTTGGGATTTTAAGCGTAAAGCAGTATGAACTAATCAAATAGGTCTTAGTAATGCAGTTGGTGAGTTAACAATCGTCTAGTAATGAGCAGGAATAAAATGGGAAAAAATGTACTAAAAATTGATGGACAGCTGCTAAACAAGAGTACGTCGAAGTTTATGCTAACGCTGCCTAGAGAGATTCAGATGGATTTATCATCGTGGGCTGAAAAGAATGCAAGATCATTAAGTGATGAAATCATCGCAAGACTTAATATTACATTGAAAAATAATGAGCGGATTATGTCTCATGATAGATTAATGCGGCTCATCTATTCTAAGAAGTTAGCCTATATAAAAAAAGTAAGCCCAGACAAGCCAACAAAAAATTGATTATTAATTGCGCAGGATTGAAATTGCTTTATAGTGTTCATTTTTAATACAGAAAGATAGGGGTTGGTTGATGAGCTTGAGAGTAATCATTATTTATGCTGTATTTCTACACAATAACTTAAGGCATTTGAGAGGGCGATTCCTATGCCCGTAAATATTATGGAAGTGGTTTGTGAGTAGTATTAAGAGATTAGAGGTAGTGGTTGATATCAATTTTATTTAAATAGGTGTTAGCAAGAAAATAATTATTATCTATAGAGGGCGTTATGAGTAAAATTTTTTGCACAAAAGAACAGTTTGCGGAGTCAATCTCTAATTATGCAAGCAATAAATGCTTTGAAGATATTGAAATAAATCCAAGCGATCCATATCATCGACCAATTAGAAGGAATGATCTTGCTAAATTAGATTGTACAAAGGACGTTCAAATAGCTGATGTATTTGGAAATAAGAATCTTATCCTTAATAAGCTATTGTTGACTATTTATGAACAAGATCTTTTATTTTTGGATCAAAATTACACGAATCCACATTCAAGAGAGGCCTTTAAGTCATTCTACGACCCTTATTTTGTTGCTAATGGAAAAGCCTTAAGACCATTTATTGAAAAGCTTGTGTTTGGCTTTTTGGATAATGAAATTGAAATAATTGGCAAGTGGAACAAGGATAAGCTAAATCAATATTTACAAAGTGTCATTACTGAGCAGGAATCAACAAAAAGTGAACTTTGTACAAGTATCGAAAACTTAGATAAGCCAGAACTAGCCGGTAAAATGCTTTTGATTCAGATGGCGCCAGATTTTTTAAGTGAAGCTTCTGCTATGGCTAGAACATTGCCAGGAGCGTATGGTGAAGAGCAATCTGAAATCATGAAAGTATTTATTGATGAATACGGATACGGGGTTCATCATGCCAAACATTCAACTTTGTTTGAAAGCACATTAGAGTCAATTGGCATGAATAAAAACTTGCATCATTATTATGATTCTTACTTGCCGACATCATTAATGCTAGTTAACTATTTCCATTATGTTTGCGGCAATAAGCACAATTGGTTTAAATATCTTGGGGCATTATATTATACAGAAGCGAGCATCCCTCATTTTAATAAACAGATCAGCGCAGTTCTACGCAAAATTCTTCCAGGAATAGATACTAAATATTTTGATGAACATGTTCATATTGATCAACATCATCGTCGCATGGTTTTAGATAAGATAATCGGCAAGAGTATTGATAGGTATGGTGAAAGTATTATTGATGATATTTTGCATGGTTTTGAGTCCTTTAGGTTATTGCAAACCTTGGCTGATAAGGATTTGATAGAGCAGATGCATTTTTCTAGTCAACTAAAATCTACGCCTCAATATAAGCCAGTTGGTGAAAAAAAATATTTTACTGAATCTTTAAATGAACTGACATCTGCACATATCCATTCTGAAAGTGAATTATTTACCGTAATAGCAGGTGAACTAGATTTTAATGCAAATGGTGTCCAATCGATTGTTTTAGGGGCGGGTGAAAAGATTATTATCCCAAAAGGGCGTTTACATGGAACAAGAATTCGTTCGAATTCAGCAAAGTACTGTGTTGAATCAATCTGTATTAGTGAGGGCTAACATGATCAAAATAGCAAAAATTGTAAATGACAAATTTCATTTTAATGATGATTCATATTTTTTTATTGAATACGAACAGAAGCGTTTTGCCATTCCTGATAAATGTCCCCATCGTGGAGGGCCGCTCAGCTTAGGTAAGTCATGCCAGATAAAAGGTACTATTGAGTGCCCTTGGCATGATAACCAATTTAAAACAAGTGCCTTAATTAAAAAGTCAGTAAATGCGATTCGTGTTCAGGATAGCTTAGCTATTTCAAGCGCGGCGTAGGAAAGTAAATAATGGCTAAATATTTTAGACTTATTTTTATATTATCACTGACTCTTTCGGGAGACACTTTATTTAGTGTGGCTGTTATCTGGACCGTATTATTGCGAGGAGGTTCTGAAAAATCACTAGCGTTTTTTCTATGCATCGTGACGCTAGTGGCCTTTTTAATACAGCGGTTAAGCAAAAGGTTTAAGCAAGCACTCGAAAAGGCGCCAGGGAAATCATTTATAGCAATTCGGGTAGCTGGGGTAATTTGTTCGCTGGGGTTATTAGTGGCATCAAAGCATCAGGCACTATGGTTGTTATATTTTTCTGGTATGTTGTTCACTGTAATCAGCTTTCTAAGCCAAATTACTGTTGAGGCCATTATTGGTCAGGAAGTATTAAGCGGTCGCTTAAGTTCCAATAAGGCTTCTAGGATATTACAAACAGCTCTTCAGATATCAGCCTTTCTTGGCGCCGCCTTAACAGGTTTTGTATTAAATTTTGGTGGTATGGCGGCAGTTTTGGCAGTAAACGCTGTAACTTATGCAAGTGGGATGCTGATTTTCTTTACTTTAAGGCATACTGCGGCCCTACATGCGGATAATCAAAAAGACCAAAAGCCTGCTCATGAACAGCTTAGTTTAAACAAGCATAGGCTTGTTCTATGGCTATCATTTATTGGATTGTGTTTTTTAATGTTGCAAGTCTCAGCATTTAATTTTTTAGTACCACTTATTGCTCAGCATGAAAAAGCATGGACTGCCACAGAGTTCGGCTTTATCGATGCACTAGCAGGGCTTGGGGCTTTCATGTGTACATTGCTATCAACTGAGCGCGGTTGGAAAAGCATGCTTTGGGCCATGGCATTTTTAATTATACCAATTTCTGATGCAGCTTTTCATTTTGGCAGCAATGCTTATTGGGTGGCCATTGCAGCTGGGTTTATTGGCTTTTTTGCAAATATTTTTCGAATCAAAATGAGGGAACTTATTTATGACTCAGTATCTACGGCCAAGCAAATTATGGATTGGGCTGGTCGTATTACAGTGATGAGTACATTATTAAAAGCAGGTGCCCCTCTCATATTGGCTTTTATTGTTTTAAAGCCCTCTATGTTATTTGTTTTGGTTGGATGTGTGGCCGGAGGAGGGATTTTAATAGCTACTATTTTAGTTGTTCAAGCTTTCTATAAACCTAAGCGTTCAATCCCTATTTACTCTGTTCAATCATGATGGTTAAGGAGGTAACATGTTAAAATATGCATTAATTGTTGATCCATTTTCTACAGGCGCACTCTATGCAGAAGAGCTTGTAAAAAGAAATGTCACGCCTTTAGCTGTGCTTTCTCATTCTCCAATATTTGAGGTTTATAAGGATTCATTTAGAGAGCAGGACTTTGTAAAAATCTTTCTTTATGAAAATGATATTGACCAACTGGTGTCCCAAATAAAGTTATTTTTGGTAGATGCTGAAATTGTATTGTGCTTAGCAGGTTCTGAGCCAGGCGTAGAATTATCTGATCTTTTGGCTAAGGAGTTTTCTCCAGATAAAAGCAACAATATTGACTTAAGTTCAGCAAGACGAAATAAGTTTATTATGGCAAATCAATTACATAAAAGTGGTGTTCGCGTGCCATTGACCATAAAAGTTGATTCTGCAAAACAAGCTTTAGAGTGGGCGAAATCTAATAATTTCATTCAATCAGGTGTCGTTATAAAGCCTCTAAGTAGCGCAGGAACAGATGGGGTAAGAGCTTGTTTTAGTGAAGCAGAGGTCAAGAATGCGGTACATGACATTCTTGGAAAGAAAAATAAATTTAACATTATTAATAATGATGTTCTTGTACAGGAGTTTTTAACGGGAACTGAGTATGTAGTTGATAGCTCAAGCTATCAGGGTTGTCATACCATTACTAATATCTGTTGCTATAAAAAAATCTATGCTAATGGCTCAAATTTTGTTTATGACTATTTGGATTTTCTGCCAAATGAAGGTCATATACCGGAAGCGCTTACAAATTATTGCTTTAGCGTTTTAGATGGGCTTGGCATTAAGAATGGACCAGCCCATTCTGAGATTATGTATACACAAACAGGCCCCTGCCTTATAGAGACAGGTGCTAGGCTACATGGTGGGGTCGCAATACGTGCAGCTAGGCATGCAACTGGAAGCAGCCAGCTGGATTTAACATTGGAGTATATGTTAGGAGACAAAACTACAACTGCTAATGGTATTGGGTTTACATTAAAAAATTACGTAAGAATCGTTTTCTTTATTTCGCAGGTTGCTGGGAAAGTGAAAGCGGTTAGCCCTAATTTACATAAGATATCAGAGTTGCCAAGTTTTATTTCAATGAACTTTAAAGCAAGTGAAGGTGCTGATATTTCTAAAACGGTAGACCTTTTTACAGCTTTAGGTTTGCTTATTCTATGTCATCCTAATAAAGAACAACTCGAATCTGATTATCAACTAATTCGCCAGTTTGAAGAAACGGGCCTGGTTTCCATCCAATAGGAGCAAGTTATGCCATATTTTTCTACTAAGACTGCATTGATTGTTATTGATGTTCAAAAAGGTTTTGATGACTTAAGGTGGGGGCCGCGTAATAACCCAGATGCGGAGCTAAAAATAAAACAGCTTATAAGTTTGTGGAGATCTACTAAACGTCCTATCGTTTTTATTCGCCATGCTTCAAAATCCATTGATTCACCTCTACATCCGAGCAAGCCTACTTCGGAGATTAAAGAAGAAGTTGCGCCTATAATGGGCGAAACTGTTATCAGTAAATCCGTCCATTCAGCTTTTATTGGAACAGATTTAGAAGCACACTTAAGGTCATTAGACATTAAAAATATTGTCATCGTTGGCTTAACTACTGACCATTGTGTGTCGACTACAACTCGCATGGGACATGATCTTGGCTTTGATGTCACTATTGTTTCTGATGCAACAGCTACTTTTGATCGTAAAGGCCCTGACGGCAAGGTTCACTCTGCTGAGCAAGTACATGCCATGACCTTGGTTAATTTACATGATGAATTTGCTATGGTTCTTGATTCAAATACAGTAATGGAGCTCTGTCATTTCGATAAAGCTGCCCTGCCTTTTAAAATGGCTGTTCATGATGATACTGTGATTGCAAAGCGTAAAGGTCGTAGTGATGGTTTTGAGAGAAGAATGTCTTTTTAGTGGTTACTAGAAGTTACTTATTGGTCAGAGTATTGAAAATGCAATCCCATTGTAATAGGCCGTGCGACGTATAAGCAGCTTATCAAGGCAGGATTATGAGCAACATTAAAGCATCACCTTATAGTAAATTGTTTTATCGAGAATGGCTTCTAGATCCAGCTAGAAGTGATTATAACATCGTGTTTGATCAAACAATTATTGGTAGCTTAGATGTTGCCCGGTTAAAGCAGGCATTACAAAGATTCATTGCTGAACACATTATATTTAATTCGCACTTGCTGGATGATAATGACGAATTGTATTGGGTAAAAAACGGTACTATTTTTTTGCTTGAATATTTCGATCAACCCATAGATCAACACCATTATGTTGCCAAGCCATTTAATTTAACATCAGGGCCATTATATCGTTTCGGTATATTTAATGAAGGGCCTCAATGTTTTCGATTAATTTTAATCTTTCATCACGTGCTAATTGATGGTGGTTCTTTTCCTGAGTGTATTAGATTAATTTCTGAATATTACAATAATGATAAAATGAGCCTTCCTGACCATAGCAAGACTCTTATCCATATTGCCCAGTTATTAGAAAAAAAATTGCAAAAGCTGGAAAATGAAAATGCAGAATGTTTTTGGAAGACTGTCTTAAATGACCTGCCAGAGAGTAATAATTTACCCTACTACAAATCTAGTGTTAATCTACAAAGTAACGTAGTGAAAGAGTATTGCTTTACAATAGTAGCAGAAGAATGTACTTCTATAGATTCTGAGTTTATGTCGTTCTCAAAACATAACCTGTTCATATTGGTTTGGGGTATATTAATTGCCCGTTATGGTAACCAACACAGCGCTTATATCAGTTACCCAGTAAGTATTAAAGAGGGCGAGGCGCTACGCTATGGTGCTCATGTAAATACCTTGATATTGCCAATCAACTTATCTGAGCATAAAACTTTTCGTCAGCTTTACAATGAACTAAGTCAGTTTGTAAAAAATTTGAAAATTAATGATAGTTTGAAATACAGTTATTTGCCTACCGAGCAAATAATTCGATCGGGCAATATTGGACGTTTAACTGTAGGGTTTGCGCAAACCGATTTAAAAAATGTAAAACTTAGCTTGAACCAGTGTGAGATTGTAATTAACCATGATTATAATATTGATATTGGTGGTTCTGAACTATTATTAGACTATGAGATATCTCAAGGAAAAATAAATTTCAGGCTTAGATTTCTCGCTGAATTATTTCAGCAATGGCAAATGGTAAGTGTAGCAGAGCAGTATCATTTGCTCTTAAAAGAAGTATTAGAAAAGCCAGATATTTCCTTGCGTAATCATAACTTATTATCAAAAAAGCAATACGACGAAATTGTATATGAATGGAATAGAAACACGGTTAACCTTTACAAGAATTTTACTATTATAACGCTATTTGAAAGCCAAGTTGAGGATACTCCGAATAAGGTCGCGCTCCTATACGACGATAAAAAAATTACCTATCGAGAGTTAAATGAAAAGAGCAATCAATTAGCGCGCTATATTCGTAGGAAGTATCTTCAAATAACCAAAACAGAATTTCAGCCCGACACACTCATTGCAATTGGAGTTGAACGCAGTCTTGATTTGATAATTGGAATGCTGGCGATACTTAAGGCAGGAGGCGCCTATGTGCCCATTAACCTTAATTATCCTATTGAACGTATTAGTTATATTTTAGAGGATACACAAAGTAAAGTTGTGCTAACCCAGCAGGATTTTATATCGAAATTAGGATTAAATGAAAACGCTATTTTAGCTACAAATTCATCATTTATGGCTTTAGATATAGTAGATTATCAAAATGAAGAGCGAACGAATCTTTTTACTGATATTTCTCCTCAAAATTTAGCATATGTCATTTACACTTCCGGCACTACTGGTAAACCGAAAGGGGTGATGATTGAACATCATTCAGTTATAACGCTGGTAAAAAACAGTGGTTATATTGATATTGGCAAAGATGATGTCTTTATCCAATTAGCCAATCCCGTATTTGATGCAGCAACTTTTGAAATCTGGGGGCCTTTACTGAATGGAGCGCAGTTAATGCTCCCTGAGCCTGGATTAGATTTGTTAAGCAATATTGATTTGTTTAAAACTTATCTAACAGTCAATAAAATTTCTATTTTTTGGTTAACTAAAACATTATTTGATAGCCTCTACCAGGCCGATAAAAATATATTTGCTGGTATACGCTATTTGTTGGTAGGAGGGGAGGCTCTTAACGCCACTCTGATTAAAGAATTGAGTGTGCAAAAAACCGGGCCACAATATCTTTTGAATGTATATGGACTCACTGAAACAACAACTTTTAGTACTACATATCAATGTAATAACAGCGATTATAGCAGTGTAAATGTGCCTATAGGCAAACCCTTCAATAATATTAAAGCCTATGTTCTAGATTCTGCTTTGAATCCTCTGCCGGTAGGGGTGGTCGGTGAGCTATATATCGGGGGCGCGGGTTTGGCCCGCGGGTATTTAAACCTACCAAAACTAACAGCCGAACGATTTATTGCCAATCCATTTGCCTCGACGGATGATAGTGCAGAAAATTATCTAAGAATTTATAAAACAGGGGACTTAGTGCGCTGGTTACCAGATGGCAGTCTAGAGTGCCTTGGGCGGAATGATCTGCAGGTTAAGATTAGAGGCCATAGAGTAGAGCTGTCAGAAATTGAATCTGTTTTGAGCACCTATCCTGCTCTTAGGCAGGCTATTGTATTAGCAAAACAGCATAATGTAGTTGCGGGGCTAACAGTAAAGACTGGCCATTTTTATTTAGTAGGCTACTATGTTTCAGAAAAAAAATTAGACGAAAACGATATTCTAGCTTATTTATCAGATAAATTGCCTCCATACATGCTGCCAAGTATCCTGATTCATTTGGATAAAATGCCGGTAACTGTTAGTGGTAAATTAGATACAAAATTGCTTCCGGAGCCGAGTTTTTTAAGCATAGACTGTTATGTCGAACCAACAGGAGTATTGGAAAAGCAAGTGGCAATGATTTGGTCGGATATCTTAGGGTTGCCAAAAGATAGCATTGGCAGTAATGACGATTTCTTTGGGCTGGGCGGGGACTCTATTTTAAGCATTCAGTTATCGTTTCGTCTATCTAGTTCAGGTTATAACTGCCAAGTTAAAGATATATATAAATATCCAGAGCTCAAAAAATTAGCAAATTATTTATCACATAGTAGTAAAGTTGAAATTAATGCGGAGCAGGGGACTTTAGCAGGTGCATTGAAGCTTCTGCCTATTCAGCGCTGGTTTTTCGATAATGTAAAATTTGGATATTTTAAAAAATATAATCATTTCAATCAGAGCTTTTCGATCATTATTCCAGAAATAGAAATAGCTAAATTAAAAAATATAATGAAGTCCTTAGCTATGCAGCATGATGTTTTAAGGGCTTGTTATAGATTTGATAAGCAGACAAATTGCTATCAACAGTATTACCAAAATGTAGCTACAATCCCCCCAATTAATTTACTCAACATATCTTCCGATCTTCCTCAGTTAAATCTACCCGAGGAGATTGAGGCGCATATCGCTAAATGGCAGAGTAATTTTAATATCGTCACGGGGCCATTATGGCAAGTCAGTTACCTAAGTGGTTACAAAGATGGCTTTGCTAGGCTATTTTTTGCATTTCATCATTTAATTATTGATGCCGTATCATGGCGAATTTTGCTTGAAGATATCAAAGCGCTTTGCGAGGGAAGAAAACTTTTACCTAAAACAAGTAGCTATCGCCAATGGGCTAATGCCATTAATAGCTATGCGAATGAGCAAGCACAAGAAATAAGCTATTGGATCAAGCAATACGATGATATTCCTAAATATGAGGAATTGCGCTCAGCAGAGAGTGATACTACCTGTACGGCGCAGAAATTTTCATTAACTTCACGGCAAACAAATCAATTATTACACGATATTAATTCTACTTATGACACGCAGATTAACGATATATTATTGGTCGCGCTAACAGGAGCTTTACAAAAAACTTTTGCTGGGAACATTCATGGCATTACTCTAGAAGGGCATGGAAGGGAGAATATATTTGAGGGCCTAGATGTTAGCCGTACGGTTGGCTGGTTTACAACCCTGTATCCTATCAGGCTAGAGCTGAAAGAAACGCTTGAAGAAAGTATTAAGCATATCAAGAGAACATTGCGGCTTATTCCCGCTAAAGGCATTGGTTTTGGTGCTCTTAAATATAATGCAGCAACCACGAATCTATTGCAGGATTTTAGCTTGCCCCCCATTAGTTTTAATTATCTTGGGCAATTTGATAATAATGCTGATTGTTGGAAAATAACTGGAGAAGTCAATAAGTTTGCTATGCATGTAGAAAATAAAAGCCCAAACTTGATAGATATAGTGGGGTTGGTTAGTAATGGACAATTAAGTTTTACTATCTTTTCATGTTTATCAAAAGCAGAAACAATAACTTTGGCAACCCGTTTTCGATCTAGTTTAATTGACATAATTCAGCATTGCTTGCTTCATAAAAAAAACGAAGCATTACCCCCGTTTACCTATATGCAAAGTTATTTTTTTAAATATGCAGCGGGTAAAAGCTGTAAGTTTTCTGTGGTTCTGCCTTTAGTAATGCCCACGTTAGACGTGCCGCAATTAAAAGCAGCCATAAAAAAGGTCATCACAAATCACGATGTATTTAGCATTCGCTATAAAAAAATTAACAACCAGTGGATGCAACATACGGGTAGTAATGATTGTATGTTCGTTCTTGAAGGCTCTGTCAGCCTCTCTCATGTCGTATCTAAAGTAAAGTCTTTAGCCGAGTTGATCGATATAACTAGTGGACCGGTACTAATATGTTATGTCTGCGTTGTAAATAAAGAACATCATGCGATATTTATTACGCATCACCTATATCTCGATAGAACTTCTTTCGCAATATTCATTAATCATCTCAATGCATTTTATTTACAAACTGATCTTGAAGTTAATGCAATAAAGCCATATGGATTTCTCGATTGGGCTAGTGATATAAGCCACTACCCCGTTGCTAAGCATACTGAAGAAATTAACTTATTGTGGAATCGGCTCAGTAATTATTCGGATGGCGTTTTCATGGATAAGCAAAGCACTGATGCCATGCCTGAAAATTATAGTACTAAGATTTTCTATTTAGACAGTCATTTTATTGAAAAATCTAACGCTATAAAAAACACTATCCCAACCTTTAATCTTTTATTTATTACCTTATTTTTAACAAGTTTTATTCTTAAGGAGAGTCCCGAAATAACTATAGATTGCGTTTTCTTAGGAAGAGACTTGCAGCAAAAGGTTTCTAGAGAAAGTTTAGAAAATACTATTGGATGGCTGGCAACCAATGTGCCAGTGAGATTAAAGGTCCAGCAAGCTATGGGCGCTGTTCAAGATGATGGCTTAACTAAAGATATAATACTTGCACTTAATGAACAGTTGTTAGCATTCATTAAGCAAGGAAATGATGTGCTTTATGAGGCGGCAATGAGTCATTCAGAATTTAACTTAATAGAAAAGTCCTCAGTTTTATTTAACTATTATAATGCCAGCAATATAGATGATGATAAACAAGCCCAAAAAATTGGGCCCCATCTATCACCAATACAAAGTCATCTCCCGGTAATGTATATGGAGCATGTGGATTATAATATGGCATTAACCGTGTCAAAAAATAAAAACAATATATTATTAAATCTTTATTTTAATCAGCTGAATTACCATGAACAGACTATGATAAGTTTTATAGAGACATATAAGCGCCTTGCTGAGAGGATAGTGGATATTATTTACAAGCCACTAAACTAATTTTTATGGTACTGTAGTGCCTGAGTTTTTTTTGGTCTTGTAAGCGAGAAATTAGGTGATGGAGTTATGATGAATAAATCGAAATTAAATTTTCAGTGGCTAATGATGTGGATGATCATTTGTTCTGGTATAGGCGGAATTTTATATGGGTATGATGTAGGCGTTTACTCCGGAGCATTGCCCTTTATAAGGTCTGATTTTAATTTATCGACTAATCAGCTAAGTGTCATCGGAGGAGCTGTTTTTGGTGGTGGTTTATTAGGTACAATTGCCACAGGTTATTTGTCCGATAAATTTGGTCGACGCACGATGATTATTATCTCGAGTGTACTGTTTTTACTTGGGATTATATGGATCTTAGTTGCTAAATCATTTTTAACATTATTATGTGCGCGGTTAACAATGGGCGTGGGCGTAGGAATTGTTGCAGTGGCGGTGCCTTCTTATTTGTCTGAAATTGCTCCCGCTAAAATACGAGGAAAAAGCGTTGCAGTATTTCAATTGTTTTTAACTATTGGAATTTTAATTGCCTACATGGTTGATAAGTTTTATACACCAACTGGAAATTGGCATGCTATGTTTATGCTTATAACCATTCCTGCGGTAGTGCTATTTATTACGATGTTATGTTTACCTGAGTCGCCTCGGTGGTTAATTGCGAATGGCAAAAATACCAGAGCGTTGGATGTTATCCATTGTACGCGTTCAGCATTAGAAGCAGAATTAGAGATTCGTGGTATTACAGAAAGTTTAAATGCTAAACAATCATGTTGGCGCGATTTGTTTTCACGTCAATTAGCATTGCCATTATTTTTAACGATTTTTGTAGTAATTTTTAATCAGTTAACTGCTATTAATGGGTTCCTACAGTATGCGCCAGAAGTATTTAGTCAGGCTGGCTTTGCTTCCAATGGCAGTGCTATGGAAGGGGCTATAGCATTAGGGGCAATCAATCTGTTAGGCACCTTATTAGCTTTAAGCCTTGTAGATAAATTAGGGCGGCGTACTTTACTAATGTTTGGTACTGGCGGGGTCGTTCTTTCCTATATATTTTTAGCCATATTTACTCATATTGAATCAGCTCCGATTATATCGTTATTCGGTTTGGTGGCATTTGTATTTTTCTTTGCTATAGGTCCTGGTGTTGTTGTGTGGTTAGTTATTTCCGAGTTGTTTCCTACTGAACTACGGAGTAAAGGCGTAGCGCTTGGAATCTTCTTTAGCTCATTATTCGGCTGGATAGTCACTACATCATTTTTACAAATTAAAGACTACTTAGGCTTAAGCGGCACGTATTCATTGTTTGCAATTTGTACTTTAATATACTTTATTGTTGTTGCTAAATGGCTGCCTGAAACAAAACAAAAATCTCTTGAGCAGATACAAAAAGAGCTAGCGTAAATTAGTGAGGTAATTATAGTAGTTACTTTTGGTCAAGCTCTCTAATCCAGCTTGGCCTTGCTTTCGAGATAATCCGCCCAGGCCTGCATCATTTCACGTCTTTCTTGCAAGTGTTTGGCATGATTGTATGCCCCTTCGACTGAACTTTCTTTTTTATGTCCAAGCTGTACATCAACGACATGAGGTTTAAAGCCAAGTTCATTAAGACCTGTGCTGACAACGCCACGCAAGCCATGCCCGACCATGTGATAATTCATGCGATTAAGCGCCTGGCAGACAGCGGCTTCACTCATGGGGCGATAATTGCTGTAAACACTGGGAAATACTAAGTCTGTGGGCTTGCCGCCTGTTAGCGGCTTTATCTCATTTAATAAACTAACTGCTTGATGGGGCAGCGGTAAGGCATGGATGGATTTATCCGACTTTTCAGGCTGTCGGTTCCAGATGCCGGCCTCCAGGTCGAAGTCTTGCCACAGGGCTTTTCTGGCGCTTGCCTGGCGCATTCCGGTATATAACAGCGTCCAGATAGCCGCTTTTGTAAGTGCATAGCCCCCATATATCTTTAGGCTCTTAAGAAATTGAGGTAATTGATCAAAGCTAATGCGAGCCATGTTTTGCGTACTATGGGTGGGCAAAAGTTTGATAATGGCACGGCAAGGATTGTTAGTAAAATTGTTATTTTCAGCCGAGGCCAAGTCAAATACTTCGCCGGACCAATTGCAAAGCTTTCTTGCCATATAAGTCATGGCTCGCCCATGATTAGTTTTTTCAGCGACACCTTTAAATAAAGTGATTAACTCAGCGCCGGTAATATCAGTAATATGCTTGCTACCAATAACGGGGAATACGTGAATTTCTAACTGGCGCAACATTAGATTGCGATAATCTTCGGTAGTCTTACCTGTTTTATGGGCGTGAAGGCGCCGAGCAATTTGTTCAAAAGTATTCCCGGTTTCTATGGCTGCTTGCTCTATAGCTTTAGCTTGGCCAAGTTTTTCTGCTTTAGCCTGTTGCACAGGGTCGATGCCTTGGCTTAAAAGCTTCTGTGCATTGATTCGCTCTTCGCGAGCCTCGGCAAGGGAAACTTTAGGGTATGTGCCAAAAGAAAGTAATTTACGTTTGCCATGAAGATAGCAAGCCATGCGCCAGTATTTTTTGCCGTCTGGTTTAACGAGTAGATAAAGGCCTTCACCGTCAAAATGCGTGCCAGTAGGGGCGTTATTGCAGAATTTAGAGTTGAGTTTGTTGATTGCCATGTTCTTCCGTAAAGTTTTAATTCATATATACAAAAATATACATTAATGTATATATGTTTGCAACGGAAGCATACGCATACTTACAATTACTAACGAATCATGTCTGTGCTTAAGTGCTATTATTTTAGCTGTGTTCAGGGATTTTTCGGATATTTACAAGCTATAAGATGGTGCCCTAGACAGGAGTCGAACCTGTGACCTGTCCCTTAGGAGGGGGTTTTGATATCTTTATGGAATCCTCTTACATGCCACGTTATATTAAGTGGTATCAGTTAAACCCTTTAAATTATAGGGTTGTATGAATTTCCCCTTGATTGTTTTTGACATTAAAGTAGACTATTAGATACTAATGATGAAATAGATTGGTACCCATATGGTACCCAAATATGAGGTGTCATGAAAGAGAAACTAACAGTAACTAATGTAAAAAACTTTCATCCTAAAGCTGAGCGGTATGATGTGTTTGATACTGATATTAGTGGTTTTGGTTTAAGAGTAAACACTAGTGGAACAAAAAAATTCTTTCTTATGTATAGAAATTCAGAAGGAAAAAAAATCAGGTATACGATCGGTCGATATGGTTCAATTTCATTTTCCCAAGCAAAAGGCATTGCTCAACAAATGATGGCGAAAGTTGTACAAGGTTTTGATATTCAGGCAGATAAACTACAGCCACGTATTGAGGCGAGAGCCAGGGCTGATATGTTGACATTGCGTCAATTTATTGATTTACATTATGAGGCATGGTGTAAGCAGCATCGTAAGAATCCTTTAAAGGCATTGCGAAATATCAAATCAGCATTTTTACCAAGATTTGGGGATACTGTGCTCGAAGAGATTTCAATATTAGAGGTTGAGAAGTGGTCTACTGTAAGACTTGCAGGTGGTATTAAGCCATCAACTGTAAATAGATATATTAATGATCTTAAAGGAATACTTGGGAAAGCTATTGAGTGGAAAATTATAAGTTTGAACCCTCTTAAAGGTCTTGCAGCTTTAAAAATTGATCAAAGTCCAAATGTTCGCTATTTGAATATCGATGAAGAAAAACGTTTAAGAAATGCAATGCTAGAACGAGACAATGAAATTAAAGCAGCTCGTGCTAGAACTATTAAGCATCGATTAGTAAGAGCTAAGTCTTTATTACCTGACCTAAGTAAATTCAAATATCCAGATTACTTGTCACCAATGATTTTAACTTCTATTAATACTGGCTTAAGGAGAGGAGAGCTTTTTGGGTTAAAAGTTTTTCAAATCAATTTTGAAGATAAGTTGTTAACAGTTATTGGTGATAATTCTAAAAACGGTCAAACAAGGTACATTCCACTTAATGAAGAGTGTTTTGATGTCCTTAGATCCTGGATAAAGGACACAAAGAATATTAATAATAAACAAGCCTATGTTTTCTCTAGTGAAGATGGAAAGCCATTTGACAATGTTGATAAAGCTTGGCGTACTCTTGTTAAAGGGAAAGCAAAAATTGCAGATTTTAGATGGCACGACATGCGTCATCATTTTGCAAGCAAGTTAGTTTTAGCAGGTGTGGATTTATACACTATTAGTTCTTTACTTGGGCATAGTGATGTTGAAACTACTAAGCGGTATGCTCATATAGCCCCTGAACATAAGGCTCGAGCAGTCAATCTTCTCAAGTGGAAAGGTTGAAGTTGCTTTGTAGATAATGACTGGTTATTATATGGTCATAACTTTTGCTAAAAATTAATGAATGATTGAAAAATAAAGGTAATTAAATGTCATTTTCTGCAATCATAAACGATGCAAATAATATTATGCTATCAACGAAAGAGTTATATCATGTCCTAGCTATGTCAGGGGCGGCAGAAAGTGATGGGCAGGTTATTAGTCGTGACAAGAAAATTGCCGCATTAGAATTAGCAATTGAAAATTATTTTGAGCCTAATCGACCAAAAGCAATATCGGCAATGATCCGATTATTTGCAGTCGATCTCTTTCTCCAAAAAAATGCGAATGTTATAACAAACCATTATAGAGAAGCTGATAATGAAATGAGTATATTTCTTATTGAAGCATTTGCTTCTTTGCCCCTGTCTCTTGATGTAGAGTATGACTTAAAGCAGGTCATAGCTTTTCTTAAAGAAAAAGAAAGTTCTTTAGAGCTAAAAAAAGTTAAGCCAACTTATTTTAGACACTAAGAGCTACGATACTTTTCTATCATAAAAAGTCTGTTATTTTATCAATCAAAATTATGTAAATTTTACGTGCGAATGTTCATACATTATCTTTTTTTACAGTAAAATTTGTTTATTTATTGATCGAAACTGGTTATTATGTACTCACCGCCAATGAAAACCACTCATCTTTCTATAGGATGACAATGAAAAGTAAGCTTGTAACGAGGAGAATCTAAATGGAATTAGAGAAAATCGTTTTTACAGAGAAAGAAGCGGCGGCTTATATAGGTATGAGTATGAGCTTTTTAAGAAAAGCAAGAATGAATGGTAGTAGACCGGGAGGTGTAACTGCTCCAAGGTTTTATAAAATTGGGAAAAAATCTGTTAGATACTTAAGAAGTGAATTAGATAGGTATTTATATAGTTTTCAGCAATATGACCATTTGGCTCAAGCTTACGATAAGTAAATATAATAATAGAAAGTTTTAGAAATTTTTAACTCAAGATCATGCTTATCTTTGAAAATTTTACTTGCATGATCTTGAGTAATTATTAACTAGAAAAAATGTAAGTCAATCTTAAATTGTTGCTATTAGTTCTCTAACTTAGGCACCATTCTTTGCTTTGAGTCAACCCAAAAAATATAAAGTATGATTAACGTAGTTAATCACAACATATCCTTACGCCAAGTTATTAATAGTTTTAGCCAGCTGTTAAGTATACTAATTAGTCAAAAATTTGGCTATGAATAAAGATTATATAGAACTCTATTAAGCGATAACTGTTACATTTCATATTTTGTGACATAGAATTTTGTGATACTACTTAATCTGGATTGTCACCTATTGACACTTATTAACCTAGTGTTTTGTTACATAAATTGAGTAGAAAAAAACACTCCTGCAAGCCTATACTGTACACCTCAACTGAATATTATTTGACCAGATCAAATAAGTCTCAATTGAGCGCCTAAACACAGTACAGACAAGGAGTGTCTTATGAAGTTATCCTCTAAAACTCGTGGCAAAATTGCCTATTTAGTATATCTCAGTCTATTACCATGTATTTCGTTCGCCGATGCCGATGTAGCAGGCACCTTAAATAATTTCTTTGCTTATTTAACTGGGCCACTTGGTCAAGTCATCGCTTTGCTTGCCATTGCCGGCGTGGGAATCGGTTGTTTTGTACTTGGCAAGATAAACAAAATGTGGGTAATAGCAGTTGTCGTGGGTATTGGCTGCGTGTTTGGCGCGCACTCCATGCTAAGTATGCTAGAAGGGAGTGTCTAATGAGCCAGGAACCATTAAATACTGCACCAGTTTTCCAAGCCTTGACCCGTCAGCCTATGCTTCTTGGAGTTGCCTATGAATATGTCTGGTTAAGTGGCCTCTTGGTAATAGCGAGCTTTGTAATTAGTAAAAACTTAATGGCACTACTCGCTTTTTTCCCGCTTCACCTGGTGGGCGTGATTCTTTGCAAAATTGACCCCTGCATTTTTAAATTGATCTCAGTGAGAGCCGCTATCGGCACGGTTAAAAATAAAGGGTTTTGGAAAGCCCAATCTTATGACCCAGTTTAAGGATAAACAACTATGTTTAAAGGACTAGAATTATTACGTAATGAAAAAGCCTTGTCTTCAAAAATTCCTATTACTCATTTGAATGAGGCAACAATTTTTGAATCAACAAGCGGGCAGATGGGTACGGTACTCTATGTTAAGGGCGTGCCATTTGATACGGCTACTCATGAAGACTTAAATAGCTTTCAGCGAACATGGCATTACGCATTAACTGTACTTGGTGATGAGTATGCTGTTTATACTCATATCGTGCGCCGTAAGCTGAATGTT
>JAUSAW010000008.1 GCA_030652335.1 Gammaproteobacteria bacterium
GGCCAAGGTCTTCCTCGGCAACTCGCTGATTCCCCACGATACCAGCAGCCGCGAGCCGGGCGATCAGCTTGCCAAGCCGAATGACCAGTTCAACTTCATGCTCTCCAATCCGCCCTTCGGCGTCACCTGGGGCGGCAAGGACGGCTACGAGAAGGAAGCCCGCAAGTTTATAAAGAGCCGCTACCAGGCGGGCATGCCGCGGGTCAACGATGGGGCGCTGCTCTTCCTGCAGACCATGTTGGCCAAGATGCAGGCACCGGAAAAAGGCGGCAGCCGCATCGCCATCATCTTCAACGGCTCACCGCTTTCCAATGGCGATTGCGGCTCGGGCGAGAGCGAGATCCGCCGCTGGATTCTGGAGAACGACTGGCTCGATGCCATCGTCATGCTGCCCGACCAGCTCTTCTACAACACCGGCATCTTCACCTATATCTGGCTACTGCGCAACGAGAAGCCCGCCAGCCATCGCGGCCGGGTGATGCTCATTGATGGTCGCCAACAGTTTGAAAAAGAGCCGAAGTCCTTCGGCAACAAGCGCAACCGGATGACCGACGGCCACCGAAAATGGATCGAAGAACGTTACCAGCAGGGCTGGAAAGCCGGTTTTGACGATGCACAGGTGAAGCTCTTCCACAACCAGGACTTCGCCTTCCATAAGGTCAAGGTGGTCTTCTGGCAGACCGATACACACGACCAACCGGCCATCATCACCGAGCCTTACGAGAAGGCCTTCACCGGTGCCAACCTCGGCAAAGAACTGAAGTTCCACGACAGCGACCTCACCTTCCGCGTCAGATTTTCTTCCCCTCGCCCTCCGGGAGAAGGACCGGGGATGAGGGCCGAACAGACTGTAGAGTTCACCCTCAAACCGGCGGACAGTGTCGCCCAAAAACTCAAGGAGGCCCTGGGGGCTAAGCCGAAAATTCTCTCCGTCGAATGGACGCATCGCCACTACGTCCAGGATGAGGAATACATCCCGCACGGGAAGGATATTGCAGCATTCCTGCAACGGGAGATCGCCAAGCCCATCATCCGCTGGGAAGAAAGCCCGCAGCTCGGCTACGAGATCCTGCCCAATAAATACTTCTACCGCTACCAGCCGCCCACGCCGGCAAAGGACTTGCTGGCGGAGTTCTGGCGGCTGGAAAAGGAGGCGGAGGGAATGTTGGAAGGTTTTGGAACAGAAAAGGCATGAGCTACTATGGCAGTATCACAGCAAACTAACGGTCAAAAGATCGTCCAGACCTTGTGGCGTGAGCGCAATCTCAAACGAGATTTTGAGATTGTTCTGGGCAAGATGCTCCAATCGAATCAAGGTCGTGAGGACGAAACCGAAGAGTCTTACCTGCGCTCAGCAAATGTGCAGTGGGATGGTGTTGACCTGTCCGACGTGAAGACGATGTGGTTCTCGCCTGCCGAGAAACGCGATCTGTTGCTGCGCGAGGGCGATCTGGTGGTAAATGAAGGTGGGGATGTAGGGCGTTGCGCCATTTGGCGAGGCAGTCCAGAATCCTTCTATTTCCAAAACGCTATCAACCGTGTCCGTGCGAGGACGTTGGCTTCGACGCGGTTTCTCTATTACTGGCTTTATAATCTCAAGTACGCCGGTTTCATTGATGCAATGGTTTCAAGGATCACTATTGCTCATTTGACAGCAGAAAAACTTGCGCGCGTGCCTTGCCCTGATGTTCCTGCGGCAGAACAGCATCGCATCGCGGCATACCTGGACGCAAGCTGTGCCGCCATTGATGGGGCTATAGCCGCCAAACGGGGCCAACTCGAAACCCTCGATTCCCTCCGCAACTCCATCATCCAACGGGCCGTGACCCGGGGTATCACCGAGTCCGTCGTGCTGGAGTCTACCGGCAATAGGTGGATGGAGCAGATTCCCAAGGACTGGAAGCTCGTTTGCCTCAAACGCATTGCTGAAATCCAAGGCGGCCTCACCCTCGGTAAGCACTATGAAGGCCCTCTTATTGAGCGTCCTTATTTGCGGGTCGGCAATGTGCAGGACGGCCACCTTGATTTGGCTGATGTTTCCGTCATCGAACTCCCGGCCAGCGTAGCGGCAGGGGTTGAGCTTCGTCCTGACGATGTGCTGATGACCGAGGGCGGCGACCTTGATAAGCTGGGTCGAGGCCATTTGTGGCATGGGGAGATTCCAGGTTGTCTGCACCAGAACCACATCTTTGCGGTACGTTGCTTCCTCCACAAACTGAAGCCGAGGTTCCTGGCCTATGTCACCGCCGCCAAGTATGGACGCGATTACTTCGAGGCCACAGGCAAGAAGACAACGAACCTTGCCAACACCAACACCACCAAGGTTGGCCGGTTCCCCATTCCATTGCCCCCATTGACCGAACAGGCAACCATCTGCGCTCACCTTGACGAAAAGACTGCTGAGCTAAATCGCATCGTCGCCACCATCGAATCCCAAATCACCACCCTCACCGCCTACCGTAAGTCGCTGATTCATGAATGCGTCACCGGTCGGCAACGGATCACCGAGGCTGATGTGCAGCGGGCGCAAAGCAGGAGTGAACAAGATGATTGAGCAACAGGTAGCCAAACCGGCCTTGTTTGAAGGTAAGCAAATCAGGAAGACCCTCCATGAGGGCGAATGGTGGTTCGTCATTGTGGATGTGGTAGCCATCCTTACCGACTCCGCCAATCCCTCCGGCTACCTCAAGGACATGCGGCGGCGCGACAGCTCCCTGGCCGAGGCTTTCCAAGGGGGGGGGCAATTTGCCCCCCCCCTTGGGCTGGCGTTTACAACGACTGGCGGGCGTCAAAAAATTCTGTGTTGGAATACCGAAGGCATCTTCCGCCTGATCCAGTCCATTCCCTCGCCCAAGGCCGAACCGTTCAAGCGCTGGCTGGCCAGGGTAGGCAAGGAACGTAT
>JAUSAW010000019.1 GCA_030652335.1 Gammaproteobacteria bacterium
GCAGCGTGGTGACGGCCGGTGCCGCAGCCTGCACGCTGAGCGCGACGTTGGCGCTTTGAGAGGCAAAGTTGATCGGACCCACCGCCGGAATGGGTGGCAGCCCGATGTTCTGCAAGACCGAAGTTGCGTCCAGCGCGCTCAACCCGTTGCCGCCAGACACACCCGCGATCTGCACCGGGTCAGTGTTGCGCCAGGCCGCGAAGCCTGGATCCTTTTTGCTCACGACGCGCAGGATTTGACTGGCGTCATCGGCGGTGTATCTGGCATCTCCGTTGGCATCGCCGAAGTAGCCCACGACATGCAACGCGTTGTCGCTGATCACGCTGCCTGCCGCAGGCGCTGCGCCATTGATGCTGCTGATTCCCACACGAACCACCTCGCTGCCACCATAGGGCGCGGTGGCGGGCACGCTGGCAACCAGATCGACGACGCGCCAAGAGCCTGGCCACAAGGTCAAACTGCCTGGCAAGGTCACCGTGATGCGCGCTCGCTTGCTGCCATCGGCATTGCTCAGTGTGTCGAACAGCACCTTGGTGCCCAGCGGCATGCCAAATGCAGCCTTGGCGCCCGTGATGGTCAACATGCTGGGACTGTAATCCACGGTGAAGACCACCTGATGTGTCCCACCGGGCGTCGTCAAGGTGACCGGCACATGCTGCCCCAATGCAGGCGCATTGACCGCCTGGCCTGGCCCGCGCATGAAGTCGGGCACGCTGATCGTGGTGCTGCTTGATGCCGGTTTGAAGACAAAGCTCTTCACATAGTCTCCCCCTGCCAGGCCATCACCATTGCCATCCAGGGTGCTGAAGCTGTCCTTGAAGGCCGTCTGGTTGCTGGCCAGCGTCACCGTGTAGGTGTCGGCCTTCAGCACGCCCCCCGTGCGGATGAACGTGAACCCCTGCTGATCGGCATCCATCACCAACGAGCCCGTGACCACTCCGGTGGCACTGCCCTTCAGTTGCACATCGGCCGGGCCATTGAGGTTCGCATAGAGCCCAATCGCGCTGGCGTCAAAGGTGTGGTCAAAGCGCACCGCAAAGCCGGTAGCGTTTGAGTTGAACGAGGCCACCTTCAACAGATCCGGCTTCACCGCCACGATCAATGGCGTGGCGGCATAACTGCCGTCTTCGTCGCTTGCTGTCACCTGCACCGTGAAATTGCCACCAGCCCGGGTGTAGGCGTGAGCCGCTTGCGTGGCGTTGCCCGACAGCGTTTCAATGGTGCCGTCACCCCAATTCACCAACCACTTGCTGATGGTGTCCTGGCCCGGGTCGGTCGCGGCCAACTTGATCACATGAACCTGACCACCCAGGACGGTGGGTGCCCCGGTGACCGACAAGGTCGGCGCCACGTTCAGAACGTTGACGCTGAAGCTGCACTGCGTCGTGATACCGCCGTCTGAAACGCTGACGGTGACTGGCACCACGGCGTTGCCGTCTGCCGCGTTGAACCTCAGGCGACCTGCCGTGTCGATGCTGGCGCCTGCACCCACCACACTGTAGGTCAATGTGGTGGAATCCACATCGCTGGCCACGACCTGCAGATTGACAAGCTGGCCTTCGTTGACCGTCACATTCGACATCGCATTGACCACGGGGGCGTCATTGACCGGTTTCACCGTGATGGACACCAGCGCCTCGGTGCGGATGCCAAACGGGTCGTCGGACTTGTAGGTGAAGCTGTCGGCCCCGAAGTAGTCTGCATTCGGCGTGTAGGTGAAGCCGCCATCGGCACGCTCTTGCAGCGTGCCATGCAGCGGTGCGTTGACGACCGTGGCGGTGTTCACCTCGATGTCGTTGGCGAGCACGTTGATGACGACCGGCGTGTCTTCGTTGGTGCTGGCCACATCGTCGTGAGCCTCGCTCGGGTTGCGCACCCGGATCGACACGGTGGCGATGTTGGACGCCGCCAGGCCATCACTCAACTGGTACGTGAATGTGTCGTTGCCCAGGTAGCCCACCGTGGGCACATAGGTGAAACTGCCATCCGCTGCCAGGCGCAGTGCGCCATGTGCCGGCGCATCGAGCACCAGCAGTGTCAGGGCATCGCCATCGGCATCAGTGTCGTTGGCCCTCAGGTTCAACACCGTGGGTGAGTTGATCACGACCACATAGCTGTCGTCGCCAGCCACTGGCGCTTTGTTCACTGGGAAATCGGCGGTGGTGACCGACCAGACGGACGTGCCGCCATCGTCATCAGCCATGTTCGCCGCGATGCGATAGCCCTGGTTCTGGCCCGGTGCGTAGGTGTGCTGTGCCATGAAGCCATGACTGGCCTCATCGACGTTGACGAACTCTGTCGCACCATCGCCCCAGTCGATCTGCAGGCTGTGCGTGTCAAGCGTTCCGACATCGGCAAAGCTGCCGGTGAGCGTGGCTTGCAAGCCGCTGGTCGTGGTCTGTTCGGCCACCGAGGCGGTGATCGCAGGCGCCTCGTTGACCACAACCACACTGGTGCTGGCCTTCGACTCGCTGTCGGCGTTGTCCAGCACGGTGGCCACGATGTTGTAGCGGTCCTTGGCGGTACCGCTGGGTGCATCGTCGGCGTAGCGGTGCGTGGCCGTCAGCTGACGCGTGGCCGGATCGATCTGCGCGTTGCTCGTGCTGCCGTCGCCCCAATTGACCACGACGGTGTGGGTGTCGAGCACGCCCGCATCTGCCACAAAACCAGTCAGCGTGACCAGCCCGTTTTCGACGACTTCAGGCGCAGCCGTGGCCAGACCCACGATCACCGGAGCTTGGTTGGTGACTGTGACTGTTGACGTGCCGACACTGCTGCCACCGTCACCATCAGTCAACACCGTGTCGACGGTGTAAATCTTGTCGTCCGCAAAAACATG
Organism: Gammaproteobacteria bacterium; assembly: GCA_030652335.1. GTDB lineage: Bacteria > Pseudomonadota > Gammaproteobacteria > Francisellales > CACEW01 > JAQSYQ01. Next base: position 2,840 of record JAUSAW010000019.1, read on the forward strand.
GCTCAACTCGAAAGTCTGCGTGCCTGCTGCCACGGTGAGGTTCTCGGTGTTGCCATCGCCCCAATTGACTTGCAGGGTGAACTCATCAGCCACGCCGGGATCGCCAATGACACCCATGAACCGGGTCGATGTGCCTTCAACCGCCACACCCGTCTTGCTGAGTTGCAACGTGGGCGGCACATTGCCCACGGTCACCGCCTGGGTTGTGCTGTAGCTGCCGTCCTGGTCTATGGCCGTGATCTGCACATTGCGCACGCCGTCATCGCGGAAGCGGTGCGTCAGTGATTGCACGGGGCCGTTGAAGCTCTCGACCACTCCGTCAGCCCAATCGATCGTCCAGCGCTCGATGGCGTCGGCGCCCGGATCTTGCGCGCTCAGGTCGAGCCGGTAGTCGGCACCCTCGGAAATGCTGGCCTGGCCGGTCACAACCAGGGTGGGTGCAACCTCCTGCACCGCGAAGCGCGTGACCAGATTGGTGACGCCGCCGTCTCGGTCGCTTACGCGGCCATGGATGGTCTTCACACCATCTTGTTTGAGGTACTGGCTGGCAACGGTGAAGGTGGAGTCGACCACTTCGAACGTGCCGTCGTCGTCGAGGTCCACGCTGTAGATCAGGCTGGCCATGTCAGCAGCCGACGGATCGAACGCATCCACGAACGACAAGGTGGCGATGCCCCCTTCTGCCACAGCACCGCTGTTGGTCAACGTGGCCGTGGGCGCCACATTGGCAATGACCAAGGCCACGGGAGCCGACGTGACCACGTCGCCGCTGGCATAAGCCACGCGCACTTGAACGGAGTAGTGGCCGCTGTTGCCCACCAGGGCTTGCAGCGCTGCCCACGACACCACTTCGGTCTGCGCCGTGGCGTCATTGAACTCATCGTCGCCGTTGAGGTTCCACGACCACGAAACCGGTGTGCCGACTGCGGTACCTGCCAGGGTCAGGCTCTGCCCTTCGGCAATCTGGTAAGGGCCGCCGGCCAGCACTTGCGCCGCCGCCACATTCACGCGCACCTCCAAAGTGTTGGACTGGGTCGGCATGCCGGTGGTGTCTTCATCCACCGCCCCCACTTGAACGCTGTAGCTGCCCGGCTCGGCGTAGATGTGCGTGGCCGAGCGCGCGCTGCTGCCCATGGCTTCGATCAAGCCGTCACCCCAGTTCACCAGCCAATCGGTCACCCGGTCATCGCCTGGGTCAGTGCTGCCGAAGTCCACTGTGAACGCGCTACCGGCCACCACATTGGCATCACCGGTCACGACGACCGTCGGCAAGGTGTTCTCGATGGTCAAGCTGGCATAGGCCGTGCTCACGGCACCATCGCCATCGGTGGCGCGGGCTGCGATCTGGTAGACACCGTCATCAGCCACGCCCAGGTCGAGCAACTGACTCCAACTGAGGGTCACATCGGCGCCTGAGCGCTCGACCAGCTTGCCATTGATGAACCACTCCAGCGGCTTTTGCAAAGCGCTGGTCGAGCCCAACGGCGTGACCGTCGCCTGCAACCGCAGGCTGTCGCCTTCCTTGACACGGGCCGGCGGTGCGATCGCCACCAGGGGTGCCGACACGATTTGCACAGTCTCGAAGTGATCGTAGCTCACCACGCCATGCCCCGTCACCGACAACTCGCCACTGGGCAGTGCTAGGACCTGCGGCGTCCAGTTGGGGGTGTTGGGCACGGTGTTGCGTGGGTCGAATATCAGCTTGTCGTATGGCGCCACATCGTTGTCGCTGGCATCGAGCATCACGCTTGCCGTCAAAGGCAAGTCGGCGCCGGACACCCGCACGGTGTCGGCACCCATGCCTCCGACCACATTGATCAGGCTGTCGGCACCGGCCGCATTGACTTCGACCACGTCCTGGCCCGAAGCACCCGCAATCGACAACTGTGTGCCAGATCGCGTGGCGCTCAATTGCGCGGTGTCGTTACCCGCGCCCAGATCAACGTTGGTCTGGTTGGCCAGATCGGCCAGCAAGACGGCGTCATGGCCCGCGCCGGTTGACAAGGTCACCGGCACCAGGCCCGCTTCGGGCGCGGCCACCAGCACCACGTCATCGTTGCCCGCGCCCAGTTGCACTGTCAGGCCCTCGATGCCGCTGAAGGTTGTCACATGCCGAGCCGGATCGGGCAAAGTGGCACCCATGGCGGCATTGGTGAAGGTGACGATGCCGGCAGCCTGCTCGGCCGAGCCGGCGCTGCCCACGTAGACGGTCGAACCATCCGTGCTGGTGGCAATCGTGGTCGGCGTGGTCAGGCCGTTCAGGCCATCAACACCATCACGCACGGTTTGCAAGAATTCGAGCTCGCCTGTCGCCTGGTCGCGCCCGAACACCACCACCGAGTTGCCGGCAGACCCTGTCACCAGCAACATGCGCTGGTCGGGCGTGATGGCCACGTCGGATGCACCACGCAAACCGCGCACGCCGTCTTTGCCATTGGTCACGGTCTGAATCAAAGTCAGGCTGGATGCCGTGCGCTTGAACACCGAAACACTGTCGCCATCGGTATTCGACACATAGACAAAAGCGTTGTCAGCGCTGATCGAAATGGCGCTGATGCCATCTATGCCTTGCGCTGCACCGCTGACGGTTTGCCTGATCTGCAAAGTGATGGCGTCGATCACATACAACTTGTCGCCCGCTTGGCTGCCTGCATAAACCAGGCTGCCGTCGCGGCTGACTGCCACGCTGTCGGCCGCAAAGCCTGTTGTGCGCAGTCCGGTAGTCAACACGCCAGTCTGGGCGTTGCGCTCGCTGCGCTGGATACCGTCGGCCCCCACACTGAAGACCGCCGTGCTGCCAGCCACCGGGCTGGTGGCAACGGCCTCAGACAACTTCCAGTTGTTCGTACCCAGCACACCCACCAGGCTCACCGTGCCAGTTGGCTGACCGGTTTGCAGGCCCACGGCAAACGCCGTGATGCCTTCAGTTGGACTACTGGTGTAGACAAAGCGACCATCAGCGCTGACTGCCAGGTCGCTGACCGCATTCAGGCCGCTGATGCCGTTGAAGCCGTTGCGCAGCACTTGACGCTCGCTGCGGTCGTCGGCGTTGAGCACCACCAGCGCGCTGCTTTGCGGGCTGACGGCGTAGATGCGTTTGCCGTCTGGCGACACCACCATCTCGGTCAGGCCGGGCAGGCTGGCATTGGTGTTGTTGACCGGCTCCTGAGCGAATTTGATGTACTGAACACCGTTTTGCACCAGGTCACCCTGGAACGCATGCGTGCGGCCAGCCAAGTCCACCGAGGCGTTGACCTTCACCGTCGCCACACTTTGCGGAATCAAGGTCGCCCAGACCTGGCCAGCACCCAAAGTACCCAGATTGCGCAACACACCTTGGCCGTCTAGTTTCAAGCTTGTTTTGAAGCTGCTTGGCACACCGTCCAGCGTGAGGCCCAACTGCGGGTTGTCCAAGTTGATCGAATCGCTGAGGCTGACGAACAGCAGCACGTCAAAGCCGGCGTAGGTGTCGCCGCTGCCCGGCATGGCCGCCAGACGCACCACCGCCGCAATGGCATCGCTCTGCGCAGTGGGAATACCTGCTGCACCCTTGACGGTGGCCGAGAAATAAAGGTCGGACTTGCTCACGCCCTGCAGCAAGCCGAACACGTCGGCGCCACCGGCCAGGCCGGCGATGCGAGGTGCGTCGTCCAGCATGACCGCGCCGCTTCGATCAACCACATAGGGGTTGTCGGCGAGTTGCGTCCCGTTGCTGCTGACCTGGATGTTGCGCCCTGACAAACCGACCAAGCCGGCCCGCTCGCCAGCACCAGCCGCGCCGCCGCTGACGTCGATGGTTGCCGTGCTGACACCGAGCACCGATGCCACCAGCTTGATGGTGCCACCGGCACCGCCGCCACCGCCGCCGCCATTGCCACCTCGGCCACCCTGGCCGCCTGCGCCACCATAGGTGCCACTGCCACCATCGGCGCCATTGCCCGTGTATTGGCCGCCGATATCGGTAGCGCCACCATCTGATCGGCCGTAGCCGTTGTAGCCCGGCGAGGTGTCTCCGTGAGCCCCACCGCCGTTGATGCCGCTGGCTCCATTGCCGCCCGCGCCACCCTTCGCGGTCAGGCTGACGCCAGTGGCCGCACTGATCCGCCCTGCCGCGCGCAGCTCCAGCGCGCCGCCACCAGCACCGCCCGCGCCGCCTTGGCCCCCGTTCCCGCCTTGGCCGCCATGCTGCCCCGTGCCGCCCGAGCCGCCTTGTGCACCGGAACCACCTGCCCAGAACGTTTCATTGTTGGACTCCCAACTCTCGGTCGCCGTGTTCGGGGAATAGACCCCTCCACCACCTCCGCCGCCTCCGCCACCAGCACCACCACCACCGCCGCCACCGCCGGTACCACCGCCGCCTGAGCCCCCTGCGCCGCCACCGCCGCCGCCGGAAATCTCGCTGCTGGCAGCCAGGTTTTGCCCGCCAGCACCGCCACTGCCGACCAAGCCTTCATTGCCAGTTTGCCCACTTGATCCGCCCGGCCCGCTGGCATTGCCACCTGTGTTGCCATTGCCTGCGGTACGGCCCCAGTTGCCTGCGCCGCCGCCCGAGCCTGAGCCACCATTGCCCTGGGCGTAGCCCCCACCACCGCCCGTGCCGCTGGCACCGCCAACAGCGCCACTGGCACCGCCGCCGCCCACCGTGCCAACCCCGTTGCCACCATGATCGAATCCATTAGCGGCTGCCGTAGCAGTCGCCCCCGGGCTGCCTGATCCAGCAGAACCCCCTGGCGTACCGCCCGTGCCACCCGTGTAGCCGTTCTGATACCCATAGCCACCGGCGCCGCCACTGCCGCCACCACCACCGCCCTGCCCGCTACCACCCGCCCCGCCGGTACCCACGGTACCAACCGAGCCGCCACTGCCGCCACCCGCACCAGCAAGCGAACCAACTGCCGCAAAGTCAAACACCACGCCAGAGCCGATGGTGATGTCATTGGCCTGCAAGCTCAAGCCGTTGGCTAACCCACTCTTGGCATAGACCTTCGACCCATTTGTAAACTCCAGATCGCCCGCGAACTTGAACTGCACGATGGAGCCACCCACCGCCACAAACTGCACCGGGCCTGTCGTCGCGTTGTTGACGTAGACGGTTTCGCCACCGTCGTATTGCTGGTTGCCGTTGGTGTCGATCACGATGCGCAGACTGGTCGTGTCGAAGAACACATTGCCGGCCAGCGTTGATTTCTGCACCACGGTCGGTGCCGCCGCCACCGCACCAGATGTGGTCAGCGCACGCGCCACCAAGCTGTCCATCAACAAGCCGCCGCCTGTCACCTTGAACGATGCCGAATTCAGAACACCGAAGGCCGGGTCGGTGAAGGTGAAGGTCTTGAAGACTGGGCGGCCGGTCGCGTCGCGCCCGTCTACCGTGAAAGTCGCCGTGATCTGCCTGCCGTTCAACGTGGTGCCAGTCACTTCAACAGTGACTGCAGCGGTCGTGTCGGACGCCAGCATCACCGACACCAGTGACAAGCCGCCGGTCGTGCCCGTCAGGGTGGTACCGGTCGAAACGCTCGCAGCTGTGCCGCGCTCGGCATTGAGCCTGATTGCTCCACCGTTGCCGGCTTGCAGCTTGAAACCGTCTTCGTTGTACGCGGTCAGGCTGCCTTGCAAGGCGTCGAAGTCCATCACCGAATCGCCATTGGGCAGCGTCTTGAAGCCACCAGGCACCAACACCACGGCCCCTGAATCGAGGGTGATGCGGTTGCCATCAATCACACCCTGCACGTCGCTGACGACGGTGTTCTCGACTGTCAGCGTGTCGCTCTGCGTGCCGCCCAGTATGCGGATCTGCGCCGCACCGGCGGCCGACACGATGGTGGCCCGCTCGCCCGAGCCGATCTGCGCATCGACACGGTCCCCGTCAACCACGGTCCAATTCACGGCGGTGGCGGTGTTGGCGCTGTTGTCGACCACCAGGGTCTCGACACCCAGACCGAGCTGGGTGAAAGTGCCGGCAACCGGGGCGCCTTCAATGCGCACGGTCACGGTGTCTTCGCCTTCTTGGCCGGTGATGGACGTGAGCTTGGCGCCTAGCGAGCGCACCAGCACCGCGTCGTCGCCACCGCCTGTATTGACACTGACGCGCGTGGCGTCGAGTAGTTCGTTCAACTCAAGCGCGTCGTTGCCCTGGCCCAGGTTGAGCATGAAGCGCTCGACTCCTTCAAAGCTGACGGCTCCGGCTGTCACGCCGCTCAGTTGCCCACTGGCTGCCGTGCCGGTCAGGCTGCCCGCAACGGCCTGCGTGCGGCTGGACACATCGACGATCACTTCGTCTGCGTCCTGCCCAGCATCCTGGCCCTTGATGGTCAAAGGCGCGCTGTTGCCACGCACGGTGATGGTGTCTGATCCAATACCCAAGTCCACATCCGCTTGGTAAGACGTGCCATTCACGCTCACCACGTCTGCTCCCACGCCGGTGCTGAGCACCAGCGTCGTCACGGTCTGGTTAACGATGACGCTGTCGTCCGCATCACCCAGCGAGACCGCCAGCGATCCGAAGCCCTGGTATTCGATGCGGCCGTTCGCCGAGCCGGCCTGCGTGATCACGCCCACCGTATCAGCCAGCCCGCCCTGGACGGTCTGGCTGTCCAGCGTGAGTTGGGCCAGCGCACCGCTGTTGACGATCAGGTCAGCGCCGTCAGCGCCAGCATCCAGCTGCAAAAGCTCGGCAACGCGAGACAAGCTGCTGGTGACCGTCAGATCGCCAATCGTGATGACGTCAGCCCCTGCACCGGCATGAACGGCAGTCGCCGTACCCACGCTGCCCACGGCCAGCTGATCCACGCCGTCACCCAAGGTCAGGTCGAGGCTTTCAAAGCCGCCATAAGCCAAACCAGCCGCACCCATGCCGAAGCCGGTCAGTCGATCAGACAGCAATTGACCGCTGTTCGGCGCAGCGGCATCCGAGCCGCTACTCACGTCGGACACCCGCAGCGTGTCTGCACCGCCTTCGCCCGAGACCGCCAAACCGCCCTGCACGCCGTTGAGGCCGCTCTTCAGGGCCGCAGCGGTGTCGCCCGCCAGCAGTTGGTCATCACCGCCACCCAGCCGAATGTCGGCCGCCATGCCTGCGTCCGTGTTGATGACGCGGAAGGTATCGGCGCCGCTGCCCATGGCCAGCGACAGGTTTTCAATGCCGCCGAATTGAATGCCTGAACTGGTGCCCAGGCCGCTGACCAGACCAGCTGTCAAGGCGCCGGTACTCGCGGTGGTGGCTGCACTGTCGTCCAGCGTCAGGCGATCTGCCCCGTCGCCACCTTGAATCGTCAAGGCCGCGTTGATGCTGTCGAGTCGGCCATTGGTGTTGACGCTCTGGCTTGCAGCGCTGCCGATGTGAATGAGGTCGTCACCCGCGCCGGTGGCAATCGTGGTGTGGCTCTGCACCTTGCGCAGACTCACCACGTCTTGGCCGCTGCCGCCGTTGATCTGAACCGCACTGCCCTCAATGGCGCCGCGCAGGTCGATCCGGCTGCCCAGGCCCAGCTCGGTGTCGCCTTCGATGGTGACCAAACCAGCTGCGCTGATCGCGCTGTTGGCCTCGGCCAGCACTTCGTCGCCCGCACGCAAACTCACGGTGCTCGCCGCATGCACCGTAGCGCCGCTGCGCACGGTGAGCGTCTCACTTGCGCTGCTGGCGCTGTTGGCCGTGCTGATCGCCACATGCCCGGCGCTTGACGATACCGAGCCCAGGCTCAGGCCATCGGACAGGTCCGTCACCACGATGTCGCTGGCCGCCGTGGCCGCCAATCGGTCAGCTGCGATTCTCAGTACCTGCTGATCGCTGCCGATGCCGCCCAGGCTGGCGTTCAACACCACGTCTTGTGCGCTGATGTGGGCCCCGCTGGCCGATGCGTCACCCTTGAGCGAGTTTGATGTGCTCAGATTGACCGTGCCGCTGTTGCTGCGAACGTGGTGCAGAGTCAGGTCGCCGCCCTGGTTGCTGACATTCAACCCGGTGCCCACTTGCGCGCGCAGATCCCGCGTGTTGGTGTGAACAGCGCCCGTCGAGCCGACCGAGCCTTGCGCCACATTGAACTCAATGCTCTTGGCACGGATTTCTGCCGCGCTGTCTGCGGTCAGGTTGCCGCCGGTATTGCTCACCGCAACGCTGCCGTTGGGGTTGTTGATGCCGCCATTCAGGTGGACATCGCCGCTGCCCTGGTTGTCGATGCGCACCGTTGGCGTGACGTCGTTGGTGCCGGCGCTGCGGGTGGTCAGGAAAGTGGCCGGGCGCACCACGTCGACCGACACCTTGTCGGGCAGCTGGTTCGTGCTGGCCATCAGGTCGATGCCGTTGATCTGCAAAGCTGCGTTCGACTTGTTGGTCAGCGCCACCGCGCCGTAGTTGGTCAGCGCTACGCTGCCGGTTCCCGTCAGGGTCAGCGTGGTGCCCGCACCCGCCGTGCTGGGATTGAGCTTGAACGACAAGGTCGGCGTGTCGTCGCGCTTGGCGCTGATGGCATCCACCACGATCACATTGCCCGATCGGGTGAACGTGACGTTGTCGGTCTGCTTGCTGACGGTGCCGTTGGCTTCTATCACCAGCTCGGGGTCGGGTGCAATCTGCGTTGACACCGCCGCATTGAAATCAATGGTGCGGTTGTCGGTCAGACTGCCCGCACCGCCGTTGGCCAGCACCGCAGGCCTGGCCGTGACCTGCGCGTCAACCGACAAGCCTCGGTCAGCGCGAATGGTCGAGCCTTGCGCCGCGTTGACCGACGTGCTCAGGGTCACCGTATTGGTGGCCTCCCCTGTGGCCACGCCCAGGATCGCACCGTGGCCATCGACCTGGGTCTCGATCTTGTCTTGATAGGCGCCCAGCGTCGCAACGTTGCGCGCCGTCAAATGAGCATTGGCCTCGATGTTGACGGCCACGGTGCTGGTGGTCGTCAAACTGCCGATGCCGACGGCACCGAGCGCTGCCTGGGCATCACCCCGGGTCGTGGCCTTGAGGCCTTGCTGCCTCGCAATGATGCTGAGGTTTTGCCCCGTGATATCGGCCGAGCCGATCGTGGTGTTGACCGTGGTGTCGATGTGGCGTCGGGCTTCGGCTCGCGAGCCGCCTGCACCCCGCGCATCCGAGCGGGCAACCGATTCGAACTGGATCGACTGCGCCGCCTCGATGGCGATATCGCCACTGGTAGAGATTACCGCGCCATCGCCGACCTTGGTCAGCGCATCGTCATCCACAGTCACGTCCGCAGCCGTCAGCGCCACCGGAATCAAGGCACCGGCAAAGCAGCTCGCGTCGGCATCGGCCAGCGAGTTCGAACTGGCGCGCAAGGACAAGCCCGCAGCCTGGCTGATCTCGGCCAGATTGCCGATCAAAGCATTGGTCGCGTTGGTCACGCTGAGCTTTGAGTTGACGCTGCCCACCGCCAGGCCGCCGTCAGACTCGCCGTTCAGATGCGTGGTGGCGCGCTGATCCGACAGGGCCAGGATTTCGGCCCGGCCGGTGGTCGTCAATTGCGCGAGCTGGCCCTGACCAAACGCCGCCTCTGTGCGGGTGTTCACCGTGGTATCGGCGGCCCCGCCCGCACCGGCAACAAGGCCAATGCCCTTGGTGTTCATCGTGGCATCCACCAGATTCAGCGCGTTGGCTGACTGATTGAAATGGCCTGCCTGGATGTTGGCCCCATTGAGCACCGTGGCCGTGGTGGCCCCGCCCAGCGTGGCGGTCGATTCAAAGACCGACACGGCAATGCCGCCGCCGCCCCAGCCATCGGCGCGTGAATTCACCTGGCTCTGCACGTTGTTGGCGTGCAGTTTCACATCGCCGGACGCATTGACCGTGCCGCCCAATTGCGCTGCAACGTTGCCGTCGGCCTTGGCGTCCGCACGGCCGCCAGCGTTTTGCAGCAGAGATACCCCGCCAAAATCAATCACAGCGCTCACGTCTCGCTTGGCTGCCTTGGCTTGCACGTCAACGCTGGCTGTGCTCAGGTTGGCGTTGAGCTTGGCTTCGGTGTTGCTGTGGCTCTGCGCATCGGCCAGCAAGGCCGACACGCTGAGCAAGCCGCCCGCGCCACCCTTGGCCGTGGCTGTGGCGGTTTCATTTGATGTTGCCAGTACCGAAGTCCCACCAGCCACCGTCACGCCACTCGCGGGCGCCTGCACGTCTGCCAGCACGCTGGCTGTCACGTTGGTCGTCGCCCGGCCGCCGCTGCCAGCAATGGCCCCCACGCCCACCGCCAACAGATTCGACGTGGCCGTGTTGGTGGCCTGCGCCGTGGTGCTGAGCGTCTGTGCGCCCACGCTGGCCACATTGCCGATGCCCGCATGGGTGTTGCCCGCACCGTTGGTGCCACCCAGCGTCGATACGGCCTCGAACCCGCCGACCGATGCCAGCACGCTGCCCGCCCCGCCGCGCGCGTCGGTGGTCACGGTGTTGGTGGCGACTGCGTGCACGCTCAAGCCGCCCACGTTGCTGATGGCCGCGGCATCGCCAACCTTGGCTTCGGTCTGGCCTGTGTAGGCAGCATTCGCTTTGCCGCCAGATCCCCCACCGGCGCCAATGGCCACGCCCAGCAGGTCCGCGGTCACGACGTTGGTGGCGATGGCCTGCACCGTGAGGTCGCCGCCCGATGCAGCCGTCCCTTGGGTATTGATGGTGCCCCCCACGCTGGCCCGCGTTGCGCCACCAACCAATGCGTCGGTCAGCATGGCCGATATCGCCAACCCCCCGCCGCTGCCGCCCGGCATGTGCGCTTGAGCGGTCGCGGTGGCCTTCGCATCGACCAAGGCGTTGCCGCCATTCAGCGTGATCTCGGCCGTCGGTTGAATGGACGCTTCGACATCACCACTGACTTCAGCCATGGATTTTCCGCCATTGCCGCCCACCACCGCGACCGTACCGACCACCACGTTCGACGTGGCCTGGCGCGACGTGGCAAGGGGTTGGCCGTTGGCGTCCAACCCGTAAGTGCGAACGACCAGGCTGCCGGCATTGACTGTCGCCGCACCGCCCACCGATGCCTTGGTGCTAGTAGTGACTTTGGCCGACGCCAGCATGGCGTTCACCGACAACGCGGCGCCCGCGCCAGCCCTCACGTCAGACTTGGCTTGCCCATCAAGCGTTGAGGTGATGCGCACTGCGTTCGCGGCTGTCACCACGGCTTGCGCATCGAGGTGGGCGTCGGTGTGCCCCTCGACCAGCGTCCTGGCGTCGGCACCCGTGCCCACCAGACCCGATATCGAGCCCACGATGTTCAGCGCGTCGGCAAGGCGTTTCGACTGAGCGCCGACCGCCACATCGCCACTGGTGGATGTGACCTGCGCCGACGCCACATAGGCGTCCACCTTGTTTGAAATGGTGCTCGAACTGAGCGACACACCCACAGCGACCGGTGGCACTTCGAAGAAGATCGAGCCGGCAATCGTGATGTCGGGCACCACGGTCTTGATGGTGGCGCTGTCGACGGCCTGGATCTCGACGTTGTGCGCGGCGCGCACCGAAGCACCACCTGCAACAAACGCACGCACGGTGTTGTCCACCACGTTGACGGCATTCGAGCCGCCGCCCGCCAGAGGCGTCCCGATCAAGCTGGCCGAGATGGCCACGCTGACGCTCTTAGCATCAATGGTGGCGGTGGAGTTGGCCGTCACGGCCAGGCTGCCACCGGCGACCACACCCGTCTGAGCCGAACCCGAGCCTTCAATCGAAGCCTGCACGGTATGGCGAATCGTGTTGTTCGCATGGGCGATGCTGATCGCCGCCGAGGCGCCAGACGCAAACGAGGCCGCAATGCTGCCGCCAATGGTGTTGGCCGTGATGGTGGACGTGTCCGTGGCGGTGAGCGACACATTGCCACCCGCTTGAAGGTCAGAACTGGTGGCCTTGGCAAGGATGCTGCTGGCGATGCTGTTGTCGGCACCCGTGCCGCCTACCGCGCCATTGAACCCCGCGTCATAAGCCGCGCTCAGCTCGCCTGCCAAGCTCAGCGCGTCGATGCGGGCTGTTGACGTGGCGGTCAGCGCCACCGCCCCGGCCACCACGGCGCGCGACTGGTCGATCACCGCTTCAACCGTGTTGCCCACGGTGTTCAGCGCCACCGATACACCGACGGCGGCGCTCGTGGCGGTTGCTCCTGCGGCTATCGCAAAGCCACCCGCATCGGCCACGACGGTCGAGCCGTCCGTTGCCGACAGCGTGAGACCGCCGCCCTGATCCACCAGGGCCAGCGAGCCATTGGCCAGACGAGCATGCACGCCACTGTGCACAGTGTTGCTCGAACCGGCGCCACCAGCAGCGACCGTGACGGCACCACCGTTGCTTAGCGCGCCGCCCAAGGTCAGCGCCTGGATCGAAGCTGTCGACGACGCCGTCAGGCTCACACCCTGCGCGCCACCGTTGAGCTGCGAATCGCTGGCTTCGGCCACCACCTCGGCCGTGATGGCATTGACCGCCGCCCCGATGCCCACCGAGAGCTGCCCAGCGCCCACGCCCGGGCTTCGCGCTAGGGAAAAGCCCCCCGCATCGGCCACGATGGTGGAGGTGTCTGTGGCGCTCAGCGCGACCTTCGCGCCGCTGACCGTGCTGGCGTCCGCGATGCGGGCCTCGACCGTCGACGTCACGATATTGCCGGCGCCCGCACCAGCGCCCGCGCCCGCCAACGCACCCGTGGCCGAGGCGAAGCCGAAGGTGTAGGAACTGACGTTGAGTGCCGTGTTCGCGGT
>JAUSAW010000001.1 GCA_030652335.1 Gammaproteobacteria bacterium
CTCATGTGGATCGCGGTGTCGCTCTACGCGGCGGGCTCGATCCTCTACATCAGCGGCTTCGTCTTCAGCTGGCCGCGCGTCACTGCTGTGGCCACGTGGATCTCGCTCGCAGGGCTGGCGCCGCACGCGCTTGCCATCGCGGCTCGATGGGTGCGCGTCGGGCACGCGCCGTTCCTCGGCTTCTACGAGGTGGTGTCCGGACTGGTGGTGGGCGCGGTCCTCGCTCTGGGGCTGCTGTTGTGGCGCTACCCGACGCTGGGGCCGGTGGGCGTGATCATCATGCCGCTGTCGTTCCTCATGATGGGCGGCGCGATGCTGGCGCCGAAGTCCTCACTCGAGGTGACGGGCAAGCTGGCGTCGTGGTGGCTAACCATCCACATCACCTTCGCGAAGCTGTGCTACTCGGCGTTCATCGCGGCCTTCGCTCTGGCGCTGCTCTACCTGATGCGCGAGAAGTGGTCGAACGGCAAGCTGGCCGATCTGCTCTCCAAGTTGCCGCGTCAGGAGATCATCGACGACCTGTCGTTCAAGCTCATCGGCGCCGGATTCATCTTCCTCGGTGTCATGATCGCCGCCGGCGCCATATGGGCGAACGAGGCCTGGGGTCGCTACTGGGCCTGGGACCCGGTCGAGACGTGGTCGCTCATCAGCTGGATCGTCTACGCGGTCTACCTGCATACCCGGCTCACGATGGGTTGGCGGGGCCGCAAGTCGGCCTGGCTGGCCGTAGTCGCGCTGCCGATCGTGGTGTTCGCGCTGATCGGCGTGCCGGTGGCCTACAACTCGATCCACGGGGCGTACCTGACGGGGTACTGAGGCGGGGCGGCCGTCCTTGCGGCGCGCGGGGCTAGGTGTGCGTTGACAGGTGACTCAGCGTCCGCTTCAGGGCGTCTGCGGCATCGCTGGGCGCCGTGCCCCAGACAAACACCATCGGTACAGTCGACGGGCTGTGCCTCAAGTGCCATCGCGCCGACGACACCACGGGCGTCGGGCTGACGTACTAAGGCCGGTCGAATGTGACCACCGTCACATTCGAACTGACGAGCGGCGCCTTGTCTCTCCTGAGCGCGTTCAGGCTTCTTCAGGCTTCTCGGATGCGGTTGACCGAAGCGTGAGAACGCCCTCATAATTGGCGCCGACCAAGTCCGTTGCGGCTCTGCTGGGAGCCCAAAGGGGCCGGACATGGAGCGATATGGAGGCTTCGACCCGCTGCCTGAAATCTGGGCACCTCGGTAGCGGCGAGCCAATGGTGCAACCGGCTATCTCGCTAAGTGGCCGGTTTTTGTCGTCTCCGGGGTCGGTTCGTTCGAGGACCATCACCCGCGGTCGCAAAGACCAGTCACATAGGGGCTCCCGCACAGGGGGGGCACGTCGGAAGATCGACGCGACCAGGGATGTGACCGGGATGACTGCACGGAAGCTTACGGTCCTGCTCGTCTGCGCGTTGGCTGTGGCTGCGGTGTTCGCGCTGCCCGCCGTTGCGCAAGCCGCCTACACGACGAACACGGAGTGTCTGGCGTGCCACGACCAGGCCACCGGTGCGGGCGCAGTGTCCAAGGTGGACTTTACGGCGCCGCCGACCGCTCCGGGCGCGAGCAACGTGGACTACGCGAAGTGTAAGAGCTGCCACTGGATCGGGCAGGGAACCGCGATCACGGGCGGCTACTCCCACGACCACACAGGCGAGTGCTACGCGTGTCATGCGGCGGCGGTGCCGTATGCTGCGCCCTTCAACCCAGGGCGGCTGATGTCCGTCTCGACTGCCTTCGGCTACTTCAACAACGCGAACTCCCTGTCCGCTGCCAGCGGGCAGGTGCATGCAGTACATGTGAACGGGAGTTGGCAGAAGAACCCCATCAAGTACGGTACACAGAACTGGGGCTCCAACTACTGCGAGACGTGCCACGGGTCTACCGGCTGCGACTCTTGTCATACGCTGCCGATCACGCACGCCGACCACACACTGGACAGCCTCGGTTCGTACGGGAGGTACCCGCCCCTGTCGAGGAAGGTGGCGCTGGGGACGCCGACCACGACGTACGCCCGTTACGTGTACAACGTGACCCTGAAGTCCGAAACTTGCACGAACCCTTCATGCCATGCCGTGGCCGCCGCTGGGACCGCTACCTTCACGCCCGCTTGCGGCTCCTGCCACCCACTGAAGACCTTGGCGCACGGCTACGACAGCATCCCCCATGTCGCCGATTTCGGGATCCAGTCCGAGGACGGCATGGCGTGCACCGCATGCCACTCCACCGACTTGATGACCGAGCATGCCAAGTCTACCTCCGCAGAACCACGATCCTGCGCCACCTGCCACCCGAACCCGCGGGACCAGATGGTGCCGCTCAAGTGGCTCCAGGGCTGCGACCAGTGCCACAACTCGGCTCTCGCACCCACGAAGCACACGGGCAAACTCGTCGTCCATGGTCTCGCTTCGGCGCCTGACTGCGTCCCTTGTCACGCCGGCACCCTGGAGATCGTGCACTCCTCGGCAACCACGACCACGGCCGACGGCACCTTCACGTCCTGTCTCGTCTGCCACAACCCCGCCGCATCTCCCGCGGGCAAGGACTGCATCGACTGCCACTTCACCTTCGACCAGCACTACGACGTGGCGACGCACAACGCGACCTCGACGGTAAGCGTCAACGCGTGCGGCGTCTGCCACGACAAGGACGATGCGGCGGGCATGGACCTCAAGACCGTTCACGCTCGCCTGGGCAACGGCTGCGACGTCTGTCACCGCAATCCGACCCGCGTCGGCGATATCAAGGAGCACACCGCGGAGTGCGCGTCGTGCCACACCCAGCAGGATGTCGACTATCACCGCGAATTCACCGTGAAGCACAAGCCCACGTCGGACAGCTCGGGCTGCCTGACGCCGTGTCATCCCAAGCACACGCCCGCCGCGGTCATCGGCGATGCGCGCATCCATCCGATGGGCTGCGCGACTTGTCACAACGGCACGCTGATCCTGGTGGGCCGTACGGCACGCTGCGTGGACTGTCACGGCGACGGACCGGGGCAGGTCCCGACCCACGTCTCATACCCGCAGCGCCACGTGGCCTCGAGTGCCGCGTCGGCGGAGTGCACGCCATGTCACGAGGCCGACATCGCCGACACGCACAGCGCGTCCTCGTACGGCTGCAATCTCTGTCACAAGACCGTCAAGGAGGGCGGCCGGGCTGATTGCGCGTTCTGCCACACACCGCATAACGCGATGGCCAGGACGTCGCTCAAGGTCGCCGTCATCGCCGAATGCGGCAACACTGCATGTCACGGCGCCAGCGGCAGCGTCGTGGTCACCACGACTGCGGACCACTACGCTTCGCACGAGTCCTCGCACGTCGCCTCCGCCGAGGATCCCTCCTGCGCCCTGTGCCACAGCATGGACATGAAGACCGCACACGCGTCAGCACCCAGCGCGTGCGTGAACTGCCATCAGACCAAGGTCGCCACGTTCAAGACGGCGTGGGACAAGACCTGCGTCGCCTGTCATGACACGAAGCACGAGAACATGACTCTCGGCCACACGCTGACGAGCACTCCGACCTGTGTCGAATGCCATGACGTGGCCGACATCACCGTCGTGCACTCGAAGGCCACGACCATCACGGCCGGCGGACTCACGCTCACGAGTTGCCAGGTCTGCCACGTGCCCGGCGGCCCCGCGCCGACGGATGCGGACTGCGCCACTTGTCACACCACTGAGCGAGTGGACTATCACACCCGGATGGATGCGAAGCACCTGTCGTCGACATCCGATGGTTGCATGAGCGATCCTGGCTGCCACGCGTCATCGAGGATGCTCCCTGATGTCCACGCACCGTTCGTAGGTGGGGTCAAGGAGTACTCGACCACCTGCAAGATGTGTCACGCCAACACCAGTGCGACACGGATCGATTGGACGAAGCCGGTCGATACCAGTTGCACGGGCACGTGCCACGACGGATACGTCCACTCGGACATGGGGCATCGCGCCTCCGCGCCCGATAGCCAGGAATGCGTTTCCTGCCATGGTTCGAACTGGGTGGTCCAGCTCCACGGCGCCGAGGGCAACACGAGCGGCGCGTTCGCGAAGTGCGCCACCTGCCACAACCAGCCCAGCAAGGACGGTCTGCCCGCCAAGGGCGACATCACCTACCAGTTCACGACGAGCGAGTGCGCGAACTGCCACGCTGACCATGCTCCGGTCGCGACGGCGCACTACACCAACGCCTCGCATGAGTCCACCCAGGGGGCGGACCCGGCGTGCGCCTCGTGTCACGTCGGCGGACTGAACGCGGAACACCTGCGCGCCACGGGCGGCACGTTCACGTGCCTTGCCTGCCACACGTCCGCCAGGTTCAAGGCGGCTCCGAAGCCGTGGGACAAGTCCTGCGACACCTGCCACGGGGCGAAGCACTCGAACGAGACCACCGCCCACACGTCTACTCAGACGTCTTGTTCAGGCCTGAACTGCCATGCGATCGGCGACGTGGCGCCTCTTCACTCGAAGGCGACCACGACCGTCGCGGGCGTGCCCCTCTCCGGGTGCGCTGTCTGCCACCAGTCGCCGACGAACCAGCCGATCACCGCCGACTGCACGACGTGTCACACCGCGCACGGAAGCCTGATGGTCGCCCACACGGCGCTCGTCAGCGGGGCGTGCGTCGAGTGTCATGAGACAGCCGACGTCCGCACCCTGCATGCCAAGTCCCCGAAGGGCGAGTGCGCCGTCTGCCACGACAACGCGGCTCTGGCCACGCTGCCGACCAACGTCGAGTGCGTCAGTTGCCATGCGAAGTACACGCAGATCGATCCCGACCACTACGTCGAGACCAGTCACACGGCGTCCGCCGTGGCTGGCGACTGCTACAAGTGCCACAAGCTCTCCATGGACGCCGAGCACTCCAAGACCTCCGTGAGCCCGAAGGTGACATGCGTCTCGTGTCACCAGGGCAAGGTCGACGGCCTCGTAGGCGGCTGGAACAAGACCTGTCTCGCATGCCATACGGCTGCCAGCACTCATAGCGCTCAGACATCCGCACACGAGGCGTCCACCTCCTCGGCATGCGCCGGGGCCGGCTGCCACGCGGTGACAGACGTCGCCGCCATCCACGAGAACGCCGTGGAAGGTGCGCTGACGGGGTGCTACGTGTGCCACAGGAGCAGCGACGCTGTGCCCTTGGGCGTGGAATGCGCGACCTGCCACAGCGCGACACCGCACCTCCACGAACTCGCTCTGCACACGGCTCCTGCGGGCGCCAGCTGCGAGCAGTGCCATTCGACCGTCGTCACCACGGTGCACAAGAACATCACACCCGATGCCTGCAAGGTCTGCCACGACAACGCCTGGCGCATCGGTGATTTCAGGACGAAGACCGCAGCGTGCGTCTCGTGTCACGGGTCGATCGACACGACAGTGACAGCGCATGACTACTACACGACCGCGCACATCTCGACGACAACTGCGTGTTCAGGCACCGGCTGTCACGTCATCGGCAACCTGACGACGCTGCACTCGAAGGCCACCACGACCGTCGCCGGCATCACGTACACCGCGTGCGCTGTCTGCCATCAGTCGCCGGCGAAGCAGCCGACCTCGACCGTATGTACGACCTGCCACGTCGGTCATGGCGACATCACCGCGAAGCACACGGCCACCGCGGTGAGCTCAGCGTGCAAGGCCTGCCATGAGACGTACGACGTCGTGGCCATCCACAAGACCAAGAGCTGTGCATCCTGTCACGGCAACGTCCTCGTGCCGATTCTGCCGGCGAACGTCGAGTGCGCGAGCTGCCACGCCGACCACCTGCCGCTCGATACGAAGCACTACGTGACCGCGGACCACACAGCGACTGACACCGGCTGCTCGACCTGTCACTACCTCGACCTCAAGCCGGAGCACCTCAAGGCCAGCGTCTCGCCCGTCGTGACGTGCGTCTCCTGCCACGAGACCAAGGTCGATGCATTCACCGTGGCGTGGACCAAGAAGTGCATCGCATGTCACGCGACGAAGCACACGGGGCTGCCAGCCAAGCACGCCTCGACCAACACGTCGTGCTCGGGCACTGCGTGCCACAGCATCGCGGACGTCAGCGTGATCCATGCCGCTTCCGTGAGCGGTTGCGCGGTCTGTCACACGAGCCCGGCCACCGTTCCGACCGGCAAGACCGATTGTGCTTCGGCCGGCTGCCATGCCGGCGTCGGGACCAGCCATCACGCTCTGCATGATGCCTCAGCCGCGATCGATGTCGGCTGCGCGGGATGTCACTTCACCTATCTGGACACCGAGCACGCTGCGCTCGGCTACTCGTGCGCTACGTGCCACAGCTCGACGAACACCGCAGTCAAGGCCGCGATCGCGAACAGCGTGCGCGCATGCAGCGCATGTCATCCCGCAGTCAACGGCAAGAACCGCCACGCCGCTCAGAACACGCTCGAGTTCAACAAGGGGAACTCCGGCGGCCACAGGGCCTACTCGGCTCTGCCGTTCATGAAGTCGAGCTTCCTGGTTGGGACGACAGCCTACACCTGGCCGACTCCGGCGGCGTCGACCTTCCTCAAGACCGGTTGGACAACGACCTCGATGGTCACGTGCAACCAGTGCCATTCAGTCTCGACGACCGCCGTGGGGCCGCATGGCTCCACGGTGAAGGTCAACATCGATCCTGCGTATCCCACCGACTGGGCGACGGTCTACCTCACCGGCAGCGGGACGTCTTCCACGACATTCATCTGCGCGAAGTGCCACACGAACTTCGGCGGGATGAACGACGTCCACAAGGAGAGCGAGCACCACAGTTCGGGCGATGGCAAGTGCGTCGGCTGCCACTCGCAGATCCCGCACGCTTGGCGCCTGCCGAGGTTGCTCGCGTACAAGGACGACCCCACGCCGTACAACTCCCTCTATCTGACCGGCCTCAAGCTCAAGAACTACACGCCGACCAGCTGGAGCCTGTCCGACTGCAGCCAGAGCGGATGCAGTGAACATAGCTCCAGCATGTCCAGCCGCTGGCCGAGCGTGGTCCAGACCGCCGGCGTACTCAAGGGCCGCGTGCTCGACACGGCCGGCGCACCGCTTACCGCCGCTGCGGTCACGACCGACAAGGGCCAGTCCGGTACGACCGACATCAACGGCTACTACGACTTCGGTTCCGTGGGCACGGCCACCTACGGCGTGACCGCCGCCAAGACCGGGTACGTCTCGCAGACGAAGTCGGTTGCGGTCCTCGCGGACCAGACGACCACGGTGGACTTCGCGCTCGCACCCGTGCCGGTGAACCTGGCACTGGGCAAGGTCTTCACTGCCAGTCGCACCTACAGCACCACGTACGCCGCGAGCAAGGCTGGCGACGACAACCTGACGACCTACTGGCGCTCCGGCTCCCTCTCAAGCTCGACGCAGGTCGAGTGGCTGACCGTGGACTTGGCCGCTCCGACGAGCGTCTCGAAGGCCGAGGTCGTCTGGGCATCCAACCGCCACGCCACGGAGTTCCGCGTCTACACCTCGGGCAACAACAGCACGTGGACGCAGATATACTCCACTACCACTGGTACCGGTGGCACCTCCACCGTCGCGTTCCCCGCGACAAGCGCCCGCTATGTGAAGGTCGAGTGCCGTCGCGCGTCGAGCACGAACAACGGCTACGGTATCGCGGAACTACGCGTGTTCAAGTAGGCGTGATCGGATCATCTACAAGGGGCCTCGACCATCAGGTCGGGGCCCCTTGCGTTTCCGCTCCGCGAAGGACGCGGAAACACCCGCGTTTCCATATGCCGACAAGGGGCCGGATGTTAGACTGCTGGTGATGCCGCACGTCGGTGTCCGCTTCAGCCTGCACGGGGTGTCATGAGTGCTTCACGCGAGCAGCCGGGCGGAGGAACGTTGACCGAAGATGGCGTCGGGATCCCCGACGTAGAGCAACTCGAGAAGCTCGAGGGAGCAGGCAAGGGCGGGCGCTCGCGCCTGGCACTGGCCGCTATCCTCGCGCTCTTGTTGCTCATGTGCGGCGTGACCACCATCACCGACGTCTGGGTCACCGCGCCAACTGGCGAGCAGCAGCAAGCGATCCTGCGCAACATCGAGTGTCTGCGCTGCCACGTGGAGCTGCTCCCACAGTTCACGAAGACCACGGTGCACAACCCGTTCCTCAAGAAGCAGTGCACCACCTGCCACACGCCGCACGGCGAGCTCGTGCGCACCACGACGTCGTTCGGCCCCGTCGAGCGCTGGCAGCGCCTGCGCACCCTCATCGAGTGGCTGCCGCTCCGCATCGCGTTCGAGATCGGACAAGGCCCCGCGTCTCTCATCGGCAAGACGGGTGGCGGTACGTCCAAGACCACCGAGAAGCAGGTCAAGGGCAAGGACTCGGCGCTCACCATGGACGAGACCGAGCTGTGCTGGGTCTGCCACGGAGATATCGGGCCTCAGCGATCTCTCGAGTTCACACACAACCCGTTCATGAAGGGGCGCTGCACGTCGTGTCACGACCCGCACGCCTCGGACAACATGGCGCTGCTCACCCAGAACGAGCGCGACTTGTGCCTCACGTGCCACCCCATAGGCCGTCAGCTGAACCGCGCGCAGCAGCACCCGCCGGTCGCCCAGTACTCGTGCCTGACGTGCCATCACCCGCACGCCTCCGCGTACAAGGGCATCCTCACAGCCGACCAGCAGACACTGTGCTTCACCTGCCACCCCAGCGTGGCGCCGCTCTCGCTCAAGAACGTTCAACACCAGCCGTTCAAGGACAACTGCACCGGCTGCCACGAGCCGCACGGCTCCAACTACCTGCCGCTTCTGCGCAAAGACCAGCCTCCGCTGTGCTACGACTGCCACGGCGCCATCAAGTACGACTTCGCCAAGCCCAGCCACCACCCGGTCGGGACGGTCAGTCTCAGTTGCGCCGATTGCCACAACCCGCACGCGGCGGACTACGAGTTCCTTATCGACGCCCAGGGCAACGAGTTCTGCTACAAGTGCCACACGAAGGCGAACGGTGGCGCGTACGCGATCAAGGCGACCTTCGAGCCCTCCTCGCACGGCGTGAACAAGATCCTGTGCGTGCGGTGCCACACACCGCACGGTTCGAACTACGCGCCGATGCTGCGCAAGCGCAACCCGGAACTGTGTCTGGACTGTCACGCACCCACGGTGGAAGGCCCGAACAAGCACCCGTTCCGCCCCAACCTGTGGGACGTCGCCGCCAAGAAGCCCCTCACGTGCACGACGACGTGTCATAATCCGCACGGCACGGACCAGAACTACATGTTGCAGCGCTACAGTTGGCCCTACGATGGCCAGTGCCTCCAGTGCCACGCGCACACGCCCGGCAAGAACGTCGGGATAGATTTCTAGCCATGTCTGCAACGAAGGACAGCGCGTGAAGCCCCGCATCTCCCTCGCCGGATTCAAGGATCCCGTACGCCGCCCGCGCCTCATCGTCTTGATGGGCGTGTGGATCCTTGTCATCGCCGCCGTGCTCACCGTCGTGATCAGTGCGACGTCGTCGCGGTGGTTCTGCGCAGGCTTCTGCCACCAGGTGCAGGGCGACACCATCGCCTCATACGAGAACTCGTCGCACTCCGAGATCTCATGCTTGGCGTGCCACATGCCGGTCAACGCCGACACCGTGACGTTCCTGCTGCACAAGGTGGACGTCGGCGTGGCCGGCGTCGTCGGCGTGGTCAACGGCGAGAAGCTCCCCTTGAACGCCGAGTCCGAGCTCGCCATGAACGCGAAGTACATGCCCGAGCGGCAGTGCACCCAGTGCCACACGAAGAACCGCAAGCTCACGCCCGGTCCTGGCATCATCATCGACCACGCGGTGCACGCCGAGAAGGGTGTCACCTGCACCCAGTGCCACAACCGCATCGCGCACAATGAGACCGGTCTCAAGCTCGCCAAGGGTAGCCATCCGCACGAGGACTTCATGAAGATGGAAGGCTGCTACCGGTGCCATGCGCTCGAGGGCCAGCCCACGCCGAAGGATGGCCTCAAGGCGCCCGGCGACTGCAGTGCGTGCCATCCCAGCGGTTTCGAGCTCAAGCCCGAGAACCACTTCGGTCCCGGCTTCTACAAGAAGTTCGGCGACTCGAAGGGTCACGCCACGCTGGCGAAGGCCGACAAGAAGGACACCTACTGCCGCATGTGCCACGTGAAGGCCACGTTCTGCGAAGGCTGCCACGGCACGGCCATGCCGCACCCGACGGGCTTCCTCAAGACCCACGGTCCGGCCGGCAAGAAGACGCCCGCCGTGTGTGCGAACTGCCACGCCAAGGGCACGGCCACGTCACTTGGCACGGAGTTCTGTAACAGTTGTCATCACAAGCAAGGTGACGCTTCGAAGCCCTGGATCCCCCAGCACTTCGTCGTGGTCGCGGAGTCCGGCGCGACGGCTTGTTTCGAGTGCCACAACCCGACCTTCTGCGCGCACTGTCACGTGGAGGGGCTCAGTAGGTAGAAGCTTGGAGCCAAGCCCGTCTCGAACGTGTTTCGGTACACCGTCACGGAGGATGATGCATGTCCCGCACCCCCATCAACAGTCGGACGACCAAGCCGCCCGGTTCACGCGCCCAAGTCGATCGCGGGCTCCTCGCCGCAGTCCTTGTCGTCGCGCTGACAGTGCTGCTGGTGGCTTCATGGATCGTCTATGCTGTGGTGATCGCCCCTCAGCCGCCACGCACCGACGTCGAACGCCAAGTCCAGAAGTTGGAGGCGCTGTCGAAGACTCAGCCGGAGAATCCGCGCGTCTGGGCTGATTGGGCCACGGCGCTCATCGCGGCTGGGGACCTATCCAAGGCTGCTACCGTTATTGAGGCCGGCTCCGCGGAAGTCACGGAGACCGCGCCGATCCTGCTGGCGGAGGCGAAGCTCCTTGATGCCCAATCGCGGCGCTCCGAGGCCCTTGGGGTCCTCGACATGGTCATCGATAAGATGCTCAAGCGCGAACAGGACAAGCGGAGCGAGTTCTCTGAGACGGGGACGTCGATAGACATCGCCACACTCGCGTCGCCGTACTTGATCGAGGCCTATGTGCTGCAGGGCGAGTTGCTGTCGTCCGAAGGCGACATCGAGCGAGCTGCGAGTTCCTACACTTCGGCCCTTGCTCGCAATCCTCAGATGGCCGACGTTCTGACGATGCGCGGTGACCTGTACGCCACGCTGGGACGTATGTCCGAGGCGGAGGGCGACTACCGAAAGGCCTTGTCCATGATTCCGGACTACGCAGACGCTCTCGCGGGCCTGAACAAACTCGGGAAGGCCGGCGCCAAGTGAGTAATCGCGACATGAGGGCGGAGAACGCCGAACACAGAGGCCGTAGGTCGGATGCTACACGCACCCTCCTCGTTGCCCTGCTGCTACTGCTGGTGTTGTTGCTGGCGGCACTGATGTTCCTTGTGTCCAAGGTCGTCACACCGATGGGGTCGGCCGCGGTCCGGAAGAGCATCCCGCGCGGGCTCGAATGGGTCCGCTCCATATACGGATACGGGCCCAAGGTGGAACAGCAGTTCAATCGACCAGTCGACGCTGCGGTCGGTCCTGGTGGGCGCATCTGGGGCACCGACGCCTCACGCGCTCGAATCCTGGGCTTCAACGCTGACGGTAGCTATGCGACGCTGATCCACTCCGGACCTTCTGCGGCCGGCAAGGGCCGCATCAAGCGCGTCGAGGGCATCGCGACAGACGCCGATGGCAATGTGTATGTAGCAGACTTTGGCAACGAGAAGGTGCTCGTCTTCAACGCCGGTGGGCAGTTTCTGCGCGAGTGGTCCGTGCCTCTTCCGTGCGATATCGCGGTCAGCAACGGACGTGTGGTCGTCGGAAGCGTTCCCGGAGTGAGCGTGTTCTCGCTGGACGGGAAGGTGTTGTCGGTCTGGGGCAAGCGCGGCAAGGGACCTGACGAGTTCGACGTTGCACATGGTGTGGCAGTTGCGCCTGATGGCACGGTGTACATCGCTGATACTCAGAACCGGCGCATCAAGTCCTACGACAAGGACGGTCGGCTACTGTGGGTGTGGCCGCAGGGCATGAGGACGGCACCGAAGAGCGGGATCGTCGCCACCTCGACACCTGGCGGGGTTCAGCTTCCGATGTCAATCGCTCTCGACGGGATGGGCAGGCTCGTAGTCGCGGATTCGTTCGGTTTCGACCTCGTCGTTCTCAAGGTCACCAAGAGCGGCGCCACCCTCGCTGGGCGCTATGGAGAGCAGGGAAGCCGAGACGGGCTCTTCACCTACGCCTCAGGGATAGCTTACGACGCCGAACGGGACTGGTTCGTGGTCGCAGACACAGGGAACGACCGCCTGCAGGTGGTCCGCATCCCAGGCAGCGGCTCGAATGGAGCCGCTGCGGCCATTCGGAGGACGATGTCAGGGCCGCTGGCCGTTTGCGCCGTTCCCCTCGGCCTGCTGCTGTTGGCGATCCTCGTCGCGCTAGCGGTGCGCCGTGGGCGCCGTTCGATGCGCGGCGCGACGACGGGGGATCATGCGGATGAGGAGTGATGTTTTCTGCGGACAAGTGACCGTTGTCACTTGTCCGCAGAAACGAGCACAGGTAGTATATGGTTGCAGGCACTCTACGGAGACAAGCCGCTTCGGCGGCCGCTCATTATTCATCAAGGGAAGGAGGTGCAAGCGAATGAACACAACCCTGTCTACAACTAGCAGAGGGGTTTCAATGACCAAGAAGATCATGTTCGTCATGGTCGCCAGCGCGCTTATCGCGCTCGCCATGGCTGGAACGGCGTATGCGAACGTCACATCGACCTGGGCAAGCTGGGTCGACGCGGGCGACAACGCCCTCACCGGCACTCCGCACTATGGCTACCTCACGACGACCACCAAGTGTGCAGTATGCCATGCGGTGCACAAGGCCGGCGCCACGAACGAAGTGCTGCTTCAGAGTTCCGTTTCCGACGCGTGCACGTACTGCCACATCACGACCGCGACGGGCGTGAAGGTCATCTACACGGATTTGATCGGTGGCACGAACTTCTACAGTGGCACCGTGGGGTCTTCGGCGCACAACACCGACGGCGGCACGGGGCTGAACGCGGGCAACGTGCGTTGCGTGAACTGCCACGCCGTCCACGGCGCGGGCGCCATGACGGGCAACGTCGCCTCCAAGATCCTGAAGTCCGGCGGCTACCAGTCAACCAACGGTATCGCCTACAGCGCGACGGGCACCAAGGTGGAGCAGGTCTCGCTGTTCTGCACGAAGTGCCACCCGTACTTCATGGACGACTACGCGGAGACGGTCAAGGGCGGTCTTGGCAACGCGACCGACTACCGCAGCCACGTGATGAAGGCATCTGGTGCCAACTACACGAACGCAGCGGCGTCGTTCGGCGGCGCTTTAGTCGCCTACGCACCTTCGACGTACTGCACGGACTGCCATGATGCTGGCGCGACCACTGGTGCGACCGGTGTCATCCTGAGCAGCTTCCCGCACTACACTCCGGGTGCCGAGCGCTTCCTGCGCAAGGCCCTGCACAGCACGGACGCTGAGACCGACGCAGCCGACGCGAACTTCGACGGTGTCTGCCTCAAGTGCCACGCGACCGGCACCGGTAGCGAGGGTACTGCCGTTATCACCGGCGGCATCGGCGTGGACTTCTAGGAAGCAGTTGCATAGCGGTCGGCTCGCCGACCTTGCAGAAGTGGAGGACCGACCCCGGTGGGGTCGGTCC
>JAUSAW010000002.1 GCA_030652335.1 Gammaproteobacteria bacterium
TCTAATAGCTTGCAGCTCCCTCTCAAATATAGCAGACAAAGGTTGAAAACTTGACCTAAGCTCTGCTGTAAACGCACTTTCGGCCATAAAATATGTAGCAGTTTGAACAGATCCTTGCGATCTCAGTCGATTAGCATACTCTCTATAAGCATGCTCTGCTTCTGCTCGGCCAAGCCCTATATATTTTGGCTTATTCTCAAGCGGACGGTGAGGATCTGCATAAGCCCTTTTAATATTGTGCATATACTCTGCTAAATACCAAGATTTTTTATGAGGGCGCAACTGCTCCCCTTTTAAGCATGCGCGCAAGTATAATTCTGAGGTTATGTTGACACCTTGCGTACGCGTATAGCCCTCGCCCACTACAGCTGATTCAATCTCTTGGCGTGTATCAAGATCTCTCACCAAGTAATCTACAATTTCATCAAGCTGTTCGCTAGTAAAATCTAGATCCGACTCAGCAATGGCAAGCAACAAGGCTGCCGCATATGGACATACTTGCGGATAATCATCACCCTCTCTCGCAAACGGCCCTCTATATAAAATATTAGTACGCAGTAAGTCAGCTTGTCATTCCCGCGAAGGCGGGAATCCATATTTTAGGGCGATATTTTTCTAAGGCAATGTGATTGCCTAAGAAAAATTATCGTTTGGTGATGGGTTTTAGGTCTCTTTCTTTTTCACCAATATAGAGCTGTCTTGGGCGAGAAAGTTTGAAGGATGGATCGCCTATCATCTCATTCCATTGTGAAATCCAGCCTACGGTTCTAGCTAGGGCGAAGATCACCGTAAACATATCGGAAGGAATACCGATAGCATTTAAGATTATGCCGGAGTAGAAGTCGACGTTAGGGTAGAGTTTTTTCTCGATAAAGTAAGGGTCGCTGGTGGCGATATCTTGTAATTGCATAGCCACTTTAAAAATAGGATTATCAGACTGGCCTAATTCTTTTAATACTTGCTCACAGGTCTGACGCATAACTTTAGCGCGTGGGTCGAAGTTTTTATAGACTCTATGACCAAAGCCCATTAAGCGGAAGTTATCATTTTTATCTTTAGCACGAGCGATATAATGTGGAATATTTTCTGGGCTGCCGATTTCTTGCAGCATTTTAAGAGCCGCTTCATTAGCGCCGCCATGAGCAGGTCCCCATAGTGCGGAAATGCCCGCCGAGATACAGGCGAATGGGTCGGCCCCGGTCGAGCCTGCTAAACGTACGGTTGAGGTTGAGGCATTTTGTTCATGATCGGCGTGCAGGGTAAAGATAATATCCATGGCTCTAACGAATACTGGGTTAGGCACATATGTTTCACATGGGGTGCTAAACATCATATAGAGAAAGTTTTCAGCATAGCTCATTTCATTATTCGGGAATACGAAAGGCTGGCCAATAGTATGTTTGTAGCACATCGCCGCAATGGTAGGCATTTTAGAAATGAGACGATGCGCGGTTAATTGACGATTATTGAGATCGTGTAAATCCAGTTTATCGTGATAAAACGCGGATAAAGCGCCGACTACCCCAATCATAATCGCCATCGGATGGGCGTCACGTCTAAAGCCTCTAAAGAAATTAACCACTTGTTCATGAAGCATGGTATGGTAGCAAATGCTCTTTTCAAATTCGAGTTTTTGCTCGGCATTGGGTAGTTCGCCATTTAGCAACAAATAACAGACTTCTAGATAGCTTGCGTTATCGGCGAGGTCCTGGATTCTGTAGCCACGATACAGTAATATGCCTTTATCTCCATCGATATAGGTGATCGCCGATTTACAGGCGGCGGTAGACATAAAGCCTGGGTCATAAGTGAAAGTTCCACTTGCAGCAAGCTTGCTAACATCAATAACATCAGGGCCTAACGTGCCAGAATAGATAGGTAAATCAAAGGTTATATCGCTGCCTTCGATGGTTAATTTAGCGGCTTTGTCACTCATTCTTCTATCCCCTGAAAATATATTTAGCTTTGAGCGCATTATAGAGAGAGCTTGCCAGCGCTGCAAGGCGTATTAAGGGTAATTGTTTATATCTAAAACGGAAATAATCTATTTGCATTGAAACCTATGGAGTGTGTAATAGAATGTGCTAGTATAATGAAGTTTTGATCCCCACTAAGAGGCGCAAATATGTCATTAGAATCACGTAATGTAGACCTAAAATCTATTTCAAAATATTGGATGTCGATGAATGCTATCGTCTCAATCTTGCATAGGATTTCGGGAGTAATCTTATTTTTATTAATCCCTTTTATGCTATGGCTATTGAGTCACTCCTTAGCAAATGGGCCAAGTTTTCTTAGCCTTCAATCCTCTTTTAGTGCCCCAGGATTTAAGTTTTTGACCTGGTTGCTGTTATCTGCCATGGCGTATCACATCATTGCAGGTATTAAACATTTTGTGATGGATATGGGCTTTTTAGAATCCATTGAAGGTTCACGCTGGAGCAGTGTTTTTGTAATGTGCGTTTCAGTTATTATTATAGTCTCTTTAGGAGTATCGCTATGGTAGGAAGCATCACTTCGCTAACCGGCAATGGTTTAAAAGATTGGTTTGTGCAACGCATCTCGGCGGTTATTTTGGCCATTTATGCCTTTTTTATCGTGGGTTTTATTTTAGGTCATCATCCTCTTGATTATACGGTTTGGTTTTTATTATTTCACACCGTCTGGATGAGAGCCTTTACTATTCTCGCCTTGCTTAGCTTAATAGCTCATGCCTGGGTTGGGATTTGGACGGTTTTAACCGATTATGTGACCTGCCGTTTAGTTCGTGGCAGTGCTCAGGTGATCATTATTATTGCTTTTTTAGTATGCATCGTTTGGTGCATCAATATACTGTGGAGCTAAGTCATGGCCATTGCTAGATATGAATTTGATGCGATTATAGTAGGAGCGGGCGGCGCAGGTTTACGTGCGGCGATCCAATTAGCTCAAGAGAATAAAAAAGTCGCGGTTATTTCAAAAGTATTTCCGACTCGATCCCATACCGTTTCCGCTCAGGGTGGAATGGCGGCTTCATTAGGTAACGCGCATCCCGATGATTGGCGCTGGCATATGTATGATACCGTTAAAGGTTCCGATTATTTAGGGGACCAGGACTGTATCGAATATATGTGCGAAATAGCGCCTCAGGCTGTCTACGAGCTTGAACATATGGGCATGCCATTCTCCCGTCAGGCCGATGGTCGAATTTATCAACGCGCCTTCGGTGGAATGTCTCAAGAATATGATGTAAGCAAGCCCGCGCAACGCACCTGTGCGGCTGCCGATAGAACCGGTCATGCTTTATTACATACCTTGTATCAAGCCAATATTAAACACAAAACAGAATTTTTTACCGAATGGTATGCATTGGATTTAGTGAAGTCTGATAACGGTATCTCCGGAATTACCGCCATTCATATCGAGACGGGCGAAGTCGCTTATTTCCACGCTAAAGCCACGGTGTTGGCAACAGGCGGGGCAGGGCGAATTTATGAATCGACTACCAATGCCTATATTAATACTGGAGACGGTATCGGTATGGCGCTTCGAGCAGGTCTTCCTGTGCAGGATATCGAATTTTGGCAATTCCATCCAACCGGAATCGCCGGCGCTGGAGTATTAGTGACCGAAGGTTGCCGTGGAGAAGGCGGAATCTTACGTAATAAAGATGGCGAACGCTTTATGGAGCGTTATGCGCCTAATGCAAAAGACCTGGCCTCAAGGGACGTCGTATCACGTGCCAGCACCGTAGAGATACGCGAAGGTCGTGGCGTAAGACGCAATGGGGTCGATTGCGTATTGCTCGATTTAACCCATTTAGGCGAAAAAATTATTAATGAACGTCTGCCAGGTATTTGTGAATTAGCCAAAACCTTTGCTCACGTCGATCCTATTAAAGAACCTATCCCAGTCGTTCCAACCTGTCATTATATGATGGGTGGTATGCCAACCAATATTCATGGTCAGGTATTGACTCAAAATGCTCTGGGCCAAGATGAAATTATCAATGGCTTATATGCGATCGGCGAATGTGCCAGCGTGTCGGTGCATGGTGCTAACCGCTTAGGCAGCAACTCCTTGCTAGACTTAGTGGTATTTGGCCGCGCGGCAGGGATTCATATCGCTGAAAACTTATCGCATATGGCGGATCACTTCGTTACAGATGAAGATGTAGGACATTCTTTAGAACGTTTAAACCGTTGGAATAATGCTAAGACCGGCGAAAATATGTTTGAAATCCGCGCCTCCATGAAAGCGATTATGCAACGTGATTTCGGAGTATTCCGTACCGGCGAATTTATGCAAGAAGGCTTCTCGAAATTAAAAGAATTGCAAGAACGCCTCAAGCACGCTGCTTTGCTCGATCATAGCCAAATATTTAATACCATGAGAATTGAAGCCTTAGAGCTAGATAATCTCATGTCAGTAGCTGTTGCGACAGCCGCTGCTGCATTATTCAGGACAGAAACCCGTGGTTCACATAGCCGTGAAGATTTCCCTGAGCACGATAATGTTAATTGGCTTAAACATAGTTTGTATTTCGAGCAAGATAACCGTATGGCAACACGCGCTGTCAATATGAAGCCTACCAAGGTTGAGCCATTCCCAGTCAAAGCCCGAGTTTATTAAGAGGAATTCCATTATGAAATTCGAAGTCTATAGATTTAACCCAGAGACCGATGCTAAGCCTTATATGCAAACGTTTGAAGTCGAAGTGCCAAAAGATTCCAGCATGATGGTATTAGGCGCTATTGAAAAGATGAAAGAAATGGACCCCAGCATCGGTATTCGCCGCTCTTGTGGAGAGGGCGTTTGCGGCTCTGACGGCATTAATATTAACGGTAAAAATCGCCTGGCCTGCCTAACGTCTGTGCATGCCTTAAAAGAGCCTATCGTATTAAGACCGCTACCAGGTATGCCGATTATTCGCGACTTGATCGTCGATATGAACCAGTTTTATAAAAACTATGATCGTGTAAAACCCTATCTACAACCCGATCCAGATGTTCCAGCGCCGGCTAAAGAATATTTACAATCGCCTGAGGACCGTGCCAAGTTAGATGGTCTCTACGAATGTATTTTATGCGCCTGTTGCACCAGCTCCTGCCCATCCTTTTGGTGGAACCCGGATAAATTTATCGGTCCGGCCGGACTATTGCAGGCGTATCGATTTGTAATCGATTCCCGCGATAAAGCCACCGAGCAACGCCTGGCTGACCTAGAAGATCCTTTTAGTCTGTTCCGTTGCCGCACCATTATGAATTGCGTAAACGTGTGTCCTAAAGGCTTAAATCCAGCCAAGGCCATCGGTAAATTACGTTCCTCGATGTTAAAGAAAGCAGTCTAGGACGAGGTAATATGCCGGCCCGAAATGAATTCGTGCTCGGCCCCATGCAACCCCTCATCGCGAATGGTCAGCAATAATTAAAATTGCTGGGAAGTAAATTAAGGAAACTAGAATGAAAGCAAGCACCGAGAGCATGGACCAACAATGGCAAAGCTCTCAACTTTTTGGTGGAAATAGCGACTATTTAGAAGCGATTTACGAAGCCTATCTGCAGGATCCCACTAGCGTCGATCCTTCTTGGCAGCAATACTTTGCTTCAATAACACAAAATGCTAGTAATGAGCCTATCCATTCTGAAATTCGTCAGCATTTTATCGAAATGGCTAAGCATCCTGTTAGTACCGTTATTAGCAGCTCGACTAATTCGGATAAAGCCTTAGCCGTTTATGAGCTTATTCAGGCTTATCGTGCTCATGGGCATCGTAAGGCTAAAATCGATCCGTTAAACCTTATGCCGATTCCTGCTCTCCCAGAATTAAACCTCAATACCTATAATTTAGGTTCCGATCTCGATGAGACATTTTCATTTAGCGATTGGAATGGCGGCCAGCCACAAAGCTTACAAGCGATAGTCGATACCTTACAAAAAATTTACTGTGGAGCCATCGGCTTCGAATATAGGCATATTAGCGAAACTGCCGAGCGCAATTGGTTGCAGGACCAAATCGAAAACCAGGCATTTATAATGAGTGCCGAGCGCAAAAAATGGTTATTACAGCGCTTAATCGCCGCCGATGTATTAGAGAAATTTTTCACCACTAAATATCCGGGTAAGATTCGCTTTTCATTAGAAGGCAACGATAGCTTTATTCCCTTAATCAATTCTTTAGTAGACAGTGCCGGTAAGCACAATGTAAAAAAATTGATTATGGCCATGGCCCATCGCGGACGCTTAAATGCCTTAGTCAATGTAATGGGCATGCCGATGCCAAGGGTATTAACCGAATTTGATGGCAAGCCAGACCCAAGCTTATTTGCCGGCGATGTTAAATACCATCTGGGTTATTCGGTGGACGTTAAAACCTCGGCTGGATCCTTACATCTAGTTATGCCGTTTAAC
Organism: Gammaproteobacteria bacterium; assembly: GCA_030652335.1. Lineage (GTDB taxonomy): Bacteria > Pseudomonadota > Gammaproteobacteria > Francisellales > CACEW01 > JAQSYQ01. Next base: position 6,390 of record JAUSAW010000002.1, read on the forward strand.
CCTTCACATCTTGAAATTATAGGCCCAGTGGCTGAAGGCATGATCCATGCTAATCAATATGATTTAGATGGCAATAAAGATTCGGCCTTCGCTATTCAGGTCCATGGTGACGGCGCTGTTGCAGGTCAGGGCGTGAATATGGAAATTCTCAATATGTCAGAGACTCCAGGCTATGGTAATGGTGGGTCGATTCATATCGTTATCAATAACCAGATTGGATTTACCCTGGCCAAACCAGATGAAGCCAGAAGCACACCTTATTGTACCGATATTATTAAGATGTTTGAGATCCCTGCGTTTCATGTTAATTCCAATGAGCCTGAAGCGGTATTAAGAGTCGCCGATTTGGCACTAGCCTATCGTATGAAATTCCATAAAGACCTGTTTATCGATTTAGTGGGTTTCCGTCGTTATGGCCATAATGAGGCGGATGATCCGACGGCGACTTCTCCATTAATGTATCAAGCCGTCAAAAAAATGCCGGCTACCTTTAAATTATATGCCGATAAATTAATTGCCGATAACGTTATGACTGTTGAGCAAGTGCAAGAGATGGGCAAGGCTTATCGTCAATCACTAGATAGCGATAAACCTTTAGTTGAACTTGCTGCGGTAAAAGATCATAACGAAGCATGGAAATCCTATCTTAAGCAAGAATGGACCGTGAAATATGAGCCTAAAATGGCGAAAGCGGACTTAATAGCGATTGCCAAGCGTTTAGATGCCTTACCAGAAGGCTTTGCTTTACAGCCACAGGTTGCAAAAGTCTATGCAGAGCGTGCTAAGATGACCGCCGGTGAAATTCCAATGAACTGGGGTTATGCAGAAACTTTAGCTTATGCCACCTTAGTAAAGGCCGGGCATCCAGTTCGCTTATCGGGTGAAGATTGTGGTCGTGGTACTTTCTCGCATCGCCACTCGGTACTGCACGATCAAACCAACGATACCCAGTATATTCCCTTAAATAATATTATGGAGACGCAGGCGCAGTATACCGTCATCGATTCCCTATTATCGGAAGAGGCTGTAGTTGCCTTTGAATATGGTTATAGCTGGACGGCTCCTGAAACTTTGACTATATGGGAAGCGCAGTACGGTGACTTCTTTAATGGCGCGCAAATGGTAGTCGATCAATTTATCGTATCCGCCGAAGAAAAATGGGGCAAGTTATCTGGATTAACCATGTTGTTGCCGCATGGTCAAGAAGGGGCTGGGCCTGAGCATAGTTCGGGTCGATTAGAACGCTTCCTGCAAGCCTGCGCAAATAATAATATTCAGGTTTGCGTGCCATCGACTCCCGCTCAAATCTATCATTTAATGCGCCGCCAAATTTTAAGGGCTTATCGTAAGCCATTAATTATTATGTCGCCAAAGAGCTTATTGCGTCATCCCTTAGTAACCTCGACCTTAGATGAGCTGGCAAATGGTCAATTTGCAACGGTTATCGATGAGATCGATGCCATTAAAAAAGACCGAGTCAGCCGAGTATTACTCTGTGCCGGCAAACTGTATTACGATTTATTGGCCGCCAGACGCGAGGCCAAGATCGAAGATATCGCCTTAATTCGTATCGAACAGATGTATCCATTTCCAGCGGATGAATTAAAAGCCATATTGTCCCAATACAAAAAAGCTCAAGAATTTATCTGGTGCCAAGAAGAGCCTTATAACCAAGGTGCTTGGTCTAAACTGCGCGACGATATCAGTCCATTAGTCCCGCGCTTAAGCTGTCTAAGCCGTGTGGCTATGGGTACGACCGCCGCCGGTTATTCTGCGCTCTATCAAGAGCAACAGAAAAAACTTATTAATCTCGCATTGAAGCAGTAAATTAGGCACCCTGCCTGAAGTGAATTCAGGCAGGGTGGCAAAGGGAGAGATTTCGCGATTCTCCCCCTTTGCAAACCCCCATCGCGTAGTGTCAGGGAAGTCCCTGACCTTAAGTTTATAAAAGGAAAATTGAAAATGGCTATTGAAGTCAAAGTCCCTGCATTCCCTGAATCGATTTCCGAGGGTACGGTTGCAACCTGGCATAAAGGTATTGGCGACAGTGTTACCGAAGGTGAAACCTTGGTTGAAATTGAAACCGATAAGGTCGTTATGGAAGTCCCAGCGACAGCTACCGGAGTATTAACCAGTATTTCGAAGAAAGAAGGCGATACCGTAACAAGCCAAGAAGTAATTGGAAGTATCGATGCCGGCGCCAAGGCCACTGCCGCTCCAGTTGCCGCAGCTCAGCCTGCAGCCGCTCAAGCTGCTACGCCAGTCCAAGCGCAAGCCACCTCAGCTTCTCAAGAAGCCGGTCCTTCTGCTCGTCGCGCTTTAGCCGAACACGACCTAAAAGCCCAAGATATTAAAGGCAGTGGTAAAGATGGCCGTCTAACCAAACAAGATGTCGATAAACATGTTCAATTCCCTGCATCATCAGTTGTTTCAAATGGTGCAAGATCGGAACAACGCGTACCTATGTCACGCCTCAGAGCTACTATTGCGAAACGATTAGTCGAAGTACAATCCACCGCGGCTATCTTAACGACTTTTAATGAAGTCGATATGAAAGCAGTTATGGACTTACGGACTCAATATAAAGATATCTTTGAAAAAGACCATGGCGTTAAATTAGGCTTTATGTCCTTCTTCTTAAAAGCCACCGTCGAAGCCTTGAAAAAATTCCCAGCTGTTAATGCCTCTATCGATGGCAACGATATCGTTTACCACGGATATTATGATGTTGGCGTAGCAGTGTCTTCTCCTCGCGGACTCGTGGTACCTGTGGTACGCAATGTCGATCAAATGAGCCTGGCCGATATTGAAAAATCCATTAAAGAATTCGGCGGCAAAGCCAAAGATGGTAAATTATCGATCGAAGACATGCAGGGTGGTACCTTTACGGTAACCAATGGCGGCGTATTTGGTTCGATGTTATCGACTCCAATCATTAATCAGCCACAAAGTGCTATTTTAGGCATGCATAATATCGTTGAGCGCGCCGTAGTGGTAAAAGGCGAAATCGTCATCCGTCCGATTATGTATTTAGCCTTATCCTACGATCATCGTATCGTCGATGGCCGTGAGTCGGTAAGCTTTTTGAAAACCATAAAAGAGTTAATTGAAGATCCAGCAAGAATGCTTTTAGGAGTTTAAACCTCATAACCTAGCAACGCTCCCCTCGCCCCTTGCGGGAGAGGGTGCTAAGCGAAGCTTGGCGGGAGAGGGGTAATATGCTATTATCAGCCCAAATTTTTTATCAAGAAGGAAGTAAAAAACGATGAATCTACATGAGTATCAAGGCAAACAATTATTTGCCGAATACGGTTTACCCGTATCAAAAGGTTACGCTGTTACCACAGTGGAAGAAGCAATGGCCGCAGCCGATAAAATTGGCGGCAGCATGTGGGTTGTTAAAGCCCAGGTGCATGCAGGTGGTCGTGGTAAAGCGGGTGGCGTTAAGCTAGTTAAAACCAAAGAAGAGATAAAAGCCTTTGTTGAAAAAATGATGGGCACCCGTTTGGTTACTTTCCAAACCGATGCTAAAGGCCAGCCAATCACTAAAATTTTAGTAGAAAGCTGTACCGATATCGCAAAAGAGCTATATTTAGGCGCCGTAGTGGATCGTGTAACCCGTCGCGTAGTATTTATGGCTTCGACAGAAGGCGGCGTTGAGATTGAAGAGATCGCTCACTCCAGCCCTGAGAAAATTTTAAAAGCGGTTATCGATCCACTAGTGGGCGCTCAGCCTTATCAAGCGCGTGAAATCGGTTTCCAATTGGGTTTAAACGAGAACCAAATTAAACAGTTCACCACCATTTTTATGGGCTTGGCAAAAATGTTTGTCGAAAATGATTTCGCTCTATTAGAAATCAACCCATTGGTTATTACTACCGAAAATAATTTACATTGTTTAGATGCCAAGATCGTTATCGATGACAACGCTTTATACCGTCATCCAAAATTAGAAGCGATGCGTGATTTAACTCAAGAAGATGCGCGCGAATCAGAAGCATTGAAATGGGGCATTAACTACGTAGCGCTCGATGGCAATATCGGTTGTATGGTAAATGGGGCTGGCCTCGCTATGGCTACCATGGATATCATTAAATTGCATGGCGGCGAACCGGCTAACTTCTTAGATGTAGGCGGCGGTGCGACTAAAGAGCGCGTAACAGCAGCGTTTAAATTAATCTTATCCGATAGCAATGTTAAAGGCATTATCGTCAATATTTTCGGAGGTATCGTACGCTGCGATATGATTGCCGAAGGGATTATCGAAGCCGTTAAAGAAGTCGGTATCACTATTCCAGTCGTCGTACGTTTGGAAGGGACCAATAGAGACTTAGGCTTACAAAAATTAGCTGAAAGTAAAATGAATATTATTGCAGTGGGCGATTTCACTGAGGCAGCGAAAAAGATCGTTGCTGCTGTTAAGGCGGGGTAAGGACGATGAGTATTTTAATTAATAAAGACACTAAAGTAATTTGCCAAGGTTTTACCGGTAAACAAGGTACCTTCCATTCCGAGCAAGCTATAGCTTACGGCACCAAAATGGTCGGCGGAGTAACACCAGGTAAAGGCGGTCAATTGCATTTAAACCTGCCGGTATTTAATACCGTGCGCGATGCAGTAGATAGCGTTAAACCAGACGCTACCGTTATCTATGTACCAGCACCATACTGCAAAGATTCCATTTTGGAAGCAGCAGATGCAGGCATTAAATTAATTATCTGTATCACCGAAGGTATTCCTGTTTTGGATATGCTGGAAGTGAAACGTTATTTAGAAAGCACCGGTTCACGTTTAATCGGGCCAAACTGCCCAGGCGTCATTACTCCGGGTGAATGTAAGATTGGTATTATGCCAGGTTATATCCATAAACCAGGTAGAGTCGGTATCGTATCGCGCTCAGGTACCTTGACTTATGAAGCCGTGCATCAAACCACTGCTTTAGGCTACGGTCAAAGCTCTTGCGTCGGTATCGGTGGCGATCCAATTGCGGGCAGCAGCTTTATCGATATTTTAGGCTTGTTCCAAAATGATCCACAGACCGAAGCGATTATTATGGTCGGTGAAATCGGCGGATCAGCGGAAGAAGAAGCGGCTGAATTTATTAAACAGCACGTAACGAAACCTGTCGTATCTTATATTGCCGGTGTAACCGCTCCTGAAGGCAAACGTATGGGCCATGCTGGTGCGATTATTGCAGGCGGCAAGGGTACAGCAGCTGAGAAGTTCAAAGCGCTACAAGCGGCTGGAGTTCACACAGTTGAATCTCCTGCTGATATCGGTAAGGGCGTAAAAGAAATCACCGGTTGGAAATAACCATTGTTATCCTGGGGCCGCGTAGCGGAACCCGGGATCCAAAAGCGGCTTAGGCCGCTTTTTTTTGCCTAGATTTCCTAGCAAAAATGCCCGTTAGAGAACATCGCGAAATTGTAAAGTTGCTTTTTTTAATTATATTTTAGGATTTCACCTTGACGATTGGGGAAGCCACAGCCCATCACGTAGCTAACAGGGTTATCCACAGAATCTGTGGATAACATTATGCCAAATTTCAGCCAGGCAAAAATTATGGTTCCCGTTCCCAATTTTCATTCCCATCCCCGATCAGATTAAGGGTGAAACTCCGGCGGGAATCCAGTATCATATCCACTACCTTTTCAAATAGACGGAATAAACATGAAAGCCTATCAAATTGAATTTATCGAGTTCGCGATCAAACACAAGGTCATTCAATTTGGAGCCTTTACCTTAAAGTCTGGCCGAGTTAGCCCTTACTTTTTTAACGCCGGATTATTTAACAGTGGTGAAGCCTTAACAAAGATGGGTCAATGGTATGCAGAGGCGATTATAGAGTCCAAGGTCCAATTTGATCAGCTTTTCGGCCCTGCTTATAAGGGTATCCCCTTAGTAAGCTCAACAGCAATTGCCTTAAGCGATAAACACCATGCTAATTATCCCTATAGTTTTAATCGCAAAGAAGCTAAAGATCATGGAGAGGGCGGCACTATCGTAGGAGCCCCTTTGCAAGGCAAGGTGTTGATTATCGATGATGTGATAACGGCAGGAACAGCTTTTCGGGAAACCATGCAGTTGTTTAATGAGGCTAAGGTAAAACCGGCGGGCTTAATGATTGCCTTAGATCGTCAAGAAAAAGGCCAGGGTAGTTTATCGGCAGTTCAAGAAATTGAGCAAGAATTTACCATCCCAGTAATTAGCTTAATTAACTTAAACACTTTAATTGAATATTTAAAACAAACTAAAGCAGAGCCAAGCCTATTGAAGTCCATTGCAGACTATCAACAAGCTTGGGGGGTTAAATAAACTTAACAGGGGTCAAGGTCTTCTGAAGACCTGACGTGGTCTGTTATGATTTCGGGATCTAAATCGCCAGCACCTGCAGCAGCGATGACAGGTTGATGAGCTACAGCGCTGGCACCAAACACAATTACTGGTGCAATAGCTGCTGCATGAAGATTAACAGCCCTTGGTGCGAAGGCATGTTCATGAACGACAGGGCGAGCAATGGTGGTCTCAGAAACTACCTCGGGAGCTAAGCCTCTCAATAAATTTTTGATTTTATTTGTCTCTACAGTTAAATCTCGATCTATTCTCCTAATATCGATGATTTCTTCATGTATACGTAACCCGTGTGCATTAGCCCTCAATACATCTAGATGTGCTATGTCATCTTTGGCTTGCACTGGAACAATAATGCCAGTAGGAAATAATTCAGCCCATTCATTAATTGTAGTAATAAAAGCATTGGGTGATTCTAATAAATAATTGAGGTCTGCAAGTAACAAGATTGCCTGTGCATTTCTTAAGTGAGCATTAATTATGCTTCGATAACGAGTTAGCCCAGCAATATCCCATAAATTTACTTTTGGTGCTTCATCATCGTCTGACAAGCTTATAATCCTAAAATCTACGCCGATTGTGGCCATGGCTGGTAATTCTAAGTCAAGGCTGTCTCCACATGCTATGCTCATAAAGTCATGGCTGGTTCCATTCATCCCTGTTACAAGCATTTTGATTCTACCTTGCATAAGCATTGCTCCTATTATTGGTTTAATTCTATAAGCCTACCCAAGCTTTCAGACACTATATAGGTTTTTCTTATTAGAAAATACCGTAAAAAATACATAATAGAATATATATAAGAGAATAGTATTTGCAACTGATACCGGTCTTATGTTTTGAATGGACTAAGCCCAGCTCCCGCGCTAATGAGATTCTCGCTTCTAAGGGGGTGATCAAGAAAAGGCATTGTTACACTAGATTCTATTCTTAACTCAGCGTCCTCCATTTCAGAAGTCTTGCATTTATTATTTGCAAATATACGGGAGCTGATTCCAGCTAATAAATCACGATTAGTTTCTGGCGTACTGCCTGCTTTAAGTTCTGATAGTTTGATTAAGCCTTCTGGAAGCCAGGTTGTACTATCTTTTACGTAGCACAATGATCGTGCAAAAGCACTAACGGGGCTAGTAATGGAGGAGGGGGGGAGCTCAACAGGGATGACAAAAACATTGTTATAGGAAGATAAGCATTCAAATAATAGGCCTGCGATTTTAGGGGCTTCAGCGCGATCGATTTCACTAACGATAATAATGGCATCATATCGTTCGGGTAAGACGGCAAGATTAATTGCGCCATCTGCCCCTATGAAATTGTATACATGCAGCGTGGTTTCGACTTTAATGCCTTTGTTGATAGCGTAAGTGGCATGTATATCAATATTTTGTCTCTTACGAAAGGAAGTATCATCTTTAATTCGTGGGCCAATTAATGAAGTATGGAATGCATTATAAGCGATATTGCCAATAGGAAGGAGAAGAAACCTGTGTTGAATAATCAAATCAGGTCGTATAATAACGGGCGGTATATCCGCGAGGCTTGCAGCTTTATATGATTCTACTAAAGCGCTGATATAGGGCATGGTGCGACCGGGGGGGCTTGAAGGTATGGTTGGACAAACTTTAAAATTCTTACAACTAGCAGGCAATTTGCTGGATATATCTTCAAATGACATAGGTGTGGCGGTAATATCTCCTATTACTGGGACGATAAAAAACATATTGCTTTCGTTGGAAAATAGCGCACTACATTGAGCTATAATTATAAATGCATTCTCATCGCTAAAATCGATGAGTAAAATAATATTATTGGCTTCTGCTCGGATTGCTGATGGAATGTTTTTGACAGTCTCTTTGCCATGAAACATCATTAGGGCTTTGATTTCCGCATCATTGGCAAGATATGAAACTGTTTTAGTGGAAAAGCCCGTGGTCAAGAAGTAGTCATTATCCTTCAATGGGCTTAATGCATCCTTAATAAATGTTGTATAAGCGGCTGTGTTATTTGAAATAACCTGAAATTGATGATCGATTTGTGGCATGCAAGCACCTTATTATTTTTGACGTCATTGTAATAAGATATTGCCTGCAATGCCATGATAATAAGTGCTCAGTTCATTTAAATGACAATAAAGCCTTCTTTTTCCAACATGCTGATGAGCTTAATTAAGGGTAAGCCTATCAAAGAGTTTGGATCTTCGCAGTCGAATTTTTCGATTAGAGCAATGCCTAAGCCTTCAGCCTTAATGCTGCCGGCGCAATCATAGGGCTTATCTTTTTCGAGATAGGCTTCAATACTCGCTAGGCTAAGTTGCTTGAAATGAACTTTAATAGTTTCTACGCAGGTTTGAATGCGACCGTTATTGCTATTCACCAGGGCTAAGCCAGTATGAAAGTAAATGCTATTACCACTGGCATGGTGTAATTGTCGAACGGCATCTTCATGGCTTGCTGGCTTACTGACTATTTCATTATTTAAAATTGCTACGGAATCTGCGCCGACAATTAAAGCATTAGGGTGAGATTCGGCTACTTTTTGAGCTTTTTGAGTGGCGAGGCGCAATACATGAGCGAGAGGCTTTTCATTCGGTTCAACCGACTCATCGATATCGGGGATGACCTGAGCAAAAGGCAATTGCAGTTTGCTCAGGATTTGAAATCGCGATTTTGATGATGAGGCTAGTATGAGTTCCATGTTGCTTCCTTTAGCTCAATTTATTAGCCAGGGTTGCTAAGCGCAATCCTAGGGCATGGCATAGTGTTTTCTCATCTTCTGAAATAGGGCGGTCATTTTTGCTACCACCTACATGAGATGCTCCATAAGGTGTGCCACCAGTTGTAGTTTCAGATAAAGCGGCTTCACTATAGGGAATGCCTACGATAATAGCGCCATGATGAATTAAAGGAAACATCATGCTGAGCAAGGTGGTTTCTTGACCGCCATGCATGGAACCAGTCGATGTGAATACCGCGGCAGGTTTATTTAACAGGGCGCCTGCAAACCATAGGTCGGTAGTGCTATCCCAAAAATGTCGCATAGGGCCGGCCATATTGCCGAATCGAGTGGGGCTGCCTAAAGCTATCCCGGCGCATTCTTTAATATCGTCTTTACTAACATAGATATCACCTTCCTTAGGAACGGGTGGTGCTATAGTGTCGATTGTAGTGGTAATATTAGGCACGGTGCGAAGCTTGGCAATCAAACCACCTTTTTCTACTCCTCTAGCAATTTCTTGCGCTAATTTTTTTGTGGAGCCATCCCTGCTATAATATAAAATTAATATAGACTTACTCATTGATATATCCCCTCGAGGTTAGTAAATGAAGCCAATTAAACAACTTAATCGTTATTTTACACAGTTCATTGCATTTTGGCATTGGATTGCTATTCAGTTTATCGATAATCGATGTATGTTACGAGCATCCTCATTAACCTATACTACTTTATTGGCGATAGTGCCACTAATGGTTGTGGTCTTTTCGGTGCTGAGCATGTTACCTGTATTTGATAATATTTCAGGACGATTGCAAAATTTTGTATTTACTAATTTCGTGCCACATACCGGTAAGCTGGTGCAGCACTATCTCACTACATTTGGTGAGCAAGCAGCACATTTGCCGGTGATTGGTTTTGTATTTTTATTTGTCACAGCCATAATGATGATGATTACGATCGAGAGCAATATCAACGATATATGGCATTTGCGCTCGCCAAGAAAGCTGACCACTTCTCTTTTACTGTATTGGGCCATGCTGACTATCGGTCCTATTTTACTAGGCGTAAGCTTAGCTATTAGCTCCTATATGACTTCTTTGCATATATTAAAACTGGATTTAAGTCATTTCCACTGGTTAACGCCCTTGCCTTATCTTTGTACTATCATGGGGCTAGGTTTTTTATATATGGCCGTGCCTCGATGTGAAGTTAAAGTATGGCAAGCTTTCCTTGGTGCTTTATTTGCCGCTACGGTATTTGAAATAGCTAAAGCTGGATTTAGCTTCTATGTGGTGCACTTCCCAACCTATCAGTTCATATACGGAACACTGGCTACCATTCCGCTGTTTTTAATTTGGATCTATGTCTCATGGCTGATTTTTTTAATAGGGGCCTTGATTGTAAACGGCCTGCGTCTTGAGCAAGGGCAACGCCATTTTGCTGAGCAAGTGCCACCCTTTGTATTAAGTTTTAGGGTGCTTGGCCACTTACGTAAAGCCTTTTTAGAAGGGCGGTCGATGTCCATGACCCAACTACTAAAGGCAGAACCCTATTGCAGCACGAGAGAATTGCAATATATTATCGATCAAATGTTAACGGTTAAATTAGTACATGTGACGGTTGATGATGACTTTATTTTGAGCGCAGATTTGCATGCTGTTAGCTTGCACGATTTTTATAATATGATGCAATACTTTATGCCTAGCTCCATCGTCAATGATAATCGAGAGGAAGTCGAGGCCTGGCAAGCAAATCTGCGTGAAATACTTAGCACGCATAACGAGCAGCAAACTCAATTATTAAGCGTATCGCTCGAGAAGATTTATGAAACTAAACCCGAGTAAGCGTAATTTTCTTTTGCGCGATAATGGCAATCAGGCAGGCTAAAAATAAGCTTATGGGAATAACCAATAAAGCATGTTGATAGTCCGTTACGGAATAATCGCGCAAGCCGTTTATCATCTGCCCAGACCAGCTTTTATCGAGCAAGGCGCCTATTTCTCTTTGGAAAATCAATCCGCCCATCATACAAAGTGTATTGACAAAGGCGATAGCCATACCGGTCGTTTGGCGGGTAGCTGCATCCCTAGCCATAGCAAAGGTTAAAATTTCGACGCTTGAACAGATGCCAAATATTACAAATAAAACGCAAAGCGGGATAAATTCCAGCGAGTCAGTATAAAGAGTAATAACAGCGATGATGGCGGCACATAATGAGCCAATCGCTATTACTGTAAGGCGATTATTAAATCGATCGGATAACCAGCCTTGCATAGGCGCGCCGATAGCCCAGCCTAAAAAGATCATGGCACTGGCGATACCTGCTTGTTGAGCGGTGTAATGGTGTAGTTTTTCAAGATACGGGATGCCCCATAATCCGGCAAATACATCGGTAGGTAAGAATATAAGATAGGCTAAGATTCCAGCGGCCCAGATATACGGTTGCTTAACGATATTAAGCAATTGTTTTAAGGCATCTTTAAAGCTTATTGTTTGTTCTTCAGTTAGCGTTTCGGCAATCGGCGGGGTCTTGCTTAGTGCCAGCCAGACGATGCTTAATAGGATAAGACCAATAATGGCAAAAATATCTAAGGTGCTGCGCCAGCCGATAGTTTTGACCACATTGACTAAAAATATTTCGCCAAAAGCAGCCCCTAAAAATCCTAACATATTCGTAAAGCCTGAGTAAAAGGCAAAACGGTCTGTCGGTAGCCACAAAGCCGTTAATTTTAAGGCTCCCACAAAGGCAAATGCAGAGCCAAACCCTTGTAAGAACCGTCCACAAGCCGCGATAGTATAGCTATCTGTTTTTGCCATCATAAAGGTTCCGGCAACACAGCATAATATGGCGAAGCTCAGCACATATTTAATTCTATAGCGATCGACCATTATCCCCACTACGGTCTGCATGGGTGTATAGGCATAAAAATAAAAAGCGCTTAACGTTCCAAATAGGGTGGCATTAACGCTAAATGTTGACATAAGCTCAGGTTTCATCACGCTGGGCATAATTCTTAAAAAGTATTCGTAACAATAAAATAGTGCGCCTAGAGCCACAATAAAATAGCCAATTCGGCTATAGGTTTTTGTTGAATTCATTAAATTCACCCTGAGTAAAAAGAATTTCGATATATATTATACAGCATAAGCTGCTGATTAACACTTGTTAGAAAGCTTGGCAAGCCGGTATAATGGCCTGCATTTAATCAATAATTACCTTGTCATTCCCGCATAGGCGGGAATCTAGTAAAAATCTGGGTCTCCGTTTTTAAGGGGATGACAAACATGAGACTAGGAGTAGTAGGTTTGAATAATCGTACGCGTTATTGTGGTGAAATCACCGAGAGTTTAGTTGGCAAAACTGTTGAAATTTACGGCTGGGTTCATCGTCGTCGCGATCATGGCGGGGTAATCTTTCTTGACCTAAGAGACCGTGAAGGGCTTTTACAGGTAGTCTGCGAACCTGAAGCTCGTGATATTTTTACTAAGGCTGAAACGGTGCGTAATGAATTCGTCATTCATGTAACGGGTACCGTAAGAATGCGTCCTGAAAATCAGGCTAACCCGCATTTACGCAGCGGTCAAATTGAAGTAGTCGCCTCTGCATTATCCATTCTGAATACCTCAGAACCTATTCCATTTCAAATCGATGAACATCAAAAGGTTAGCGAAGAAGTTCGCCTTAAGTATCGCTATTTAGATTTACGCCGCCCTGAGATGCAAGAACGCTTTATCCTGCGCGATAAAGTTAAACGTGAAGTAAGAAGCTATCTAGAAGCCGAAGGCTTTTTAGATATCGAAACTCCTATGATGACCAAGGCTACTCCTGAAGGGGCTCGCGATTATTTGGTACCAAGCCGCACCCATAAAGGCAGCTTTTTCGCATTGCCACAATCCCCTCAATTATTTAAACAATTATTAATGGTCTCCGGTTTCGATCGTTATTATCAAATTGTAAAATGTTTTAGAGATGAAGACTTACGCGCCGATCGCCAGCCTGAATTTACTCAGATCGATATCGAGGCCTCTTTTATCGACCAGGACTGGATGATAAATTTAAATGAAGGTTTACTTAAACATGTCTTTAAAAAAGTACTGAATATCGAGTTTGAAGCTTTCCCTAAGATGACCTATGCCAATGCTATGCATTTATATGGCAGCGATAAACCGGATTTGCGTATTCCATTACAATTTGTTGATATCGGCAATTTAGTTAAAGATTCCGGCTTCGCGGTATTTAGCGAAGCGGCTAAGGATAAATATGGCCGAGTAGTGGCTTTACGATTGCCTCAAGGTGCTGAAAAGTTAAGCCGCAAAATGCTCGATGATTATGGTGTATTTGTTGGCCTGTATGGCGCTAAAGGCTTGGCTTATATTAAGGTTAACGACTTGGCACAAGGCTTGGGCGGACTGCAATCGCCTATCTTGAAATTTTTAGACGAAGCTTTAGTGTTTAAAATTCTAGAAGCGTCAGAAGCTAAAACCGGTGATATCATATTCTTTGGTGCCGGGCATAAAGATGTCGTTAATGCCTCGATTGGCGCGCTGCGGATTAAACTAGGCCACGACCTTAATTTATTAACGATGCAATGGGCACCATTATGGGTAACAGACTTCCCTATGTTTGAACGAGTCGATGGAGAGGTAGCTCCTCGCTGGGCGGCCATGCATCATCCCTTTACCAGCCCCAATGTTAAAAGCCTGGATGAGCTGACTGATCCTGAAAATATAACAGCTCATGCCTATGACATTATAGTAAATGGCTATGAAGTGGGCGGGGGATCGATTCGTATCCACGATCAAGCTATGCAACAAGCCGTATTTAACTTATTGGGCATTAATAAAGAAGAGGCTGAGTTAAAATTTGGTTTCTTATTAAGCGCCTTGCAATATGGTGCACCACCCCACGGCGGACTGGCATTTGGTCTGGATAGGCTGATTATGCTATTGACCGGCACCACCAATATTCGCGATGTAATCGCCTTCCCTAAAACTCAAACGGCCAGCTGTCTATTAACGCAAGCCCCATCGCCGGTCGATACGCATCAGTTGCAAGATTTAGGCATAAAAGTATTGCCAATCATAGCGAAGGGCTAATATGAACAAACTTAATGAGCTATTTAGCGTCGTTAACCTAGCCGAAATACCGCCGCAGATGGAAGGTCGGCAGCTAGGTTTTATAAAGGGTGAAAAGGGCGAAACTGCTTATTTAAATATTCCCGATGCGAGTCGTACGGTAATGGTTTTTGAGTTATTGGAAGATAAGCCGCGCGGTAATCATTATCACCGTTTAAAAGAAGAATATATCTACGTGATAGAAGGTCATGCCAAAGTTTATATCTGGCTGCCAGATTGTGAAGATGAACCTTATTGCATAGACTTACGAAAAAGTGATTGGATGCATATTAGGCCTGGCTTGGCACATCTTTATGTCGGCGCGCCTAGAGCACTGATTCTGGAGCAATCACCGATTATATATGATGCAGAACACACAGTAATTTGTCATTTACAGGAGAATATTGATGGCAGGTCATAGTAAATGGGCTAATATCAAGCATAGAAAAGCCGCCCAAGATGCCAAAAAAGGCAAAATATTTACCCGTTTAATTCGTGAAATTACCATTTCTGCTAGAATTGGTGGGGCAGAAGTCGGGAACAATCCTCGATTGCGAGCGGCTATACACGATGCACTCGATGCCAATATGACTCGTGATACAGTTGAGCGTGCTATTAAGCGCGGCGTGGGTGGAGAAGATGGTGCCCAGGTTGAAGAAATTCGTTATGAAGGTTATGGCCCAGGCGGGGTCGCGGTAATGGTAGAATGCATGACCGATAATAAATTGCGTACCGTAGGCGAAGTGCGACACGCCTTCACCAAATGTGGTGGTAATTTAGGGACGGATGGCTCGGTGGCCTATTTATTTGTGAAGCAGGGTGTTTTAAGTTTTGCCGCTGGAGTCGATGAAGATAAATTAATAGAAGTCGCATTAGAAGCGGGTGCCGATGATATTACGACAAATGATGATGGCTCTATGGATGTCATATGCAAGCCCGAACAGTTTGAAGGCTTACGTGATGCTTTGGAAGCAAAAGGTTTAAAATCCGATCATGCCGAAGTGAGCATGGTTGCCTCATTAGAAGTTGAGCAGGATCTCGATGGAGCAACTAAGCTCCTTAAGATGACTGATATGATGGAAGACCTGGATGATGTACAAAAGGTTTATACTAATGCCAGTATCTCGCCTGAGATTATGGATCAAATAGAATAAGGGGTTACAAAATGTTAGATCATACTCTGCAAAAAATAGAAGATGTACTGACCTCGGCTCCAGGTCTTACCGAAGATAAAAAGCAACAGCTCTTGGGTTTGGTTGCTGAATTAAAGCATGAGTTGTCTCATCTAAGCGAAACCGAGCAAGATAACGTGCTTAAAGTAGTAAAATCGAATCAATTAGAAGTATTAGAATTGTCCTATCCTAGAGTATTTGCATTGGCCAAAGATCTAAGCGTGGCTGTAAGCGGGCTTGGGGTATAAATGACGATTATTCTTGGCATTGATCCAGGCTCCAGAATAACGGGGTTTGGGATTATTCAGATAGTGAATAAAAAATGCCAGTATGTCACCAGCGGCTGCATTAAGATTAAGGCCGAATCGGTAGCGAATCGCCTACTTGAAATCTATGATGGAATTAATAGTATCATCGAACAATTTCAGCCTACCGAGGCGGCCATCGAGCAAATATTTATGTATCACAGTGCCGACTCGGCACTTAAATTAGGCCAGGCTCGAGGCGTGGCTATCGTTACTATGGCAACTCATAATCTAACTGTCGCAGAATATTCAGCCAGACAAGTAAAGCAAG
Source organism: Gammaproteobacteria bacterium (assembly GCA_030652335.1). Taxonomy (GTDB): domain Bacteria; phylum Pseudomonadota; class Gammaproteobacteria; order Francisellales; family CACEW01; genus JAQSYQ01. The sequence continues at coordinate 22,319 of JAUSAW010000002.1, forward strand.
CCGTGGTAGGTTATGGAGCCGCTGATAAATTACAGGTTCAGCAAATGGTTAAAACGCTGCTAAACTTAAGTCAATCCCCCCAGGCAGATGCAGCTGACGCCTTGGCCATAGCGATATGTCATTATCATACTAGCCAAAGCTTGGAATTCCTTGGGGATGCAAAGAAAACGGTAAGAGGGCGCTTAAGATGATCGGCAGTATTTTTGGAATATTAATTGAGAAGACACTTAATACCTTATTAATCGATGTAAACGGTTTAGGTTACGAAGTTGAAGTGCCTATGACTACTTTATATCTGCTTCCGGCTATCGGGGAAAAGATTAAGCTCTATACCCATTTTGTGGTAAGGGAAGATGCTCAGCAATTATATGGATTTATCAGCCAACGCGATCGACGTTTATTCCGCGAACTAATTAAGGTAAATGGCATTGGCTCTAAATCCGCCTTAAGCATTTTATCGGGTATGGAAGCCGATACTTTCGCTCAATGTATTATTAGCGGCGACTGCATGATGCTCGTTAAAATCCCAGGGATCGGCAAAAAGACCGCAGAACGATTGCTGATTGAAATGCGAGATCGCCTCGCAAATTGGGAATGGTCTTCAGCCGCTGCTGGACAACTGACCGGACAAACCATAAAATTAGCCAATTTAGACCCAAGCAAGCAGGCCGAGCATGACGCGATAAGCGCCTTAGTTTCATTAGGTTACAAACCTTTAGAGGCCAGCAAGGCGATTAGTAAATTAGTCGATAATTATACGACTAGCGATCAGCTTATTAGAGCGGCTTTGCAAGGGATGATGAAGTCAGCATAGCAAAGCATCGTACTTAATCGTCATCCTGTGATCGCGTTCGTAAGGCACAGGATGACGTCATGGGCTGTCATTCCCGACTTGATCGGGAATCCAGTATTAAAAAAACAGGACAAAAATGTTAACAGAAACCTATCAAAATCGAATCGATAAATGTTGGCCAGAAGCCCATAAAGCCCTAAGTTCAGACCAAATTGAGTTTTATCGCGGCCGCATTAAGCAATTATTAATCGAAAAAAATGCCGTTCTAATTGCACATTATTATGTCGATGCCGAAATTCAACGCCTAGCCGAAGAGACGGGCGGTGTCATTGCCGATTCATTAGAAATGGCTCGATTTGGTGCAAGGCACTCTGCTAAAACCTTAATGATTTGCGGCGTTAAATTTATGGGTGAAACCGCTAAAATTTTAAGTCCAGAGAAAAAAGTATTAATGCCAACGCTTGAGGCTACATGTTCTTTAGATCTTAGCTGCCAGCCGGAAGAATTTAAGGCATATTGTGAGGCCCACCCCGATCGCACAGTCGTAGTATACGCCAATACTTCAGCAGCCGTGAAAGCCCTAGCGGATTGGGTCGTCACCTCCAGTATTGCCATCGAAGTCGTCGAGTATTTACAGGCCCAAGGCAAAAAAATTCTCTGGGCGCCCGATAAATATCTAGGCAGCTATATTCAAAAGCAAACCGGTGCCGATATGCTGATTTGGCAAGGCTCTTGCATCGTGCATGAAGAGTTTAAAGCCAAAGCCATTCTGGAGCTTAAAGCCCAATTTCCAAATGCCGCTGTTTTAGTTCATCCCGAATCCCCAGAAGATGTGGTAGCGCTTGCCGATGCAGTAGGCTCCACCTCCCAATTATTAAAAGCCAGCCAAACCCTGCCAAATGATGTATTTATAGTGGCCACCGATAAGGGCATTTTTTATAAGATGCAGCAGGCCTCACCGAATAAAACCTTTATCGAGGCGCCTACGGGCGGCACTGGCGCAACCTGCAAAAGCTGTGCGCATTGCCCATGGATGGCGATGAACGATTTACGCAATTTAGCAGAATCCTTAGAAACTCAATCCAATGAAATTACCGTGCCGGAGGATATTAGGGTGCAAGCCTTAATTCCACTCGAGCGCATGGTCAACTTCGCCAATAAGAGCTAAACACATGATTCCTCATACCATTATCCAGGCTATGGTTAAAACAGCCTTAAAGGAAGATATCGGCTCAGGAGATATAACTGCCGAGCTTATCAGCCCCGATACTCAAGCGACGGCTGTTATCATCACTCGTGAAGCCATGATTTTATGTGGGCAGGCTTGGGTGAACGAGGTATTTCATCAGGTCGATCCCAGTATTGAGATTGGTTGGCATTATAGTGATGGCCAAGCCGTAAAACCTAAGCAAGCTCTACTTGAAGTGCGGGGTAGCGCGCGAAGCTTATTAACGGCTGAACGCAGCGCCTTAAATTTCTTACAGATGCTATCAGGTACGGCGACTAGCGTGCAGTCCTATGTTAAAAAAATTGCTCATACTAAAACACAGTTATTAGATACGCGTAAGACCATTCCAGGCTTTCGCGTGGCGCAAAAATATGCGGTAACTTGCGGCGGCGGGCATAATCATCGGATGGGTTTATATGATGCCTTTTTAATTAAAGAAAACCATATAGCTGCCTGCGGCTCTATTAAACGTGCGATAGCGCAGGCTAGGAAAAATGCTCCTGGCCTAGCCGTTGAGGTCGAAGTAGAGGATTTAGCCGAACTGGATGAAGCTATCAATGCGAATGCCGATATCATTATGCTGGATAATTTTACCCTAGCTACTATGAAAAAAGCGGTAAAGCTAAATGATAGTCGCGTTAAGCTCGAAGTCTCAGGCAATGTCAGCTTAGAGTCTATTGCGGAAATTGCTGAGACTGGCGTAGATTTTATTTCGGTCGGTGCCTTAACAAAGCATATTCAAGCCATCGATTTGTCGATGCGAATTACCATGGTGAGCAAATAACGTTATGTTGATACAAAGAGCGGGCCAGTTTAAAAAGATGCTAGGGCAAATGGACGACCAAGGTCAGGTAAGTTACAGCTTAGTGTTGGGTGAAGATAGGCTGGAATTAAACGCTTTAATCGGCAAATCGATTAGTTTGCATTTAAACGGAGTCATTCACTGTCTGGCTTGCAATCGTTCCGTTAAAAAAAGTTATCAGCAAGGTTATTGCTTTCCTTGTACTCAGACTCTAGCACAATGCGATATCTGTATCCTGCGACCTGAGCTTTGTCATTATAGAAAGGGCACTTGCAGGGAGCCTTCCTGGGGTGAATCACATTGCCTGAAATCGCATTTTATCTATTTGGCTAATTCATCCGGAATAAAAGTGGGCATTACCCGGGGTACCAATATACCAACCCGCTGGATCGATCAAGGTGCATCACAAGCTTTGCCTATTTTAGAAGTAAAAGAGCGCTATATGTCAGGCTTAGTTGAGGTCTTATTTAAATCCGAGGTGGCAGATAAAACCAATTGGCGCAAAATGTTACAAGGCAATCCCGAGTCTGTCGATCTATTAGCCCTTAGAGATCAACTTTTTGCGAAGCTTCAACCCGAATTACATAAACTCGACGCGCAATTTAATGGCCAGGCTTTAACCTATTTGCCCGAAGCAAAAGTCCTAGAGTTTCACTATCCAGTAGTAGAGTATCCTACCAGTATTAAAAAAGCAGACTTTGATGAGCAGGGTGTTCTTAACGCCACATTGCTTGGCATTAAAGGTCAATATTGGCTGTTTGATCGAGGCGTTATGAATATGCGCAATTTACTCGGGCAACACTTAAGTGTGGAAGCAGTGCTATGAGAGTATTCGTCAAATGTAACCATCTCCATGAAAATTGTACGCATAAATGGTTTCGCATCGAAGAAGTGTCTAATGGTATCACGCATTTTATCGGCTTATTATTATCGATAGTAGCCTTGGTATTATTGGTGGTGCGCTCCTCTGAGCTTGGCTCCGCTCGCACCATTGTGGCTTGTAGCATTTTCGGCGTCAGCTTAATTTTCACGTATTTTTCATCGACCATCTATCATTTAACCGTTAATAGTCTGCTTAGAAAACGCTATCGGATGTTCGATCATATCTCAATTTATTGGTTAATTGCCGGCAGTTATACGCCTTTTACTCTAGTGAGTTTACAAGGTGCGTGGGGCTGGTCTTTATTTGGTGTGGTTATTGGCCTTGCAGTGGTTGGCACGATATTTAAGATAGTGGCTGTCGATAAGCTAGAAGTCCTCTCAACATTGACCTATGTGGCGATGGGTTGGATTATCGTAGTAGCGGTGGTGCCTATAACCGATGCTTTGCCGGTTCATGCCTTGCTATGGCTGATAGCAGGCGGGCTGCTTTATACCTTCGGTGTCATATTCTTTATGATGGAAACGGTGCCATTTGGACACACAATCTGGCATCTATTCGTCTTAGCAGCGGGTTTCTGCCATTTCTGGGCCGTGTATTGGTATGTCGCCGGGGTAAAAATTCATTAATGGCCGGGATGCTTGCTATATAATCAGCTTGCTTATAAATCTCTGATACATAATCGCTATTTTTCTCCGGGTGGATTTTAAGCAAACCTATTATTATAGCCATGTAGAAGGTTAATTTGTTTACTAATAATAACGCTGTGGACTTGGTTAATTTACGGGCTTATAGTTTAAGCTGTAATTCAAGGAGAGTCCTATGTTATCAAGAAATTCATCGAAGCAAATTAAAAATCTTACTGCTGAATTAAAAAAATTGAAGCTCGACTTAGGCCTTAGTGATGAGATAAATAAGGAACGTTTGGCTGAAATTGAAATGCTTTTATCAAATAACAGCGAATTGAGGTCTGAGCTTGCACTAGCAAGTATCAAGTCTGTAACAGCTGAACATGAAAACAGCGTTTTGCGCGAGATGTTAGTTAATACTGAAGCCAAATTAGAGTCGGCTAAAATAGAAGCAAAAGAAGCAAAAAAACATCATGAGCATGCTATTGAACATGCCATTACTGCATCTGCCGCAAAAGTAAAAGCGCAGCGTGATGTATTAGCGGCATGGGCTAAAAGAATTGCTGAACGTAAAGCTAATATAAATGCTAGAGAAATAGATCTAAAGCGTAAGGTTGGCTTATTAAAATCGAATCTCGCAGAGCTTGTTGCTTTAAGAGACGAGCTCGCCACTACAAAAGCAGTCTTGTCAGAGGCTAAAGCTGAGCCTGCAACTTTAAGAGAAGAGCTTGCCGTAGTAACTGAAACATCGCTAAAAGCTAAGGCGGAAGCTACAGCATTACGAGAAGAGATCGCTATTCTAAAAGAGGCATTGCTAAAAGCTAAGTCAGAGCCTGCTGCTTCACCAGTAGCAGATAGTAAATTGCTTAAAGCTAATGCTGAAATTGCCCGATTAAACGAAAGGCTTGTTGAATCAAATGCCATACAATTTCGTTTGTTGGACCTGCTTGAAGAGCGTCAAGAACGAGATATAAAGAAATACAAAGCTTTAAGTGCTGAGCATAATGACAGCATTAATTCGATGCAAACTAAAATTGAATCATTGCAATATACCATCCATGAGTTGCTATCAATGGCAGCTAATCATGTTAAGTCAGGCGGTGCAGCGACCACAACCCATGTAGTGCTGCGGTTACCAACTGATTCACCATTTTACGAGGCTAGCAAGAGTGTTAGTGAAGATGGCGTTAAGCATTACTCTATATCAAAAGACTAAATCATTACTTAAAAGCCTTCGATTGAAGGCTTTTTTTAAGGCTTTATTTAGCTGCAATTTTTTTGCTAATGACAAGTTTGTTTTAACCTAACGTTTTGTTATACTATGCCACCTTTTAAGCATATGTGGAGTAGAACTATTATGACAATCGAACGTACCTTATCTATTATTAAACCTGATGCCGTCGCTAAAAATGTGGTTGGCCAAATTATTGCACGCTTTGAAAAAGCTGGCTTACATGTCATCGCGGCTAAAATGGTGCATTTATCCGAAAAAACCGCCGGTGAATTCTATGCCGTTCATAGCGCACGTCCATTTTTCAAGGATTTAGTCAACTTTATGAAGTCCGGTCCAGTATTGGTTTTGGCCCTTGAAGGCGAAAACGCTATTATGACCAACCGTGATTTAATGGGTGCTACCGATCCTAAGAAAGCGGATGCTGGTACTATCCGCGCAGACTTTGCTGATAGCATCGATGCGAATGCGGTACATGGTTCTGATGCTCCTGAAACAGCAGCTCAAGAAATCGCATTCTTCTTTGCCGGTAGCGATATCTGCAATCGTTAATACGTAATATTTGTAGGGTGTGAAATGGAAGGCGTTAAAAAAATGAACCTAATGGACCTTGATCGTAAGGGCATGCTGGAATTTTTTGCCTCGCTCGGTGAAAAGCCATTTCGCGCTCAACAAATGATGCAATGGCTGCATCAACGCGGCGTCACCAATTTTGATGATATGACCGATCTAAGCAAGGCTGTTCGCCAAAAGCTTGTGGAAGTCTGTGAAATTCGTGTGCCTGAAATGATTTTGCATAAACCGTCTAAAGATGGCACCCATAAATGGCTAATGCGTATGCCAGATGGTAACGCGATTGAAACCGTTTATATTCCAGAGGCTAATCGCGGTACACTATGCGTATCATCCCAAGTGGGCTGCATGTTGACTTGTACCTTTTGCTCGACAGGGACTCAAGGTTTTAACCGAAATTTAAAAACTTCTGAAATTATCGGCCAAGTTTGGCTGGCAGTAAGACAATTATCCAAAGAAAATGGCGCGCACGACCGCCGCGTGACCAATGTGGTTATGATGGGCATGGGCGAGCCCTTATTAAATTTTGATAACGTCATTAAGGCCATGAATTTAATGATGGATGATTTTTCTTATGGCATGTCTAAGCGCAGAGTAACCTTGAGTACCTCAGGACTCGTGCCTGAAATGTATGAGCTGGCTAAACAGAGTACCGTCTCACTGGCCGTATCACTGCATGCTCCCAATGATGAATTACGCAATGAGTTAGTGCCGATTAACCGTAAATTCCCACTGGCTCAATTACTCGATGCCTGTAAAAACTATGTGGTAAAAGACCCGCATAAAACCATCACTTTTGAATACGTCATGCTGCAGGAAGTTAACGATTTTCCTCATCATGCCGAACAATTGGTTGAGTTGGTGAAAGGCCTGCCTTGCAAATTTAATTTAATCCCGTTTAACCCCTTCCCGGGAACTAAATACACACGATCCAGCAATAATAGAATTCACCGCTTTAAAGATATACTTGATAAAGCTGGTTTAGTGACTACTATACGTAAGACCCGTGGCGATGATATCGATGCTGCTTGTGGTCAATTGGTTGGACAAGTGCAAGATCGTACTTCGCGCCAAGAAAAATTCAATATCTATAAAGAATCGATTGCTATAAAAAAGGAAATTTAATTAATGAAAGCCCTATGTCGTTGGATGGTTGTAGCAGGATTAGTCTCATCACTCATTGCCTGTAGCTCCATGACAAAAAATCCCAGCATGCAGCAGCAAAATATGCAAACCGCGCAGGCTGATGTGCAGCTCGCCTTAAATTATCTGCAAGCTAAGCAAATGCCAGAAGCTAAAGCGAAATTGCTCGAAGCCATCAAGCTAGCCCCAGAATTACCATCGGCTCATTATACTATGGGTTATTATTTACAAGTAGTCGGCGAAACGAAAAAGGCCCAAGAAGAGTATTTGAAAGCCTTACAGCTCGCACCAACCGATCCTAAGGTTCTAAACGGTTACGGAATTTTCCTCTGTAATACCAAAGATTATCAAAATGGGATTAATTATTTCTTAAAAGCCATTGCCCAACCAAGCTTTACCAACACCGGCGTGGCTTATCAAAATGCCGCTTTGTGCGCCTTAAAAATTCCAGATAACGCACAGGCTATGCAGTATTTTCAACAATCTATAACCGAAGATCCAACTCTGGCGATGTCCTTTGTCTGGTTAGCACAACTGCAATTCCAAGCTGGCCAATATCAACAGTCACGCAGTAATCTAGATCAATATAATAATATGGCCAAACCTACCGTAGCTTCCATGGAGCTCGATATTGCCTTAGCTAAACAGGCTGGCAACCAAAATAGGGCGGCTGCGCTACAATTACTATTAGATTCTGCGCAAGCAAAATCATAGTGTCACTCCCGCGAAAGCGGGAATCTAGACCAAGAGGCAAATTATGGCTTTGACTGGCCCTTTAGTAATAGGTATTTCAGGTTTAGTATTAACAGAAGTAGAATCTGAGTTATTGATGCACCCCCTAATTAGCGGTGTAATTTTATTTAGTCGTAATTTCCAAAATCCTGCACAATTATCCGAGCTTTGTACCAGCATCCATTCCCTGCGCCAGCCGGCATTGTTAATTACTGTCGATCAAGAGGGCGGAAGAGTCCAGCGCTTTCGTGCACCGTTTACTAAGCTTTCTGCAGCGGGTGATATCGGTAAAGTATACGATGCCAATCCCATTGAAGGCTTGGAATTAGCAGAGGCGACTGGTGAGCTAATGGCTATGGAGTTACGAGCTTGTGGCGTCGATTTAAGTTATGCGCCAGTTTTAGATATCGATAATGGAAAGAGTAAGGTTATTGGTAACCGAGGCTTTCACAAAGACCCTGCTACAGTCGCAAAGTTAGCTAGCGCTTATGTGAAAGGCATGGGCCAGGCTGGCATGAAAGCAGTGGGTAAGCATTATCCAGGCCACGGTTCCGTAATAAACGATACGCATGTGGAATCTGCGACAGATCCTCGCGCATTAGCCGATATCGAAGCGCAGGATTTAATTCCCTTCTCAGAACTGTCGAAATCAGGAATTGCTGGAATGATGGCCGCTCATGTGCTCTATCCTGAAGTCGATATACATCCAGCTGGCTTTTCTAAGATATGGTTGCAGGATATTTTGCGTCAGAAATTGGGCTTTAAAGGCATAATCTTTAGCGATGATTTAGGCATGATGGCAGCTAAACAATATGGTGACATAGTCGGTACAGTAACAGCGGCGTTACATGCAGGCTGTGATAGGGTATTGCTATGTAATGAGCCTGCTGCAGTGGCCAAGGTATTAGCAAATTTAGTCGATAATAAATCTTGTGCGTCGAATGATATTTTAGAACCCAGTAGTAAAATCACCTATACTTGGGAGACATTACTAGAAAATACACGCTGGCATGAACTTCAGGAAAAAATAAAGACTTATAGTAAGGAATAAAAATGAAAAATATCACGCCGGAGCTTATCAAAGAAGTCTACCGAACAGCGAAGCCCATCTTTTCCCGGCAAGATATTGCTACAGCCTTGGATGCTATGGCCGTTAGAATGGAAGCCGAACTTAAAGACCAAAACCCTATTATATTAACGGTTATGAATGGTGGCTTAATTACCACCAGTGAATTGGCTTTGCGCTTACATTTTCCCATGCAGATGGATTATGTCCATGCTACACGCTATAGAGGTGAGACTACGGGTGGATCCAGTGTGCACTGGAAGCATGAGCCTTCTTTAGAGCTGGAAGGTCGCACCGTTGTGATCGTAGATGATATTTTAGATGGTGGTTTAACTTTGTCCGCCATAATCGAATATTGTGAAGGCCGTCATGCTAAAAAAGTCTACACCGCCGTTTTGCTCGATAAAACCGAGGCACGTATGCCAGGCGCCTTAGCCAAGGCTGATTTTACGGCATTAGAGGTCACCAATGCTTATGTATTCGGATTTGGTTTAGATTACCATGAATATCTACGCAATATTCCCGGCATTTATATCGTGGCGAAAGAGTATATGTAAGCATGTTATTATTTTGGTACGGAATGTTAATCGGTTGGGGGGTGGCGATTCCCTTTGGTCCGATTAACCTGGAGATCGTTAGGCGCAATTTAACCTATGGCACTCGTTATGGTTTAGCCTTTGGTTTTGGAGCCTGTGCGGTCGATGGCACCTATATGTTATTGTTTTCATTAGGAGTCTTAGCTATTTTAGCTGATCCCGCCATTATTAAAATAATTGGCTGTATCGGCGCGATGGTATTGATATGGTTTGGAATCAAAGCCTTAAGAGCCAAGCCTTTAACACTTTCTAATGCTACGGCCCCAAATAAAAGAATCTGGCGACATTTTGCAGATAGCTATCTATTAACGATGAGTAGCCCTTTTACCCTTATTTTTTGGACTTCTATTAGCAGCCAGTTAGGTTTATTAGCCCGAAGTGAGCACCATGCATTAGCTTGGATGGTCGCTGGCGTGTTATTTGGTACTTTAGTCTGGGAAATAGCACTTAATAGTTTTTTGCACTTTACTCGTCATCGACTCCCAGCCAGCTTAATTTTATGGCTTAACAGGGTAGGCGGAATCATCTTAATTGGGATGGCCATTTTCAGCTTGTTATACGTCTTTATCCACCTCTAAGAGTACACGCGTTGACTTAATTCGTCATTCTGCTTAACGTATTAGCTATCAGCACTTTCTTTCATCCATAATAACAAAGGAGTATCGCTATGAACGGTAACACCTCTAATGCTGTTGGATTGCCCAGCCGAGTGCGCTGGAACGCTATTTTCGCCGGGGTATTTTTGGCCACGAGTATTGGTGCCTTGCTCAATATGTTTGGGTTGGGTGTCGGCCTTACCAATATCGATTTAGATCCTAATACGCTTACTGTAGTCAGTACAGGCTCTGTCATCTGGTGGGTTATCAGTGGGGTTGTTGCCATGTTTATCGGTGGTTGGGCTACGGTACGCTTAAGCAATATCGATAATACTACCGATAGCGTGTTAAACGCCTTAACGACTTGGAGTCTTGCCACTGTTTTGGGGCTGTTATTTGTAGGAAGCACGGTTGGGATGGTGCTAAGCGGCACGGCCGACTTAGTGGGTAATGGTTTATCCGCGGCTAGCCAAGCAGCCTCTCAATCAGCACCTGCGGCTCAGATGCTCAACAATAATGTAGGTGGCTCGCTTAATCAAATCTCCAGTCAAGCAGAACAGCTTATCAAAGAAGGGACTGCAAATATTAAAAAGAATGGGGGTTCAGTGGCTCAGGTTAATCAAGAATTTAGCCAGGCATTAGGCGATTGGTTAAATGCTGATAATCCACAGGATCAACAAAAAGCGCAGCAGCAAGTGTCGAGCTTATTAAGCAAATACACCAATTTAAGCCAAGCTCAAGCCGATCAAAAAGTGCAACAATGGCAGCAATTATATAATGATGCCAAACAAAAAGCGGCCGATACCGCAGAGCAAGCCGGTGATGTAATGGGCGGCGTATCACTAGCGGGTTTTGGTATCTTATTACTAGGGGGTATTGCCGCAGCTCTTGGTGGAGTTGTTGGTGGTCGTTCCAAACGTTTTTAGAGTGATTCTATAAAGTGATCGATCTGGCCTATCATCCCATAAAAGTCGGGATTATAGGCCAGTCTTTTAAAAGGCCTATGCCTCAGATTAGAGTGATGCAATTCTCCAAAGTAATAACTCGATTGGTCTTCTCCGTAATAACTTCCAGCATGTCCATAATAGATATCATCAGGCGCAATTGGCATGGCAATATGAGAAATATCGACAATCCTAGGGGCTAATTTACTGCTATCGATAACCTGAATCCGTGCATCGATACTAGCTGTAGAGACTTTGCTGCTGTATAGGCGCATTTGACTCTTTGTATGTCGATCAGCCTCTAAAAATTTAAGGCTTGCCGCAATTTTAACGGTCGCATCTTCTTGGCTAGCTGCAATAAAGGAAGGGCAGGAAATCGCCTTATCTTGCATAAGCTGACGCAGGGCGCGAATGGCAAAATACACCTGTGCGGCTCCATGCATGGGGAAGGCCGTATAAGCGGCTACATTATTTTCCAGCGCCATAGAGCTCCATTGCAAAAAGGGCAGTAAACGGGAAATTCGCATATGAGTCAGTGAAGGTAAAAAGGTTGAAAGACGGCTAATGCCATAAGCAGGGGCTATCTTGATTAAGCTTTGTGTATGATAACGATAGCTAGCTAGGTCCGCTAAAATACCGCCTAATGAAAATCCGCAGATATGGACTTGTTCGGCCTCTTTAAATAAACCTTTCATGCCATAATCAACGGCTTGTTGCCAATGATCAAATTTAGCATTTAATAACTCACCAGGGGAGCAGCCGTGGCCAGGCAAAAGAATGGCCCTGACTAGATAGCCTTTTTCAAGGAAATACTTTCCAAGCGCTCGCATAACGTAGGGGCTGGCAATAAATCCATGAATTAATAAAACGGCACGCTTGCCATCAAAGTTTGCCGGGCGATATTCAAAGGGTGCGTTCATTAGAATAACATCAGGCTCACAAGGCAACTGGGTCTCTTTACGAATGGTTTCAAGATGATGGCTGGCAAAGGCGATGTAATCGGTGAAACTTAGCGCAAAGGCCTGCTTACAGTATTCATTGTAGTCGGTATATGCCTTAGCCCAAGCATTATTCATCTAGTATTTCAGCCTTGACCTTATTATTTCCTGACCAATTGTAGTACAGATTTAATAAGCTTGGGGTTGGAAGCGATAATAGTGCGCTGTTCCATAAAATTCACACCACCCTCTAAGTCGGTTACGATTCCGCCAGCCTCTCGAACTAACAATGAGCCTGCGGCCATATCCCAAGGTTGAAGGCTGGTGGTCCAGAAAGCGTCGGTATAACCTGCAGCCAGATAGGCGAGGTCTAATGCGGTTGAGCCTGTTTTGCGAAAACCGGCGACTTTATCATGCAGCTCGGTCATCCACTCACAATATTGCTTCATATAGTTAGGGTCGCGAGGAATATTGCAGCTTATCATAGCTCCCTCGAATCTATTTTGTTTAGAAACTCGAATTCGCTTACCGTTTAATTGGGCCCCTTGCCCACGGCTGGCGGTAAATAAATCTTGAGTAAGAGGGTGGTAAATAACACCGTGTTCAATAACGCCATTTTGTTGAAAGGCGATAGATACACAGTATTGCGGTAGGCCATGGATAAAATTGGTGGTGCCATCGAGCGGATCGATAATCCAGATAGAATTAGGGTCACCATTAATAATTTCGCCGGTTTCTTCGGTCAAATAGCTGTGCTCAGGAAAAGCTTTGCCTAATGTATAAAGGATCGCTTCTTCGGCTGCTTTATCGACTTCAGTTACAAAGTCATTAGGGCCTTTTTCGGTAATATTAATGGATCCCATCTTATCCAGTGAGCGTGTAATCACCTCACCAGCCTTTCTTGCAGCACGAACTGCAATATTGACCATCGAATGCATGCTATACCCTTTTTTATTAAAGAACGAATTTCAATTGGGCTATATGATACAATATTTTGATCAATTTCGACAGAGAATGCTAAGCAAATGTTAGAAAATATTCGAATAGTACTATTAGAAACCTCTCATTCCGGCAATATCGGCGCCACAGCAAGGGCCATGAAAACCATGGGCTTTTCAGAGTTAGTGCTGGTTTCTCCTAAAAATTTCCCTTCCGAGCAAGCCATAGCCATGTCCGCTGGAGCCGAGGATGTTCTAGAGCAGGCCAAAGTTGTAGGCACGATAGAAGAGGCGCTTGAAGGTTGCCAGCTAGTCTTAGGCACCAGCGGCAGGAAGCGTTTGGTAGATTGGCCGCTATTAACCCCAAAAGAGATGGTTCCCTTTGTCCAAAAAGCCCTAAGTCAATCGGCTAAAATAGCCATTTTATTCGGCACCGAGCGCACCGGCTTAACCAATAGCCAGCTTGAGAAATGCCATTATCATATTAATATTCCGAGCAACCCAGAGTATTGTTCGCTAAATCTGGCCCAAGCCGTGCAGGTAATATGTTATGAGCTGCGCTCAAGCCTGTTAGAATTCCAGCCATTGCGTAGCGAGGAAGAGCCTTTAGCCGACGCAAAAGAGGTTGAACAGTTTTATAAGCATTTTGAGCAGGCTATTACAGCCATACAATTTTTAGATCCTACTAACCCAAGACACCTTATGACACGTGTAAGAAAGCTCTTTCAACGTGTGCGATTAACTCACTCAGAGCTAAATATTTTAAGAGGTATTTGTACCGCAATTTTAAACAAGGTAAAGTTCAAGTAGGCTACGCTTTAATCGATATACCGAGATGATGCCAAGAATACGTAAAACTTTAATTATATCAACCTTAAAGTATACAAATCTGCTTAATTATGACCCTGCTGACATTATGCTAATCATTCAATAATGGTGCAAAGCAAACATTTTTGATATCCTAGTCTTTTTTAATACTAAGGCAGCACTATGAACCAATTAGAACAACATCTCGAATTAGCCATCAAAGACCCTAAAAATGCGTCAGAATTTTTTAAATCCTTAGTAGGAGAAGAAATTTTTTGTCTTGGGCAGCTTATCGAAGATGAGCATGCTCATAACCATGCAGAAGGCGAAGGTTGTGATCACGATAGCGAAGTCAGCATCGTGCACTGGGAAGATGAGAGCGGCAATAGCTTTGTACCATTCTTTACTTCATTAGATGCCATGACCGAAGTTGTGGGTGAAGATGAGCATTATTTATGTGTGCTTGGTTTTGATTTCTTGGCCTTAACCGAAGGCGAGACACTGCTACTGAATCCAGAAACCGATCAAGAATGGTCTTTTTCTCCAGAAGAAGTAAGCAAAATTATTTCCTCACAAGGTCATTAATGGCTAAGCCCCTCTATTTTGATTATGCGGCTACTACGCCGCTTGATCCGGCTGTTATCGCTGCAATGCAAAGCTGCTTAGGAATAGAGGGCGATTTTGGAAATCCCTCATCATTACATTATTATGGTGCCGCTGCGGCCAATCGCATCGAACTTGCTCGTCAACAGATTGCCGATTGTATTAATGCCGAGCCTCGTGAAATTGTTTTTACCTCTGGCGCGACCGAGGCTAATAATCTTGCTATTAAAGGATTAGCTTTAGCGTATCAAGCCAAAGGTAAGCATATTATTACCTGCCAAACTGAGCATAAATCTGTATTAGAACCTTGTCGCTATTTAGAAACGCTAGGTTTTGAAGTCACTTATTTGCCGGTGCTATCAAATGGTTTAATCGATAGTGAACAGCTTAAAGCCGCGATTCGAATGGATACTATTTTAATCTCGATTATGCAGGTTAATAATGAAATCGGCGTAATTCAGGGCCTAGCCGCTATGGCCGACTTAGCGCATCAGCATAATATTGTCTTTCATAGCGATGCCGCGCAATCTATCGGTAAGCTACAGATAGACGTTAAGGCCTTAGGAGTAGATGCCTTATCCTTATCAGCTCATAAAGCTTATGGCCCTAAAGGGATAGGTATACTTTATATTAATCGCCCTAAGATACAAATTACCCCACAGCTTCATGGTGGCGGTCATGAGTATCAATTGCGGCCAGGCACTTTGCCCACGCATCAGATAGTAGGAATGGCTGAGGCTTGCTTGCTTGCTGAGCAAGGATTTTCTGAAGAATTTGCGCGTATTTCTGACTTAAAAGCTAAGATGTGGAGAGGGCTGCAACAGCTTCCTACTATCTCATTAAATGGCAGCTTAGAGCATGCTGTGCCACATATTTTAAATGTTAGTTTTAGCGGGATAAATGCTGAAATAGTCAATGGTATTATGCAGGCTAAGCTTGCCGTAGCTTCGGGTGCGGCTTGTGACTCAAACCATCCTGAGCCATCTCATGTATTAATAGCACTAGGTATTTCTTCACCCTTAATAGAAAGCTCTATCCGCTTTTCAATGGGGCGCTACACTACGGAATCCGATATTAATCATGCACTTGAGTGGATTTCCACGCAATTCTAGTTTTTTTATCCATTTTCTTAATATTTCCTTAAGCTTTTTATACTATTATCTTTTTTTGTGAACAAAGGACAGGACGTCATGTTTAGAGCAAAAAGAGTTACTAATTTAGCCGCAATGCATAATGATTCAGCTAAAGAAGAAGTTGAAGGCATGGATTTAGATGTAGGCCTTACCTGGGATCTTTCGCTTTTAAATGAAGCATTGCCAAAGAGTGAGAGTAGTAGTGTGCCTGTAAAGCCTTCTTTAACTGTAGTAAAGCCAGGCTTTTTTAGCGCTGTGCATAGTTCGGATTTATATACTCAATCCTCGCCCTGTATGGGCTCCAGGGCAAAAGCTGATTCGCGTGTGATCAGGCTTCCATTTTTCGAGGCTAAGCCTCAGATTAAAAATATTGCAATGAATGCTAATGGGAAACGTACGCGAACTAAAAGTTCAGTGATTATGGCGGCATCGATTCGCCCAAAAAAGTATACACGCACAGAGGGGAGTGTCGATCTGCATTTCTCTATTAGCTAGATTCTTATAAGCATGAACGCTGCATTCACTATTAAATGCTGTAAAACTGGCGACTTTAGCTTACAATACCTATGAGTATAACTTCATGGGTATTGGCTATTATGCATGCAATTAAAACCGAGATATTGGTCAATGTTTCGCCACAAGAGACCCGTGTAGCCATCATTGAGAATGGATTGCTACAAGAAGTACATCTTGAACGCGCCAACTTACGCGGTATAGTCGGCAATGTCTATAAGGGTAAAATAGTAAGAGTCTTGCCCGGTATGCAGGCAGCCTTTGTCGATATAGGCCTCGAAAGGGCCGGTTTTTTACATGTATCCGATGTTATGCCACTTCGTAAAGATGATGAACCTGTAATCGATTTTAACTCCTCTGAGGCTGATGTCCGTAAATGGCTAAGCGAAGGCCAGGAATTATTAGTCCAAGTAGTGAAAGATCCATTAGGCACGAAAGGGGCTAGGCTTACCACCCATCTTTCAGTCGCTTCCCGTTACCTCGTTTATATGCCTGACCTTCACCATGTCGGGGTCTCGATGCGTTTAGAAAACGAAGAAGAGCGCCTCCGCTTACAAACTGTGATGGCTAAAATACTAAAGACCGAAGCCCCCAAAGGGTATATTATTCGAACCGTGGCCGAAGGCATTTCCGATGAAGCCTTGGCCCATGACATAGTGTTTTTGGAAAAGCTATGGCAATCCATCAAAGAAAAAGCGTTGCTAGTGCAAGCATCTGCAATAATTTATGAAGATCTACCCTTAGTTAAAAGAGCTATGCGCGACATGCTAAATCATACCGTCGAAAAAGTGCGTATAGACTCGATGCCGGCCTATGAAAGCTTATTGGATTTTGTGGGTGAATTTGTACCGGGAGCCAGCGAAAAGCTAGAGTTTTTTGCCGGTGAGATGCCTATTTTTGAAATGTATGGCGTTGAAAGCGAATTACAAAAAGCCCTTAAACGCAAAGTTCCATTAAAATCTGGCGGCTATTTAGTTATCGATCAAACCGAAGCCATGACCACCATCGACGTTAACACCGGCGGCTATGTCGGAAATGTTAATTTAGAAGAAACCATCTTTAAAACTAATTCAGAAGCTGTGCAGGTAATTGGGCGCCAGCTTAGGTTGCGCAATTTAGGCGGCATTATAATCCTCGATTTTATCGATATGACCGATGAAGAGCATAAGCTGCAACTGCTTTCAGCCCTGGAAAAAGTCTTAGCTCGAGATCATGCTAAGACCAGCATTAGCCAATTATCGGATCTTGGTCTGGTACAGATGACCCGTAAAAGGACCCAGGAAAGTTTAGCACAGCAATTATGTGAGCTATGCCCTGAATGCGAAGGGCGGGGCAGCGTCAAAACGCCACAAACTATTAGTTATGAAATTTTCCGTGAAATTTTGCGCGAATCTAAATTCTATGATACGGCACAAGGCTTTCTAATTTTGGCCTCGAACGCTATTATTGATTGGATGATGGAAGAAGAATCGCAAACATTAGGTGAATTAGAAACCTCATTAGGTCGGCCTATTCGTTTAAAAGTAGACAGCACATATGTACGAGAGCAATACGATATCGTTTTGATTTAATGGAATAGTGGGTTTATGACAGTTAGCCTGAGCAAAGTATTAAGAAAATTGGCAGCCTGGGTAATGGCTTTGCTAGCAGCTGGACTTTTTTTAGCTTTATTTGCTTTTGGTATTGTGGCAAGCATAGCCTATGAAGGAAGTAAAAATGGCCAATTGCAGGGCTGGATCGATCAATCATTTCATACCAATGTACAGTTTCAATCGGCAAGACTGACCTGGCGCCGCATTTATCCAACGCTTATCTTAAATAATATTCAGACCCCCCAACTTTCTTTGACGCGGGTCGAAATCAATATCGATGTATTACAAACTATTTGGCATATGCGCCCTATAGCGCATGATATTATTTTGCAAGGCTTGCAATTAAATGTGGTTCAAAATGCAGATAATAGTTTTTCTTTAAATGGCTTCGTGGGCCATCAAGGTGCTAACTTTTCATGGGCGATAGCCTGGCCTTGGTTACAAAATCAAGAAAGAATCGATCTAACCGATTCTACTGTGGTGATTACTCGGCTTGATAAAAGCCAACTTAATTTTAACAATGTAACTATAAGCTGGTATCGCGCAGGATTTAATGAATATGAGGTTGCAAGCTCAATCGATATGGCTGGAAGCATGCAAAATCATTTAGAATTCAAAGCCCAAATAAAGGGCGACTTCACCCAGCCAAGCACCATTAATGTGAAATTTTATGCCGATGTTCAAGGCAAAGATTTTTCCCCGTTATTTAAACATTTTGCCGTTTATAAAATGAATTTAGTTAGTGCGGGAGGCGAAATAAGTGCATGGGGGCAATGGTCTGAAAGCACCATTCAACGTCTACACATTGTATTCCAGTTAAATAATATTCTGCTTGGCGACACCGAACAAGGTTTCAAGCTGGAGCACTTTAATGAAAATATACTCTGGCAGCGTAAAGCTGATCAGGGCTGGCAATTATTAATGCAGGAATATCAGCCTAACTCATTAGCCTCGCAGACCAATAGCGATAAAAATCATTTATTTGTTGGATATAGTCCCCAAGGTCAAACTGAAACATGGACCGTGCAATCCTCTTCGGCCAATATTGAGATGTTAAGCAGCTTAATGCAGTTTTGGAAAGAGGCGCCACCAAGCCTAATGCAGGCCATCGATAAGCTAGATCCAGAAGGTGAGCTTATTAATACCGATGCCGAATGGACCACCGAAAACAATAAGCTAATCACCTACACCTTTGATGGCGGCTTGCAAGATTTTTCGATTAAGTCCTGGAATAAAATTCCTGGTGTAAGTGGTTTGCAAGCAAACTTTCATATTACTCCCACCGAAGGCACGCTTACTTTGAGTGGCCCGCAATTTACCTTAAGCCCTAATTATTGGTTTGCTCGAGGGTGGCCGGCTTCTGAATTAAATGCTGATATAAGGTGGCAGCAATTAGCCTCAGGTTGGCAGGTGTCCATTCATTCAATTAGCCTGCGTAACGATTGGCTTAATTTCGATGGACAAGGCAAGTTATTATTTCCTAAGGCGGATGTAAGCAATCCCCAGATTCAGTTTTTAGCCGGTTTTGCTGCTGAAAATGCCCAGCAAGTAATGAGCAATTATGTGCCAGACAAGGGCATATCACCCGTTTTAAGCCACTACTTACAAACGGCTTTTACTCTGGTTCCCAGTGCCCAGGGCAGTTGGGTTTGGGCGGGGCCTTTGCATGGCCTTCCTTATTCAAATAACCAGGGGCGCTTTGAACTATTAGCCGACGCTCAAAATGTTAGCTTGATCCCATTTCCACAATGGCCGGCTATAAATGGCATCGACGCGCATATAAGTTTTGATGGCCCTAATTTTATAGTTCGCGCTAATAAGGCCACTACCTTAGGGTCGCAGTTAAGCAATATTGACGTTAGCCTATCGGGAATCGGTGAGTCTAGGCCAAAAAAATTAAGCATTCAGGGTGATATTCAAACCGATGGCCCAAGCGTAAAATCTTATTTTTTAAATTCGCCTTTGGCAGCCATTATAGGGGCTGGATTAAATCATCTAACGATTAGTGGCCCGCTTAGTGCTCACATTGTTATTCAAGTTCCGATTAAAAAAACCAGCTCGCCAGTAATGGTTTCAGGTAAGGTAAATTTTGCCAACAATCAAATTATCGTCGGCCATGCGCCTTGGATTATTAATAATATACAGGGTAGCTTTAGCTTCTCACCAGTAGCATTGCGCAGTGAAGGTCTAAGTGCTACCTTCTTTGGCGATCCCTTACAAATCAAGATGAGCAGCTCGATGGCTCAAGGTGTAAGGTCTCAGCTTATCGACATGCAGGGCATAATAAATCTTGCCGCCGTGGATCAATTAGCACCTGTGGGTGGATTGAAATGGTGGAAGCTTGCTTCGGGTAATGCGCCTTTTGACTTTAGAATTTCCGCCTCATCGAAAAAACTTAGCATGAGATTTAATTCTAACCTAACCGGTATTTCGATTAACCTACCGGCGCCATTTAATAAGGCCGCCAATACCATATTGCCTTTGCAGGTTAAGCTCGAGGGCACGCTTGGAAAAAATACCGTACCGCTTACCTTTAGAGTGGGAAATTGGGTGGCAGGATCTTTGTTATGGACTTCTAACAAGCAAACTATGAATTTCACCACGGGTATTATTACCATCAATCCCCAATCAAGCCTGCTTGCCTTGCCTGCAGCTCCCGGGTTATTGATCGATGGTGATCTGGACTATTTATCGTTAGAGCAATGGACGGACAGTTTAAAACGCATATTTCCGAACACTATAGTTAATAATAGTCCTGCTCAAGACCCCTCAACTGCACCCGATATGTCCTGGTTTAATCAGATTAGTCTTAAGGTAAGCTATCTAAATGCATATGGACAATTATTTAATGATCTCGCTATTGGACTGCGTAATGTTAAAAATGTATGGCAGGTTGGCGTAGTCGGGGCCCAAGCTCAGGGAATTATCGATCTACCGCAAGATTGGTCTCATCCGGTTTATACGGCTAATTTTAGTCATCTTACCTTAGCGCCTAGCAATACTGAGCAAACGAAAGCTAAACCTAGCTCTAAACTCTCTGCGCAATATTTATCAAAACTACCAGGCTTTTCGGTGTCGATTAAGCAACTCACCTTGGGAACTGAAGCCTTAGGTACGGTAGTAGTTGATATGAGCCCGGTGCAAAATGGGGTTAATATCAGTCATTTGGAGATTAACAATCAGAATATATCTGCTTTAATTAAGGGCAGCATTATTGCTCAAGGTACGCTGGATGCTGTGAGCCTTGAGGGTGACTTAGAGGGTAAGAATTGGGGCGATGCCTTATCAGACTTTGGCTTTCCTGACTATATGAAAAATGGTAAAGGCCCCATTACATTCCAATTATCTTGGCTGGGTGCCGTTACTCAACCCCAATTGCCTAGTATCGAAGGCAAGGTAAGCTTTAACCTTAAAGATGGTTCTTTATCAAAGTTAAACCCTGGCTTAATTAAATTGCTTGGGCTATTTAGCTTAGACTCCTTGCTCCAACATTTATCGCTTAATTTTAGCGATCTCACGAGTAAGGGCCTAGCTTATGACACCATTATTGGCGATTATGTTATTCAAAATAGCATCGCATCGACCGAGGACTTTAGGCTGACTGGGCCATCCTTGGATCTTATATTAGAGGGGCAGGTAAATTTAGCCAAGCAAACGCTTAATCAAACGGCGACTGTTATTCCACAAGTAGGGGGTAGCCTAGCCTTGGCTGCAACCTTGATTGGAGGTCCTATTGCAGGGGCGGCGACATGGGTGGCTGATAAAGTTATTAGTAGTACCTTGCTTAAAGATAGAGGAATTGTGTATCGTATAACAGGCACCTGGGATAAACCTATCGTGACCAGCGCTTCATAAGGGGAATTCTATGGCAAAGGTTGCTGCAATCCAGATGTGTTCAGTTTCCGCGGTAGGTACTAATTTGCTTACCGCCCAGTTTTTAATGAGTCGAGCAGTAGAAGCTGGAGCTAGTGTTATTGTGTTGCCGGAAAACTTTGCTTTTATAGGCAGCAATGAATCCGATATAGTTTTAGTAAAAGAGCAATATGGCTCAGGGCGAATCCAAGATTTTATTGCCGCTCAAGCGCGTGAGCTTGGAGTATGGATAATAGCCGGTACTATCCCTTTAGCCTCGGATGATGAGTCAAAAGTATATTCGAGCACGCTGGTATATAATGATCAAGGTGTAGTGGTGGCTTGTTATAATAAGATTCATCTATTGAATGCAGACTTAGGTGGGCTTGAACACTATCAAGAGACTGAGTCAATATTACCAGGCAATGGTTTGGTAGTTGTTCAAACTCCGGTGGGGCGCATAGGTTTAAGTATCTCCTATGATTTACGTTTTCCTAAACAATTTCGAGAGCTGCGCGATAAAGGGGCGGAAATTATTGCCGTGCCTTCAGCTTATCCCGCCGTAATGGGTAAGCTGCACTGGAAGCCTTTATTAAAGGCTAGGGCTATCGAAAACCAATGCTATGTAATAGGTGCGAACCAAGAAGGTATGCACGATAATCATCGTCAAACCTTTGGTCATACCATAATCGTTGGACCCTGGGGTAGAGTATTAGGATTTCATGAGACTGGAATCGGTTATACGGTAGTTGATGTCGATTTAGAAAGATTGCATTTTTTACGCGCCGAGTTCCTTATAGACTGAAAAAATAAGCATTAACAATGACACCCTATCGTGTCTTCCTGAGGTCATGAAGTAGCACCCGGGATCCAGGCTTAACAAAGGATCACTATACTAATGCAACAGAATTTAAAAATTGCCGTGCAAACCCTACTTCACGAAAGCGGGCTTGATATTTCTATCTTAAAACAAACCTTGCATACCATGATGCAGCGTCAATTAGATTATGCAGATTTGTATTTCCAATTTCAGCAATCCGAATCGTGGGCTTTAGAGGATGGAATTGTTAAAGAAGCCAATTTCCATATTCATCGGGGCGTAGGGATTCGTGCTATTCGCGGCGAAAAAACTGGCTTTGCCTATTCCGATGTCATTACACCAGAGGCCTTAAAACAAGCGGCTATAACAGCTTGTGGAATTGCTGATGGCAAACAAAATGTTACTATCGGTGATAAGCCTCTCCATCAATTTGCTCCGCTCTACATGGCTCAAGACCCTTTGGCCGGCTTATCCCAGGCGGATAAAGTAGCCTTATTGCAATCAGCCGACCGTGAGGCCCGCAAGCTTGATCATCGCGTTAAGCAAGTGATGGCAAGCATTTCAGGCAGTTATGAAATCATCTTAATCGCCGCGTCAGATGGCACTTTAAGTGCGGATGTCAGGCCCTTAGTGCGTTTTAATGTAACGGTAATCGTTGAGGATAAAGGTAAGCGCGAGCAAGGTTTTTCAGGTGGTGGCGGGCGTGGTGATTATCAGATGTTTATCGATAATGACCATTGGATGAGTTTTGTTAAAGAAGCCGTAAGATTAGCCACGTTAAATATAGATGCGAGCGATGCGCCAGCCGGTACCATGGATGTGGTATTAGGCAGCGGCTGGCCAGGTGTATTGTTGCATGAAGCCATCGGTCATGGTTTAGAAGGGGATTTTAATCGCAAACAAACCTCTTCGTTTTCACAATTAATGGGCAAACAGGTAGCCTCGGATCTTTGTACCATTGTCGATGATGGTACTTTGGGAGGCCGCCGTGGCTCTTTAAATGTCGATGATGAAGGCACCCAAACTCAATGCACTGTTTTGATCGAAGACGGCATCCTTAAAAACTATATGATGGATAAGCTTAATGCACGCTTAATGGGGGTCAATTCAACCGGGAATGGCCGGCGTGAATCTTATGCCCATATTCCTATGCCTCGTATGACCAATACCTATATGTTGCCAGGCAAACATAATCCCCAAGAAATTATAGCTTCGGTTAAAAAAGGCCTCTATGCCGTTAACTTTGGCGGCGGGCAAGTCGATATTACTACCGGTAAATTTGTATTCGTAACTAATGAAGCCTATTTAATCGAAAACGGTAAAATTACTAAGCCCGTTAAGGGTGCGACCCTAATCGGTGATGGGCCTACGGCTTTAAAGCATGTCACTATGGTCGGCAATGATTTGGCCTTAGATCCTGGTGTTGGAGTCTGTGGCAAAGAAGGGCAGAGCCTACCTGTAGGCGTGGGTCAACCTACCTTGCGAATTAATGGCTTAACGGTGGGTGGAACGGGTACCTAAATGTCAGACCTAATAGCCATTAAATCCAAAGCTATCGATTATCTGGTGCGTCGTGAGCATAGCCGTCATGAGCTTAAACAGAAACTGGCTATTAAATTCCCCGACTCAGATGCGCTTATCGATCAAGTAATACAAGAACTGGCTGATAAATGTTTGCAAAGTGATGAACGATTTTTAGATGTGTTTATTCGTCATCGGGCCAATCAAGGTTATGGCCTGGTTCGAATTAAACAGGAGATGTCTCAGCACCATATCGATAGCGATCTTTTTAACCGGATAGTAGATGACTTAGCAATCGATTGGTTTGAAATGGCTAAAAATCTTTATGAAAAACGCTATGGCAATAAACCTATAGCTGACTTTAAAGATAAAATGAAACGCAGCCAGTATTTGTATTCACATGGGTTTAGCCAGGACCAAATAAAAGCTATTTTTTAGCTTATCTACTTCATAAAGTTATCATCTACTATGAAGTTAATTTCAGCAGCAGTAATACTATTTTTAGTAAAACTCAAGCTAATTGAAGCTTTTAACTTGGCTAAAAATCGATTAGAGTATAAGGCTATTTCACATAATTAGGTTGAATATGGATAGCCAGACTTTAAGACAAAAATTTACCGATTTTTTTGTATCAAAACAGCATAGCTATATTGAATCCAGCTCATTGTTGCCTGGCAACGATCCTACCCTATTATTTACCAATTCCGGCATGGTGCAGTTTAAAGATGTGTTTTTAGGCCAGGACAAACGCGATTATACTCGCGCTACCAGCATACAAAAATGCCTGCGAGCCGGCGGCAAACATAATGACCTTGAGAATGTAGGGTATACGGCTCGTCACCATACCTTTTTTGAAATGATGGGAAACTTTAGTTTTGGTGATTATTTTAAACGCGATGCCATACAGTTTGCCTGGGAATTTTTAACCGAAGTCATTAAGCTTCCTAAGGAAAAACTCTGGATTACCGTTTTTACCGAAGATGAAGAAGCCGCGGCTATCTGGATTAATGATATCGGCATCGACCCTAAGCGAGTGTCAAGAATCGGCGCTAAAGATAATTTCTGGTCGATGGGTGATACCGGTCCCTGCGGTCCTTGTACCGAAATTTTCTATGACCATGGCCCTGACATTAAAGGTGGCCCACCGGGTACGCCTGAAGAAGATGGCGACCGTTACATCGAAATTTGGAACCTGGTATTTATGCAGTATAACCGTCAATCTAACGGGGAATTATTGCCTTTACCTAAACCCTCCGTCGACACTGGAATGGGTTTAGAGAGGATTGCCGCTATATTACAAGGCAAGCACGATAATTACGATATCGACACCTTCCAGCATATTATTAAGGCTATCGCCGTTTTAGCCGACCTTCAAGATACCCATCATAAATCCTTGCGCGTAATCGCCGATCATATTCGTTCCACCAGCTTTTTAATTTGCGATGGCATTATTCCAAGCAATGAAGGCCGTGGTTATGTATTGCGCCGTATTATAAGAAGGGCGATTAGGCATGGTAATAAACTTGGGCTTACGGATACTTTCTTCTATAAATTAGTCGGGCCGCTCGCTGAGATTATGGGTGAGGCTTATCCTGAACTATTGCGCGATCAAGCGATGATTGAACGAGTATTAAATGAAGAAGAACAACAATTTAAACGCACCCTCGAGCAAGGTTTAAAAATAGTAGAACAAGATTTGGCTGGATTGACCGGTAATAAGATTTCCGGTGAGACGGCATTTAAGCTTTATGATACTTATGGCTTCCCGGTTGATTTAACGGCGGACATAGCTAGAGAGCGGGGCTTAACGGTGGATATGCCAGGATTTGAAACCTGCATGGAACAACAGAGACAGCGCGCTCGCGCTTCAAGCACATTTAATCTCGACTATAACGAAGCCTTAAAGCTAGACTGTGAAACCCACTTCGTTGGCTATGATCATTTAGCCGAAACCTCCGATGTGGTGACTATTATAAAAGAGGGCAAGGAAGTAAAATCCATTGTCGCTGGCGATACTGCCGCGATAGTGCTTGGCACATCACCGTTTTACGCTCAATCAGGCGGCCAGGCTGGAGATCAGGGGAGCTTAAGTTTTTCAGGTGGTGAATTTCAAGTCGATGATACTCAAAAGCAACAGAATGCCTTTCTGCATTACGGTAAGCTATTAAGCGGCGAATTGCGCGTCGGCATGGTTATTGAGGCTAAAGTTAGTCCAGAAGCTCGTGAACAAACGGCTTTAAACCATTCGGCGACTCATTTATTGCATCAAGCCTTAAGAACATCCTTGGGTACGCATGTCGAACAAAAAGGCTCCCTAGTAGATTCAAGACGTCTGCGTTTTGACTTTTCGCATTTTGCAGCGATGACTCCAGACCAAATTAGGGCCGTTGAACAGCTGGTTAATGCCAAGATTCGCGCTAATTTAACCGTAGAGACCATACTGACCGATCCAGCTCATGCTAAGAAATTAGGTGCGATGGCTTTATTTGGTGAAAAATATGGCAGTGAAGTTCGCGTCTTAAAGATGGGGGATTTCTCTATCGAGCTTTGTGGCGGAACTCATGTCCATGCTACCGGGCAGATCGGCTTATTTAAAATAGTCTCAGAGGCAGGCGTAGCCGCTGGTATTCGTCGTATTGAGGCCGTAACCGGTCAAGAAGCCTTAAACTTAGTGCAAGAGCTTGATCAGCAAGCTTCTACGTTAGCAGGGCTATTACAGACCAAGCGTGACGGCATCGTCGCTAAAATGACTCAAATGCTGGATAAACAACGTGGTTTTGAAAAGGAATTAGAAAAGGCCCGTTCTAGCCAAATGCAATCGGCAGGAGCGGATTTAGCGAATCAAGCCGTATTAGCAGGTGATATTAAGTTATTGGTCTGCAAGCTTGATATGAGTGACGCTAAGGCCTTGCCAAAATTAGTCGATGATTTAAAGGCTAGTTTGCAAAAGGCTATTATCGTTTTAGCCCTATCCCAAGAAAATAAAGTCTCGTTGATTGCCGGGATAACCGATAATTTAACCCAGCGGTTTAAAGCGGGTGAGTTGGTAAACTTTGTAGCACAACAAGTGGGGGGTAAAGGCGGCGGTAAAGCGGATTTAGCACAAGCAGGCGGAACTCAGCCCGAAAACATAGCTAATGCCTTAGAATCCGTAAAAGGATGGGTTGAGGCGAAGCTATTAGCGCCATTGCCATAACGACAAAAGCAATGCTAACACCCTTTTGTCATTATTAAGATTCTTAGGAATGACAAAAGAGTGTATAGCAGACTATTCTTCAATAACGAATTCTTCTGCAATACGAAGTTGTTTGGCGAGTTTAATTAATTCAGGATAGGTTAATCTTTCTAGCGTGGCATAAACGGCGCTGTTATTTTGGGTGAGTTGAACGATGTGTTCACCCGAATAATTAAGCCCTTTATAGGTTCGTGGAATATTATCGAATATCTCACGGATTAAGGCGGTGTTTCTAGACATATCAACCTCCAAACGTTAAATCATGGTTTATATAAGGTTATATATACTGCTAGTTGAAACGATTATAACCATAGCTTAAGTTTTAAAGCAATCTACAAATTTTGATCACATTTAAATATTCAGTTTATAGTGTATATTCAAGTATTTAATTGGAATTTTTCCGTGCAAAACAGTATATTTCTTTACATTGGAATAACAGATTGCTAGTCTCACAGTACATAAACAAAGGACCTTAGTCTAATGCCAGATAAAAAACAGTTAAAACAAGAAGCCCTTGATTACCACCGTTATCCTATCCCAGGTAAACTTGGCGTAAGCATAACCAAACCCACTGCTACTCAGCACGATTTATCCTTAGCTTATAGCCCAGGTGTGGCGGAACCGGTATTGGAAATTGCCAATAACCCCGATGATGCCTATCTCTATACTAATAAAGGCAATCTAGTGGCGGTAATCACTAACGGTACCGCTATTTTAGGATTAGGCAATTTAGGTGCCTTAGCCAGTAAGCCGGTTATGGAAGGCAAGGCTGTGTTATTTAAAAAATTCGCCGATATCGATGTATTTGATATCGAGCTCGATGCCCTGACTGTTTCAGAAGTGGTGGCAACAGTTGCGGCCATTGCCCCGACTTTTGGCGGGATTAATTTAGAAGATATTAAAGCCCCAGAATGCTTTGCCATTGAATATGAGCTAAAGCAAAGGCTCAACATTCCAGTATTTCACGATGACCAGCATGGTACAGCCATTATTGTAGCGGCAGGGCTATTAAATGCCTTAGAGTTACAGGGCAAAACGATACAAACCGCTAAAATGGTCTGTATTGGAGCTGGGGCGGCGGGTATTGCCACCATGCAATTATTGCTAAAATTAGGCGCCGAGCTAAATAATATCTATATGGTCGATCGCGAAGGTGTTATCCATATGGATCGCCATGGTCTAGGACCGTATAAATTTGCCTTTGCTCGTCATACCGATAAACGGACTCTATCTGACGCGATGGTCGATGCGGATGTCTTTATTGGCGTTTCCGGTCCAAACTTAGTGACCTCTGAACAAGTTAAGTCTATGGCACCAAAACCTATTATTTTCGCCTTATCCAATCCTACGCCTGAAATACATCCTGACTTGGTCCGATCGGTTCGCTCCGATGCTATTATCGCTACGGGTCGCTCGGATATGCCTAACCAAGTTAATAATGTATTGTGCTTCCCTTATATCTTTAGGGGCGCCTTAGATGTTAGGGCCAGAGTCATAACGACTTCGATGTGCGTAGCTGCCGTCAATGCCATTAGGCAATTAGCTAAAGAGCCCGTTCCGGCTGAAGTTTTAGCCGCTTATCCAGGCACCACACACTTAAGTTTTGGCCCAGACTATATTATTCCAAAACCTATCGATCCAAGATTACGTAATAGGGTGGCTCCAGCCGTGGCAGAAGCCGCGATTAAGGCTGAAATTGCCGCATTGCCATATCCCTCACATTACCCTAAGCTTAATGAAGTTAATTAAAAGGAAGCATACTGATGACAAGAAAGAAAATAGCCTTAATCGGCGCCGGTAATATCGGTGGAACTCTAGCCCATTTAGCTTTATTAAAGAATTTAGGCGACGTGGTATTGTTTGATATCGCCGAAGGGATCCCTCAAGGTAAAGCCTTAGATTTATCGCAGTGTGGGCCAGTCGAAGGTTTTACGGCTTCGATAAAAGGCACAAATGATTATAAAGATATCGCTAATGCTGACGTGGTTATCGTGACAGCTGGTATCGCTAGAAAACCTGGCATGAGCCGCGATGATCTATTATCGATTAATGCTAGAGTCATGAAATCGGTAGGCGAAGGCATTAAACAAAACTGTCCTAAAGCCTTCGTTATCTGTATTACCAATCCGCTCGATATTATGGTGCGATTATTGCAGGATTTTTCAGGCATTCCAGACCATATGATCGTAGGTATGGCTGGCATTTTGGATTCCGCTCGCTTTAGAACTTTTTTAGCCTGGGAATTCAATGTTTCGGTTAATCAGGTGATGGCTTATGTAATGGGTGGGCATGGTGATTCGATGGTGCCTTTGACCGGTATGAGCAATATCGCCGGCGTAAGCTTGGATGAGCTGGTTAAAACTGGCAAAATCACCCAACAGCGTTTGGATGAAATCGTCGATCGCACCCGTAAAGGCGGTGGCGAAATCGTCAATTTACTAAAAACCGGTTCGGCTTATTTTGCTCCAGCGACCTCTGGTATCCAAATGGCAGAGGCCTATCTGCTCGATCAAAAAGCCATTCTGCCCGTTGCGGCTAAATTAAAGACTGGCCAATATGGCGTAAAAGAGCCGCTATTTGTCGGCGTGC
The DNA here is from genome assembly GCA_030652335.1 of Gammaproteobacteria bacterium. Classification (GTDB taxonomy): domain Bacteria; phylum Pseudomonadota; class Gammaproteobacteria; order Francisellales; family CACEW01; genus JAQSYQ01. The sequence goes on from JAUSAW010000002.1 coordinate 52,073, forward strand.
CTGCTAAAATCGGTGCTAAAGGCGTCGAGCAAGTGATGGAAGTAGCCTTAAACGACAGCGAAAAAGCTAATTTATTGGTGTCAATTAATGCGGTAATCGAGCTTAATCAGGCTGCCGATGCGCTTAATTTAAGCTAAATATCTGATAAGCATGTTATTTTTATAAAAAAGAGGCTTCGGCCTCTTTTTTGCTGATTGAGCCAGGTTTTAGAGATAAGCTGGCTTTTTTTCTTCTTTTATACTCCTTTAATATTTCCTTAAGGTTGGGCCTATATTATAAACCTGCTGTAATTACTTAAAAATTTGCTTTAATCCTTACACAAGGAAGGTGTTATCATGAATGGACTTGTTTTGAATTCAGAAGCCTGCACAGCAGGGGCAGGAAAAGTAGAAGAAGTGGTTGCGGTGGAAAAGTTGACTAATCTGCCCCCTCATAATTTAGCGCTAATTGCTTCTTATCTATATACTCCTCCAAATCGTATGGTTCCGCACTCTGCAAGAAACCTTTGTGCTCTTGCTAGTGTAAATAAAGAACTTAATGCTTTTTTTAAAGGTTCTGAAGTTGGTATAATGGGTAAAGACGTCATTGATCCAGGCACTAAAAAGCAAACTAAAGTTGTGAGTACTGGCATTGAAATTCCAAAGGCTGGCGTAGTTTTTTATAAGGCTGCACAAGACGGCATGGATCTATTTAGAAAGGAAATGTCTATGATCGCGATCGCTAGCTCTGTTACTGCCAGGATCTACAATAATAATAGAGATTTAAGCTCATCATTGCTTTAAGGAATCTTAAGATGTTTACAGGCGACCTTTCCGCTTTTTATCATGAACTTACTTTAGCGATGAGCGCTAGTAAGCCCTGTAAAGGTATACTTATCGTACAGCAGCATGCCATGGACGAAGAAGTCGTCCCTGGTGAGGCTTTTTTATTGAGTATTTTGCCCCAACTGCAAAAGCATGGCGTAAAGCATATTTTTTTAGAAAAGACCCCGGCTGAACTCGCATCTATACCATCCGCCAAAACGATAGAGTGCAATCCTAGGATTTTAGGATCGAGTGGTCTTAGCATGACTGTTTTGCATAGAATAGTGAATATAGCAGCGCTTAATGATTACAGTGCAAAATATGGCATTAAGGTCTCAGGTGTTGATACCGATGAGTATGCTCATCTACCCGATATTCTGCGTATAGAGCAACGCGAGCGATTTATGCAAAATAATCTTAAAAAAATAGCCTCCGACCAGCCTTTTGTGATGGTAGCGGGATTGAGTCATCATAAAATCGCCGAGCATTTTGCAATCCCCTGCATTATGTTGTGGGGATCTAAAGATAATATAATGCGCATAGAGACTCATTCAAAAGCAAGGGGAATTGTTCAAGCTTATATCGATGATTTAAATAAGAATGTAGCAGTTAGCGCTACAGTTAGTTCAAGGGCGCGTGAGTTAACGGATTTTAGTGTAAGGAAATTAAATACACTGTATCCTAATCTATTGGTCAAATTTCCTGTCAAGCGTGAGTATTATAAAAACCTTGAAAGGATGCCGCCATCTACTGGTTTTAGCCCGACTCTTATTGCAGGGTTAACTATGGGGGCATCAGCTTTAGTATTGGCAGCTTATTATTATTTTAAAGCTAAAAATCCTGATGACCCCAGCCCAGGCACTTAGCTAAAGGTTTAGGCCTATTTTTTTGCTTTTAAGATTTCCTTAAGGTTTGAAGGTTATGATTAAAAGGTAAGGATGGATATTAATAACAAGGAGACGTTAAATGTTTAAACCCTCAGCAATAGATCTTGCACCAGGATATGGAGCTCCACCACGCCTAACACCCTCGGGGGCTGAGATTATGATCAAACATGACCGAAAAGAGGCTTTTAATAGGCGTTTTGCAGCGTTAGTATTTTATGTGCAAACGGCGGATTATATGACTGTAAAAACCAACAGAGGTGCAGCAGTGACAAAAGCTACTTCTAAGCAGGATGCTTCAGTTTCACCTAAGTAAATATAGTATAAAAAAAAGAGGCGCAGGCCTCTTTTTTTTATCTTTTTAAAATCCTTAAGATTTCATTAAGCTTAGATCTGTAAAATACAGCATAAATCAATAAGCCAAAGATGGCACTGACGTAAAGATCCTTTGGGAAGACCAGAAGTCACGCTCATACGAAGCTTCAGCTTCTGCAGAAGCTAGGTCTGATTCTAGCCCTGCAGCTTCGCTTTAAGCAGATCATTGAGCTGAGTGGGGTTGGCTTTGCCACCAGTCGCCTTCATCACTTGGCCAACAAAGAAGCCAAACAGCTTATCTTTTCCTGAGCGATAATCAGCAAGCTGGCCAGGATTAGCGGTCATGACTTCATCGATAGCTTTTTCAAGCGCGCTGGAGTCTGAGATTTGTCTTAAGCCTTTCTGGTCAATAATGCTGTCCGCACTGCCTTCGCCTGCCCACATGGCTTCGAATATTTCTTTGGCTGTCCGTCCGGAAATAGTATTGTCAGATATGCGATTAATCAGTTCGGCCAAGGCCTCAGCTCTAACAGGGCTTTCTAAAATAGTTAGATTGTCTTTATTTAAGAAGGCTGAAAAGTCACCCATTACCCAATTAGTCGAAAGCTTAGGTTGCTTGGTTGTTATAACTACGGTTTCAAAGAAATCGGCTAAGTCTTTATTAGCGACTAATACTTCAGCATCATAAGCGCTGAGTCCGTGCTCGGATTGGAAGCGCATAGCTTTGGCCTTAGGTAGTTCAGGTAAGCTTTCACGTAATTGCTCGATCCAGGCATCGCTAATTTCTAAAGGCAATAAATCTGGGTCGGGAAAGTAGCGATAGTCATTGGCATTTTCTTTAGAGCGCAGTGAACGGGTCTCGCCTTTAGCGGAATCAAATAATCGGGTTTCTTGGACGATTTTGCCGCCCGATTCTAAAATACTGGCCTGGCGTTCCATTTCATATTCGATGGCGCGTTCTACAAAGCGAAAGGAGTTAACGTTTTTAATTTCGGCGCGGGTGCCATATTCTTTTTGACCCATAGGGCGCAGCGAAATATTCACATCGCAGCGAAACGAGCCTTCTTGCATATTACCATCTGAAATCCCTAGATAGCGAACCAAGGAATGCAGGGTTTTTAAATAAGCTACGGCTTCTTTGCCCGAACGCATATCAGGCTCTGAGACGATTTCCAATAGCGGGGTGCCGGCTCGATTTAAGTCTACTGCCGTCATGCCACCGAATTCTTCATGCATGGATTTACCAGCATCTTCTTCTAGATGCGCTCGGGTAATGTCGATGCGTTTTACGCTACCATCTTCTAATTGAATATCCAAATGCCCTTTGCCGACTATAGGTAGGTCATATTGACTAATTTGATAGCCTTTAGGTAAATCCGGGTAGAAATAGTTTTTACGAGCAAATACCGAGTGTTTGCAAATTTGTGCATCAACCGCCAAACCAAATTTTATGGCCATAGCCACGGCTTGCTTGTTTAATACCGGCAAGGTGCCAGGCATAGCTAAGTCTAGGGCGCAAGCTTGAGTATTAGGTTCGGCGCCATATTGGGTCGAGGCCCCTGAAAATATTTTGGTTTTGGTGGCAAGTTGGGTATGCACTTCAAGACCGATTACGACTTCCCAGTTCATGCTAAATTCTCCAAATCAGGGTGTTGTGTATGCCAATCAGTAACCTGCTGATATTGATGCGCAATATTGAGCAGCTTGGCTTCATCGTATAATTTACCAATTAATTGTAGTCCGACCGGTAATCCATTTACAAAGCCCGCTGGAACTGAGATGCCAGGTAAGCCGGCTAAGTTAACGGCCAGGGTGTAAATATCTGATAAATACATGCTTACCGGGTCGTGAGTTTTCTCGCCCAATTTAAAGGCCACGGTTGGAGTAGTAGGCCCCATAATGACATCGACTTCTTCAAAGGCTTTTTGGAAATCTTCTGCTAATAAACGACGGATCTTAAGAGCTTTAGTGTAATAGGCGTCATAATAGCCTGAGGATAGAGCATAGGTTCCCATCATAATGCGGCGTTTTACTTCATTGCCAAAGCCTTCGCTGCGCGAGCGCTTATATAAGTCTTGTAAATCTTTAGGATTTTCACAACGATAACCGTATCTCACGCCATCAAAGCGGGCTAAGTTGGATGAAGCCTCGGCGGGAGCAATAATATAATAGGCACCGATCGATAAATGATTGTGCGGAAGGTTAATGGATTTAACCTTAGCGCCCAGTTTTTCAAATTCCTTAATAGCAGCTTGAATAACTTCGGCTACTTTAGGATCCAGGCCTTCGGCGAAAAATTCATCGGGAATGCCGATGGTTAAGCCTTTAATGCTATCACCTAAGGTTTTAGTGTAATCGGGAATAGGGTGATCGACGCAGGTAGAATCGCGCTTATCAAAACCGGTCATAACATTTAACATAATGGCGCAATCTTCAGCCGTTAAGGCCATCGGTCCGCCTTGATCTAGGCTTGAAGCAAAGGCTATCATGCCGTAACGTGATACGCGCCCATAAGTCGGTTTAATCCCAGTTAATCCACACATAGCGGCAGGTTGGCGAATCGATCCGCCGGTATCGGTGCCGGTAGCTCCAGCAGCAAGTCCTGCGGCGACAGCAGCGGCCGAACCACCTGAAGAGCCGCCTGGGATATAATCTAGGTTCCAAGGGTTTCTAACCAGTCCATAAAAGCTGGTCTCATTGGAGGAACCCATGGCAAATTCATCCATATTGGTCTTGCCTAGCATAATCGAGCCATCGTTATTAAAGTTTTCGATAATATGCGCATCGTAAGGTGAGATAAAATTATCGAGCATTTTAGACGCACAGGATGTTTTTACACCCTTGGTGCAAAAGATGTCTTTTTGAGCGATGGGGATTCCGGTTAGCTGACCGATTTTGCCGCTAGCAATTAATTGGTCAGCATGGCGGGCCTGAGCCAGCGCTATTTCTTCGGTAACGGTAATAAAGCTATTAAGCTTAGGATCGAGCTTTTTAATGCGTTGAATATAATGCTGGGTTAGTTCAAGACTGGAAATTTTCTTAGCGGCTAAGTCTGCTTTAAGCTTAGCGATAGTCGAATAATTCATGATAATCCTTTTTACTCAATAACTTGAGGAACAAGATAGAGGCCGGCAGCTGTAGCAGGGGCTATTTTTTGAAAAGCCTCGCGCTGATCAGGTTCGGTGACTTCATCTTCTCTTAAGCGCTGGCTATGGGGAAGAGGGTGGATCATAGGCTGAATGGCGCTGGTATCAAATTGTTCCAGGCTTTTAACCAATGCAAAAATATTATTGAGGTCTTCAGCATATTTCTGAGTTTGTGCCTGGCTAATTTCTAGATGGGCTAAACGGGCGATATTGGTGACGGTTGTTTCTTCCACTGACATAAGAGATCTCGTGTTAGTTGTTTGAAATTGAGGCGCTTACTTTAGCACATTCTATTGTGAGTTTGAACACCTGACGTAAACACTGTCATTTCTGTGCTCAGGTGTCATTCCTGCGAAGGCGGGAATCCAGGCAACCCGCACCATGCAATGCATTATGGATTCCCGCTTTCGCGGGAATGACACTTATATGCGCGGGAATGGCACTTATATATACGGGGATGACATTAAATTGCTAGGACTGAAGCAATTTCAAGGTTTGCTGACACCATTGTTTTTTTGCTTCGAGATTTAGCTTAGCAAATTGATAGGTGGCTTCTAGGTATTTCTGGTCATCGCGGCCAGCATGAGCCGTCTTAATATAGCCAGCAGTGGTTTCCAGGGTTTTAAGCTGAACTTGCACTTGGGCATAGTATTCTTCGACATGATGAAGGGTGACCTCAGGGCCAGCATGTTCGGCCATGGTCAATTTCAATAAAATTTCTTCTCGGTATTGAGCAGGCTCGATAGGTTGGGTTAGCCAAAATTCTAATTTCTCCAATCCTTCGGAGGTAATAACATAAATTCTTCTATTTCTACCGCCACTGGAGGCATCAAGCTTGGAACTTACCAGGCCATCTTGCTCCAATTTCTTAAGAATAGGGTAGATTTGAGCATTGCTTTCGGACCAATGGAAGGGTGAAACCTTGGCAAATTTCTGCTTCAAATCATAGCCAGACATCCCGCCTTTGCTCAACCAACCTAATATTGCGTACTGACTCTTATTAATCTTGCTCATTCATTTAGCCGTTTCTATCAATTTTCCTAAGCTTAGCATAAGAAAGGTATTCCCGACAGGTATTTTAAACCTATTGAATTTTCGTTTATGGGCTTTTCGGGGTTTGTGGCAAAACATAGGTGTTATAAACAGGTAGTTAATACCTATTAGAGCAAGGCAGCAAAAGTGTGGCATCCGATACAAATGGCTAAAAATCTACTGGTACGGGGCGAATGGCATGCTATACTTCTGCTATCGAATCACTATAAAAGTCAAAAAAATGCCCATTTTAGATATCTTTTTATGCACCCTGGCCTCCTTCTTATGGGGCATCAATTACATCGCCATTAAAATTGGGGTGGCGGCTTTTTCACCCATCTTTGCTATGTTTTTACGTTTTATTATCGTGGCCATCTTATTAATTCCCTGGATCAAAAAAACGCCCAAACAACATTGGTGGCCGTTATTTAAGTTGGCTTTTATTATGGGCACGGTTTATTTCAGCTTCTTTTTTATGGGTACGGCAGGCGTAACTGCCGGTGAAGCATCGATAGTCATGCAATTACAAGTTCCAATTGCTGCCATGATCTCTGCCTTTATCTTTAAAGAAAAACTAAGTTTTAAGGTTTTTACGGGGATAACGATCGCTATGCTAGGTGTTATCGTTACGATTGGCACGCCGGATCATGCGGGCTCTATTAAACCTATTATCTATCTATTATTGGCCGCGCTATTTTGGGCTATTGGCAATATCTATGCTAAACGCCTCGGTAAAATAGACCCCTTAATTATGAATGGGGTAATCGCCTTATTTGCCGCACCCCAGCTATTGGTATTGTCTCTGATCATGGAACCCAATGCCTTTCATTCGCTCTGGCATTCGAGCTGGCAGGCTTACGCCTCATTGCTGTATATGGCCTTGATTTCGACGGTAGTCTGCTATTCGATCTGGTTTCGAATGCTTCAAAAGCATGCGGTGAGCAAAGTAATGCCATTCGGGCTATTAGTACCCATTGTAGCGGTTATTTCAGCCGATTATTTAACAGGCGATGCCATTACCCTGCATGTATTTGTAGGATGCACTTTATGCGTAGCAGGGTTAGCTTTGGTGTTGATTAAACGTCGCAGCGGATTGCAGAACTTAGCCCCAGAAGAAAGCTAGTCTGCTTCAAATTCGTCGGCTTCAAAGGCTAAAGGGAATTCGCTATTATCGAGAATTAACTCGGCATGCTCAGCCCTTAACCCCTTAAAATCAAACAGGTCTTTATCCATTAGCTGACTTGGATTAACGCTGCTTAGGGCGTGAAGGATATTGCTAGGAATTTTAGGGTTTTCTAAAGCTAATGCGTCGATTAGCCTCTTAACGCGAATTCGGCTTAAGTTATCTTGTGAGCCACATAGTGTGCAAGGAATAATCGGAAACTGTTGTTCATTGGCAAATGTAATTATATCGGCCTCTTGGCAATAGCTTAAGGGGCGGATGACTATATGTTTCTTATTATCACTCAGTAACTTAGGTGGCATAGACTTAATTTGACCGCTATACAATATGGACATAAATAGAGTGCGGATTAAATCATCGCGATGATGGCCCAAAGCCACCTTATTAAAGCCATTTTTTTCGGCATAGCTATAGATATTACCGCGTCGCAGTCTGGAGCAGAGCGAACAATAGGTTTTGCCCTCTGGAATCTTTTCTTTGACGATAGAATAGGTGTCGCGACGCAAGATTTCATAAGGAATCTTACGATTATCGAGCCAGGCTCGCATTGCCGTATCATCCCAACCAGGCTGGGCCTGATCCAAGGTAAAGGCAAATATCTCAAAGCTGTAATGGTATTTTTGACGCAGGAAATCCAGCATACAGAGCATGGTAAAGGAATCTTTACCACCCGATAGGCAGACCATGACACGATCGCCTTTTTCGATCATCTTAAATTCGGCGATGGCTTTACTGGTATAATGGGCGAGCTTTCTCCCAACTTTGCTTAAGTCTGACATGCTGTATCTCTTTGTATAATGGGCTGTATTGTATGAGCGTCCAGTGTTGGAGTCAAAAGTATTCTTGTCCGGGGCTTATCTCTGATTCCCTCTGAGCGGGGAATCCAGTAGAATAGCGTTTTTAGAAAATGGAACATTGCTATGCCAACTTTTTTCGCCTCCACCGCCAAAGGTATTGAAGGCTTATTATTTGAAGAACTAAAGACCTTAGGTGCCACCTCGGTTCGTGAAACCCGAGCAGGCGTGTACTTTGAAGGGGACATTCAAACCGCTTATCGAGTCTGCCTATGGTCGAGAATCGCCAATAGCGTGTACTTGCCCCTATTGAACTTCATCGCTAAAGACGGCGATGAACTATACCGCGAGGTCATGAAATTGGACTGGCTAGAGCATATGGCATCCGATGGCTCGTTTAGAATCGATGTCGATGGTAAACATACCACCATCAATCACCCTCATTTTATCGGTCAAAGAATTAAAGATGCCATAGTCGATCAAATTCGCGACAAATTAGGCAAACGTCCCAATATTCAATCCGAACGCCCCGATATCGTATTACACGCCTATGTTAAGGGCGATGAATTTACCCTAAACCTGGATTTATCGGGTGAAAGCTTGCATAGACGCGGTTATCGCCAGGAAGTAGGTAGGGCGCCTTTAAAAGAAACCTTAGCCGCGGCGGTCTTAATTCGCGCTGGTTGGCCTGAGGAGCTTAAAAAACCTGAGCCAGTATTATTCGACCCTATGTGTGGAACTGGCACCTTATTAATCGAGGCGGCCTTAATGGCTTATGATATGGCTCCGGGATTACAACGGCCTTATTATGGCTTTTTAGGCTGGCGTCAGCATCGCAAAAGCATCTGGCAGGAGTTGTTAAATGAAGCCAAGGCTAGAGCAGAAGCCGGAATTCAAGCGTCTAAAGCACTGATTTATGGCTCGGATATCGATCGAGTTACAGTTGCCAAGGCTGAATCCAATATTCGTCGGGCGGGTTTATTTAACTATATTAGAGTTGAGCAAGATGATGCCACTAAACTCGATGCGGCCGTGGTTGATACCGGACTCATCGTGTTAAATCCGCCCTATGGCGAGCGCATGGATCTGACTGAAGACGAGCTTTCGCAACTATTCCGCGAGTTTGGTGAGAACCTTAAGCTACATTATGGCTTTTGGCAGGTGGCAATTTTTACCGGCAACCCTGATTCCGTAAAATCGATTGGCATGCGCCCACATAAAATTTATAAACTGTTTAACGGCCTATTAGACTGTGAACTGTTGAAATTCGAAGTGAAAACAGAATCTTTTAAACGCGAAGAATCCTTCCAAAATAGATTCGTTAGGCAAGCCAAGCTGCTCCAAGAACAAGGCTTATCCGAGCATGCGATGGGAATCGTCAATCGTCTGACTAAAAATGAAAAGCACATGCGTAGCTGGCGCAAACGCGATGCTATCCAGTGCTATAGGCTTTATGACGCGGATATTCCTGAATATGCAGCGGCTATCGATATATATGAAAACTTCGTCCATATCCAAGAGTATCAGGCCGGTAAGGATATCGATCCTAAAGTCGCGCATCAGCATTTAGTGGAAATCGTGGCAGCTACTCAGCAGTTTACTAAAGCCAACTGGGACCATATCTTTGTTAAGCAAAGATTACGGCAGAAGGGCGAGAGCCAGTATGAAAAGCTCGATCAGAAAGAAGAGTTTCATATCATTCATGAGGGTGCAGCTAAATTTTGGGTTAACTTCAGTGATTATTTAGATACCGGATTGTTTTTAGATCACCGTTTAATGCGCCAAAAAGTAGCCGAAGCCTCAATAGGCAAAACCCTGCTTAATCTATTCGCCTATACCTGTAGCGCCAGCGTCCACGCGGCCTTATTAGGAGCGAGAATGGTGACCAGTGTGGATATGTCCCGCACTTATATCGATTGGGGCAAGCGGAACTTCCTTTTAAACGATATTCCTTTAAATAAACATGAGTTCACCCAGGCAGATTGCATGCAATGGCTGGAAACGGAAACCGATAAATTCGACGTAATTTTTATCGATCCACCGAGCTTTTCAAACTCAAAACGCATGGATGGCACCTTCGATGTGCAGAGGGACCACGTAAAACTTATCCAAATGGCGGTAAAACTATTAAAGCCTAAAGGCAAAATATTTTTCTCGAATAACCTGCGCTCATTTAAAATGGATTATGAGGCCTTACAGCCTTTAAATATCCAGGATATTAGCAAAACCAGCTTATCGCCTGATTTTGTGAGAAGACCGAATATTCATCATGGTTTTGAGATAACTTTATAGCCTTTGGATTCCGGCCTCGGTTTATTTGACTTCCACATCCCCAGGGTGGCGACTGTTCCACTCAGCTCGTCATTCTGATATTGCAAAGCAATCGTCAGAATCCAGTGAATTAGCTAGGATTCAGATGCTATTTTTTTAATTCCTGCAAGCGCGTCTTTAACATTGCTTGGGATTCTTGAGCTTTCTGCAGCTTTTCTTGTTCTTTTGCTACGACATCGGCAGGGGCTTTATCCGCAAACTGAGGGTTACTCAATTTATTTTCTAAACGTGAGATCTCTAAGGCGTATTTATCCAGCTCTTTGCTTAAGCGATCGAGTTCGGCCTGCATATCGACCAAGCCTGCTAATGGAATGTGCAATTGCATTTCATTCATCAAGCCGGTTGCTGATGCTGGTGGAGAATCCGAATCCGCCAAGAAAGCCAGGCTTTCGATTTTGGCCACTTGCATAATAATGGTTTTATTCGCCTCAAAGCTTTGTTGAGTGCTGGCATTGGCGTGCTGGATAAGCAGGGTTACGGCCTTGCTGGGTGCTATATTATTTTCTGCACGCAGGGTACGGATGTGGGTAATTAGCGTTTTTAGCCATTCGATGTCCGATACAGCCTGATCATCTTCAAGCCTTACATCGACCTGAGGATAAGCCTGCAACATAATGCTTGGACCTGTAATTGCGGCAATGGGTGCTACCGATTGCCAAATGGCTTCGGTAATATAAGGCACTATAGGATGGGCCAGACGTAGTAAAGTTTCCAGTATATTCGCTAAGGTATATCGCGTGCCGGCTTTTTCCGCTTCAGAATAACCATCGCTATTTAAAGACACTTTCGCTAATTCTACATACCAATCGCAATACTGGTTCCACATAAAGTCGTAGATAACCTGCGCCAATAAATCGAAGCGGTAGTGAGCGATATGCTGATGAGCAAGTGCCACGGTCTCATTTAACCTGGCCCAAATCCAACGTTCCGATAGGCCGAGTTTAATTTTAGTGGGCGATTCAATTTGATGGCCTTCGAGATTCATCAATACGAAACGTGCGGCATTCCACAATTTATTACAAAAGTTGCGATAGCCTTCTAAACGCAGCACGTCGAAATTAATATCGCGGCTGGTCGAGGCTAGGGCGCAAAAGGTAAAGCGAAGGGCGTCGGTGCCGTAGGCTGCAATACCATCTGGGAATTGTTTTTTGGTGGCTTGAGTGATCTTTTCGGCAAGCTTGGGTTGCATCATGCCATAAGTGCGTTTTGCGATGAGGCTTTCTAAATCGATACCGTCGATTAAGTCCACTGGATCCAGCACATTACCTTTGGTCTTAGACATCTTTTGACCTTCGGCATCGCGAATTAAACCGGTAATGTAAATTTCATGGAAGGGAATATCTTTCATAAAATATAGGCCGAACATCATCATCCTGGCGACCCAGAAGAAGATAATGTCAAAACCAGTTATCAGCACGGAAGTAGGATAAAAAGTTTTTAATTCCGGGGTCTGCTCCGGCCAGCCCAAGGTTGAGAAAGGCCAAAGGGCGGATGAAAACCAGGTATCCAGCACATCTTCATCTTGGTATAATTCAACGCTAGCCGGGATATTGTGCTTGACTCGAATGCTAGGCTCATCGGCGCCGACATAGATGTTCTTCTCATTATCATACCAGGCTGGGATGCGATGCCCCCACCATAATTGACGGCTTATACACCAGTCTTGAATATTGTTCATCCACTCATAATAGGTATTGCTCCAGTTTTCAGGAACAAATTTAACCTTGCCGGATATGACGGCTTCGATGGCAGGCTTGGCTAAATCTTTGGTAGCCACATACCATTGATCCATCAGATAAGGCTCAAGCACCGCATTGCCACGTTCATTGCGTGGCACTTTTAGCGTATGAGGCTGGATCTTATCTAAAAGATCTAAGGCCTCTAGATCCGCTACTACTTTCTTACGAGCAGCGAAGCGCTCTAAGCCAAAATAGGCTTTAGCTGCATTTTCATTGATATGGGCGGTTTCGGTAAAGATATTAATAAGTGGTAATTTATGGCGCTTACCGATTTCATAATCGTTAAAATCATGAGCCGGGGTTATCTTAACGCAACCGGTACCAAAGGCGATATCGACATAATCATCCGCAATAATAGGGATAAGGCGATCCGATAAAGGCAGGGCAATCATTTTACCGACTAAGTGCAGGTAACGAGGATCTTCCGGATGAACGGCAACGGCCACATCGCCTAGCATGGTTTCAGGGCGAGTGGTGGCCACGATAAGAAAGCCTGAATTATCTTCTAATGGATAGCGGATATGCCAGAGTGAACCTTGTTCTTCAACGGGGTTCGCTTCTAGATCTGATACCGCCGTTAGCATGACCGGATCCCAGTTTACTAAGCGTTTGCCGCGATAGATTTTTTTATCTTCATAAAGTTTAATAAAGGCATGTTTTACAGCAGTTGATAAGCCATCATCCATGGTAAAACGTTCGCGCGACCAATCAGGGGAGGTGCCTAAGCGGCGCATTTGGCGGGTAATATTGCCACCGGATTCTGCCTTCCACTCCCATACTTTCTCTACGAATTTTTCACGGCCTAAATCGTGTCGAGATTGGCCTTTTGCATGCAGCTGGCTATCCACTACCATTTGAGTAGCGATTCCGGCATGATCGGTACCAGGCTGCCAAAGAGTATTATCGCCGCACATGCGATGATAGCGGGTTAAAATATCCATAAGGGTTTGTTGGAAACCATGCCCCATATGCAGGCTACCTGTAACATTCGGCGGTGGTAACATAATAGAGTAAGGTAAGCCCTTAGCCTTAGGCGCAAAATAACCTGCTTGTTCCCATTGCTGGTAAATATTGGCTTCTATATCTTTTGGTGAGTATGTTTTATCCATGATTAACTCTAGCGCCTATAATGCTTAATATAGCGCTATTGTAACGGGCTTAGGTTGAGGTGACTAGGGGTTTCCGTTATAAACAACGGGAACTCCTTTTCGAGATCTTTTTACGATTGCTTTCTGCTGTATTGAGAAAATGGCAGAATTTTTTCGTTATCGATAGGGTAAACCGACTGGCCTTTAATCAATGCATAATAATATTTACGGGTGCTCGATTGCATTTCAGTGGCTGGATGCAAATAGGGCTCCCATTCATACACTGGAATATCATAGCTACGCTCTAAAAAGAAAAAGGGAATTTGTTCTTTTCGTGAGATTGCTTTTACAATCTTATCTGAATCCTCAACAGGCTCTTGCTCATGCTCGTTTTTAGCAAACTGATACAGGGTATTCATTTGATTCTCATCGCAGACTACTAGCCAGCTCACTCTTCCTTTCATATCGACTAATAAAAAGTTACCGGCGTTCTCTAAAAGATAGAACTCAGCAATTTTATTTTGTTCGATAATTTTATAAAATAGTCCACCAAATTCTGGATCATCTAAAAATGTAGGAGGAGTGGCCTGGTTATTGACTAGCGCTACCGTTAATAATTTTGATAAGTTTAGATAATATTGAAGCTGAACTTCACGAATAGCCTTATTAACCTCTTTTATCATGTCAGGCGAACCTTTCATAATAAATTTATCAATAATTCCTTCATTAAAAGCTTGTACGGCGATGTTATGATCGGCTTCACCAGTTAGCATAATTTTTTTAATAGAATGATTCTTTATTTGGCGACAAAATTCCACACCATTCATGCCAGGCATAGAATAATCGACCAAAGCTACGGTTACTTCGCCAAATCTATCGGTATTGAACACTTGTTTATAAATTTGTTTAAGATCAATTGTTAACTCAGATTCATCCGCTGAGAGGGAGTTATTATGAACAATACAACGATCTGTAAATGGAGCGGCCTTATAATTTCTAATATATTCAAGTGCTTCAAATGGGTTTTGGTAGGGAAGGCAAGCCGAATGCGTGCTGAGTTGTAGAGTCAGCGATTTTAGAAAATGCACATCGTCATCCACAAATATAATAGTACTAGGATGAAAGCAGTATGGAATTTGATTAGTCAGCATTTTTTGAACCGTCGCTCTTTAATATGGCTATCGTAAGTATAGCTTTAATTTTCATAGTTTAGTGAAATTACAGGAAATGAAAGAATAAAATGTGTAAATTCTCCTTCAACTGATTCACAGCTTATTTTTCCATTATAGGTAGCCATAACCATTTTACAAAAGGCTAAGCCTATACCCGTGCCATGGTGGGTATTGCTATAAAATTGCTCAAATATACGTTCTAAGACCTCAGGTGGGATCCCTTTGCCGGTATCTTTAAAGTGAAGTTTGTTAAATTCTTCGTCACACTCTAACCAGATCAAAATTTCACCTTTTCCAGCCGCTGTTACATAATATATCGCATTTTTTAACAGATTAAATATCACGTAAGTGCTTAAATTTTCATCGCCTCTAAATAAAAAGTCGTTAGTATTATCCCATCTTATCATCTCTTTGCCGCCAATATTAAACGGATACTGTTTTAAGGCCTTATCCACGCAAGTAGCCATTGAAAACGTAGTAAAATTTCCAGGCTTAGCCTGCTCAAGATTGACTTTCGCCAATAACATATTAATAAAAGTATTCGCTGAATTGATAATTTGAATAAAATCAGCAGGTAGGTCTCGCAATGCCTTTATTTGATCAGGGTTAATATTAGTGATGGGTAGCCGATGATGATCAGCAAGATCATAGGCCTCGACTAAGTGCGGCAAAAAGTATTCTATAGAAGTGGCAAGGGCGCTTATAGAGGCTAAGGGCGTTCGAAGTTCATGGGCTATAGTGGCGGCTAGCAATTTCATGGCCTCAACTTTTTCCTCAGACACTTTTCTTTCATGCTGAATGTTTTCGGCTTGTTTCTTACTGGTAATATCAAATGCTACGCCAAGCACTCCGACGATATTACCTTGATGGTCTCTCATCGGTACTTTTTGAGATTGAAAATAGGAATAGGAGCCATTGCTATTTTTAATAGTATCTTCAACATTAATTAATTCACCGGTAGTAATAACGTGCTGATTGATTTCATTAAGCTTTTCCGCAGCTTCTAGAGGCATTAAGTCAAACACCGTTTTACCGACAATATCTTCGGGGGAGGAATAACCTACAGTTTGAGCTTGTAATTTATTCGCTCCTAATATTACGCCTTCGCGATTTAGCCAAAAAATATTACCTTGGATATTGTCAAGAATATTATCGACTATTAACCGGCTAGTATCGCGTTCTTGCTTAAGCTTAAACTCCTCATTTTTGCGCTCGGTAATATCAAATGAAGTAACGATAAGGCCAATAACTTTGCCTGCGGGATCTTTTAAGGGGGCCTTTTTGGAAAGATAAATCGTTCCATTTTTGCCTGGTTCTTCAATTGTGGTTTCTAAAGCCGTTTCGAGCACTAAATTTTCGGTGGCTTCTATTAAGCCAGCTTGTTCAGGTAAAAGATCTTTTAGTGTTAAACCAATGATATCTTGAGGTGAAGCAAGCCCTAAGACTTTTGCGTGGTTTTCATTACAGCCACGAAAATATCCTTCCTTGTCTTTCCAATAGATATTCCCTGGCAATAGGCTAACAATGTTTTCGATGCCAAGCCAGATATCCATTATTTGCTTCTGTTTATTACTTGCTTTTTTCATCATATTTTAGTTCAACAAAAATTAGCCTCAGATTTAGAAATAGCATAAAAATCTGAAAAATCTATAGAGTTATGGTTATGTTTCACGCAGTTTTAGATAAAAATATTTTAGGAGCGTGATTGGATTGTTTGAGCACCGTCTTTACTCCCACCCATTTCATAGAATTTGGGTAATGCGGTTTAATTAAGTGATCATAAATCATTTGGATTACCGCAGGGCGTTTTACCGCCGAATAAAGAAGATAATTATAGGTTGGAGCCATTAGTTGCATGGCAGCGCATTGTTCTTTTAAATATTCAGCGCTCTGTTTATAGGCATTGGTGCAATTAACCGGTTTAAATTTTTTATCTACTCGCAATAAATATTCTTTAACCGATTCAAGCATAGCCATACGAAATGTAGGGTTTTGATTATATAGCTCATCAATTAAATTTTTCATGGCTTTAAAATTAGCATGTTCACGCCATTCATCCCAACGCATTATAGTATGAGGAATGGCTAGTGCATCGACGGCGTGACAATTTCTTTCTAGCCAAGCATCGCCTGATCTGAGAGCTCGAGTATAATATACTTCATCATTGCAGGCATTTTCATCCAAAATATTAAAAATATGCCTATGTAAACTATCACATAATAAGATAGTGCACTGACTAAATGAGTCATTAATTTTTCTAAGCAAAGAGGCAAACTTTTCGCCATCATTTTTCAACGGGTTTTCAATACTAATCGCTACTAGACAATGCGATCCAGCAAATTCTTTCTTTTCATTTGCATCACAGACAAATCTGACACCATATGGAGAATGCTGGATTGGCATAATGGCTCCTCACCTAAGTCGATTATTCTACTTTAGTTAACAAATATTGTATAAGCAATCCAACAGGACGGCCTCTAGCGCCATCTTTAGACATGGCCGTGCCTGCCACATCCAAATGGGCCCAATGATACTTTTTAGTAAAGCGGGCTAAAAAGCATGCGGCGGTAATGCTTCCACCATAAGGCCCGCCAAGGTTAGCCATATCAGCAATTTTACTATCGATTTGCTTTTGGTATTCATCGCTAATAGGCATCTGCCATGCTAAATCATCGCTTTGTTTGCCGGCTTTAAGCAGGGCATGAATTAGTGGGTCATTATTGCCATATAAACCAGTGTAATGTTGGCCCAAGGCTACTACAATAGCGCCGGTTAATGTGGCCACATCGATAACGCAGGCAGGTTCAAAGCGCTCGCAATAGGTTAAAGCATCACATAAGATTAAACGGCCCTCAGCATCTGTATCGAGCACTTCTATGGTCTGACCGGAAAGGCTCCTAATAATATCCCCAGGACGATAGGCCTTACCATCTGGCATGTTTTCAACACACGGCGCCACCGCAATTAAATTGATAGGGAGATTTAACTTAACAGCCGCAGCAAAAACGGCCATCACTGTAGCCGCTCCGCACATATCCATTTTCATCATATTCATATTATCGCGGGTCTTAATACAAATTCCACCGGTATCAAAACTTACGCCTTTGCCTACCAATACGGTTGGGGCTTCATTTTTTTTGCCACCTTGATAGTGCATAGTAATAAATTGGCAAGGCTCAGCACTACCTTGTGCCACAGCGAGAATACAATTCGCACCAATTTCCTGCAATTTTTCGCGGTCTAAAATCTCAACTTTAACCTTTTTAGATAAGGCTTTAAAACTTAAAGCCTGTCTAGCCATATAGCTAGGCGTACAGATATTTGCCGGCAGGTTGCCTAGATCTTTAGCAAAGCGGGTGGCTTCAGCGATAATTTGAGCCTGCTCTATAAATTGGCTCTGTTTGCGCTGCTCTTTAGAAGGCACTACAAACTGTATTTCAGCTAACTTGGCTTTTTCAACCTTGCTTTTAAAATAAGCAAAATCATAAAGTTCATTACAAATAGTTTCTATAGCAAAGTGGGTTCCCCATTCTACGTCACGTGCTTTTATGGCTAATTGATTTAGGCTACAGATGGCTGTTTTAATTCTGGCCGCAGTCAAGGCTTTAAGCATATGGACATAAATGCTTTTATAATGGGCCTCGTCAAGTTCGTTTAATTTGCCACAACCCACTATTAAGGCAGAGGAGGCCTTAACATCCGGCACCCCATAAAGCATAAGAACTTGGCCTATTTTAGCTTCAAAATTACTAAGTTTAAGGTGGGTCTGAAGAAAGGACAGGGCGGATTTCGTTAATTTTAGAGAGCTTGGGATAAGTTTATTACCATGGGATACGCCTAAAATTAAACAATCCGCTGCTTTTTTATTTGCGTCAGTTTCCAGTATCGAAAAGGTGGTTGGAAGCTTGCGATCAAGGATAATAGACATTATTTTTCCTAATTTAATTGAATAAGTTGGGCCATTATACTACGGCCTGCATTTACAATATCACCATCATTAAAGTAGCTATTCGCTAAAATTACAATACCGGTCTTAGTATTAGGAACTACGGCTATAAAGGATCTAAAGCCATTGGTGGCACCGGTTTTTTGCATAAATAAATTGCCATTAAACTGAGCCTGGCTAGCACTTAATTGGGTAGCCTTTAAAGGGCCCATAATTTTATCCGCGGCTTGTTCTGCAAATCGGGCATCATGCGGGCTAAAGGGATAAATCTCCCAACCCAAACCTTGCTGCATGACACTGGTTTGAACATAGGGAGTCTGAGTTTGCTTCATCGCTACAACAAGAGAGAGGGGCGTGCCAGGTAGCTCTAAAGCGGCACTAAGAAAATGTTCCATATCACGAGGTGAGGCCTCGATTGCGCCACCTGCCGGAAACATAGGCAATTTCCAATGAGGCACAGCCACCCCATTTGCATAACCTTGCGCATAATTAAAATACCAGTTGGGCACATTAATACCGGCGTCTTTGATGGTTAAGGGTTTAAAGATATATTTTTTTACTAATTCAGGATAAGGCCAGCCCACTTTATCTTCAATACTCATACCCAATACGCCCATGCCAAAATTGGAATACTGCCATTGTGTGCCTAGCGGAGCAGGGGGTTGCCAATTGAGTAAATACTGATGCAAGGTAGCTACAGTATTAATATTAAATAAGTCAGATTGAGGCAGAGGAGATCTCAAAGGCAGCCCAGAAGTATGAGTGGCCAGTTGCTCTAAGGTTATGCTAGCAGCCGGAGCCTGTGAATTTTGTAATGCTGGCAAGTATTTGCTAATTGGATCATTAAGCTGCATGTTGTTTTGATTAATTTCAACGGCCAATAAAAGCGAAGTGAATAACTTGGTTAAGGAGCCAATCTCAAATAAGGTCCTGTTATCAACCTTAGACTTATGGCTTAAATTACGGTAGCCATAATAATAAGAATGAGCCCGTCCATTGACATAGATATCAACCGCTACACCTGGAATATGGTCCTTAAGCATAAGTTGCTTAATCGTTTCATTAACAATGTGTTCTGGGTTAATGGTATGAGCTTCTGTATTAGCAAAGGCTAGATTGCTCAACAATAGCAGGCTAGCCAGTCCCAGCACAATAGGTTTGATTTTCATGGGTAACTCAATCAATAATAGTTAGTCAGTAACATTATCACAATTCTTTGTTAAAGCGAACGAATCCGGCTAGAATAAGGCAAAGTTCTCTATAGAGAGTTATCCATTGTGATTTTATTGAAGTATTTATCACGAGAAGTCTTTCACATGATGCTCGCCATTATGATGATTTTGCTCGTTATTATGATTAGCGTAATGTTCGTGCGCTATCTATCTTTAGCCGCCGGCGGCGCCATGACTTTTAGTACGGTAGTGAGCTTAATCGGGGTGGTTTTGCCGAGTTATATCGGAATTTTATTACCGATTAGTTATTTTTTATCGGTAGTCGTGGTATATGGCCGTATGTTCGCAGATAGCGAATTACTAGTGATGATGGCTTGCGGTATGAGCTGGTGGCAATTAACTAAAATCACCTTAAAACCAGCTTTATTACTATTTGGCATAGTGAGCCTGCTCTCTTTATATGTTATCCCTGAGATGAGCTACCACCAAGATAGCCTCATTCAAATCTCTTCTCAAAAATCAGCCAGCAACATTAATTTAGTTGAAACTGGCCGATTTATTGCTCTGCAAGGTGGCCAAGAGATTGTTTACATCGGCGATACCGACCCTAAAACCAGCTTAAGTAAAAACCTCTTTATATATCGATCTATGCCTAGTGGGGCAGTGCAAATAATCCTAGCACCCTATGGTTATATGCAGACTGACCCAACAACTCAAAATCAGTTTCTGGTATTAAAACAAGGCCATGAATATTACGCGACACTTGGCCAGCTCAATTACCAAATGGTCAGCTTCGATACTTATACCGCCCGAATTCAACAGCCAAGCTATAACTTTGTAAGAAATGATTTAAGTGCCTTTACCACTTGGCAGCTATTTCACACTCATTCTCCAGCGGCCACTGCTGAGCTGCAATGGCGCTTTACTCTGCCTCTAACCGTATTAGTTGTGAGTTTGCTTGGCGTTGCAATTTGTTATGTACGACCACGCGGTGGCCGTTATTCTAGACTATTTTATGCCATTACCTTATTTATTATTTACTTTAATATGTTATCGATTAGTCGTTCTCTTATTGCCAGTGGTAAAATTCCAGCCTGGTATGGCTTATGGTCCATACAGCTGTTATTTTCAGTGCTGGCTATTTTGCAATTAGTTCAAATGGAAGGCGGCTGGCGCCTACTATTAAGGCGGATAAGGTAATTTTATGTGGAAATTAATGCGCTATATTTTTAACACGGTATTGCTGGCCGTCATTGGGGTAACTATCGTGCTAGTAGGCATCGATATTATTTTCACTTTTATCGTGCAAGTAAATTCCATAGGTCCCAATTATAGTTTGCTCGATGCGCTTATATTTGTGTTACTAAGACTGCCAACAGATATCTATTTAATGTTGCCCGTTGCGGCATTTTTAGGAACTTTAATAGGGCTTGGCTCACTGGCCTCTAAAAGTGAATTGATTGCTATGCAAGCCGCTGGCGTTTCCATTTTTCAGATCAGCAAAGGCGTATTATTAGCCTCTTCATTTTTATTGATATTTGCTTATATGCTAAGCACCTATATTTCTCCATTGACCAGACATCTAGCATTTTTAAAGCAGAACCAGCAGAATAATCCGCAGGCTTTACTGGTATTGGCTAGTGCAACCTGGTTGAAATCAGGCAATCACTTTATTTATATTGGGCAAACGCGCCCAAGCGGTAACTTGCTAAACATCGTTAATTTTAGCATTAATAATGATCAGCTTAACGATGTTGAAATAGCCCAATCTGCTCAAATTGAAAAAGATCAGTGGACCCTAACGAATGTAAGTGACACGCATATTACCGATACTCAAGTAAGTCAAACTATCACGCCATCGTTGACTCAGCCGAGCTTAATTTCACCGCATTTGCTGCAAATTATCACCATGGATCCGGCAGATATGACTTTACCATCATTATATTCTTACATCGAATACCGCAAACAAAATGCTTTAGATGTTAAACCCTATAAGCTACAGTTTTGGAACCGAATATTCCAGCCATTGAGCTTAGTGGTATTGATGTTACTTGCCGTACCCTTTGTGTTTGGGCCATTGCGTTCAGCCAATAACGGTCTTAGGGTCGTAGTGGGGGTATTTGCTGGATTCGCATTTTATATCGCCAACCAGTTTTTTAGTTCGTTTAGCTTATTGTTTCCGATCCCAGCCGTTGTGGGGGCCGCGGCTCCGATACTTATCTTTTC
Source organism: Gammaproteobacteria bacterium (assembly GCA_030652335.1). Taxonomy (GTDB): domain Bacteria; phylum Pseudomonadota; class Gammaproteobacteria; order Francisellales; family CACEW01; genus JAQSYQ01. Next base: position 73,904 of record JAUSAW010000002.1, read on the forward strand.
AATGATATTGATTGGGATGATGAACAAGGTGAATGGTTAAAATCTAAAACTTGCTGTCATCAACTATGAGTCTGTGGTCACTTATTACGATAAGAAACCCGGGATCCAAAATAATAAAACTGGGGTCCCGGATCTTCGCTGCGCTTATCCAGAAAGATTAATGCTTAACTTGAGTCTCAGCTAAACTTTGTTGATACAACATATCAAAATTTACAGGTGCTAATGATAAAGGTGGAAAACCTCCACGGCCTACTATGCTGCCGACGGCTTCTCTTGCATAAGGGAATAGGGTGGCGGGGCAGTATGCGCCTAGAATATGGCCTAATTGTTCAGCACTCACGCCTACAATACCAAAGATTCCTGCTTGTTTAACTTCAACTAAAAATGCAGTTTTACCCTCAACTTTGACCGTAACGGTTAAAGAAAGAGTCACTTCATATTGGTTTTCTTCATGGGTAGTGGATTGGGTGTTAATATCGACATTGGCTTCAGGTTGCCATTGGTCTTTAAAAATCAAAGGAGCGTTTGGGGATTCAAATGACACATCTTTAGTGAAAATCTTTTGAATAGTAAATTCAACTGGCTGTGCAACTTGTTCTGTGGTCATCAATCTAACTCCTAGTTTCTTTCAATTAAGATAGGTATTATGCCCAAACTAAGCCAAGATGCAAAGGGAACAATAGGAATTACTTTACTATTTCCTAATCTGGCTATCATATTGGATGTATTGGGCAGTTTGTTTTATGTGCACTAATTATTGGGCATTAGATTAAGGGTAATTTCTGAATTAGCACTTTTAGAATAACCTTCCGATTGTTAATTTAACATAATATACATTATGCGAAGTCATGGCGCTTTAAAATCTATGACCTTTTCGATTTGAGAATTAATTTCATATCTGCAACGGTAAACACATGTGCAAACAGTATCCCACCTGGATCAAGCGGTAATGACTCGGCCAGATTCCCAATATCGATGGGAACAAATCCAGTATCACTGACTAAGCCTGCCACAGTTGCTTTTGCAGTGGGATCGTCACCGGCAATTGCCATAGCAAATAACCCAGGATGTCTTGTTCCTCTACTAACTAATAGCTCATCCATAATATGAGTGAATGCGCGTACAATAGTACTTTCAGGTAAAAGATTAGCCATATGTGTACCTGCCGTTATCTTTGGTCCTAGAGTAGAAATAACATGGCCCTCTGGAGAAAAACCGAAAGGATTCGTTGCATCGATAAGTATTTTATTCTTTAGCTCGTTGCTAATTTCAGAAACCAGGCCTTGTACTACAGGGTAAGGAACAGCTAATACGACAATATCACTTGCCTCTGCAGCATCTTTTATACTTTTGACACTGGCTTTCAAACCAAGTTTATCAATCTCAGCTTGAAGTTTTTCCGGATTACGTGCCCCTAAGCAAACAGAATGCCCTGCACGAATCCACAGTGTAGTAAGTGCAAGACCAATTTTCCCTGCACCTAATATACTAATCTGTAAGGGAATAAAGGAAGGAGATTGTTTGCTCATAATTGTATCCATTTTAGTTTTTTCATAATTAAGATTTGGGTTTGCTAATACTTTGGCTATTGTATATAAAAAAATAGTTTTTTATATATAACCCGATCAATTATTTGCATCTTTAGTCGTTCTGCAACATCACGCGCCTCATAAATTCATCAAACAAAGGAACGGTAAAAGCCATTTCCCCATGAGATGGGCTATAGACCATCCCCTTTTTAATTAAACTAGCACGCACAGGACCTAGTCTGTTAATTGACGTTTCCAATTTCTCTGCAACATCACTTGTTCTGTATGGACCAGATCCTAGTTCAGCCATAGTTCTAAGATAGGCTTTTTCTTTTGGCGTAAGTCGATCAAAACGAACCCTAAAGAAATTTTCGTCGAGCCGCCTTTCAACGGTATTACTTGCTTCCTGCACAACCTGAAGGCTAATTGGCGATGCCTCTGCATGATTCCATGCTTGATATCCCCATTCCTGAAGAAAGTAAGGATAACCTCGGGTTAATCGATAAATTTCATGCAAGGCTTTGGGGTCAATGAGCACCCCTTCCATCTGAATAGGTTGCTGGAGAGCTATAGAAGCATCGGCTTCACATAAAGGCCCAACATCTGGGAAATTAAATAATCGCTCAGCATAGGATTTTGACTCTCCTGCCAGTCCTGGCAAGATTGGTAATCCTGCTGCTATTAATATCAGAGGCAATGAACGTTGCTGCATCTTGTGCATGGCCATTATTAAAGCGCTGAGCTCAGTTGTGCTACAGTATTGAATTTCATCAATTAGAATTGCGACAGCAGTGTTTCGCTCTGCTGCAGCTTCTGCCACGGCTGTAAAAAGATTAGAAAGATCCATTTCCAGATCTCCACTGTCAGCCATGCCAAGTTCCGGCTCAAGATCAAGTCCGATCTCAATTTCCCCTGCTTTAAGCCGGATAGCGCTAACGAAGCTTTTCAATACCGCTAAGGCGCGCCTTGCCTTTTTTCCAGCACTAGCACTTCGATATACATACAATTATATTCTTATACTACTCTAGAAGGCAGTTACATCAAGGCCTAGCTGTGCTCAGTTATTAAATTACTGAGATTATAATACAATGAACTAAGATTCTTCATAAACAAAGGAGCAATTTAATGTCGGATAAAAATTTGCATACAGCATTAGCCTATTATCGCGCTATGAATGATAAGGACCTTTCTGAAGTAGCAAAATATCTTCATCCTGAAGTCACCCTCCTGAGCCCCCTGGCAGAGGTTTTAGGAAAAGATGCAGCGCTTGCTGCAGCTAAAGGGTTTTGTTCGTTGATAAAGAAATTAACCATTCGGGCTCAATTTAGTGCACAAGATCAAGTCATGCTCGCTTTTGACGTGGATTTCCCCGCGCCGATTGGAACCCTTCGATCCGCAGTACTCATGACCTTCAAAGATGGCTTAATTAAGAATAATGAGATGTTTTATGATCCAAGAGCTATTGAGAATAGTAAAGGGGAAATCTTTTCACAGGATTGAAGCTGGTGTGTTACGCAATACTTTATAATCATTTCTAAATGGAGCCAAAAGTTATTAAGCTGGATCTATGATACTTAAAACACGGGAAATTATGTCATCAACCGTTGATTCATCGAGTGTTTCTATATAACAGGCACTGCCTTCTTTTTCTCGTGCACTTAAATCAAATGACAGCACTTGATTACATACGGCTACGCCAGTTGTATCATGGCCAAGAATTGGCACTGTTAGTCCAGTTTTACGAGCAAATTGACCGCCACTGGTAATCGGCACGGTCATTGCAATGCCAAGATCATTGATTTGTTTTGGGGTGATGACAGCAAAACGATGCCGATCTTTCATTTCACGACCAGCAACTGGGTTAGGATTAATCCAATAAACATCTCCGCGCTGAATGGATTTGTGCTTTATCATGGGATTTCACGCCCTTTACTTTTGCCATCTCTTGCCCAAGTTGTCTCAGCATTTAAGAGCTTTATTTGCTCTGGTCTCACACTCTGTAACAGCTCATCCAAGGAGTAACGCTTTCTAGGTTTCTTTTCAGCCGGCGTGGCAACTATCGCCCCTGAGCGGATATCAATCTCTAATTTTGAACCTATGGCTATATTTAACATTTTCAGAATGCTAGCCGGTATAGTCATTACTGCTGCACCACCCTGCTTTCTTATATCTACAGTAATCATTTTCTATCCTCCACGAGCTTATACTTGCTTACATATAGTATAGCTTATAGTAGCACTAAAGTGCAACCTTTGTTTGCCAAATGAGGCAAAGCAACACCTTCCGGAAGTACCAAGAATGCGAAATGTTAAGGGTCTACAAAAACGCCTACTCTATATGTCTTTGCCTGACGACGAACCTTTCAATAGCAATGAGGCTGCTACAACACCTAAAAACAATAATCCAGTTTTAGCAATTGCCATACGCCCCTGATAAGTTGGGGACAGTTCAATTAAAAGCTCGGCAACAGAAACTTCTTTTTTGTTCCAAGTTACTTTTGCTTCAGGGTCTAGCCCTGCATCTAATAGTGCTTTTAAATTTTCACAATTACAAATTGAGGGTCGATATTTGATTACATCATCTAAAAAGGATTGTAAGTCCTCTCGCGCCTGTGGGTGATCTAAAGGCTTTGCTTTCGCATCGACTAAAGCTTTAATGCCAACCATTGTAGATTCAATCAATTTTTCTATATTACTTTGTGTCCAAATAAAACCGTCTGGCTTGAGACGATATCCAGTAATAATAATTGGTAACGGACTGTCACCACACCGGGTTAGAACATCAACTTCAGCACCTGCTGAAACTAGCCTCTGAATTGCAGCTCCATTACAATTGTAAGCAGCATTAGCTAGAGCGGTTACTCCTGGCTCTATAGAGTAACTCTTACTCCTCAATCTAGCTTTAATATTTGGATTGGCTCCATTCTTTAAAAATAAATCTATTACTTCTGTTTTGTTTGCACATGCTGCCAAAATAAGTGGGGTCACTCCAACATGATCATCTTTTTTATCCCAATCTTCGAACTCTGCATTAACATCCCAGCCAAGAAGCAATGCAGCGTTTAAATAAATTAGATCACCATTGATTATTGCATTACTGATATTAGTTTCAGTAACTTCCACTACTACTTTTGAGCCAAACATTGGCTTGTTCCTTAACTTAATTTTGCAATATTTTATATGTTTATATGCTGGAATCAAACAAAATTAAGCTATGAATTTCTTATGGTTGCACGGATAATTGATATAGAGCTTATTATAACCAACCAAATTGTTGAAAATCTTTAATTTTCACAGCTTATATTAATATTGCATATCAGTTCATAAACTAATGCAACAAAATAGCTATTTTACGCTACGCAACACCTTTCGTATTGTAAAGCCGCCCTGCTTTTTAATTTTATTCGTTTTAAGCCAAAGCAATACCCGCATAAATTGCCAGGAATGCGAACTCAAAGATTAGAGCCATTCAACTTTACTAAACCGGCTAAATCCTTTAGTCTGCTTCTCAAATCCACTACCGAAATAAGCTATGAATTTTGCCTTGTTTGCCCTAGCCTTGAGTGCTTTTGGAATTGGCACTACCGAGTTTGTGATTATGGGTATTCTGCCCGAGGTCGGTCAGAGTTTACATGTGAGCATTCCTCAAGCGGGTTTGCTAGTGAGCTTCTATGCTTTAGGGGTTGCAGTTGGCGCGCCTATTTTAGCTATTTTAACCAAAAACCTATCTCGTAAAAAAGCGCTATTAGCTTTAATGTTGATTTTTATTGTGGGAAATATCTGCTGTGCTCTGTCTTTTCACTATGGGACGATGATGCTAGCGCGGATTATCACCTCGTTTAGCCATGGTTCGTTTTTTGGAATTGGGGCGGTGGTTGCTGTAGAGTTGGTGCCACCCAAACGTAAGGCGCACGCAGTAGCGCTAATGTTTACGGGATTAACCCTGGCCAATGTGATTGGCGTACCGCTTGGCACCTGGATTGCTCAATATTGGGACTGGCATATCACCTTTTGGTTAATCGCTGGAATCGGTGTGATTGCCTTTTTGGCACTCCTGGCCTTCATTCCTGAATGTGGTCAAAATAAACCTGTCAATTTTCGTGAGGAATTGCTCGTTATTAGACAACCCCATGTACTGTTGGCGATGTTGATTACTCTACTTACATTTGCAAGTGTTTTTGCACTCTTTACTTATATTGCACCGATTTTACTGGTGACGACCCAAGCCCCTAAAACTTGGCTCAGTATCACGCTCTTAATCATTGGTGCGGGGTCCGTTATTGGCAACCTTTGGGGCGGGAAGCTTGCCGATAAAGGCGTTTTGCATGCCCTGATTATCACCATTAGCTTATTGTTTATGATTTCACTTATCTTTACACTAACAAGTATTTGGCCCTATGTAGCGGTCGCAACCCTCTTTCTATGGGGTGCGGCTTCGTTTTCAACAGTAGCTCCCTTGCAAATGAATGTGGTCAAAGCTGCACATGCTGCGCCGAACATTGCATCAACGATCAATATCGGCATCTTTAATATTGGTAATGCCTTAGGGGCTTATCTAGGAGGCGTTCCTCTATCTCTTGGTTTTGGACCCAGATCCTGTATTGTTGTCTCGCTGAGTTTGGCTTTTCTCGCCCTTTTGGCAACCATTCTAAAAAGAAGACTTGCTAAAACACATTGGCATGAACACTATCAGCAGTAATCTTTCATGTTAGAAGATCGGCTTCGGCAAGCTGGATGCTCTTCTAAAAAGTTATTTCGGAGTAGGCTATAAATATCAGGATTTTCATTTTTAAGTAGAAAATTTATCAAATGGATTAACAAGTTCAAGCCCGCAGCCGGTAAAATCACGAGTATTCCGTGTGGCTAAGGCATAGCCTTGAGAATAGGCAATGGCAGCTATCTGGCCATCAGGAATACCCATAGGCTTTCCTAATGATTTTTTTCTTGCCATTATTTTGCCATAAACATACCCAGCACCAGCATCAAATGAAAGAACCCTGAGCTTAAAAGCAGCTGTTATTACTTTATTGAAAGCATCTTCAATTTGATTGCGGCGACGTCCTTCTGGCAAGACATGCATTCCATAAGATATTTCAGCGATAGTAAGGGTGCTTATAAATAATTGACTGCTTTCTTGTTGATTCAGCCACTTAACTACCTCAGTTTGCGGTAATGGTTTCATAATTTCAGAGATGATATTAGTGTCTAATAATATCATTATGAAAGGTCCATGGGATCATGTGGTTTACGTTGATCAAGGTTATCCAAATCAACTCCATTTTTTTGGCCAAAATATTGTTCAAACACATCAGAAATACGCGCAGGAGCAGCCACAGCTTGGCTAAGGATTCGGCGCGCTTCTTCTTCCATCGAAATAGAATGTTCGATAGCAAGCGCTTGTAAACGCTCATAAACCACATCATCTAGCTTTCTAATACTCAAATTTGCCATGAGATTTCTCCTCGGGATTTTATTTAATGCTAGCGCGTGCTAGCATTAATGTCAACGCTCTTTCATTTATAGTGCTGCATATCAAACGACAGAATCGCCACGCCCTTTACAGACGACACTTTCAAAGCTATAAAACCGCCCTGCTGTTTGATTTATTAGCTTTTGAGCAAAGCAACACCTTCCGGAAGTACCAAGAATGAGTAATGACGACTGATAGTTCTTATGGGCTTGCTTTTAGCTTATCACGCCTAGCACTTGCCTTTCTAATCTCACTTGCCACTTTTTCTAGTAGTTCAGCAATTTCATTATAGTCTGTGAGCACCCCATCAACTTGTGGAGGCACATAAGTTAGCTGGCCATTAAGCGAAAAATCATCTACCGCAGCTACCATTCCAAAATTGCGGATAATAGCCGATTCTATTATGTCATCCATGGGCTGTGCTAATCTGTCCTTAACATCAATCTCCAAGCTATTTGATAGATCCTTTAAGTCTCCATCCATAATACCAATCGAGATGATTTCGCGTGGGTTAAACGCGTTAATTGCGGTATACATAGTAGTAGGTATACCAAAACCATTTGTATGAAACCATGCTTTACGGTAATCATCATAAGTTTTACCCGCTTTTAGAGTACGCGTGACTATTGCTATAAATTTCATATTTCCCCAGCGCTATTGTAATAATATCCAGCAAAAAACAAATAAATTAAAATATACGTGTTCAACCATATTTGCCCAATTAAGTTCTTATAATTTTACTTTAAGCTGGATCTATAATACTTAAAACACGGGAAATTATTTCATCAACCGTTGATTCATCGAGTGTTTCTATATAACAACAGGCGCTGCCTTGTTTTTCTCTTACGCTTAAATCAAATGACCGCACTTGATTACATACGGCTACGCCAATTGTATCATGGCCAAGAATAGTAGCACTAAGACAATGTCGGTTCTAATTCGACTGTGCCATCACTGTTTATTGCTAACGTGGCAAATCCAACTGGATTAATAGGTGGATTGGCTATTTTTTACGGGTTAATACTAGTCTCTTCACCGTTAACTTGCCCATCTTTTTGTTTTTCTGAAGTATAAGTTCCATCGTCTTTAGTTTGCTCGCTTTCTGTTGAGCTATGAAAGCCATTGGGGTTTGATACCGAGGCTTGTTTCATATGTGAGATCTGACCGTTTTCATCTGTAGTGGTACTAGTAGAGGTATATGTACCCTCATTATTGCTGGTAGCGGTTGTTTGGCGAGTCACACTGGTTGGTGTCGCTGTAATGCTCATTACGGCCGTTCCATTCTGGCCGGTTATTTCTACTGTTTTGGTTTTCTGCTGGTGCTGTGCCAATCCGCTATTTGAAATGGTTAATAGAATTGTTGTAATACCACAGGATATAATCGTTTTTTTCATATTCATTAATCGCGCCCCACCTTATTTGTGACTCATTAGAAGTATAGTTGATAAACTAAGCGCTAATTATAAATAAGCTGTAACGGTGAGAGCTGACTCCCAAGTATGCTGGCCGTTATACATCTTCTGCCAGGCAAATTCAGGGCCAACATAGATATGGCGTGAAACTTCCATATTAAAATAGCCAAGCCACTGGCTCTTAATACCAAGCATGCTCAGCGCAGTTTCATTAATAGCACCAGGAAGCTGCAAAGGCACATCGCGCATATTAGTCGTAGCACTGTAATCTATCGCAAAAGTCGTGCTTTTATTCTCTATAGGAATAGTATAACCCCCTGTCAGCGTCCAAGCCTGCATTTTTCCCGTGGCATTATTGGTGCTTCGAATAGTGGCAGAGCTGGTGGTTGAGATCCACTCCGCCGCTGTAAATAAAGATTGCGTGCTTGTTAAGCTATAAGCCAGATTGCTATTGATGTCTACAGCACTGTTAGCACCACCTTGCAATAAACCGCTACTGATATTATATCTACCGTTAGAAGTGCCATAAGCTGCTGCGATATCGTTGCCTGAGTAGCGAATATCATTCATATAACCCGTCCCTAATCCCCACGTTAATGGAGCAGATGCCGTATTATATTGCATGCTCAACACAAAATTGTTAATGCTGTTTTGACCGTTAAACAATGCCAATTCAGAATTTAATTTTTTTGTGCTATAGCCTACATCCACCTGAGTGAGCTCGGTCGAATCAAAGGCATTATCAGCAAGCGTATTAGTCAGCGGCCCATCTCCTGGGAAACTGCCAAATGGCAGCGTAGTTTTGCCTATGGTGGCATAATATGGACTCTTACTTACATCGCCAAAATTTAGAAATGCATCTGAAATAATAGTGGGATAACCGTTCAAACCGCCCTGCACTGCTATAAAAGTGTGAGTCCAATCATTCATATTAACCAAAATATCCGCATTTGCTGTGGTAGCCGCGAGGGCTGAGCCATTGCTCGGATAGGACCCTCTTGGGCCAATAATACCATTTAAAGCACTACCGCCCCATCTTTGCATGGCTGCTAAGAACTCAGCACCAAGGGTAAGTGGCGAGGTATATTGATTTTGTATTTGCAATAGTGAATAGGCCGAGTAAAATTCACCAAGCGGCATAGCGGGATTAACCTGTACGGTATTAGTAATAGGATGAATAGACTCAATTTTTATCTGCAACTGGTTAATTTGAGTTTGCAGTTGCCGGAGCTGTGTAGACATATCATCCGCTAAACTAAGCTGGCAAGTCATAATGCTATATAAGCCTAATACTATTATCAGAGGATGTTTTTTCATAGATGCAGCTTAGGCCTTAAAAAAGAGTACAGTGTAATTATGTTTTTGTTTCAGCCACTGCGCTCGACATGTCTTGTGCTGCTGATTCGCTAGAATTTTTTAATGCATTTGTAGTCTGTTCCAGTTGTTGAGTGGTACTTTGCATTGTCTGTTCTGATTGCTGAGTAGTCTGTGCTTTCATCTGATTTTTCTGAGCATCAGCCGAGTCTTTTTGAGCTTGACCAGCACCGACACCTACGGCGGCAGTGCTAACCGCTATATCTGCAGCAGCCCCAGCTTCTGCAGTACTGTCCGCTTGTTCAGTTAGATTGGCTTGATCCTTAGCGGCATTAGCTTGTGTAGAAATTTGGTTAACTGTAACGCTTTTTTGTTGACTTTGATCACTCTTTTCATTCGATGCTAAGCTAGCTACATCATTCTCTACCACTGACATATTTACAGATGTCGTTGGAGGTGGGGTCGATGAGGTGCTTGACGATGTTGTTGTCGTTGTTGTTGTAGAGCTGCTTGAAGGCGGTACAGCATTCCGTGGTTCACCACCGTGCATTGCTAGTGCAACACTGACAGGTGATAATACTAAAGCGGCGGCTAAGATATATACTTTTTTAAAATGTGTTTTCATAAGTGCCTTAATAAGAATTATTCATTATGTACTGAATATAGCAGTAATTCTTAAAAAGATAAGGCATGGAATTTTCCCGTGCATTTGGCCATTCTAAATTTTTTTATAGAATAGAAATTATTTGAGCCAGTATAACCCTATAAGTAAAAATGGATAAAATAGTCCAAAATATAGTACTGGACCAGCATTATATTTTGCTTTGTTATTTTTTTTAAAAAGATCAACTACATGGGTATAAGCTGCACCCCAAGAATAAATAGACCTCATTATAATTGTAGCAAGCCAAAAATCGCCTTTCAGAAACAGACAAGTTAAACCTAAAGCACCCATGCCAAGATTTGCAAATGCAATTTCAGTCTGAAATGGATTGCCTTGAGGCCAACCAATCCCCTTTGCCACTATATCTGCATTAAAGAAATGCCCTACAAAGCCAACTATGCCTTGCAAACCAGTATTTATTAGCAAGAAATTTAAAAGCAAGCACTCTCTCATCGGCTGGTGAAAAAACACTATTTCTACAATACTTATGGCCAGAGCCATTAAGAATAAATAAACAGGATACATAATAGTCAGATTCCTTAATTTAGCATAACAAGCCATTAAGCCTTATTTATTAGGCAGATAATAGCAACAAAAATGCTCAAATTATAGCGGCAGCTATATTAAATAAATTTATGCTTAATCATGTGATTTCACGATCTATTGCAGCTTATAGGGCATTTACAAGCTCTATAAACTAACTCGGCAGCCCGCCCTGCTGCTTTTTAGCAAAATAGGCATCCACGCTATCAGTAAATTTACTTGTTTTGTAATGTGACATTAACTGAGTCGCTTGTGCTAGTAATTGTGGATTATTAAATTGATCTAAAAGTGACATATCTTGCTTAAGTTGTTCCGGATTACTGGCGCCTATAATGACAGCGCTAATATTAGGATTGCTGTATAAAAATGCCAATTCTAATGCCATTAGCTCTTGATAATTATGGTGAGTTAAATCTAAAAGCGCATGAATTTGCTCACGATACGGTAAATCAGGATCGTTTAAAAATGGCGCTACGTGAGGCGTCAGCAATCCAGTCGCCAGCCCACCTCTGACGATGACTGCCATTCCTTTTGAATGCGCTAAAGCAATGGCCTCAGCGTTAGATTGATTGAGCAGGTTATATTCTAATTGGATAGCATCAAAATCGCCGGAATTAATGGCTTGTATAGCGACCTTTGGATCATCTACTGATATACCTATATGACGGATTTTGCCTTGCTTTTTTAGCTGCTGTAGTGCTGCAAGTGCCTGCTTATCTTCAAGCACTTCTTTTGGAGTATCCCCCATATGTAAATAGACGATATCTAAATAAGAGGTTTGAAGCTGAGCCAAGCTTACGTTTACATCTTTAGTTACTGCTGTAGCGCTAAAATCATAAGCAGCGGCTGGGCTATTACAGTAAATACCATCAGAGCTTGGCAATTTACAGCGCTTATCCGTTGCCACCAGAGAATAATTCCCCACTTTTGATTCGATAATCAGCTCAGAACGCTTACCTGAATGAGCAAGGTATTCACCCACACGCTGCTGACTTAAATGATAGGCATTAGCCGTATCGATTAAAGTAACGCCTGAATTTACGGCTGCGGTTAAGGTGGCCTCAGCTACTTCATTATCGGGATGCTTACGCACCTCTCTTTTGCCCACACCCCAATCTCGCCCTATTTCTAATGCTCCCAGGCCAATAAAGTTAATAGAGGTCTTGAGTAATGGCACGTAACGTTTTGTATTACTTGGGGGAATTAAATTTGAGGTTGGCGTATTGGCTAAACCAATAGTCGCATGGCTAAAACCAAATAAAATGGTGCTTAACAATATGATCTTTTTAAACATGGCTTTTCCTTTATAAAGAAAAGAGTTATTCATATAAATCTTTCTCACTAAACTTAAGATAAATCCTTCGCGTAAGCTTTGCAACTCTGCACAAACCTGTCTTCATTCTAGGTGTGACTATTTGACTTTAAGTCTATTTTTACCCTAGTATCAAATGAGCTTAAGCTACAAACTCTACCCGATAAATCTTATATCGTTTGAACCAGTAGGATTATCATTCTATGAAGAGAAAACACTCTATAGGTGCCTTTGTCGTTCTATTAGGGGCCCTATTTTATTGCTATGAATACTTTTTACGAATTACGCCCTCTGTCATGCAACCCGAACTTATGCGATCTTTTAAAATCGATGCGACTCTATTTGGGGCCTTAAGTAGCTTTTATTATTTTGCTTATACTCCGATGCAGTTGATAGTTGGCATATTAGTCGACCGATTTAATTCCAAAAATATTTTGACCTTAGCTATTATATCTTGTGCATCAGGCAGCCTATTATTTTGTGCAACCCATTCTTATTATATCGCAGCTTTTGGCCGGTTTTTGCAGGGCTTCGGCTCTGCATTTGCCTTTGTAGGCTCGTTAAAACTTGCTTCACGCTGGCTGCCCGCAAAATGGTTTCCCTTTTTTAGCGGAATTTGTGTCACCTTAGGCTTACTTGGCGCCGCATCTGGAGATATTATTTTAACACATTTGGTACAAACTATAGGATGGCGAATGGTAATAATCATATTCGGTGCTATAGGGATGGCATTAGCAGCTGCATTCTATTTTTCCAATACTTGGGCCGAGCGTAAATATGATAATGAAAAGGTAACCAGGACTTCACAGAGCTTTAAAGAGGTACTCAAACAGTTTGTGATTCTCATCAAAAATCCGTATTTATGGGCCGCCGGCATTATCGGTGCGCTATTGTTTTTACCCACCATTGTATTTGCTGACCTATGGGGGCTGCCTTATATTAGAAAACTTCATGGTTATAATTTATCTCAAGCAGGCTTTGTTATAGCGATGTTCTATATAGGTGAAGCGATTGGCTCGCCACTTATGGGTCTTCTGTCTAAAATTATGGGCCGCCGCCTAAGAATAATTTGGATAGGCTCATTACTCTCGGCAATCTGTGCTGTCATAGCCTTATATATGCCAAGCTTATCGTATAGCCTGGTTTGTGTGCTATTTTTTGCAATTGGTATGCTATCAAGTGTCGGCATATTAACGTTTGTAATGGGCAATGATGTGGCAACTTCTCAAAACAACGGTATGGCCATCGCTTTTATTAACTTTTTAGTGATGTTGAGTGGCGTTTTTATGCAGCGCCTTGTAGGCTGGCTAATTGACCTGCATTGGTCGGGACAGTTTCTTAATGGCATTAAAGTGTATTCATTGCAGGACTATCAAGGAGCTATAGCAGTGATTCCAATGAGCTTTGCTCTAGCCTCCCTTGTGGCTGTGTTCGTTAAAGAACGAGCGTTCAAATAAGTTTTAATGCCCATGCAGAAGTTAATAGCGTAATGTTAGCAATTGCCTATACTGCAAATAGTAAGATCACAACGGGAATCATAAATGACCAGAACGAAACGGATACTAAGTCTATTAAGCTTATTAGCTGTAAGCGCACATGTCTTCGCTGCAAATACTGGAAACCTCACAGTTACCTTTACAAATATCAGCAACGATAAAGGCGTGATTCGTGTGGCCTTATTCAATTCAGAACAAACATATAAAAATAGCGGTGATAAAGGAGTGGGTACATTTGCCACAGCTTCCCCCACTATTACTAATAACGTGGCTACTGCGACCTTTAAAGCCCTTCCCTTTGGTACTTATGCCATTAAATCATTTCACGACCAAAATTTAAGCGCCGTTATTCCGCGCAATTTCTTTGGCGTACCCCAAACAGATTATGGATTTTCAGAGAATCCTGTAATCCATACTGGACCACCCTCTTTTGATGAGGCAAAATTTGCAATTCAGAGCGCTAATACGGCAATTACTATTAAGATGCTGCATTAAGACATAGTCTTTATTCAAGAAAATACCGATAATCTGCCTTGAAAATCTGTTCAATTCGCTTAGCAATAATTTTGCCGATTGGCCTTTTACCATTTTCCATAGCAGAAAGATTAGCCTGAGTGACGCCAATTTTTTTTGCAAATTCAACCTGTGTAAGATCTTCACGAGCACGAACGTCTTTTAGTAATGCCCCAGCCTGAGTATATCTATTATTAAGTTCTGCAAATATTACTTCAGATGAAACTGAGCCTTCATCTTCCTCGTTGATAAGGTATTTATCCGCGACCTTTTTAGGAATGGCATAATGCTTATCATCATAGGTAATATATAGGGTATCACTTTGCTCAGTATGGTGCGTTCTCGTGTGTGCCGACATAATAAACCTCAATTATTTTAATCTCATCATCAATTACTTCCCAACAACAAACATATGTCGGCCTGCCTTTTTTAATATGGCAATGGCGCTTATCTTCCCTACGCTTGCCATGCAACTTGCCATAATTTGGCTATGCAGTACTTACAGCCGGCCCTTTAATTATTAAGTCCTTAATCAAAAGCTGTAAAGCTTCCAATACTTGAGCATGTAGCGCCTCCACTTGCTTTTGCGCCTTCTTTGTAAAATCTACTGTCCATTTAGCCATGATTATATATCAAAATTTGATATATTGCAATTTGTAAGAATTTGATTAGTTATTAATCACACCTTAACAGGGAAGAATAAAAAATAAACAACAGCACTTCCTTTTAACTTTTGCGATTGACAAGCGGGGTTACTGCCAGCCAAACTAATCCGAAATTTTATATAAAAAGGTAAAACACCGTGGCTTCTTCTTACTCTAAATCTTTATTATTTCTAGCAGGTATCACGATTTTATCTTCTAGTGCGAGCATGGCAAACACTCAACAAGAACTTACAGCTCTTGAGGCATCTTCTGGTGGACGGCTTGGCATATCGGCAATAGATACAGGCAATAATAACGTCATTCAATATCATGCGAATCAACGATTCCCAATGGGTTGTACCTCTAAAGTAATGGGGGTTGCAGCCATACTTAAAAAAAGCATGTCAGATAATCAGCTTCTCCAGGAAAGAGTGTTTTACCATCAAAAGGATATACTTGCCTGGGCGCCTATCACTAAGCAGCATCTAGCTGATGGCATGACAATTCAACAATTATCTGCTGCCGCAATTTCCTATAGTGATAATACCGCCATGAATCTTTTGGCCGAAAAAGTAGGCGGGCCGCCAGGGATAAATACTTATGCTCGGTCTATCGGCGACAATTCCTTCGAGCTCAACAATTGGTGGCCAAAAGAGGCGATGTCAAACTCGTTTAATGGAACAGACTCTTCCACTCCTGCTGCAATGCAGAGCAGCTTGCAAAAGCTAGTACTTGGCAATGCCTTAGCATTCCCTCAACGTCAACTATTGCAAACATGGTTAATACAGAACACCACCGGGAATGCACGAATCAGAGCCGGCACCCCTAAAGGCTGGTTGGTTGGCGATAAGACCGGGACGGGAGATTATTACGGCACAGCAAATGATATTGGCATTATTTGGCCGCCACATTGCGCCCCTATCGTTGTGGCAATTTTCTATACCAGCACTAAAAAAGAGGCTCCGAAAGGAGATGCTGTTATTGCCAAAGCAACCCGAATAATCCTAAATGAATTCGAACAGACTGATCAATGCATTAAGCAGTAAACTTTCTATAATATTAGTGGTTGATGCCAGCAGCCATACCAGCAACGGCAGCAGTTGTGCTAACAGTAGCGCCCGTGCCGTTAGCTACGGCAGTTTTCTGAGACATTACTTTTGCTGGTTGTGCTGGTGCTGGCAGCGCTGTTTGTGGCGTAGTTTTTGTGCTTGGTGTCTTTGATGGCGTTACAGCCACTGCAGCTTTGGGCTTTTGTGTCTGTACTATTGAAGTATTTGAGGATTTTGCCTCAGCCTTTTCTCTGATAGCGGCTACTGTGCCGGTCTTCCCGTTGCCCACCCATGAATAGGCAAATGTGCAAGTAGCTCCGCCTAAGCCGATGGCAAGCAAAGAGATATATACGGTATGTTTGAATTTGATTTTCATACTATTACTCCTAAAGCTATTCTATACAACTATAGCGTATTTATGATCAAGCACAAAATATGTGCAGCTTATCTGTATAATCATAACCAATACCTTACGATAATTCGTTCTCTGCAATAGCTTTAACAATTTGATCTTGTAAGAACTCAGCGCGACTGGTATCCCCTGCAATATTATTAGTCATGATAGCAAAGCCAATTACAGGATGATCCCTTCCTGGCAGAATAAGATAGCCCGCCAATGAAGACACTCCTCCATCATCATGATGAAACGTCCCTGTTTTAGCGTAAACATTTCCTGCTAACAACCGATCATTAAGGCGATAGACTAATGTTCCATCTTGACCTGAAATGGCTAGGCTTTGCCTGAATGACTTTGCAAGTTCGGGTTGATGATACATATAGTTATATAAAGCCACCAATTGCTGTGGTGAGATCAGATTTAAGGTCGATAAACCTGAGCCATCCTTTAATTGAGGGAGCTGAAAACTACTGCCAAGATGCGTAGTCAATATCTGATCTGTAGCGAGCGCTCCGCCCCCATAACTACCGCTGTCACCATAGCTTTTGCCAATGGTTTTAAATATCGCGTTTGCATAGACATCATCAGAATACTTCAACATATGGCTGAGGATACTTTTTAATGAATTTGAATCGTGAGTGGCAAGTATTACTGTGCCTGTCGGTGCCTGCCCTTCAATGATTTTTCCTGTCAGATGAATTCCTTCAGATCTTAACGCAGTTCTTACTATTGTTTGGATATATATATTAGGATGCTTAACTACACCCTCGCTGCTGCAATTACTATTGACAATAGCCCCTGTTATTGGAGCGCCTTCACAGCTTTCAATATCATTATAGGTCCAGCCTTCACCATAATAAGGACCAGTAAATATGCTTTGATCGATGATGAGATTGCCGCTTATATTTCGCACACCTCTTAAGCGTATTTGATGAAACATTATATTAATATCGATATTAGAAAGCGTTGGGTCACCGCTAAAATGGATAAACACATCACCTTTGAGGGTTCGAGCAATCGGCGCATTGGTAGAAACTATTGTGCTATAGCGGTATTCAGGTCCTAAGGATAAGTAGGCGGCAGCGGCAGTAAATACTTTGGTCGTACTGGCTGGAGTAAAGGGCTCATTAGCATTATATTCATAAAGCACAGCGCCTGTTTCTAAATTTTGGACATACACTCCAATCTTTTCATTTTTACCTTTATCGATAGCAATAAGGTTGGTAATGGATGAACTTAAATCGGCAAAAGCTGAGAAGGCAATAAAGCTTAGTACAATAATAAATCGTTGAATAAAAATGCGTTGCACTTTGATATTGCCCTTGCTCGTTTGAAGATCGTAAGTATAGCAGTAAGCGCATGAAAAAAGCTGCCATTATCTTTGGCAATCTAAATGCATGCTGTAATGATACAGAATGAGGGAACCTCGTTGAAAAAGCTTGATTAAAATACTTCACCATAGTAAGGATAAGGTGTTACGTATGGTTAGAGTCAAGAGCATATATTTAATCTTGTAAATATTTTTTATCGATCGCAATATCTAACTGAAATTTTTCAATGGCTTCTACTGCTAATAAATGGCGCATTCCATATGCATCAAAATCTAATGAGGCCGACATATAATTTTTTACAGCGGTGGTTAATTCTATTTTAATTTCTTCGTTAACTGCTGTGGGGTCTTGTTTCATTATTTCAGCAATACGGTATCGCGCTAACTCTTTCCTTGCTAAGCAATCAATAGAAATTTCTTTTAAACATTTCCCCCATGTGCCATCGATCCAGTAGCCCCATGCTTGCTCAAAAGTTTGGCAGCCAGGGGTTCTTATTTCACCAAGCGCCTTGCTTAATTGCGTAGCAAAATTATTTTTTACTGCTAAAGCCACTTCGGTTAAGCTCATATTTTTCGATGCTACTAGCGCGGATTTTATCCAGCTACTGATAGAAGGATGATAATATCGAGTGGTGGCTAAAGCCGTATTTTCTGTTAAGGCCGCATCTATTCCAGCACAAGTAAATATGTGAATTTGCCGCATTTCATACGTGAAGCCTGGAATACATTGCAGTCTTTCCAAGCTTAAAATTTCAGCCTCAGTTACGCCGCTATGTTCAGCGAGTTCAGCCAAACTATTATAGTTATTCTCAAGAAATACTTGCATGCGTTGTTGTTTAGATAATTTCATTGGTGCTCCGATTCTAAGCGTAGAAGAAAGGCCTTTTTATCCAGGCCACCACCAAAGCCAACCAGGTTGCCTTTGCTTCCAATTACGCGATGACAAGGTACTATAATTGAAATTGGATTGAGGCCATTTGCCATTCCTACAGCTCGCGCCTTATTTTTATTGCCGATTTCCACTGCCTGCTCAGCATAGGAGATGGTTTTTGCATAGGGTATTCTTAGCAATTGCTTCCAAGCTTGAATTTGAAAATCAGTTCCATTAAATATTAATGGCAAATCAAATATTTTCCTTTTGCCTTCAAAATATTCAGCTAGCTGTTCTTTGGTTTGTACAATAGTTGTCTCATCTCTAGATCGAATAAGATCGCTAATAGTTTTTTCATACCGCAAACTATGGCGATCGCTATCCCATAAAATGGCATGCAGCCCCTCTGCTGAACTTATGATAGTCAATCGCCCTACAGGTGAATCCATCTCATCAAATGTAGAGCTTTTGGGTAAAGCTCGACCGCCTCTCATGGCTTATCCTCCAGTTGTATATTCCAAAGTAATATGGCCGCATAGGCCCGCCAGGGGGCCCATTTTTTAGGATCCAATTGATATCGAGTGATCTTTTTTTGCAGGTCTAAGTCTGTCTCTGGAAATCCATTTGGATCACGCAATGCTCGCATGGCAATATATTGCATCGTCCAAGGACCAATACCCTTAATCGAAAGAAGCTGCTGGCAGGTTTCTTCAAAATCGGCCGTTCCATCGAGGACGAGTGTGTTGAATGCCACATCAGATGCGAGCACTTTTAAGGTTTGAATCCTTGACGCAGGCAAGCCAATTTTAGATAAATCAGCCGCAAGTATATTTTCAGGGCTGGGAAAAAATCGCCCTAATTTAAGCGAGCAATCCAAGGTTTGTTTTTGACCACAAATTTCAACGATTCTGCCTAATATTGTGCGTGCTGCTTTAACACTTATTTTTTGCCCTACTATCGCCCGAACAGCAAGTTCAAATCCATCCCAACACCCCGGAATTCTTAAGCCTTTATGCTGGGTTAAAAATGGCTTTAGTTGTTTATCTTCTTGTAGGCCACTTTCTATGGCCATTGGGTCGGAATCGAGATCAAAAATGTTTTTAATCCTCGCGATAAACTCCAGTATATTGGCATTTTTATTTAGCTTAAACTCGACTTCAATTTTGTTATTCAGACCGTGCTTTGCTTTAAACCAGCCTTGCACATCACCATAAGTTATAAGACGTTGATAAGAATTATCTTCAACTAATTCCATGCCGGCAATAGCGCGGTTATTAAAAAAAATCATGGTATTATTCCAAGCATAAGGCGGCCGATAGCTCAATTGGAATCGGAGTTCCCCTTCTGAGCGAGGCTCTTTTCTAAAGGCGCTCGGCGTTTTTTGAAAACGGGTCTTAAATGCATCGTTAAAACGTCGAAGTGACTGAAAACCTGCGCTAAATGCGATATCTGTAATCGAAAGTGATGATTTATCGAGTAGATTCCTGGCAACATCAAGCTTCTTTGACATCAATATTAATTGTGGGCTAGCTCCAACTTGCTGCTGAAAAAGTTCTCGCAGCCAGCGCTCACCGATACCTAGTTTTGTCGCCAGCTCTTTTATCGATAATTCCTCTAGTGCCAAGCAATCCATTATACGAATGGCCCGTTGCACCGTTGCAGATGTGCCGATCCATGCCGCCGAGCCTGGTGCTGTTTCAGGCCGACACCGTAAACAAGGTCTAAAACCTGCCGCTTCTGCCTGAGCCGAATGAATAAAAAATTCTACATTCTCTAAGTGAGCTTTGCGAGCAGGACATGTCGGGCGGCAATAAATCATCGTCGTTTTTACCGCGACAAAAAATTTTCCATCAAATCTCGGATCTCGAGCTAAGTGGGCGCGATAAAATTCATTTTTGTCGTAAGTGAGTTTCATAGCTGAAGATGGTAGCACAACAATGCTGCTGAACTAGCCATAATCGGAGGTGGATTCTTATTCGTCGAGTGTCAATCGAGCGCGAATAATATCTTACGTGCCTGATTTAGCATGGCCCCGCTATTAGCGATCGAACGGTTTATCATTATAACGATACCATCCTGTCTTTCAGGCAAAACACCAATATAAGCCCTAAACCCATCGGTCGTTCCTGTTTTATCGATTAAACTATTCTGCACAAATACGGGGGGATCAATACGTACCATTGCCATAGGAACATGATTATAATGCGCCCCTACTTGCATTAAACTTGAAATATCCACATTGGCCAAAGGCGTTATCTGCCAACCTAAGCCATTTTGCAATGGGTAATCCGCATAGCGAAAATAGCCCATCTGAGTAGATTTCATAAGCGTAAGTATATTTGGCGGTGTTCCAGGCAATAACATAGCCGCTTTTAAATACGCTTGCATATCATTAACCGAGGCTTTCATCGCCCAAGCCCCGGCAAGGAGGCCTACCTGTGGCGAAGTAACGGGCTTCCCATCTGCGCTATACCCTTCTGCATAATTTTGTACTGGCACAAATAAGCCTGAGTTTTTCATTCCTAGCGGCAGTAAAATGGTATTTTTCATTAATTGAGCTAAGCTTTTATGAGCGTGATCAGCCAGGGCTATTCCCAATAATCCAAAAGCAAAATTAGAATAGATCTCCCTGCTCCCCATAGGATAAGGTGCATGCCAGCCATTTAAAAATCGATTTAATCTTGCCTGAGTTTGACTATTTGCAGGCGCATTATAAGCAATATTCGATACATTATCTGGCAAGGATGAGGTATGCGTCGCCAAATCTAATAAGGGAATACGCCGAATATCGGTAGAATAATTTTGCCCCGTACGCAGCAAACTGCCAAGCGGTGTTGATAATTTTACCGATCCTGATTGAATCCCTTCTGCTAATAACAAACCAGTAAAGGTCTTAGTAATAGAACCCAGCTCAAAAATGGTCTGTCCCGTTACCGGAGTGTTACTCTTAAGGTTTGATACCCCAAAGTAATAAGCATACATATGCCCATCATGATATATAAGCACAGCCGCCCCTGGAATAGCATACTGATTCATAAATTGCGTCATCGCTGGCTTGACGATTAAATCAACGGGGGATGAATTTGCAATAGCCGCGTGACTAATTAAGCAAAATAATCCTATCGACAAGAGCTTTAAAATTTTATTCATAATTTAGTTTAATCCCGATTCTTAACGAGCATTCTCATGCATTCCGCCTAAACGCACAGCCAACCCAATTAATACAGAGCCCATTAGCCATCTCTGAACAAGTAAGCCTCTTGGATGCGAGTTTAAAAAAGGGCTTATCGAACTAGCCATTAATAAAACAACTCCATTTACTAAAGTGCCAATAATAATCTGCTCCGATCCTAACATTATTGATTGAATGAAAATAGAACCATGACCCGGGTGAATAAATTGTGGCAATATGGATAGATACATTATCGCAATTTTAGGGTTTAATAAGTTGGTCATGAAGCCCATAATAAACAACTTGTAGGGGCTATTAGGGTTTAATCGCCGTAGATGGAAAGGCGAGCGCCCTCCTGGTTTTAATGCGTTCCAGGCCAAATACAATAGATAAAGAGCACCCGCAATTCGTAAGGCATCATACGCTATAGGCACAGCAAACAATAAAGCGGTAATGCCAAATGCCGTACAAAGCATATAAAATAGAAAACCCAATGCCACCCCACCGAGTGAAATAAGGCCTGCAATCCTGCCTTGGCAGATTGAGCGAGAGACCAAATAAATCATATTAGGCCCTGGTGATAATGCCATAATTAATGCAACTACAGCAAAACTTAGCACCGTTAAAAAATCCGGCATTATTACTCCCAGATATTATTATAGAAACGAATTGTAATTAAACTAGCACTTGAAGTTAGCAGCTGATCCCTATGTCCAGACTTTAGCAATTTGGGTGGTTTCAACGTTAATAAATAACAGACTTGAAGCATTATAGTACGCTCTTTGAGCCGTCCATACTGCACCAGGAACAATACTATTAGCAAAAAGACCGCTCTGAATAGTTTGGCCATTAACCGTTTTTATATCATTACAAGTATAAACGATTGAATCCTGCCCTAGAGGTTTATTATTTTGATCCCTAAGAACAATGCTCCCAGCGGTAACCCCGATTTGCAGAGGCTTACAATAGGTTCCGTCAGGTAATTGCAGCAGCCAGGTTTGTAAAATTCTCAATTTAGCTTTCGGGAAACTCTTTATTTTAACAAAAACCCCATTACTATGGGTTGATGGATCTATGCCACAGGCGAGCATGTTTGTAGCGCCGACCACTGTGAAACAGGGATCATAAAGCTTGTGGTTTGAACCTGCCAGACAGCGCCAGGCATCAGCCCTTAGGCTAGTAAGCGAAGCCAGACCGCAACTGCCATTGACATAACTGTTGCCCGCTTGGAATGACATTGGTTTTATTTGCATAATTTGGGTTATGCTTAAGTCAGCATATACAGATGACGAAATGGCTAATATGGTCAAGGCAATAAGCTTTTTCATAAATCATCCTTTACGTTAACAAATTAGCCATGAAATCGATAAAGACTTGGGTCTTATAGCTTAAATATTTATGGCTAGGATACACCAAATACAAGCCTAAAGCTTCTGGCCTATAACTATCTAAGACTGATACTAGTTCGCCTGACTTAAGTGCTTCTGCAACCGAAAAGCTAGGCAAATATACCATCCCCAGTCCACTTTTCGCTAGATTACATAAATCCAAGCTGCTATTGACTCTAACATTGCCGCTAACGGGGATGTTTTTCGACTTATCCAATTCTTGAAACCGCCATGTGCCATGGAAACTCTCTGCATGGTCTAAACAGTTATGATTACTCAAGTCTTCTGGTTTTTTTGGGATCCCGTATTTTTTTAAATATTCAGGTGAGGCACAGGTTATTTTTTCCCATAGCCCTAACTTCTTATAATAGTAATTAGAGTTAGGTAGCTCTCCACAATGCAGGATTAGATCAAAGCCGTTACCCAATAAATCGAACAAATGATTGCCATTAATAATATGGACTTTTAGATTGGGATACTGTGCTAAAAACTCATGCAAATGTGGCGTGACATAGAGATGGCTGATTGAGACTGGCAAGCCAATTTTTAAGGTGCCGGCTACTTCCGTACTTAAGCTTTTGACATTCTTATTGGAAGCTTTAAGGGCATCAAGAATGTTACTGACCTCATCGAAATATAAGCGCCCCTCTTCGGTAAGTGAGACTTGTCGTGTGGTGCGATGCACGAGACGAACATCGAGATTTTTTTCTAATCGGGCCAGGCGACGTGTCACAATTGAAGTGGAAAGCTGTAACGCTCTAGCCGCTTTCGCAAAGCCGCCCTCTTTGGCTATAGCACAAAATATCTCGATATCTTCTAGCATGTTTTATCTCGGAATTATTGCATTTGGTGCAATAGTTAATTGATATTAACTAGGATTCTATATACATACTCCATTAATTACAATGAGCTTGCAATCAAACAATCAAAGGAGAAAATTATGTATGTACTTATCGTTGATTACATTAAACCTACAGATAGCGTTACACCTCATATCGGCGCGCATAGTGAATGGGTGAAAAAATACGTCGATCAAGGCATCTTTCTATTTGCCGGGCCTAAAAAAAGTAAGCTGGGAGGTGTTATCTTAGCCAAATCGATCGATAAGAAGGCTTTAATGACCATGATAAGCGAAGACCCCTATGTCATTGAAGATGTAGCTGAATATCGAGTCGTTGATTTTGATGCAAGATTAACCACAGGCGAACTGGAACTTTTAAAAAGTCTGTAATTAAGACCTCTATGACTTAACTGATTAAGGGAAGTAAAATGCAATCGTATTTTCTTTAAAATACGATTGTATCTTTACATTCCCTCAGTTCATCGGCAGCTTCATTATGTCAATTCGCGACGCCAAGTAACTGCCCTACGCATTCCCTATGAAAGATCCATTTGATCAGTAGTTTTTCGTTGATTTAACTCGCCTAAATCGATATCACTTTTTTATCCAATAATTTGTTCTCGCAGCCATTTATGGCCTAGATCATTATCAAATCGATGGTTCCATAGCAAATAATACTCCATAGGCTTTATTTCAAAGGGCAATGGCAGAATGTGAAATTTGTAAAGCTTTTGATAGTGATGTGCAATTTTTTCAGGCAATGATCCAATCAGTCGATCAGATTCTTGGACTAACTGGAAAATAGGCTCCATATAGGGCGTTTCCATCAAAATCTTTCTTTTTACGCCCATCATTAAGAGCGTATTATCGATTAGCCTGGGCCGCTCAGGTTTGTCGGATCGTAATATTGCGACATGCTCAAAAGCAAGATACTCCTCAAGCGTTATGTTTTTCTTTTTAGCAAAGCGATGCTTTGAGCCAACAATGCATACGCCATTATCATTGAATAATAACTGCCTATTGACCGCTTCATTCGCGCCGAAATCCTTGCCTACGGCTAGATCGAAGTCTCCACGTTCAAATGCTTCCGGGCCGCCTAAATGATCGATCGCAATAATACTTATCTTTATGCCCGGGGCTTTTTTTAATAAGAGCTTATGAAGCTTGGGTAAAATGAGTGAGCTTATATAATCAGACATGCCAATCTTAAATACTCGTTTTGAAGTACTAGGATCAAATGATTGTCCATTAACAATTAAATTACGTAATTCCTCTAAAATTTGTTGGAGTTTGGGCTTTAAGCCCTCCGCATAATTTGTTAATACCATATAGTTCTTTTCACGAATCAGAATTTCGTCTTTAAAAATAGTACGTAATTGCGCCAAATTTTTACTCATTGCTGCCTGAGTAATAAAGAGCTTGTTAGCAGCTTTAGTAACGCTCTTCTCTTGCAACAAAACATTTAATGCCACTAATAAGTTAAGATTAATCCGATATAGATCTATATCCATAAGTTATCTTCCATATGAGTATAATAAATTATAGTTATATTACTTTGTGATTTAAAATTATGCAAGTATCACTCATAGGGACTTGTTTATGAAAAACATCACTAGGAAAGTAACTTTTAGCTTAACAAGCTTGATTTTTGTAGGCTTTTTGATTCAATTTATTAGGCATAGCAACAGCCTATCTACGGATATTGCACTAGCTGCAACCTTGCTTACCATTACTTTACTCATCTCAGGATTAGTAATGGAATATTTAGCCTTTTTGATTTTTATGGCCATAGTCATTATATGTAAACTCGCTCCAGCCGCAGTTACATTTTCGGGCTTTACATCGCCAGCCTTTTGGCTAATCTTTGCCGGCCTTCCAATTGGGCTTGCCATTCAGAAAACTGGCTTGGCCAACAGAATTGCTTATAGCCTAATAAAAATCTGCAAAGGACACTATTCTATATTAGTAATGGGCATGGCGGCATTTGGTATGCTCATGGCATTTATTATGCCCTCTTCTGCTGGGCGAGTTATTCTTATATTGCCAATAATAATCGCTTTTGCCAAAGCAAATGGATTCGATACAGAATCTAGGGGACATACAGGCCTACTCTTATCTGGCATCTTTGCAAGCAATATTGCAGGTTTTACTATACTGCCATCCAATCTGCCCAATATTATTTTAATGGGATCGATGTCATCGCTTTATCACCTAAATTTGACTTATACAGGCTATCTTTTATTACACTTCCCTATTTTAGGATTGCTAAAAGTAATCCTAATGGTCGTTATAGTGACCTTTATGTTTAATGACCGCCCTAGCTTACTAAAGCTAGAAAACTTCATTAACTTAGAAAAGGTTTCTTCTGCTGAAAAGCGCCTAACGCTCTACTTAGTTTTGGTACTTATTGCCTGGCTATCGGATTCATATACGAATCTCTCCCCAGCTTGGCCAGCTTTAGCCATTGCCGTTGTTTGTCTATTGCCAAAAATTGGGATTCTCGATCATCGTAACTTTATGAAGGAGATCAATACTGAAATTTTATTCTATGTGGCGGGTTTAGTTGGCTTAAGCGCTGTAATAAATTATACAGGCATAGGCTCAATAATTGGTCAAGAACTGATTGCTCATATCCCATTTGCCGCGGGACACAATTTCTTTAACTATTATTTACTTACTTTCTGCTCGATGATTATCGGACTTTTAACTACTTTGCCTGGGATTCCAGCCATTATGGCGCCTTTATCTGGCCAGCTAGCTCAGGCAACCCATTTACCCCTAACCACTGTTTTAATAACTCAGGTCATTGGCTATTCCATGTTTATATTGCCTTATCAATCACCGCCATTATTGATAGCGATGAGATTGAGCAATCTTTCATTTAAGCATGTAATAAAGCTTTGCTTGATAATGACAGCTCTTAGTATCATCGTTATTATGCCCTTGGATTATTTGTGGCTGATGCTAAATAATGCCATCTAATTCAAATCTGTAACAAGGGCTTTAATTCAGTTTGGTTCTTAATCATATCCGCCAGAGTATATTTTTCTAATACATCAAAAAATGCTTTTCTGGCATCGTGTAGTACATGCTTTAAAATACAAACGGGGGCTATAATGCAATTTTGCTTTTCTTTATTGAAGCAAGGCACCAGGTCAAAATGACTTTCCAGCTTTAAAACAGCGGCTTTGATATTGATATCGGCAGGATCGACAGCCATGGTAATTCCGCCATTTTTCCCCCTGGTGGTATTGATAAGGCCAAGTTTTGCAAGGTTATGGATAATTTTAACTACATGATTTTCTGAAAGACCATATGCGGTTGAAATTTCATTAATGGTGCAACTTTGCTTTTTAATGGCAATAAATATCAAGGCCCTTAATGAATAATCCGTAAACTGAGTCAGTTGCATGTTAATCCTTCATTATTTTATTGACAGTCATTATGGCGCATATTAAGATGCATTTCAAATATACCTTATTGCTAATGGAGAAATAAATGAGCACTACACTATACGAACGCCTTGGTGGGCAAGATGCCGTTAATGCCGCCGTCGATATTTTTTATCGCAAAGTATTAGTCGATGATAGAGTCAATTATTTTTTTGAAGGCGTCGATATGGAAAAACAAATCGCCAAACAGAAAGGCTTTCTGACCATGGTCTTTGGCGGCCCTAATAATTATTCCGGTACAGATATGCGCAAAGGGCATCGACATTTGGTGGCTCGAGGCCTTAATGATAGCCATGTAGATGCTATTATCGAGCTTTTAGGCTCTACTTTAAAAGAATTGGGCGTGCAAGATGCTGACATCCAAGAAGTGGCTAACATAGCCAATAGCGTCCGCGATGACGTGTTAGATCGCTAACATGCCAATTATTACTTATGATAATAACCAGTACTTACTACAGGATAATGAAAGTATATTATCCTGTTTAAAGCGCAATGGTGTTGAATACCCTTCCTCTTGTCAGGCGGGTATTTGTCAATCCTGCTTAATAAAAGCGCCTATCGCTAATAGGGTCGATGCCTCTTGGCAAAATGGAATTCAAGATACACTTAAAGCCCAAAATTACTTTTTAGCCTGCCTAGCAAAGCCAATAGTAGATTTCCATCTAGAATCACCCAATGCCGCAGAGTGTGAAACCGTTGCAAAAATTCTTGAGATCAAAGCGTTAACCTATAATGTGCTCGCAGTTTATTTAAGCGTAGCGGATTTAACAAAATGGATACCGGGTCAATATATAAGTATCATTAACCCAGCAGGCATAATTAGAAGCTACTCCATCGCGAACCTGCCTGTAACTGATGGCTATATTGAATTGCATATTAAGCTTTGTAGTGGACTAATGACTAGCTGGCTAAAAGAGCACGCCAAGGTAGGCGATAGCCTAAACATTCGAGGTCCAATGGGACAATGCTTTTACTTTAATCCTAAGCGTCTGAACTATGCCATGCTTTTGATAGGTACAGGCACAGGCTTAGCACCATTGGTCGCCATTGTGAGGAGCGCCCTATCTCAAGATCATCAAGGCGAGATCACTTTAATACATGGCGGTCGAACCGACCAGGACCTGTATTATTTATCTGAACTTAAAGCATTAAGCCTAGCGCACCCGAATTTTCATTATGAAAATTGTGTTTTAAAAAGCGAAGGTTTATTCTCTGAAATGCCTATCGATAAAAAAATGCTGTTATGGCTAAAAGATCCAAGCAATCTGCATCTCTATGTGTGTGGCCCCAAAGAGACGACATCGACACTTAAAACTAAAGCCTTCCTTGCTGGAGTGCCCTCTTCTAAAATTTTAAGCGATGCGTTTTTGTAATCATTTTACTTAGAAGAAATACCACTTAAAATATCTGCAAGCTCTTTAGGTTGAGTAAGCATACAGCCATGTCTAGTATTTAAACAAAAATATAGCCAATTATCAGTTTCCGCAATGGTAACAATATGATCATAGATGGGCTGGGTCACCTCAATAAATTCACTTCGCAAACAAAGAATATAAGCTTTAGGCATTTGTGCAAATTGCTTGGAATCAAAAAATAAAACATCTACACAAGCTGAATCAGGTGTTAACCCAAAATGCTGATAGTCATAACCATAATCTGCAAGCAAACTAAAAAGAGACTTTCCACTTTCTGGGACAGCTGAATCTACAAAAACCATAAAAGAAACGATATCATTAAGTTGACCGGCGACACCCGTAATAACCATGGCGCCATAACTATGCCCAACCAAGATAACATCTTTTAAATACTTAGAGTGAATTAGTGCTTTTATTTCATCGATATTTTGTTGCAGACTGGCCGTTTTTACGGAGCTCATCGATGGGCAAAAAACCTTGTGCCCTTGCTCTTTAAGCAAATTAGATACCTCTGCCCAAATTGAACCTTCTCTATCACCTCCATGCACAAGAACATAAGTTGCCATAGGTATACCGTTAGTTTTCAATAATGTTCATTAGTATAGCGTGACTTGCGTAATCAGGGATGGTATCAATAAAGTTCACAGATTAAATCTTCTATTAATTATTCAGTAATCACCTTCGCAATATAAACTGTTTCATTTAAATTATGCGCTTACTTAAACATTGCGCTTATTATTTTTGCAAAAATACACCCCAATTCGTTTGCAGGCAAAATTTGCCCTTAGCTGTGAGAGTCATCGAGTGGATATGCAGCGCTGTGCCTGATCCATATTTAGCTTCAAAGGGTAGAAAGCCCTCGCCATCATCGAAAAGCACCCATTTAGTGCTATCTGATTCGCGCTTATAAATCCCATCGAAAGTGCTAAGGTAGAGTATGCCAGTCTTATTATCCAGCAAAAATGGCGATGCATTGGCTTCAAATCGAGGTAAGCCTTGATTAGCTGAAACCCAAGTGTTTGAACCTTGAGCCAACATAAATACCCCATTATCTGTCGCAGCATAAACATTGCCTTTGGAATCAATGCCAAGCGAGGCAACTGTGCTCACCCGATGCAATGCAGATAGCTTGCCAGATTGTTCGCTTGTCAAGGTTGGGGTAATGATACTTTGTGAATTATGACAAATAGGCGAACCCAGCCGTTTCCAGTTAATTGGAGCGGCAAAAGCATTAAACGCGTAAGTCATTAAAAATAAAACTACGATTTTTTTTAGTAGGGTATTAATGTGAATTACACTTTTTTCAAGAAGCAGGTTTTAAGCACCATGGTGGTCTTACCTTCACGGCATTCCACTTGCTGAGGATCTGAGGTCAGACGGATATTCTTAACGACACTGCCTCTTTTAAGGACTATCGATGAGCCTTTTACTTTTAAATCTTTAATCAATAGCGCGGAATCGCCATCGACAAGAATGCTACCGTTGCTGTCTTTTATTTCCATGATGATGTCGCTCTAAAATTTTAATGTCGCTCATTATAATATGATCCTAGGGACTAGCAATGACTTCAGAGGGTTTTGCTTCTGCTGCGCCTAGCGTAAGAAACGGTAGCGGCGCTTGTAACTTCCGAATAAGTTCTGCCGTAAACGTCCTTATATTATGAGTCGATAACACGCTATCAGGACCGAAAGGAATAAACTCTGGGCAGGCCTGTCTGGTTAAGGCCACATAGACCTTAAGTTGCTCTAGGCTATTAATAAGTCCATTGCTTATTTTTTCTATCTGAATCGCCTCATAGGCGAGCCTTACTTTTTTAATATTGCTTATGTAGCTTTCAGGGATAACCTCGGCAAAACCTTTAACTCGGCCGGAACCATCAGCCTCAACTGTAACATCAGCAAGAGCAATGAAATGTATGCTCTCAACTTCAGCTTCATCAGGTGAAAAAACCAATTCTTCCGAGCCTAATTGCAGTAAAAAACCAGCGGCAAGCGTATGCAAACCCCATGCTGAGTTGTATTTCATTTCCTCATAAATCTGTTTAAGCTCGCCAGGCACTGGTATGCCAAGCTCTTCTCTAAATTCACGTTTTGCCGTATCTTCGAGGGTCAAATCGTAACTACCATAGGGGTGTTTCCCGGCACCGCTAGTTTCCGCCACTTCTCCATAGGCCTCATTAACAGGCATGCCTTTTAATATAAGCTCTTCAGCCTTATCCATACCACTGCTATCCACATCAGAAAAATGTGCAGCAGTATGTTTTAAGGGGCCATATTTCCCATAACCTTCAGTGGGCAGTAATTTGCCTCGCTTTCTTTTATTTTTAATAAGGAGGATCTCAACACCCCGGCCCCCTTCCCTAAAAGCAATCACGGTGGCTCCAGCTGCAATTCTGGAATATACATTCGCATTAAAGGATCGTCTTGTTGGACCTTCTGTAATAGTATCGGTAAAGGTCGCACCAGCCATGTTTAACTTACCGGAACGATTAACGGCTTGAACGGCTATGGCAGCATACGTCGCGCTTGGGTTTTCTGAGCCGGCAGCAGCTATCTCGATAATTTTTCCTGGATCGCGACGCATCTCATTATAAATATACGCTTGATGCTTTAACCACCCTGCATAAGCTTCCATTGCAGGAGCTCCAAAAGCGCGACGTTCTGAATGCAAATCACCATATGCCATAATCAACCCTATAATTTATCTAAAAACTATTTTATAGTTTGTCACTTATCTTGCTAGTTGTACAATACTTTCCAATTAACCCTTAATGGCGCATAGAATTGATGTTTACTAAAAATGAATTTAACCAAGAGGTAGGCTTTACATTAGACAATTGGCAGCCTGCTGAGCGTCCACAAAAAATAAATTTACGGGGGGAATATTGCGTATTAGAGCCTCTTGATGTGGATAAGCATGCCCTGGCATTATTCGATGCCTTGCAAATCGATAATAGTGGTGAGTCTTGGACTTACCTCCCTTATGGACCTTTAAAAACCTATACTGAATTTTGCCAATGGGTAAATTTAACTGCTGAAAACGCGAATACCCTGCTCTACGCCATTTTAGAGGCTAAATCTAACCAGCCTATTGGAATATGTGGCTACTTAAATATCAATTCTGAGCATGGCTCTATTGAAGTAGGTCATCTTCATTACTCGAAGCTACTACAAAAATCTCCCGCTGCAACTGAAGCCATGTATTTAATGATGCATCAAGCTCTTGAAGTGCTGAAATATCGACGCTATGAATGGAAATGTGATTCCCTTAATCAGCCTTCAATTAATGCCGCTAAACGCCTGGGCTTTACATTTGAAGGGATATTTCGCCAGCATTGTACGTTCAAAAACCGCAACCGCGATACGGCATGGTTTTCAATTATCGACGGTGAATGGCCCACCATAAAACAGAAAGTAGTTAAATGGTTAGATCCATGCAATTTCGATGTAAATGGCAATCAGATAAAAAGCTTAAGGGACATTGCTCTCGATGAGTGATGCGATTAATTGGGCTTTACCGCTGTAATCACTCGATGCTTACTGCTTTCGCATAATAGCTTCACATCAGCAAAACCTGCCTCCTTTAAAAGAGTAACCAGTTCAAGCTCGGTGCGGAAACTGCCATGCAAAGCCGCAACAAGATGGTTAACATTGGCTGAAAGATCTTGTGAATCATCATCTATTGAGGCATAAGTGAGCAACATTCCAGAGGGTTTAAGCGCACGCTTAATGGCGTGCAATCCATCGACTAGCGCTTGCTTTGGTATAAAAGCTTGTGCGACCCAGGCCACATCAAACTGATTTTCATCCTGAAGCGCCTCAATATACATCTGGCGCAATTCAATTCGGTTTTTATAAGCAGATTTCGCTATATTTTTTTCAGCTAATGCAAAGGGTTTTTCCGCCGGCTCTATTGCCACTGCACGAACCAGGGGATAGAGTTCACACACTTTCATGGCTATTTTACCCACTCCGGCACCCACATCAAGAAAAGTAGCGTCAGTTTGCCTTAATTTCTCCTGCAAGTTTGGATTAGCAGGAATAAAATCTATAGCCACTACTTCTGAAATATCACCTTGCGCTTGCAATATAGTTTCATCAACATGCTGCCAGCCTTGGTTAAGCTGTCTGTTGCGAGCAGCCAATTCAAACTCGCGGATCTGACCAAATTTAGAGTGAAGGCTGGCGACAAATCTCTTTTCAAGTTCAGGTGTTTCCAGCAAAGCCAACATGTCTTTAGTAAATATATAATGAATGCCATCGAATGAAACGCAATTTAGCGTAATTAAAATTTTAAGCTGCTGCATTAATATTGGCCCTGGCAAACCAGTCAACTTCCCAAGCTCTAAGAGGCCAATGTCATTTTTTAAAGCAGATATAGCCCCTGTCTCGGCCAGGACCGTTAAGGAGGCAAAAATCCATGCCGAATCACTAATTTCTCTTAAAACAGAACTTATAGCATTGTTTGGCATCGAGCTTACTCACCCTATATCATTTTTGTCATAATTGGCGAATACCTGAATGGCTTTCATTTCAGCATTTAAGATCATGCATTCGGCCGCCATTAATCCGCGATTGATTTTGTAGTATAAAACGATACTTTTTGGTGAGGCGAAGACATCGAGCAATTGAAATTGCAGGGTTGGAAAAGCTTTGAGTTGGCGAGAAAAGTAATCCCGTAAATTTTGGTTTCCCTTCACGATGCCGTCTTGAATACCTAGTACTTTTTGCACAATGGGAGAACAGAATTCTATCGAATTATCGTAATGCCGCATAATAAGATCGATATCATGCTTATTCCATGCATCGAGCCATTCATGAGCAAATTCCCAGGCTTGCTTACGATCAATCATGCCGCTTTCCTTACATTAGGTAAATTTAAATAAGACTACGCATGAACAAATTATCAGCTACAAAATTAAAAGACAATAGCATTAATTAGCCATTGGGCTACAAATCTCTATAAGCACCCCATTTAAATCACGCACATAAGAAACTGTTTGGCCCCAAGGCTTGTTCATAGGCTCGGCTAAAGCGATAGCACCGCCTTTTACCGCCCTATTAAATGCCTCGCTAACATCCGGAGTTACTAATGCGATCTCAATACCTGGGGCGTGATTGTCGAGACGATTTTTTACAAATTGAACGCCATTCAATTCGGCTATTGCTTCTGATGCAAAAGCCAACTTGGTGCTACCCATTTCGATTTCACCGTATTGCATGCTCTCATGCAGGAAGCTTTGTTTTAAACCAAAAGCCTGTTCATAAAACTGCAGAGCTAGCTCAACATCAGGTACATAAATAATAATATATCCGAGTTTCATAGTAATTTCCTTTATCGAATAATTTATATTAACCTTTTTGAATTACATAGCACCAGCGCCACTGCCAATAGTCATGCTAGCAAAAGCCGAATCTATACTTGCAAGCTCATGAACAGATGCAAATGGTGATGCGCTAACAGGTTTTTTGGGAGCCAGCCCTGCGATAGCTCTTACAGCTGCGCCTTCATTAAATCCTTTCTTAGCGAAAGCAAAAGCAAAGTGCCTAAAGTCGTGCTGGCCGCTTTTTGATTCGAACATCTGCCCATAGGCAGATCTAGGTTCAGTTATAGATACTGCTGGAATCGTTGCTAGACTAGCTTTTTTCTTGCTATCACCTGATGAAACATTCAATTTAAAAATTTCAGGCAAGGAAAGTAACCGACAATTATCGCAGGGCGCTGCAACGGCATTGCTCTCATCGTTTAAGAGTGAACTAAACAGGATAAATTGCCCAGGCCGGCCTAAAATACCATCACCTTTACTTAATTCATCTCTCATAAAAGCTATCAAATTAGTCTCAGCGCAATGTTGCATTTTTTTAGTCAATGCATCTATAGTAAACCCTAATATATGTATCCATAAAGACTCAAAAGCCTTATAAAGCTCATTGTCTTTTGCATACCCTAAAGCATCGATATAATTTTTATAAACACGTTCATTAAAATTGAAAATAATCTTATTGGTTTTAAGGTCGGTTACAACATGACTACTATCAATTCCACGTTCTTTAGAATATAGATTCGTAGCGATCATATCTTCATCAAGCATGTAACATTCCCATGCGAGCATTTTGAGAAAATCTAATGGGATATCGTAATTTGGCCCAGCCCCCAAGCTTTTATGCTTGGCATGCTGTTCTTTTAACTCATTCGTTAAGCTATTTTTAATAAGTTTAATCGCCTTGACTAAATCTGGGCTAAGAAAGAAAGTTGAAACAAGATCTGCATCAAGCTCACCAGTTGCTTTCATCGCCGAGGTTGCGATCACTAAAAACTTCCTAAATAAACCATCATATTTTACTGAGTCAAAAATATTATGCTCAATTCTAGTTGGAGGAGTTTTATCACTAAGAAATGCTTCGAGGCAAGGGACAAAGTTTATAGAATACTCATCCAACTTTTTCGCATTTGCTTTGGCTTTGTCAGCATTTCCAGTGCCTGAAATCGCTACCCAAGCTTCTTTAAAAGGAACAGGCGCTGCAGATGCGGGATCACCAGATTCATATCGAAATAAAAATGTAGCCATTTTCTTATTATTGCCAGGCTTTAATTTGGTTTTTACCTTTCTAACATGCTCGGTAAGCCAAGTTGGAATTTCACCTTCAATTAACAGGGTGAGCTTTTCACCATATTTATGCTCAGCGTACATAATTAAATCCTTTTAATAAAAAACAGCTAAATGGAGAGAAATATAATTTAAGCGTAAAGCTCAGGAAACAATACCCTTTCCACGCCTTCGATGATGACATGCAATATTAACATATGGATTTCTTGGATGCGGTCTGAAGTCTCGGCAGGGATAATAAATTCATAATCACATTTCCCCTTAAGAGCCCCGCCATCTTTACCTAACAAGGCTACTGTTTTAAGCCCTCTTGCTTTAGCAGCCTCTACAGCCCGAATAATATTTTTGGAATTGCCGCTGGTGGACATGCAGAATAACCAATCGCCCTTCTGGCCAAAGGCTTCAACTCCTCTTGAAAAAATATCATCGAATCCAAAATCATTACCCACACAGGTGATATGCGAGGAATCTGCCAAGGCAATCGCCGGTAGCGCCCGTCTATCCTTACGATAACGCCCGGTAAATTCTTCAGCTAAGTGCATAGCATCGCATAAGCTACCACCATTACCGCAAGAAAGTAATTTATTGCCAGCCTGAAATGAGCCAGCCAATGCTTTAGCAACCTCGACCGAGCGATCAAAATTGCTCTCATCCTGACAAAACGCGGT
This sequence comes from Gammaproteobacteria bacterium, assembly GCA_030652335.1. GTDB lineage: Bacteria > Pseudomonadota > Gammaproteobacteria > Francisellales > CACEW01 > JAQSYQ01. The sequence continues at coordinate 109,990 of JAUSAW010000002.1, forward strand.
TAATAAGGTATTCGCATCTAAATACGATTGTTTTAGCGCAGATTTCATCTGATTAATCCTTTTACTTTAGTCATTACATGGTAGGTGAAGTTGGCATAACTATCAATCTGCAAATAGCTTATACCTTACAACTTAACAATCTGGCAGATTTTTAAGGTAAAATGCCCGAAATTTATTATCCGCAGGATATCGATATGAATATGAGTATAAGAGAAGAAAATAAATTTTTAACTAATTATAATAAATTGGATTATTTTTCAATTCATCCTGAGGAAGAAACGAGCCGCACCTTAACAGAACTCGGCAGAATGTATTACTCCGGTAAAGATAGAATTCAAGATAGTAAAAAGGCTGTTTTCTTTTATGAAAAGGCCATTGAATTAACTGTTGATAATACCGCGCTATATCTATTGGCGAGAATATACTCCAAAGACCAGAAAGATAAGAGCGGCAAAATAGTTATTGCTAAAAATAGTGCCATTGCTGCTTATCTATTTTCAATACTATCAGATAGCCTGCTTGAAACAGATGAGATAAAAGCCATGGTTGAAAAACCATCGCCCAGCGCAGACAAAGCGTTCCTTGATGATAAAAGCATCGAGGAAGCGTCCAAGGCTACTATTCGAGCATACGAAAAACATAAGAAAGATTACCAATCTGCCCTGCAAAGATACCAATCCACTCAGATGGAAATTGACACATTTGCCATGGCAGCATTTTGCCTTGCCAATTTCTTGTTATCCGATGCTAAGTTGCACCTTGAGGCAAAGGATAAGGAATATATCGCAAAGTTGGATTTAGATTACCGTAGCTGTGATTATTTTGACTACAGTAATTATACTAATAAAGCCCAATATACTAAAAAAGCGTTAAAAGTATTAAAACTCGCTGCAAAGCATAATAACGAACGCGCCTATCAATTATTAGCAAAAATTTATGATGAAGGCAGATATGTCGAAAAAGATGCGGCTAAATCAGCCAATTATTATAAACAACTTGAAAAATTTAAAACAGATAAAAGTTTAGAAGAGACTGATATACCAGCAAGCGCTGAAACGACAACAAAAGACGCTTCCGCTCCGATAAATAGTAAAACAAAAGCTATTGCTGAAATACCGCATGTTAAAATGCCAGTAATTTCCGGTGCAAAAAGGGACAGAGCCCCCGCCAAAGATCCTTTATTAAATGAAGCCGTTAGCAATGCTCGACCCTCCAAGAAATCAAGAACTGAATCTGAACCAGCCTCTACAAGTTTGAATACAGCAAATACAGGCGCCGGAGCCACTGTGGCACTATCAATACCAAGCCGCGACAGCAAAGAGGCTAGCATGATTAGCCCAGGAGTGTTCAATGTTACCATTACACAAACTGAATTCATCCCTTTATGTAAGCCAGAATTAATAGATTATTCTAAAGTTCAGCTGACTAATGCCGTCATGATTCCAGCCTCCAATAAATCTAAAATGAAAGGTCTACTAAAACCTGAATCATCTGAAGTTAAAATGCCAGAAAAAAGAACCGAGTTAAGCGATAAAGCTAAAGTTGCGATTGGATATTGGGGTGAACAATGCGTTTATTTCAAACTCAAAGATCACTTCGCTAAAAAGTATTGTCCTGCTGAAATCACTGAGTGTGATGATGGCTTTAATTTGATAGGCACTCGCACTAAAACGGCTAAAGATTTAACGATCAAAAAGCAAGAGATAACCGTTAGAGTGAAATGGTATAACAGAACTACAGAAAGCTTTAAACCCCTTGATTTAAAGGTGACTAAAACCTTACCTGGAGATCGCATCAAAACGCGTTATATCGAAGTTAAGTCAACCACTTCCGATCGTGCCTTTAGCGCCCATTTTTCTGCTCAGGAGGTTAAAACCATGTTAGAGCACAAAAAAGACTATACCGTTTATAGGGTGTTTAATGCAGGCATCCCTCTTCCAAGAATTGAGAAACTAAAAGACCCTCTGCAAAAAATATTAGATGGCACGCTTTCAACTTCACTCGATGTAAAAATGTAAAGGAAAGATAATGTTCAACTCCCCTAAAGAATCCTTTGCAGAAACTGTTACAACACCTATGGAACTAAAGCTCCCTGCTATGGTTGCTAATATAAATAACGACACTGAACTTACGGCAGCTGCTCGCAGTGGTCAAAAAGACCTGGCATTAACCCTATTAAGCAGTGGCGTTGATATAAATGAAAAAGGTCTGCATGGTGATACGGCCCTAATTGCCGCAGCACAAAATGGTCATACCGAAATTGTTTTAGCTTTGCTTGAAGCTAAGGCAAAGATCGATGAGATGAATGATTATGGTGATACTGCACTCATTTGGGCTGCTAATGATGGATATATTGAAATAGCACAAGCCTTAATAAAAGCAGACGCGATTATTGATCGAAAAAATAAAAGTGGTGTCACCGCATTGATGCTTGCAGCTAGTAATGGACATATCGCTATGTCCAAGCTTTTGCTAGATAACGGTGCCAATATCGAAGCAAAGGATAAGGATGGCACTACCGCCTTAATAAATGCTGCAGAAAAGGGACATACCAAAACAGCCCGTTATTTACTAAAAAAAGGCGCTAAGATTGATGCTAAAGACCGCTATGGTGTTACAGCATCCATGGCGGCCGCCCTTAAAGGACATTTTGAAACGGTAATAGCCTTATTGGATGGTGGAGCTGAAATCAACGACAGTGATAATAATGGCAATACAGCTTTAATTTTGGCTGCACTGAATGGGCGTACAGACGCGATTTTAGTCTATTTAAAATACGGTGCTAATGTTAATGCAAAAAATAAAGAGGGGGCTACTGCATTAATGTATGCCGCAAGTAGTGGGCATAATGGCACAGTTAACGTCTTATTCGATAACGGCGCAACAATTAATGAAAAAAATAAAAATGGTCTTAATGCATTAATGTACGCTACAAAAAATGGACGTACCAAAACAGTGCGGCTCTTGCTACAGCTACAAGCCTCGATTAATGAACAAACCAAGAATGGCGAAACCGCACTAATGCAAGCTGCATATATAGGACATCGCAAAATTGTCCAAAGATTGCTAAAAAATAATGCTCTTACTAAGCTAAAAGATAAAGGTGGGGAAACAGCTGCACAAATTGCAAAGAGAAAAGGACATCCCGACATTGCAGAACTGATTAAAAATTATCACTCCAGTTCTGATATCAATACGAAACCTTCAACTGATGCAGCCACTCCTGCCAGTAAAAAAGATAAAAATGGTGACACCGCTTTACTAGCAGCGATAAAAAATGGACATACCGAAATAGCTCTTGCCTTAATAGAGGCCGGTGCTAATGTCGATGAGAAAGATAAGGTGGGTAACACAGCGCTCATCTTGGCAGCACAAAATAACACCATCGATTTAGTCAAAATACTCTTAATCAAAAAAGCCAAGATCAACGAACAAAATAAAAATGGCACCAATGCACTAATTGCTGCCGCCTTTAATAAAGATAATGATACAGTCCGAGCCTTGCTTGAGAATGGCGCAAATGTCGATGATAAAAATAAGCACGGAACTACCGCATTAATTGCGGCTTCACAAAATGGATGTACAGAAATCGTTAGTAGTTTGTTAATGTGTGGCGCTTCGTTCGATGCAAAAGATAATAATGGCGATACCGCAGTAATAGTAGCCGCTGAAAGCGGACATATCGATGTCGTTAATGCCTTATTAGATCGTGATGTCGATATCGATATAAAAGACAAAGAAGGCGATACTGCATTAATGAAAGCGGTACGTAACGGACATACCAGTGTAGTCCAAGCCTTGTTAAATAAAGGGGCCACATTTGATGATAAATATAAAAATGGCAATACCCTATTAATTCAAGCTGCATACGGCGGACATACAGAAACAGTCAAGACTTTATTAACCAAAGTTAATGTCGATGAAAAAAGTAAATTTGGTAGCACGGCGCTTATTACAGCAGCACTTGAAGGACATGCCGACACTGTTCAAGCTTTACTGAATGCAGGCGCTACTATCGATGAAAAAGATAATGATGGCGATACGGCCTTTATGGCGGCTGCAATAAATGGACATACTGACATAGCCCTTAGCTTGCTAGAAAGCGGTGCTAAACTCGAAGAAACCAATAAACTTATGTATACCGCCTTAATGCAAGCCGCGTTAAATGGAAATACCAGCACCCTTCTGGCCTTAAAAGAGGCTGGCGCCAGCATCCATAGTAAAAGTAAAGATGGTTTGACCGCACTTATCTTAGCTGCTCTAAGAGGACATAAAGAGACTGTAAAAGTCCTGCTCACCGCGGGTGCTGATAGTGATATAAAAACCGCTATAAAATTAAGCAAATCTGAAAAATCAAGCATTGTTCTGCTGATTGAACAATGTCGTTCTACTCTAAATGAAAACCTAACCATACCTGAACCTTCACCAACCAAAGCCGTCAGCAATCCTATAACGGAAAATGGATCTTCAAGCACTACTAAAGAATTCTTAATAATCCATACATCACCAATAGCCGGCACAAGTGCTAATGAAAGGTTATCAACTTCGTCTCCAATTAGTGTTACTGCCAGCATGATCAGCCCAAGCGAATCAAAAGTCTACATTGCAGCTTCAAGTAAGGATGACGTAATTGCCACGCCATCTTCAAATGATCAAAAACATGCAGGTATAATAAGAAAAAGACCGGCCGCTTTACACACAATGTCAGATGATGAGGATAGTAAACCTCGACCGTCTAAACGCGTGACTATTGAAATTGATAAATCTATCACCGCAGCTATTAGCGAGGTATTAGCCAGCCCGAAACCTGTTAATGGTATCTCAGGCTTGATAATCCCTAAACGCGTCAGTGCTTTCAACACCTCATTAGCGCCAATAAGCACTAATAAGCTTATTGCTACTACTCATATAGACCTTCAAGAGAAGGCTGCCATCACGGCTAAAGTCCTTCCCATGCTTGATACTACTGCTGGTGTAAAAAGGAAAAGACCAATAGCCAAAGATACTTTGTTAGATAAAGAAACCAGCGATCCTCGGCCACCAAAACATTCAAGGACCGAACCTGAAGCAACCAATAGTAATGATAAATCGGTAACAGCAGGTGCTGGTGTTAGTAGTGTTTCCACTAACACCACACCTAATCGCATAAATGCTGGCATGTCTAGCCCAGGTGTATTCAATGTGTCTATTACTCACAGACTGTTTAGCCCAACCCATGACCCTGATAAGTTAGATTATAAGAAAATCGAACTAGTTAGTACGGCTGTAGAATCTGAATCCCCTGCTAGTAAAGAGAATACAAGGACAGCGTTAAACGATGAAGTTAAAGCTACAGCATCTAAATCCTCTGATACTAAAAAGAATAGAACAGAGTTAAGTGATGAAGCTAAACAAGAAATCGGCTATTGGGGTGAAAAATGTGTCTATTCAAAACTTAAAGCGCATTATGCTGAAAAATACAGCCCTGCCGTTATCACTGAGCATGATGATGGTTTTAGTTTAAAAGGCACTCGCCGCAAAAAAATCTCAGAGACAGATATGGAAGAACAAAGCATAACTGTTCGGGTGAAATGGTACAATAAAACCAAAGAAAGCTTCAAGCCGCTAGATTTAAAGGTAACTAAAACTTTAGCCGATAAAAGCCAGAAAACACGCTATATAGAAGTGAAAGCCACCACTTCTGATCATGCCTTTAATGCTCAACTTTCTCAACGTGAAGTCGCGACCATGCTAAAGTATAAAAAACTTTATACGATTTGTAGAGTATTTAATACAGGCCTATCCAATGCTAGAATTCAAAAGATAAGGGATCCCCTGTCAAAAATGCTAGATGGAACGATAAAAGCATCGATGGATTTCAAAATTTAGAGGCCAAGTAAATGATAAAGAAATCAATAAAATATGTTTATATAAGCTTTTTAATGGCTATCACCTGCTCTGCACATGCACTAACTCGCAATCAAAATATTCAGAATGTATTACAAAGTGACCTGGCTAAATATCACATCCCGGGAATCGTAGTGAGTATTTTTAGCCCAGGCCAAGCCATACAGACTTTTACCGCCGGTATGAGCGATCTACAAGCTGGTACTCATATGCGCGCTAATGATTGGTTCCCGATAGGTAGCGTTACTAAATCTTTCCCGGCTGTTAGAATTTTACAGCTTCAAGAGCAAGGAAAGCTCTCCTTAAATCAAACCCTCAAGCAACTTGCCAAACCTGGCTCTGAGTTAGCGACAACGATTAATACTTACCCCTATTTGCAATCTATCACCTTACAAGAGTTGCTGACTCATAATAGCGGCATAGGTGATACTGAAAATGCCGATATATTTCATATAGAGTTTGCTGCCAACCCTACGAAAATTTGGACTGAAGCTGAATTGATGCGTAATGCCATGTCGCAAAAACCGCTCTTTAAACCAGGAACTCCCAATAAATATAATTATACTAATACCGATTACCTATTAGCGGGCATGGTTATTTCGTCGGTGACCGGCGAATCAGTCAGCCAAAATATGCAATTACTATTTAATCAAGCTGGGCTGCATCCAATATATTACGCTCATACCGGCACTCTTATACCAAAAGCTGTGTCCAATAAACTGGCGCAAGGCTATATTGCTTCAAATAGCGGCTGGCCTGATATGGATATTTATGCCCATTATCCAAAAGTTAAACTTCAGGGACCAACACAATCTTATGCCTATAATATTACCGATCTCTCAAGCTATATGATCCCATTAAGCGCTCCTGCTGGTGGTATTATTACTACTACCTCAAATATGGTGTTATGGTATAAAGCCTTATTTATCGATAAAAAGCTAATCCCTGCCCCAGAACTAAAAGAATTGATAACGGGCATCCCTACTGGTTATGGATATGATTATGGCCTTGGTGTTACAGTACGCCAAGCCCCTCAATTTGGTGGCCTGGTCATTTCACATAATGGTAGTGAGTTAGGGTATCAGACCAATCTTATCTATGTGCCGCATTATAATATTATTGTAGCCATTGCGACTAATTCCGATAATGATGCTACGGGTGATTTTGATCATGGCATTCCTAACGATTTGCTCACCATCTTATTAGAAAAACCAGCCAATCATTAAACATTGCTGAGGTTATTATGGCTAAACGGAAAAATCAACGACGCACAGCTTGCCCGCTTAATGATGCAACCGATGTTGCAGGCGGGCAATGTAAAGAATTAATCCTGAACAAGTTAATCGGTGGTGCAATGAGCCTTAACCAACTTGCTGCCCTACTACCTGATATTTCAAATGAAATGCTCCTTCTCCAACTAGGGGAGCTTGAAGCTGACGAGTTGCTTATTTGCACTGTATGCACAGAAAACTCGCTTAATAATAAATATGAATTAACGAATAAAGGGCGTAGCTTGGAAAAGGCTTTTCATTCGCTTAAGGAACGAGGGGAAATAATTTTCTTAATTTAAATTATTTTTTATAATGATAGCGACATTGAGCCACATAGATACAGGCTTCGTGAATCTTATAAATGAGCCTATGTTCTTGATCAATTCTTCTAGACCAATAACACACTTTTTCAAAGCGCAACGGCTCAGGCTTGCCTAATCCAGTATAAGAATTGACTTGTATGTCATTTAATAGCGCCTCAATACGAGCTACTTTCTTAGTGCTATTTTTTTGCCAATATGTCAGGTCTTCCTGAGCCCTGATAGTATAGATAATTTTCATAAACGATTATTTTTTCTTCCCTTTATTTGCAATGATAGCTTCAATTTCATCAACGGCTTCAGCCAGACGGGCTGCATTAGCAGGGCTTTTAAGCAAGTAAGCCGTTTCCTGTAGCGCATTAAAATCTTCTAAAGAGATCATAACAACAGGTTCTGTATTGCCTCGAGTAATTATGATAGGGTCATGCCCCTGGCATACGTCATCCATTGTTTTTGCAAGTTGCTGACGTGCAGCGGTATATGATATTACGTTCATAACGATAAACTCCTGATAATGTACATGTACATTTTAATGTACCTACTGGAAAGCTGCAACCTCTATCTTTTAACTGTAGTTAAATCATTCGTTGCTTAAGGGCATACAAATTAATAATGTCTCAGGTATAGCCAATGTAAAAGCCATCGAGCCAATAAGCGCCTTGTGCTAGCTGGTCTAAATACCTACTTCGAATTTAATATCCAGCTTACCTTAACGGAGACCGCTATTCGTAACTATAGCTCCGCATAGGTCCCAATTGTAACCGTGCGGCCTTGGGGTAATTTTAAAAACTCTAAGGATGAAAAAGTCCCGACCGTATTTTCAAACATAAAGATAAAGAAACGCTTTTGCCATTCGAATAAATCATCCGTTCTGCCAGGCAGTGGAGCCAAGGCAATATTCTCAATAAAGTACAAAGCGGTATCTAAATTCAATTGGATCGGCAATAAATTCTGTTGATTGGCAATTTTTAATTGAGAAGGGATATCGATGGCTTCCATAAAACCAAAGTGTAAAGTTAAATGGCACATACCGAGTGGCGCTTTGCTAAAGGTAAATCGATCTTTATCGTTAACATGTGGATGAGTATGCACCTGAACCGTAACGATAATCGAGCGCTTTGGACGGGCCTGTAAAATATCAAAATAATGGAAAAAGCATTCGCCGGTTTGATCATAGCTGCCTGTTATGAATACGGCTTCTAATGGGGTTAACTTTGGCACATATTCTGAACTCGGTTCAGCAACCTCAACATGTTGAGCTTTTGCGGTATTTCTTGCATATACGGTGCGCAATAAAGCCATGCCCTGGTACCAGATTAGCATGACCGTCAAACAGCCCCAGGCAAATGCTAGCGGCATCCACCCGCCCAATGGAATTTTAAATATATTGGAGGCTAAAAAGGCCAGATCTACGAAGATAAAGAGCCCAAAAATTGAGGCAATTTTTAAAATAGACCATTTCCATACTTGATAGGCCAGGCATGTTACTAGGCACGCCATAATAACCATTTCCATATTGATGGCGATACCATAAGCATTGGTTAGGGCATTTGAATTTCTAAAAAACAATACTAAAAAGATACAACCCGCGGCAAAAAATACATTGATTAATGGCACATATATTTGGCCGGTTTGCTTAGTTGAGGTTTGCACTACTTTTATTCTTGGAATCACGCCAAGCAATATACCCTGCTTGGTAAGGGAATAGCTAGCTGAGATAATGGCCTGAGAGGCGATGATAGTGGCCGCGGCGGCTAAGATTAATAGCGGAAAGCCAAACCAACTCGGTGCGATATAATAAAAGGGATTGCTAACCGCCGATGGGGTTGTTAGTAAGTGCGCTCCTTGGCCGAAGAAGTTTAATACGCAGCCGGGCAATACCACACAGTACCAGCCTAGACGAATAGGTGCTTTACCAAATTGGCCTAAGTCAGCGTAAAGCGCTTCCGCCCCGGTAATCGCAAGAAATACACAGCCTAAAACCAAAAAGCCGGTAAAGCCATTATGATCAAAGAAATGCAAAGCATAATAGGGGTTTAAAGCTAATAAAATTTTAGGGTAGAGAATGATCTGTTTTAGACCTAATGCGGCAATGACGATAAACCAGACTAATAAGATGGGGCCAAAGGCTCCGCCAATTTTTTGAGTACCTAAGCGTTGGCAAGCAAATAGTACTAATAAAATCCCCACCGTCAGAGGCACAATGTACTCTGAAAAGTGCGGTGAAATCACGTTTAGGCCTTCCATAGCGCCCATAACTGAGACGGCTGGCGTGAGCATACCATCGCTAATCAACAGCCCTGCACCGAAGACCCCCAGCAAAAATAGGTAGCGATAGCTTTTCTTGGTTTTATCAAATAAGGCGAGTAGCGCAAGTACACCGCCCTCTCCATCATTGCTGGCATTTAAAAAGATGCTGAGATAGCAGGTCGATACGACAATAATTAAGGACCAAAAGATTAAAGAGATTACACCCAATACATTGGATTGATTTACCGCAATATCATTAAAACAGGTTTGAAGCGTATAGAGTGGGCTAGTACCGATATCACCATAAACTACGCCCAAGGCTGCAAGTGCAAGAGCTGGATTAATTTTGTTACGCGACATATTATTCCTCTGGAAATGATAGTATGCTCTATAAGCATATTTCGAATATAGCTTGAATACTAGCAGCTATTAAGAGAAAACAGTATGTAAAACTTAGGAAAAACCATGGCATTTTTTGCACATTTACTGATAGCGGGATTATTTATCATATTATTTTATGTGGGCGTTAATTATTCTGCGCTTAACTATGAAATTAAAGAAATTAAAGCCCTGCAAGAAAAGATACCATCGCTTAGTGAATCTCAACGCGTCTATTATGTTAGTAAATATAATAAATCAGTCATCCGATATAATAGCCTTAAAAAATCCATCTTTGCTCTTCCCTTACTTAAACTATGCAAAAAGCTTAACCAAAATTATGAAATCATCAGTTAAGGTTTAGCAATAAGCACACTAAGTATTGCCTGTTCGAAAAAGGTACCTTCAGGATTAATTTTTAACAGCGCTTGATCGATATCATGCTCAAAGTCAGCAAGCTTACTGCCTAGCTTTTCTTGTGAAGAACTAGCCGTAGAATAGAGAAAGCCTTTTATCTTTTCTATAGTCCACGTACGATTGTCTATAATTTCAGTTTCACTTATTTCGCTAAAATCATGCTGCGAAAGCAAAGTGGTGTACTCTTGTTTATCTTTACCGATATAATCTGACTTAGCTTTAAGGCGTTGATCCCCAAGGTAGCGATTGACCACTTGAATAGCAGCCATTTTCCAGGTTTCCTGACCTTCCCAAAAACTCATTTTCTCGCCGATAACAGCCAAGGCGCCCTTAGGCTGCAAGTGGGCTTGCACCCAGGGCAATACCACCTTGCCATCCATCCAATGTAAAGCTCGGCCTATGGTAATAAGATTAAACAGACCGATAGAATCTGGAATTTGTTCGGCAAAAGAATGCAACCATGCAACATTGTTGCTACCCTGCTTTTTAGCCATGAGCTGGGCTTGCTCGAGCATTTCGGCTTCGGGATCTACTGCTATCACTTCTTTATAATAAGGGCTGAGCAGTAAGGCTAATTGGCCTGTACCACAGCCTATATCGAGTAGCCTGCCCTGCATATCTAGCAATTTATCTTGATTTAAGATCTTCACTAAATCAAGCGGATAAGCTGGCCTAAAATTGGCATAAAATTTGGCAGTGCTTTTATAGAGATGACTCATATACCCCATACCTTAAAACTGAATTCCCGTTTTCACGGGAATGACATACAAGGACTAGTCTCTAAAATTATTAAACTCAATTGGCAGGCTTAAGTTTTGTTTGCGCAATAAGGCTATAGCGTCTTGAAGGAAATCCTTTTTATCGCCAACCACTCGAATCTTGCTGTCTTGAATACTGGCTTTAACCTTTAACTTTGAATCTTTGATAATCTGGACGATCTGTTTGCCAAGCACCATATCGATGCCTTCCTGCAAAGTGATGGTTTGCTTAACCAACTTACCGCTTGCTACCGGGTCATCGATTTTTAAATGCTTGGAGCTAATATTGCGCTTGGTTAATTTAGCATTTAATACATCGCGCATCTGGTCGATTTGAAAGTCAGAGCTGGCTTCTAAGGTTAAGGTTTTATCTTTTTCTTTAAGCTCAAATTTAGCATTAGAGCCTTTAAAGTCAAACCGTGTGCCTACTTCGCGATTCGCTTGATCCACGGCATTAACAATTTCATGCATAGCTAGTTCTGATACAACATCAAATGATGGCATGATCGACTTCCTATTATCTGCGTTTATGAAATACTCTTTCTCTTCTTGGATCAACATCGGGTTTAGATGCGATAATTGGGCCAAGATCTTTATAACCGGCATTATGCACGACCGGAATATCCATTTTAATCAATTTTTGAATATCGCGCAGCAAGCCTTTTTCTTCTTGGCTTACTAATGAACACGCCTCTCCATTGCGCCCCGCTCTACCGGTTCGGCCGATTCTATGTACATAATCTTCGGGCACATTGGGTAGATCAAAGTTAACAACATGGGGTAATTCTGCAATATCCAGTCCGCGCGCGGCAATATCGGTTGCCACTAGCACCGTAATGAGGTTTTGTTTAAAGCTAGCCAGCGCTTTGGTTCGAGCCGGTTGGCTTTTGTTACCGTGAATAGCCAAGGCTTTAATGCCTTCTGCTTCTAACTTCTCAACGATTTTATTAGCGCCATGCTTGGTACGTGAAAAGACCAGGACTTGAGTCCAGGCCTGATCTTTAATTAGCTTACCCAATAGCTTTGTTTTATGAGATTTATCGACGGTGTAAATCACCTGTTTGATTTTTTCAACCGTGGTGTTGCGTGGGCTAATATCGATTTCGAGCGGGTTATTGATTATGCCCTTAGATAAGGCACGAATTTCTGGCGAGAACGTCGCTGAAAATAAGAGGTTTTGACGCTTAGGTGGAAGCAATTTCATGATTTTTTTAATATCGTGAATAAAGCCCATGTCTAGCATACGATCGGCTTCGTCTAAAACCAATATTTCAACTTGGTTAAGCTTAATGGCATTTTGATTAACGAGATCAAGCAAACGGCCAGGAGTCGCGACCAAGACATCTACCCCTGAGCGTACTCGCATCATTTGTGGATTAATTTTAACGCCACCAAATACCACTTCATAACGTAACTTGAGGTGTTTGCCATAAAAATAGGCACTTTCACACACTTGAGCTGCGAGCTCTCGAGTTGGCGTTATAACGAGCGCCCTAACGGAATTGGCTCGAACCGGCCCGCCTTCACTGGCTAATTTTTGGAGGATAGGGATTAAAAAAGCGCCTGTTTTACCGGTACCGGTTTGAGCGGCAGCCATAACATCTCGGCCAGAAAAAACAGCAGGAATAGCCTGCCCCTGTACAGGAGAGGGCTCAGTGTAGCCCTTTTCATTTAAGGCACGGAGGATCGGTTCTATTATACCAAGCGTTGCAAAAGTCATATTGTCTCACATTATAAATAAGGTTAGCGTAAATGCTGGCCGGAATTATACCACAGGTCGCAATAGAATGTCTTAACCGTTGTGCTCGATTGATATCTATAATCTTTAAATTTACACTAGACTATGACACATGACTAAAAAGGAGAAGCCAATGAGATATCTTTTAGCTTGGATTTTAGGCGTACCTATTTCGATATTATTATTAGTTTGGCTATTCTTTCATTTCTTTTAAATAGCTGGCCCACTATTTGGGCTGGCTTTTATTGCACTTATATATTTTTATTTTGCCAATGCCCTTTGATCAGGCAAGTTAACATAAAATACAGCATGCCGGCTGCTGCACAGTAAATCGCAAAATTAGTGTTGTTATGCGCTTTATAAACGGCACTAACCCATTCAATGCCAAGCGCCATAACTATTGTCGATAAAATACTCATAAAGGCCGAGGCAGCGCCTTTAGAAACTTTGGTGCTAAAGAGCACTAATCGACTAATAGGCCCTCCGATAATCCCCACTCCCACGCCGTACAATGAAAGCCCTGATACTAATGTGATATAGCCTGGATTATATAAAGAGACTATAGCCATTAACATCAATGCTACCAGTAAAATTAGCGAACCCCAGCTTACTATCTGCTTAAGTGAATAGCGATGTGTCCACGCCCGCATAATAAAATTACCCGATATCACCGAGATAAAAATTGGAATTTGGCATAAACCATATTCTAAAATACTTAAGTGAGCATAATTAACTAATATAACAGGTGATTCAGCGATCCAAGCCAGAAGTGGCAACCAAGCAAATCCCATTGCAACAGCCCCTATCATAAAGCTCTTATTCGTAAGCAGTGCTCTATAATTATGCCAGATAATCTTGGGGTGCAACGATACTCTAGGAATAACTGAACCATCACTCAGAGTGGCTCCAATCGTTTCAGGCATAGTTTTCCATAAGCCAATCAAAGCTGTAAAGGCTAATACCCCTATCAAGATAAATATCATGCGCCAATTACAATACAGAATGACTATCGCGCCTAACAGCGGCCCTAACAGGGGTGCAATTAATGACACATTGGCCATTAACGAAATAAGGCGTACCGCCTCCATTTCCTCGAATATTTCCTGTATGGCGGCATAGCCTATTACAAAAGTAAAACACAATCCCATGCCTTGAAAATAGCGCGCTACAATAAACGCTTCAATTGACGTGGAGCAGACTAATAAAAGGGTAAATAGTAGAAACAATACCACCCCAATCAACATGACCGGGCGTCGGCCAAATCGGTCCGATAAGGGGCCTATAAAGAGCTGTAGGCTCGCTCCGCCCAATAAATACGCGGTTAATGAACTAGCGACTGACGAGACCGGGGCATTAAATTCCTTAATGACCTGCAACATGCCAGGCATAATCATATCGTTAGCGATATAAGTAGAAAACTCGTAGAGAACTACAAAGATGGCGAATAATATGGCTATCTTTTTAGGTATGGCGATTAAAGGCTGGGACATTACATTCCTAGCGCCTTAATGCTTTTACGCTCTATAAGTTCGATCTGATAGCCATCGGGATCGCGGACAAATGCAATAATGGTGGTGCCGCCTTTTACAGGCCCAGGCTCTCTGGTTATTATGCCACCTTTAGCCTTTATGGCTTCGCAAGCTGCGGCCACATCTTCCACCCAAAAAGCGAAATGGCCAAAACCTTTACCGAGGTCATATTCAGTTACATCCCAGTTATAGGTTAGTTCAATAACGGTATTATCCGCTTCAGGGCCATAGCCAATAAAGGCTAACGTATATTTATACGCTTCATTGTCGGTTTTTTTTAGCAATTTCATGCCAAAAGCATCCGTATAAAATTGTATAGAGCGATCAAGATCCCCTACTCGAATCATAACATGAGCAAAATGCATAGCGTTGCCTTTATTTAGATAATAATCAAGTTTAGCTTCGATAAATCTAAGCGATTTAATTATATCACGTTCTTATTTGAGTTCATCTAAGACAATTTTTAGACATAAAAAAACCACGACTGGCGTGGTTTTTTAATTAATGTAATGAAACAGATATTAGTCTGTTGTAACTACATCAATAGCATTTAAACCTTTAGGGGAGGATTCAGTATTGTAACGTACTTTACTGCCTTCTCTTAATTGGCCGCTTTGGATGCCGTTCTTATGAACAAACACGTCTTTGCTGCCATCGTCTGGGGTAATGAAACCAAATGCTTTATCATTGTTGAAAAATTTTACTGTACCGGTAGCCATTTATTATCTCACTTGTAATATTATTTTATTTATCAACACCCAATGATTTGAGTGCTAACGTGGAGTATTATAACACAACAAAATAGCAAATGCTAAAAATACTTTACTTAATTCAATATAGGCCAAAATGTGAAGCAATATGATGTAGTAATAATTGGTGCCGGAGCGGCAGGATTGATGTGTGCCCTGACGGCAGGCCAACGTAATCGCCGTGTATTAGTGATCGACCACAGCAACAAGGTAGGCAAAAAGATACTATTGTCAGGTGGGGGGCGCTGTAATTTTACCAATCGTTACGCTTCACCAAATGAGTATTTATCGGACAACCCCTACTTTTGCATCTCAGCGCTTAAGCGCTATACCCAACTTGATTTTGAAAATCTGGTTAAAAAACATAAGGTGCCCTATCATGAAAAAACCTTAGGCCAGTTATTCTGCGATGACTCGGCTAAAGATATCGTTGAGCTACTGCTTAATGAATTAAAGCAAGCTCAGGTTGAAATAGCTTTGCAAGCCTCGGTTAGCAAGATAACCAAAACCGAGCAGTTTACCTTAGAAACCAGCATGGGCACTATAAGCTGCGAATCGCTCGTAATTGCCTGCGGCGGCCTATCCTTCCCTACGATGGGCGCCAGCCCATATGGCTATAAGGTCGCAGAACAGTTTGGTTTGCGCGTATTGCCGGTCCGAGCCGCCCTCGTGCCTTTAACCCTGCATAGCCAGGATTTAGAAAGATTTTCTATTTTATCGGGAGTATCACTCGATGTAATCGTATCCTGCGCCGGACAATCCTTTAAAGAGGCTATGTTATTTACACACCGCGGCTTAAGCGGCCCTGCCATATTACAAATTTCCTCTTATTGGCAGCCAGGACAAGAGCTTGAGATTAATTTATTGCCAGAATTGGACTGCTTGGCTTATTTAAAAGATAAAAGGCTGGATCGCCCAAAGGCCGAGCTAAAAACTATACTCGCAGAACTTATGCCAGCGAGATTAGCCCAATTATTGTCCGAGCATTATTTTAGCAATAAACCCTTGAATCAATATAATGAAAAAGAATTAAGCCTAATCGCTGAAACCCTATCATGCTTTCGTATTAAGCCCAATGGCACTGAAGGCTACCGAACCGCTGAGGTGACACTGGGCGGAGTCGATACCGATGAGATTTCCTCTAAAACCTTTGAAGCTAAAAAAGTGGCTGGCCTCTATTTTATCGGTGAAGTGTTGGATGTCAGCGGACATCTGGGCGGTTTTAATTTCCAATGGGCTTGGTCCTCAGGATTCTGTAGCGGGCAATTTGTATAAATTTATATCGCCTATGCATCATACGAGATTCTGTTTGTCAGCCATTTCTTGCAAACGTCTGCGGTCAATTTTATTGGAAATCCCTCTAGGCAAATTGTCTAGGGGAATAATTAGACTTGGCCATTTATAGTCCGGTAGCGTTCGCTGAACAAATTTTTGTATATCTGCCGGGGCGTTTACACTATCGGCCTTACATACCACATAGGCGATTATATTGTTATCGCCATTAGCGGCTTTAACGCCTAAAACAGCCGCCTCCAAAACATCAGGATGTTGATATAATGCGGCCTCAATTTCAATTGGCGCAATTCGATGACCTCGATGAAGTATTAAGGAATTAATTCTACCGCGAAACCACATATAAGCCTCGCTATCGAGTTGACCTAAGTCACCCGTCCTAAGCCAGCCATTAATCAGTGCTTTTTGTGTTTGTTCGGGTTTATTTAGGTATCCCGTCAAGATAGTTGGACTTTTAATCCATATTTCTCCCATCTCATTTAAGGCTAACTCCTTCTCACCCACCTCATCCATAATCTTAATTTCAGCTCCAATAACGGCTGGCCCCTGACTTCCAAGCTTATAGCCTTGCCGAATATTGATGGCATAAAATAATGCCTCACTCATGCCGATGCCTTCACTAAGATATAAGCCAAATACCTGCTTAAATTTCTGATGCAGAGCTAAAGGCACGGCCTCTCCTGCCACGATGCAGCTACGAAGCTTATGCGTTATTAACTGAGCCTCTGGAATACAATTTAACAAGGCGCTATACATAGCCGGCACCATATATAATAGAGTAATCTGCTTAGATTGAATTCGCTTCAATACCTTAAGGGGATCAAAAGTTGGCATAAGCTCGAGTGTGGAACCGGAATAGAGTGCAGCCATAAACTGATGACCAAATGTTAAATTAAAGCAGATAGCCAGGGGCGCCAAACTAACATCTTGCTCGGTAATGTTAAGCAATTGCGCATGATATTCAGCGTTATACAAGAATTGCTTATGCTGATGGATAACCAATTTAGGCTGACCCGTGGTGCCTGAGGTTGAAAAATAAGTGGCAGGATCTTCTGCATCGATACTAGGAAATTCACTATCGAGTATCGTGCCACTTTCTAGTAAATCATCCCATAGGACATAGGGCTTAGTAATGGACTGTGCTGGCTTATCCAATAAGGCTAATTGCCAACCTTGATAGTCCGGCCTAGCCTCAAGCAACACGCTTAACAATTCTGATTGACTGAAAATATAGCTTGGTTTGGCATAATCGATGAGATAGGCGAGATCATCAGCCTGCAAACGAAAGCTCATCGGGCTTACTATTACACCGATTCTAAAGCAGGCTAAATAAAGCATGGCAAACTGAGGATTGCTTAACAGGTAAACCCCTAGCACATCGCCTTTTTTCAGCCCTAATACCATTAAGCTTTTAGCAAGGGAATTCACGTCGGCTCTTAATGTTTGATACGTAATGGCTTGGCCTTGATAAGATAACGCAATATTAGCAGGCCAATTCTCTACGGCCCTATCCAAAAGATTAGTAATCCCCATAATGCCCTCGCTTTTCTAATGCAAAGTATAGCTGTCATTTAACCTCGATGCCAAACAGCTTAAGAAAGGCAAAGGCTTGATCGGATGAAATAATCAGACCCTTTAGCTTACAGCCAGTGAGGTCGATATTGCTAATATCGGAGCCTTGCAGCTCGGCTTCTTCCAAGCTTGCCTGACTAAAATTCGCTTCATTTAATACGCATTGACTGAAATCGCTTTCATTGCAGTTAGCAAAAGAGAAATCCGCTTCGGTAAAATCATTTTCACTTAAGTTACATTGAGCAAGGTATACCTTGGAAAATCGGCTAAAGCGCAATATGGATTGAGTGATTTCGGCTTGGGCGAAAATGACTTTGGGACTAACTCTATTACAAAAATTAGCTTGTTCAAATTTACCCGCCAAGACTTTGCAGCCTTTAATGGTGATTCCAAATAATTCGGTATGTTTAAAATTAGCCTGGGTTAAATCACAATCCAAAAACTGGGCAAACTTTAGATTTACATAAGAAAAGTCGGGGCCAGTATCGGTTTCAACGTCGTAAAAGCTACAACTATCAAACAGCGCATAGCTGAAATTAGCATGGCTAAAACGACAGTTGATAAACTGGCAGCGATAGGCTTTTAGCTCATTAAATTCAGCGGAAGCAAAAACATTATTAATAAAATGGCAATTTTCAAACTCTAGGCCCGAAGGGTTCTCTTCAGGCCAGTGTTTATCGATAAACTGAGTATTCTTAATAATGTTATTGTCCTTAGAGTTGTGGCACCACGGGTGGCAGCTCACGCATCAATCGAGCCAGCATTGGGACAAATAATAACACGATTAAGCCGATGATAGCCGCCCCTAATCCAACATACATAAAGACATGGATATATAACGGATTGGTTAAGGAAAGCGCCATAGGCTTGTCAGGTAAATTAGGTGCCATGGCAATATAACCTGCTGCTACGCCACCGATACCGATACAAAGCTGCCAAAAGCCCATCATCAAGCCTTCCAGCCCTGCTGGAGCCAGGCTTCCTACCATGGAAATCCCAAGCGGACCCACCAATAGCTCTCCCGTCGAAAATATAGCATATCCGATTACGATAATATAAGCCGGTAAGGGACTAGCATTACCATGAAGTTTGGTGGCCAGAGCAATAAAGGCAAAGCCTAGCCCGATAATAATAAGGGATAAGGCAAACTTAATACTAAGCGAAGGATTGCGGCCTTTCATATTTAAATAAAACCATACTCTGCTTAATACCAGCCCTACCAAAATGACAAATACCCCATCGAAGGCGAAATAGGAGGCGGCAGGAATATTAATGCCTAAAAAGCGAGTGTCGACATTATTAGCGACAAACACCGACAAGAATGATGGCTCTAATGAATAGAGGGTCCAGAATGTTATCGAAATAAGCGCCAGTGCAATAAAGGCCAGTAATTTATTACGAGCCATACCTTTTGGCTGCTGATAGGCTTTACGGAACAAGACCATAACCATTGCCACAATAAATACCACCATCAATACATTATTAGCGGTAGTATATTTAAACAGCTGGATGCTAATTAAGGTAGAAATAACCGCTATACCGATTAAACTTGCTAGAATTTTGTTAGCGCTCCAGGAAACCTGCGGTGCGATTGAGCGACCTTGATAGGGAACAATTTTTTTCTGACATAAAAGAATCAATAATAAGGCTGCTAATAAACAGGCGCTATCTAGTGCAAATTCCACTGAGAACCCATATACAGAGGCCAACCAGCCACCCAAGAAAATCCCAACCACTCCGCCCACATTAAAAAATAAATAGAATAAGGTAAAACCGGCTTCTCGCAATACGCTTTCTTTGGGATAGCAAAAATCAACCATACACCAGATAGCCGGCGTGGTTAAAGCATTGCCAACTACAAATAAGGCTAGACCAACATAGGTTGCCTGGATGCTATTGATACAAAAACAAAGCATTCCTAAAAAAGCGATGACCAAACCTAATCGAGCCGCATGGGCATAACCTAATTTACCAGCAAGATATCCGCCCCCCACCGGCAATATCCATAGTAAGGCCATGGCGGCTGAGAATACGCTATAGGCTATATCGGTATTTAAATGCAATTGTTCGGTTTGATATAAAACCAATGAGGCAATAATTCCCCCAAAAGCCGCCATAAATAATGAATAACACATGGTTAGCAACCACAATCCTTGGGGATGGCGATAGGTAGAATTCACTCTGCACTCCTTTTTTATTCGATTTTTTAATCCAATTGCTGCAAGCTTATAATAACAGGATTGCCTGCAAAACCAAGATCTTGTATGGTAAGTAATATAAAGAGATATAGGACCACGTTACTGGAGGCGACTATGTTTGGATGGTTCTGGATGGCATTGAGCGCGTCTGCTCTATGGGGGTTAACCTATGTAGCCAGTCAGTATATGTTAAGAACACTGAACCCCTTTCAAGTGCTTTGGTTAAGCTCATTAGTTATCTTTATTGGACTCGGTATCTTCTTATTGGTAAGCGGGCATAGCAAGTCTTTAATACTGCGACTAGAACAGCCTAAAGTAATACTGACAGTAATCGCTTACTCAACACTTTATTTTGCAGCCTCCTTCCTTATTTTAAAGAGCATCACGCTGGGCAATGCCTCCTATGCCGCCTTAGTGGAATCATCTTACCCACTGTTTACGTTATTCTTTGCTTATATATTGTTAAACGAAACTCAGTTTAATTGGGGAATATTATTAGGCTGTGGCTTTCTCATAACTGGCCTGATCATTATTCAGCTCTATTCAGCTAAGGGGTAAACCTATGCCTGCACGCGTAGTGATTACAGGAGCTAATGGCTATGTTGGTTGCGTTTTATATGACTTATTAAACTCCGCTTATGATTTGGTTTTAGTGGACAATAAGACTGGAGATGATCCTCACAACCGTTTTGGATTAGAAACCATTTCGCCGCCTGCCTGCTCAGCAAAAAGCATTATCCCCATCGATCTAGTTGAGGAGCGAATTAAGTTTGCATACTTGCTCGATGAATGCAAACCCGATCTCGTCATCCATTTAGCCGGCATATTAGAAAATCAAACTCCAGACACTATCACTCGTAAAAACCTCGCCATCAACACCAATGTAGTAGAATTATGCGCCGAAAAAGGCATTAAGCTTATAGCCATGAGCTCGGTAATGGTTATGTACGGGGCAGCCATGCACAATGCCAAAATTAAAAGCATACTGGAGCGTAAAGCTATAGCACCTCTAAGCGAAGAAGAGAAAATTAAATTAAACGATCCGTTAATGAATACTGAGGAGGCCATTACTGAATTTAATCCTGGCAAGTCGGAACAAAATTTCGCCTATATTAAAACCAAAGAACGTCTAGAAGAGCTAGCCCAAACGACAGTCAGGAGTAAACCCGGTTTAACTATAGCCATTATACGCTTAGGATGGGCCGGTATACGTAATCCATATGCACTTGAAGGCGAGGATACTAAATTCACTGAAACCTCGGTATATCTGGATCAAATTGATTTAAGAAGCTTTATGCTTAAATTATTGGAAGCAATACTTTGCGGACATATAGAAGGTTATCACTGTTATTGCCCTATCTCAAAGCACCCTCAGAGCTGGATTAGCCTTAAAGCATGCCAAGAAGAATTGGACTGGGAACCGAGTGTAGATATTATAGAAAAATATGCTAGGCCCGCGGACCTAGCATTAACATTTGGGGGTTCCAGTCAAAGCTTATTGACGACTTCAACTGTAAATCCCTGTGAGCCATAATCCTCTAGCTAGAGGATTTTACTACGATATTATCAACCACTTGATTCACACCCTTAACTTGCTTAGCCGTTTTTTCAGCGAGCACTTTTTGAGCCTGGGTATTAACAAAGCCACTTAGCTGTACCGTACCTTTATATGTTTCAACATTGATATCAGTAGAATCGATGCCTTTGGTGGCGACCAGGGCTGATTTTACCTTGGTGGTAATCGTGCTGCTATCAACATACTGGCCTGTACTTTCCTGAGTGGGTGTAGCCGCACAACCCACTAATGAAAGACCCAAAATCGCTGTTAATAAACCTACTGCTATAGGATTTTTGAACTTCATAAAATACTCCTTTTTGTTTGAGATGATTTAACCATAAGATACATTGTCATAAGAATCAAGCATGTCACAAACTAGATGTACATCCTTAATCTAGTTATTTGATCTAGGGCATGCTTTAATGCCTGTATTAACAATTAACCCAGCGCTAATTATGTCTTACCCCTTATTTTCTAGACCCGTCATTAGTCTACTGATCGCTCAATTTTTATCGGCTTTGGCCGACAATGCTATCTTTATTGCTGCTATAGCCCTATTAAAGATCCAAGGTCATTTGGGCTGGATATCGTTGCTGCAGATAAGTTTTCTGTTGGCCTATATTATTTTAGCGCCTTATGTCGGTGTATTTGCCGATGGTCATACTAAAAATAAGGTAATGTTTTTAGCGAATAGCCTAAAATTACTAGGTGGTTTAAGCATGCTGCTAATGCCCTATCCACTTTTGAGCTATTGCATTATTGGCATTGGTGCCGCGAGCTATAGCCCTGCCAAGTATGGAATACTTCCAGAATTAGTAAGCCAGGATAAGTTAATTCGAGCCAATGGTTTAATAGAAAGCTCGACTATTATAGCTATTATTATCGGTGTGGTTATAGGTGGCATAATCTCCGACCATTCCACCCATCTATTAATAATAGCCTGTAGCGCCGTGTATTTGCTCTCGGCCTTAATGACCGTTTTAATCCCAAGCATTCCCGCTAAGCTGCATTTCTCATGGCGAAATGTATGGCTTTATACCTGTGAATATTTTAGCGATACTGCCATACTGTGGCGAGATAGTAGCAGTCGCTTTGCTATTATCGGCACCAGCACTTTTTGGTCGGTAGGTGCCACCTTGCGTTTATTATTATTTGCCTGGATTCCCCTGGCATTTTTAAATACCGGTAATGAGCTTCCAGCAAACCTTATGGGCGTTCTTTCTATTGGCCTAGCCATTGGGGCTTTAACAGTCGGACTATGGATACATTTGGGTACTGTTAGGCGTGTTATATGGCCGGCTTTATTCTTAGGGCCACTTATTATTGCCACCTTATTGGCCCATAGCATTATTCATTTAGGCCTTATTATGATATTGATTGGTTTTTGCGGCGGCCTGTTTATTATTCCGCTTAACGCCTTATTGCAGCATCGCGGTACTATACTGATCGGCACAGGCCGCAGCTTGGCCGTGCAAAATTTTATAGAAAACGCGAGCATGTTAACACTAATCACAGTCTATGGGCTGGCACAATCCTACCATTTGCCTATGCAATGGATTATTTCTGCCCTAGGTTTATTGACCTTTATGGCAATTCTATTATTAGGCTGTAAAACCCCCCAACCGCAAGGCTGGGGATAATAATTAAACTACCCAGGAGCTACCGATGATTTAGATTTTATAGTATTCATCGATGAGCCTCCTAGCAGTGGATTACTTTCAATATCACCTGATGAATGAAGCGCTCTTCCTGCTCTAGAAGTATTTATAGAAGCTGCTGCCCACGGTAAAGCATCTCCTGCAGTAGGTCGCTTAAAAAAGTTGTCTTCACGAGCTATAGAAGGCCTTGCCGAACCCGTCCCAGCGCTCACTTCAGAACTTTCTGCAATAGGCGCTAATTGGCGACTGCCTCTATAGCTTCTTTTACTACCTCTAGGACTTCTCATACCATGTGGCCCGAACCTGGCGCGTCCCGTAGTGCTATCCGGCAATCCAGGAGATGACAGTGGTGCGCCCAATGAAGCAGGCGAATTATCTTCTAGGCTATATGGGCTAGTAGTTGCAGGCGTTCTACAGCCAACTATCGCATTACTCGAATGGTCTGTAATTATATGTACAAGAGCAGCAACGCATGCAGCAACTGCGAATACTTTTCCAGGCGTTCGGTAATCCGGGCCTCCAAACGCTTCAACAGCATAGCCTAAACTTATAATAGCTATAGCCTCTGCAAATGTGGATATAATAACATTAACCGTTGGTGATTCAGGCATGCATCTATAAACGAGATAACTAATAAGCTCTTTAAAATTTAAAACGCCTAACAAATACCCAGGTATCACCCTAAAATCAGCCCCTGCACCCTCATTACCCTCCCAAACCAATTCTAGGGTAGGTGTAGTATTGAGTTTCACTAATTCCATGAGTGCGTAGGCTATTAACATTTGATATAGTATCGGAACTTCTGCTCGAGCAGCATTCCAAATAAAATCAGACCACGTAACAACAGCTGACTCTGTTCTAAGGCTATCGCTTCCAAACTTAACCAGTTGCATTCCAAGAAATGCCGCCCCTGTCATTACCGGAAACTGAGGCGCTGGTAATTCTCCGCTGATAACTGCTCCGCCATAAGCCGTGGCACCAGCAGCAATTGAGGCTACTGCAATTTTGGATAGTGTTATTTTTTTTCTAGTTGGTGCACTAATTTTAGTTGTTAACATACCTTTCTCCTTGGCATTTGCTATTCCGCACGCTTATACTATTTCTATTCTGCTAGCTTATAAACCATAAAATATTGCTTATAATATTTCTAAATAGGAAATAATCATGATTAATGCCATACGTTACTTTTTAGCTGTAAAAGCCGAAGGGAATTTTGCGCGAGCCGCCTGGGTGCTTAACCTTGCGCCATCTGTCATTACCAAAAAAATTAAGCAATTAGAAGATGAGCTAGGCTATAAATTGTTCTATCGCACTACTAGAAGAGTCACTTTAACGGCTGAAGGCCAGGCATTTTCCAGTGAAGCAGAAACCCTATTAAAAAAATATGACCATTTATTCAATGAATCTGAAGTAGGCCCTGCCGCAACAAAAGTTATTAAAATTGCCAGCTCATTTATATTAGCTAAATTATTTATAACCAAATATTTAGCAGAATTCATGAGCCAGCATCCTAATCTAAAGCTTGAGTTTTTAACAGAATTCTCCCCATTAAAAATAGCTGACGGCTCGGTCGATATCGTTTTAGGTCATAGCTTACACGAGCTGCCTCACCTTAATAAAATTCAGCTTTTGCTATCGTGCCGGCATTTATATGCCTCCCCTGCTTATCTAGCCAACAGAGGTAAACCCAAAACACCCCAGGATTTATTGAATCATGATTGCCTGGTTAATCTGTCCAGCCATCCTGATAAAAAATGGATATTCGATAATAAGGAAATTGTTTTACACCCGCGCATTAGCACCCATGATGGAGCCCTATTAGTGAATTTAGCGGCTGAAGGCCTAGGGATTATCAATATGTCTGAAGAGGCCGTGCTCGATCAAGTTAAGCAAGGTAGATTATTGCCTTTGGATATGAAAGTTAAAGGCCAAAAGACCAGCCTCTATTTATTTTATGCAAAACACCCCAAAGAGCATATTGTTCGCAAATTTGTTGATTTTATCGAGAAGAAACTAAAACAAGAGGCGACATCGGGCCAATAGAGCCAAAGCATTGTGGCTAAGCCAGGCAAAAGCCTTCTTAAATTGCAGTTCAAAACGAATTCCTTTATTCTGGGCTCATAATTTAGGAAGGAAAAACTCATGGCATATCGCAATATTATTTTTGATATCGGCAACGTTTTATTAAACTGGCGCCCTGAGCGGGTTATTCAAACCACTTTTCCAAACCATCCAGACCCTGCGAGCTATGCTAAAAATATTTTCAACCATGCTGACTGGGTAGATTTTGATCGCGGCACCCATAGCGAAGCCGAGATTCAAAACTTGCTTTGTACTCGACTCAATATTAAAGCCGAACAAGCAACGCTATTGACAGAAATCGTCAAAACCTCACTTAGCCCTAAGCATGAGACCATAGCCCTTTTGCATGAATTAAAAGCCCAAGGTTATGATCTCTATTGCCTAACCAATATGAGTGGGGAATGTTTTGAATTTATTCAGGCTAAATATGATTTCTGGCCCCTATTTACCCATATTACCGTCTCAGGTTATGTGAAATTGGTTAAACCTGATCCGGCTATATATCACCATGCACTCGACATCAATCACTTAAAAGCCAACGAGACCATCTTTATCGATGATATAGTCGAAAACGTGCAAGGTGCTGAAAGCGTTGCTATAACAGGCATTCATTTTACCGATTTCAATTCAGTAAATGCCAGATTAAAACAATTGCTAGGATGAAGCTTGCCCAACAATTTGGCCCGCAAAAGTGCCTCTGCATTTAGAAGTGCTCCACACGCCAGAAGTATTACCGCTTGCGCTAAGGCTTTGCTCATAGAGCTTCATCTTATCGGACCAACTTCCAGAGCTATCTTGGCCTTTTAATTTTGCCGTCACAAATGTGAAATAAACATCGTCATAGCCTACCCCTTTATAGGCACTATATCGCATAGTAATATTGTTAGCCGTCACGATTCCATCATCGCTAGTAAGCTGATCGATGCTAGCCTTAACACTTTTGGGAATATGACTATCACAATAGGCTTGAGTAGTAGCGCTATCGATAGGCTGAATGCTTGAAAATTCTTGCAGCCAAATAGCTTGATTAGTGCTGTTATCGGCCCAAGCATGGCATGCCATGGATAAGCTCATCAGTAGTAACGCCAATGTAGTTCGTTTCATTTTTATTCCTTTACTTTATTTTTATAATATAATTACAAGATATTAGCTTGAAGTAAAGGTATATGGCTATCCATAAGTTTAGGCTTTAAGAGCCACCAGCCCCGCTAACAAAGTGAAAACCCCGCAACAGGCGATCGGTAGCGGCAACCATATAATAGCTAATTGTCCAGATAATGCCCCGCTAAGCATCCAACTTAATCCAAAAATAGCCGCCGTGCCTCCCATAACCTTCCCTTGCTCCGTAGCGCTCACCGCATCTGAAAACAAACTGATTATGCCGGTATAGGCCATCATTTCTACCATAACGCTTAGTGCGGCGAAAATATATGCCAAGTGTAGATTAGTAGTAAACGATAATAAACAGGCTAGAAGCCCCAGTAATAGGCTCGATATCACAAATATTTGCATGGGCTTTAAGAAGTGAGCCATCAAAGGTCTTAATGTTATTTGAGCAACCCCAAGACTGCCCGCTAAAGTGACGAAAAACAGACTGATGCCATGGGTGCTTAAATGAAATCTGGCGCTTAACACTAAGGGCAAGGCCTGCATATAAAAGCCCCAGCCAATCTGCAATAGCGTAAATAAAATCATGCAGGATTTGGTTCGAGCATCCACAAAGATAAAACGAAAATCGGTTAATACTTGAATAATCGCTCGCTTAAGCTGGAAATTACCAAATACTACGGTCTTCGCTGGCTCATTAAACCAATAATACAATAGGCTACAATTAGCCAAGCCTAAGAGAGCCGCCACCCAAAATGGTAGACTAACCCCAAAATGGGAATGATGCCTTCCGACCAAATAACCCGATAGCAAAGGCCCAATTACCGCCCCCATAGTTCCTGCAAATGACAGCCAGCCTAATTTGTGAATTTTCTCCTTATTAGATTGACTCGTATGAGTAACCGAAGCCTGAGCGATGGAAAAGGTCCCCGAAAAAAAACCGCTCATCGCTCGGCAAAAAATAAACATCATAAACGAGCTAAATAGAATAGCAAAGGCAGATAATAGAAAGGCTAGGGAGGTGCCAATAAGCGCCAAAAGCAAAATACGTTTTCTGCCATAGGTATCGGATAGGCCAGATAGATAGGGTGTTCCTAAAAAGATGCC
This sequence comes from Gammaproteobacteria bacterium, assembly GCA_030652335.1. Taxonomy (GTDB): domain Bacteria; phylum Pseudomonadota; class Gammaproteobacteria; order Francisellales; family CACEW01; genus JAQSYQ01. The sequence continues at coordinate 137,861 of JAUSAW010000002.1, forward strand.
TAATGGCCAGGCAGCCATACATAAGCCATACAAAAAGTAATGGGCTGATTGGCTGTATCCAACTGGCAATAAAATACTATTCGATTGAATCAGTAAAATCGGTAATAAGGGAACCACTAAATTACTACCCATAACATCTATAATGACTGTCATGATAAGGGCAAACATAGGCCGCTCCTGTGATAGCGCTAGATCTTTTACTATAACCATACTTGGCATGGTCTTCAAGACTGCATTATTAAATGTGCAAGGCTTGATCTTTAAAAACAATTTTTGCTATGATTTTATCTATGGAAAAATTCGCTGACGCCTTATCGGTAATTTATCGTGATGAATCCGCTTATATTGCGGAAAAGATTGGCATTCATCTCGATAAAGTCATCAGCCAAACCCTGGGCAATGCTGACAAAGAATGGTATCGTTCTGTAGAGATCTATTGCGTGTATCCAGATGGGGTGGTATATGATAAATCACTTAATCCTTTACAAAATTTAACGCTGCACTTAAAACGAGTACAAGCTTTAGGTTTTAATGCTATCCACGTCCTACCCTTCTTAGAATCCCCCTTATTGGATAGAGGCTTTGATATAAGCAACTATTTAAAAATTCAAAGCAGCCTGGGCAACTTAGAGGATATGCAATCATTTTTAAAAGAGGCCAATTCTTTTAATATCCATGTATTTATGGATCTGGTCTTTAACCACGTATCCTCTCAACATGAATGGTTCCAAAAAGCCATTAAAGGCGATAAGCATTATCGAGACTTTTTTATCCATACCGATGTCGAACCTAAATTTATTAAAAAATATCATAAAGATAGTGCTGTCTGGGCTGAATATGAAGTCGATGGTGAGATTAAAGTCGTTAATATCGCCTTCCCAGAACATACCGGCCCCATCCCCCACTGGCGAGAAGGTGGAGATGGCTATTGGTATTATCACACCTATTACCCCGATCAAATCGATTTAAATTGGCTAAATCCTGAAGTATTTATAGAATTGGCCAAGGTCGTAATCTATTGGGCTAAATTTGGCTTTAACTTTAGGCTCGATGCCATACCTTTTATCGGCAAAGGCCCCTATAAAGAAATTAGCACTAAAAACACAGAAGCCCAGGCTATTACCGCCGCCTTAAAATGCGTGGCCGATGCGGTTAATCTCAACTGTGCGTTTTTAGTTGAAACTTACGAAGAAATTGAATCCGTTATCGGCTATTTTGGTAAACCAGACTGTGTGTCTGCCAATCTCTCCTATAATTTTCATCTCTGCACTAGCATATGGGTAACATTAGTTACGAAAGACAGCGAGCATATTTGGAATAAGCTCGATAAATTATACGATATTCCAGATCATGCAGAATGGCTTAATTTCTTACGCAATCACGACGAGCTAAGCCTGGCCTATTTGCCAGATGACACTCTTAAAACAGTCCAAGATGCCTTAGAAAAACACGGCGCATCATTCCGTGAAGGCCTGGGTATCTCTGGACGAACCTTCTCATTACTGGCCGGTAATAAAGGTAAGTTTTTAATGGCTTATTTTTTACTGGCTTCCCTCCCAGGTGGGCTTATGCTGCCCTATGGTGATGAGATTGCTACGGCAAATATCGCCTTAACCGACCTTAATAAGACCGAACAAAAAGACACTCGAAATATTAACCGAGGCTGTATCGATGCAAAGCTTTACGACTTGCCCGAAAACGCCGCCATTTTTCAACTGATGTCTACGCTTATCACCCAGCGAAAAGTACTAAGACTCTACCTTAATAATTGGCCGAAACGACTAGAAGCTCCTAAAGAGATATTTGCCCTAACCTACACTAATGGCAGCGATCAACTATTTATTTACATTAATCTCAATCAAAAGCCTGTCACTCTCGCTCTATCTCAACCGAATTTAAAGACAATTATGCAGATCAATACAGTTGATCTAAAAGCTGACAGCATCACCTTGGACTCCTATGCTGGAATTTGGTTAAAATCTACAAGTTAAGTTCTTGCTTATATTCTAATATATCCCCTGGCTGACAGTCTAAATAAGCACAAATTGCCTCTAAGGTGCTTAAGCGTATAGCTTTGGCCTTACCCGTTTTTAATATGGATAAATTGGCCTCGGTTAATCCAATCGCTTCGGCCATATCTTTTGAACGCACTTTGCGTTTAGCTAACATCACATCTAAGTTAATAATTATACTCATGACTACACCGTATATTCTTGTTCGAGTTTAAGTTTAGCCGCTTCCAGCATTATCCACGAAATCATTATGACGATAATGGCAATGACGATATTGCTAATATTTAAGCTCATATTCATGAGGCGTTGACCCGGTGGGTTATGCCAGGTTAAATCTACTGTGATAAGAGCCTGGTAAATCGTAGGTATTATCAGCGCCTTAGCTAGCATTAGTCGGCCAATCAAACGAATATAACGCGCATTACGTTCAGCAAATATCTGTCCATGCTGATAACAGTTAAATAGCTTTGCCAAGCTGTAAGCAATCGCCATATTAAAGCCAAGCGGAATAAAATTAATGACTATGGCATAGAGGCGAGTGCTAAGTTCCCATTTCTGCATGGCTACACCCGCAGAGATTGGCAGATTTGAAAATAAATACCACATTGATTGAGATATATCTCCTCCCATTCCAAATGGGTTTAACCAAAATGCAATGAGAATAACAGGCATGCCGATAAACGCGATGTAACAAAGCATTTTAAAAACTCGGCTATAATATTGTATCTTTTTCATAGTAGGCTCCTTAATGAACAATTTCCGCATAATACAACAATTAATTATCGATTGTCAATAATAAAATATGCGCATTGCAGTTACTAAAAATTTAGCCCACAATGGTCAGGTCTTACATTAGGAGTTGCTTATGAATATTGTATTAATCGGTCTAATCGTTATTATCGCCCTGCTGGTCCTCAGCTCTTTCTTCACCGTCGAACAACAAAAAGTCGCTATAATAGAGCGTCTGGGTAAATTCGTTCGAGTCGCCAGACCCGGCTTAAACACCAAGATTCCATTATTAGAAAGAGTCGCCGGTCGAGTCAGTTTAAGAATTCAACAATTAAATATCGCCGTCGATACTAAAACCTCTGACAACGTATTTGTACATATGACCGTATCGATTCAATATGCGGCTATCCCCGATCACGTTTATGAAGCCTTTTATAAACTGTCAGATCCTGAAAAACAAATTCAGGCCTATGTATTTGATGTAGTGCGTGCTCAAGTGCCTTCCATCACCTTGGACGAAGTATTTGAGAAAAAAGAACAGATCGCCCTAGCCGTCGGTAAAGAATTGGCTGAGACCATGAAAGAATTTGGCTTTAGCATTTTAAAAGCCTTGGTTACCGACATCGACCCCGATGAAAAAGTAAAAGCGGCGATGAATGAAATCAATGCGGCCACCCGTTTAAGAGTCGCGGCTAATGAGAAAGGTGAAGCTGAAAAAATCCTAAAGGTGAAACAGGCCGAGGGTGAAGCTGAAAGCATGAGATTACAAGGTGAAGGCTTAGCAAAAGCCCGCCAGGCTATTATTTATGGTTTAAAAGATTCCGTGGAAGATTTCAGAAAAGCGGTTCCAGAAGCCACTGCCAATAGCGTCATGAATTTAGTGCTGACCACTCAGTATTATGACACCTTAAAAGAGATCGGCGCGAATAATCGCAGTTCGGTTATCTTAACTCCGGGTAAAGCAGAAAATTTAAGCGATCATTTAAGAGAAGCCGTTATTACCGGCAATATTGTGAATAAGCTTTCAAACTAATAAGCATTAACGCTAACAAAAAAGGCAGAATTTTCATTCTGCCTTTTTTTAAGCGTAAATAAATTGTTAACTGATCTGCTCTTGCTCTAATGATTTTATTACCGATGGACGTTTATGGACTTTCTGAAAAAAAGCCTCGATATGAGTAAACTCCTGACGGTTTACTTTAAGCGCCGGCAACCATCGCAATACCACAAACAAATAAGCATCGGCCAGGCTAAAGCTTGAACCATTGATGTAGTCATTTTTAGCAAGTTGCGAATCGACATACTCCAACTTTTTTACTAGGATCGGTTTAAAAATCTGCTCTTTTAGCTCATCCGAAATAGCGGAGTTAAAAAGTGGTGAGCAGCTTTTATGTAAGTCGACAGACATATAATTCATCCAGCTCAACACTCGATAACGCTCGATACCCGATCTCGGCAATAAATGCGTAGAGTTGGAATGCGTATCGGCCAAATACTGCTGAATGACATTATTCTCGGTCAATATGCTGCCATCATTTAACTCAAGCGCCGGCACGGCACCTTTGGGGTTAATGCTATAAAAATCCACACCCGTTTCAGTTAAATGGGTTTTCAAAGTCACAGCCTGGTAATCACAAACGATATCTAATTCATTAATAAGTATACGAACCGCCAGCGAGCAGGCCCCTTTTGAATAATAAAGTTTCATACTAGTCTCCATTTGATGATTAGAACAACATTTTTAAGCCCACAATAAGCACCAAGTAGGCAAATACTTTTCGTAACAGTGGGCGTGAAATTTTATGCGTAAGACTGGCACCCACAGGCACGCTTAGTAAGCTCGGCAAACCGATCCCAAGCACAGCAGGCCAATAGATATAACCGGTGCTCCAAGCAGGCCCATTGATAGGATGGATATACCCTATCGCTATTAAACCGATGGTACCAGGAATAACGATTGGAATCCCGATGGCGGCAATAGTCCCGACCACCTGGCGAGAATTCATATGCCAAATATTAAATAAGGCCCCTATTATCGCCCCGCCGGCAATACCGAGTAAAGTCGATATACCCGCCACAAAAAATCCCATAACCGATAGAGCCGCCGTAGTAGGTAATTTCTCTTCGCCTTTAGTGCTCCTGTTATAAAGCATATAGAGCGAGAGCAATACGCAAAACGATCCAAAAATAATTTTAAGATAAGCACCATTAAGCACTAACATTAAAATAGGGCCTAATATAAAGGAGCCTAATAACACACCTGGCAGCATGCGTTTAACGACATCCCATCTTACCGACTGAGTCTTATTGTGTTGCGTGGTGGAGATAAGTAAATTTACGATGGTACTGGTCAATGACGTCCCGATGCAAAAATGCATTACCATACCTTCTGGGATCACATTAAAATGACTAAAAATAATCATTAAACTGGGCACGACGATTAAGCCCCCACCTATTCCCAGTAAGCCCGAAAACAACCCTGAGATGGACCCAACCAAAATATATAAAGCAAATATCATAGCAATCCTTAAGAGATGACAGGGAAATCGAAGCCTGTGGCTGGAGGCTCAGTACAAAATGCCGGAATAGCATGATGCGCTTGGTAGGCCTTTACAGCAGCAGCCACTTTAGGATCGGCCAATAAAATCTGATAGCTATGAATCAATACATCCCCCATCACTTCAGGATGACTCATTAGGCTAGAATCTAAGGCAAATGTTATCGCTGTTCCTGTACAAGGTGAATAGCTCATACCCGTTCTATAGCCTGGAGTAATGCCTGGTGCAAAATATAGTATCCCCATCGGCGTATTAACTCGTGCGATTCCCAACCCATAAGCTGTGGTAGCGGCAGATGCTACAGGCTGGCCGGTTTTAATATCATTAAACTGTAACATCTGTTTAAGTTGTTCGGCTGGCAATACTTTGCCGGTAAATAGTGCCACATCCCAGGTTAACATATCGCTGGTGGTGGACACTAATGCGCCCCCAGGACCTATCCAAGATCCGTTAATATCGGTTAAATCATGCCAGCTTACATAGCCATGTGCCATCTGTGCCAATTGCGCATCGGTATAAGGCTGATCAGAATAAAATGTAGCATTAAGATTAAGTGGCTCGATAAAATGTTGATTAAATAGCGAGGCGACTGATTGGCCGGTCACTTTTTCAATGACCATGCCAAGCAAGACATAATCCATACCGGTAAAGCGCCAGCCAAGCCCAGGCTGAAAGTAGGGTGAATTGGCATACGATATGGCTGCCAATTGCGAAGCGCTCCAGACTTGATCGGAATGAAAAGCCAAATGAAGCCACCAGCCTGAAGTTTCATCGTAACTATAGATGCCGCTAGTCTGTGATAATAATTGTTTTAAGGTAATCGCACTCCAGTTTGGATACGCTGTAATGTATTTACCCAGGGGATCATTGATGTTTAACTTGCCTTGTTGCTGCAATTTTAAAACCAGAGCGGCGGTAAAGCTGCGAGTCACTCCACCTATTGGAAATAAAGTATCAGGGGTAATAGGCACACCATCGTATTTAGTCATGGTGCCGCTAACAGAATTAATAATAGTACCATCTGGGCTGTAAGCGCTGATGGCTACTGCATGTAAATCATATTGGTTTTGGATGCTTAAGGCTTCTTGCTGTAAATTTGTTTGTAAATTATCCGCATAAGCTATCGATAACTGGCAAGCCATCATACTGGCCATTAAAATCTTAACTAGTTTCATCCAGAGCCCCTTCTAATTGTGTTTATTCACCATAGCACGGAGTTTTTTATCCGGCAATGGACAAGGTTTCAGCATTTGAATTAATAAAAAATACTATAGCTCGAGCCATTTGTACTTTATACTCATAAAAAATTAACTAGCGAAGCATCATGAATATTACTATCAACTCTATACGCAAATCCACTCTAGCCGTTATTTTAACTATTATGGCCTCGCCACTCTATGCGCTAATACCCGCAGATGCCCCTGTTACTCATCCGCTCCCTAAATTGAATAACGCCGTAGAGCAAAGAGCACTCGATGAAAGTGCGATAGATAATAATCCTTATGCGGTCAGCTTATATCAGCCCACTTATATATTGCCTTTTTATCATACGGTAAGCCCTTATTATTCAATTTATCAAGGCAACACGCCTAACGATCAAACCTTAAGTCGCGATGAAATAAAATATCAATTTAGTTTTAAAGTACCGGTCTGGCAGATTACGCCCAAAGATAAACTGTTTTTAGCCTATACCCAGCTATCCTATTGGCAAGCTTATGCTGGCTCCGCTTATTTTAGAGAAACCAACTACGAACCAGAAGCCTATGTCTCCCATCGAATCGATTATAATTTGGTGGATGGCTGGACCACCAATTTTATTAATGTAGGTGGCATGCACGAGTCGAATGGTAAAGGTGAAAATCTAGAACGCAGCTGGAACAGAGCGTATGTCGAAGCGGTTTCATCTAAAAATGGCGGGATGATTATCTTAAAACCTTGGGTCGTTATGCATGATAAAACCTATGAAGAAGATAACCCGGATATGGCTCGTTATTTAGGGTACGGTCAAGCAATCGCCGCCTACAAATATCATAGCCAAGTAGTTTCGTTAACGCTTGAAAATGAAGCCGAGAGCGGGTTTAGCCGCGGCAGCGAAATGCTAACCTGGAGCTTCCCCTTAACCGGCCCATTAGATGGCTATGTGCAGCTTTTCAGTGGCTACGGTCAAAGCTTGATCGAATATAATCATTATACCAATGCTATCGGTATAGGTGTCTCTTTGAGCGACTGGTTATAATTAGGATTATATGAACATTCTTAGCATCCAATCGCCCTCAGGTTATACCCGGATGAGTTTTTCACCCGCTCAGGGCGGGCTTGGTTGCTCTCTAATCGTTAGCGATAAAAATGGCGAACGTGAGCTGCTCTATTTCCCCAAAGGATTTAAGTTAGAAGAGTATAAAAAGGTCTCCTGTGGCTGGCCGTTTATCTTTCCAATCTGCGGCCGCTTAAGTCGAACCGATGGCGATAATCGCTATTTATATAATGGCAAAGTCTATACTATGACTATTCATGGCTTTGCTCATAAAATGCCTTGGCAGGTATTAGAACATAGCGAGCATCGCTTAGTGATGTGCCTAAAAGAATCAGAACGTAGCCTACTGGAATACCCCTTCGAATTCGAAATCATCTTAGAATATGAAATAACTGAAAATCATGTAAGTTGCAAACAAACCTATCGCAATACCGGTGATAAGCCCATGCCCTATTATGCCGGCTTTCATCCTTATTTTTCCATCCCCTTTCCAAAAGACCAGGTTACGTTGGATTATGCACCCAAGCGCCGTTTTTTATATAACCAAGTGCTTAATGATGTGATCGGCGAACAGCCCCTATTTAGCACGCCGGCTGCCTTAACCCTACCCGAATTAAACGAAAGCCTAGTCGAATTATCAGAAGATAAATCGGTGAGCCTAAGCTTTCCAGATAACAGTTCGCTTAGCATGAAAGCAGAAGGCATTACCGACCCCAGCTTATTCGCCTACTGTCAGCTTTATCATATTCCAAGCGAAGCATTTTTATGTATAGAGCCTTGGATGAGCCATCCTAATGCTATGAATACCATTAATGCGGTAAGGTGGCTTAAGCCTGGCGAACAAGAACTTGGCTTATTACAGCTGCATTTTAAGGTATAAAAAAAGGGCCTAGGCCCTTTTAAATATAGTATTAGATTCTTAAAGGGGCGAATTTTATCACCCCCGATAAAGCTGATTATTTTGCTGGCGTTGCTGATGCAGCCTCAGCTTCGTATAACGCCTTTAGTTCATTCTCATTTCTATCCACGCTTGACTGATATTCACCCCGACGTTCGCTAGCTTCAGGACCCTCACCTAAATACGCCATTTCACGCTTGATGTTTACATTATATTCCTTTAACTGCTCAATCTTTTTAAACCTGGCTTCTTGTGTAGTAGGCATAGTAACTGCACCATAAACTGTCGTCGCTAAACGCATCGGCTTTATAGATTCTGAAATTACCTTGTCCGCCACTGGCGATTTTATCTTAATTTTTAAAAAATCTTTTAATTTTATGGCTAAGCTTTCATTTCTTTTGAGAAGTTCATTTTTTAAAGCATATGCCCTAGCCTTCCAGACATCCTCATCTTGAGTAATTGCGTATCCTGCGCGACCTTCTTCTCGAGGTATCTTTGAAAATTCATCCACTTCATGATTAGCTTTTACTATTTGGCCTATAAGCTGATCTTCATCTAGATCACATGGTGCAATAAATTTTTTTTCTACTTTAGGCGTAATTACAGTAGGCTCTGAATATTTATCGAGCCCCATAGTAGCAGCCTCTTCAGGAAACCTTTTAGAGATTTGTTTTTTAACTGCAGATATAAAGCTCTGATGATTTTCTACGTCACTATAATAGGCACGAGGAGTCGCTAATGTTCCGCCACGTTTCTTTAATTCATCATACTTAGCTTCTAAGTTCTTAAGATTGTTTGTATATGTTTCCAAAGCACTTTTCAATTGCTCTAGATTAGCAGTACTAATATCAAGTTTAGCCTGATGAACTGACATGGGTGAAGCATCGCTTAAGCCAGCTGCAGCATGGGCTCTGGTATCAACTGCTGTGGGATGACCATTCATAACATTCTCCTTTAGTGGGTAATTAGAATATAGCTCCATCGATTATAGGGCGAGTAAATTTTGCCACAAGCCCTGCACTCAGATATTAATTAATAAGATTAGTTCTAGGAAAGTTTATGTAGAAAAAACATTTTAATGAGTATCAAATACAGAATCTGATAGCATCGACTTATTAAATTTAAACAATCCTAAAAAAGGCAGCATCACTAAAAAACTCCAACCGATAAAAGCGAAGGCACTAATAAAGGCCACCATCTGTGATTGTTGTCCGAGCATATTAGCCAAAATAGCAGCGCCTTGTGGGCTGGTAGCTTGTATATGCAAGGGCTGTAAATAAGCCGCGGTGGCAGGATTGGTCGCTTGAATATGCGAGCCTAAATTGTTCCAGGCGATTTGACTATGCCTGGACCAGATCGTTACCGTTACCGCGATACCTATCGAACCACCGATCGTGCGCAATAAACTATATAGACCAGCCGCCTCGACTCGCAAATGCGCAGGCAAGGTTGAAAAAGCTAAGGTGGATAGCGGCACAAATATCATACCGATACCAAAGCCTTGTACGAGCAATGGCCAGGTAAACCAGAATAGACTGGTGTCTAAAGAATAATTGGTTTCGACAAAGGTACCAGCCGCTACCATAATAATGCCGATAACGACCAATAGCCTAGGGTCGACTTTGCCTATTATTTTACTGACTATAATCATACTGAGCATGCTACTTATACCGCGAGGTGCCATCGACAAGCCGGTCAGCAATACTGGATAATTCATCAGCTCTTCGAGCAATAGAGGTTGAATGACCATCGTGCCATATAGCCCCACTCCCATCACCACCATCAATAAACTGGCCACTGTAAAATTGCGATCTTTAAAAATATCTAAGTCGAATACGGCATGAGGATGGCGCTCGAGGTTACGAAAGATAAAGGTGCCTAAACTTACCACACCGAGAAAAGCGGCAATTTGAATGCTAAGCGAGTTAAACCAATCGCTTTGATTGCCTCTATCTAATACATACTGAATAGAACCGATACACAATGACAACATGCCTAAACCAAACCAATCCATTTTGCGCTCTTTAATGACCGAGGCTGGAATCACCTTATAAGCTAATATAGCGGCAATCACACCCACTGGCACATTAATATAAAAAGCCCAGCGCCAATTAGCGACATCGGTTAGATAGCCACCTAAGGTTGGCCCCAATATTGGCCCTACCATAACCCCAGCCCCCCAGATAGCCATCGCCTTACCACGATCCTGAGGGGAATAGATATCGGTCATAATGGCTTGAGAGAGTGGGATCAATCCGGCCCCAAAAGCACCTTGAAGCAATCTAAACATCACCATTTCAGGTAGGCTGGTCGATAACCCGCAAAATATGGATGCGATAGTAAAACCCACGATGCAATAAATAAGATACTCTTTTCTACCCAGCCTATCCGAAAAATAACCTGCTAATGGCATAAAGATACCTGAGGCGACGATATAGCTTGTTAGGGTCCAGGAAATTTGATCGGGAGACGCGTTTAACGATCCCTGCATATAAGGTAGGGCTACGTTGACGATAGTGGTGTCGAGCACTTCCATTAAAGTAGCGGCCATTACCGCAATGATAATTAGCCAGCGTTTGGTAGGATCGATGCTGTTGAAATCCATGTTATTTACTATGCGTGTCGATAGTGACAGAGGCCGTGGTACCGATATGCAATGGATAATTAGGATCGGGATTCGTGATCAACACTTTTACGGGCAAGCGCTGCGTGACTTTTACCCAATTTCCGGTCGCATTTTCAGGGGGCAGCAATGAAAAGGCTGAGCCTGTGCCGCCGCTAATGCTTTCCACAACACCCTTAAAGGGATGATTGGGATACATATCGACCGTAATACTGGCGCGTTGGCCTGCTTTAATATTTTGCATAGCCGTCTCTTCATAATTGGCATCGACCCAAAATTGATCGCTGCTTATCAGCGTGAATATCGGCTGATCTTGATCGACGATGCTGCCAACCTGTAAATTCATATTGGTGATCCAGCCATCGCTTGATGCATAGACTTTGGTATAGCTTAAATTAAGGTTGGCCTGAGACAGAGCCGCCTGATCCAATTGCACCTGAGCAATGGCGCTTGCTAAATCGGCCCTGGCGTCATCACCCTGTTGTTCTGAGAATAATTTTTGATGCACTAGCTCGAGCGTTCTCTTGGTGCTTAATTGCGTATCGGCTAATCTAGCCTGATCGATCTGCAATTGCGCTGCCGCTTTGGCGACCGCCATTTGGTATTGAGCAGGATCGATCTCAAACAATAAGACACCTTGTTTTACAAATTGGTTATTCTGCACATTTAAGCTTAAGATTTGTCCGCTAACTTGAGCGGCCACTTGAATTTGATTGGCATTAACGTAAGCATCATCGGTACTGCTATAGCGATTACCATAGATGTCATAGCCCACCCAGCCTAAAATAAAAATAGCGACGATGCTAAGCAATACCATTCTCTGTATATTACGAGATGCTTTAAGCTTAGCCATATAGCAAGATAAAATTTGTTTCATGACAATAGCTCCGCTCGGGCTTTAATTTTCTGAATAACATCGATGCAATGCTTAATATCAGCCTCAGGAATTATAGATAATAATTCACTGCTAAGCTGGTTACCGATGGCATATATTTGAGCTAAAGTTTCTTGTGACTTAGCGGTTAAATGTACCGTTTTACTACGCCTATCATGAGGTACATCATGGCGCTCAATCCACCCATCTTTTGCCAAGCGATCCAATAAGCCCGTTAACGTCGGGCCTTCGATTCCAACGCTTATGGCTAATTCTGTCTGAGTCATAGGCGCCTTAGCGAGCGATAGATGCAATAAGGCTCGCCATTTAGTCTGGCTTAAACCAAGCGGTTTTAAACGTTTGTCCAGCTTGTGGCGCCAGACTATCGCTGTTTCATATAATACGGCCGGAAAGATTTCAGTTAATTTCGCTGACATAACCGTTAGCTCACTAATTATTAGTATGCTAATGATAGGATTAAATTTTGCTGAAGTCAAACCTCCTAAATTTAAATAGCCTCAACATCAAATTGCTCTACTCGAAGCGGCTGGTTGCCATAATGTTTAAGCAAGGCCTCATAAAAGAACTTAGCCTGAGGTGGAAGACCTGCGCTTAAGTAGTGACACACCCTCTGATAGATAGCTAGTTTAAAAGTAGTCGGATCAGTCGCCTCACCAGCAAGGTTATCAACGCTGACATAAAAACGGGAACCGGCCGCCATTGAAAATATCCATTCGATTGCCTGAGGCTTGCTTTCCACCCCTTCAAAAATACTTTGTTGCTCGGCTGATCTGCCATCTGGCTGATACCAATAGCCATAATCGACTAGCTCTCGACGCTTATCGCCGGCTATACACCAATGAGCGATTTCGTGCAGAGCGCTTTGATAAAAGCCATTAGCAAAAATAACCTGATGATGGGGACAATTTTCAGAGCGAGGTTGATAGAGCGGCTCACCCTCCCCGCTGACTAATATAGTGCCATTTGATTCTTGGAATGTCTGCTTGAATAGGCTTATTAAATCTTGATAATGATGCATATTAGATGACAGGCGGCAAACCCAATTGCCAATTAATGGGTTGACGACCGTATAAATGCAGGTATTCGTTGGCTATTTTAAAATGATTATTACCAATAAAGCCTTTATGGACCGAAAAAGGCGAAGGGTGAGCCGATTGTAAAACTAAATGTTTACTGGCATCGATAATAGCGCCTTTTTTCTGCGCATAAGCGCCCCATAAGAAAAAGACCACATGCTTATGCTGAGCACTAATTATCTCGATAATTTTATCGGTAAACTCTTCCCAGCCTTTGCCTTGATGAGAGCCAGGCTTGCCTTCTTCTACGGTCATTACCGCATTAAGCAGCAACACGCCTTGTTTAGCCCAATCGATAAGACAGCCGTGACTAGCGATAGGAATTCCAAATTCAGCATAGAGTTCTTTATAGATATTTTTTAAAGATGGGGGCAACGGTACGCCGGGTTTTACAGAAAAACATAAACCATGAGCCTGATCGTGCCCATGATAAGGGTCCTGACCGATTATGACGATCTTTACATCGTATATGGGCGTCATATTTAAGGCGCTAAATATTTCGGAATCCTTAGGATAAATAACCTTACCAGCGGAGCGCTCCTGCCTGATAAACTCTAGCAATTTCTGCATATAGGGCTTGGCAAGCTCGGAATCCAATACTTCCTTCCAACCCCTATCTAACTTCAGCTTTTCACTAACAGGTGCCTCAGCAAGCTCAGTCATTTTATTTCACTCGATATTTCATAAGGTGGAGAATATACCATAATTTAATTCTAGAAATAAGAGAATCATTCTAGGAATTTTCAAGCTTCCCTTATACAATAGATCAACCCATAGAATAAGAGATATTTATGCATCATAAAGCCCCCAAAGATATTTATAAATTTACGGCAAAAACTTTTTTTATCATACTGGTAGTCTATGCTGTTTTCTTTGCCTTTTTGGATATACCTACCGCGCGTTTTAGCAATCTACTATTTACCGATAGCCCTGCCTGGTATGCTGCAAATATTGTCAGCCTTATATTTTCACCTTTGCATTGGTTTGTCATCGGAATACTGGCGCTTATTATCGGTGCCATGCAAACCTATTGGCGTAAGAGCCAGATTAGCCATGCCATACTATTATTTGGTTTAAGTATTATTATTAGCTATATAGCTTGTGGTATTTTAAAGGTGGTTTTAGGTCGCTATAGACCTGAGATGTTATTTTTTCAAGGCCAATATGGCTTTCACTTTTTTTCGTTAGATGATTCTATGCATTCTTCGCCCTCTGGTCATACTGCCACCGCTTTCGCGGGTTTCTTTGCCGCAAGCCTAGCGATTCCTTCAATTTGGCTGCGTCGTAGTTTGATCGGAATAGCCTGCCTAATTGGCCTCTGTAGAATCATTTCATTGGAACATTATCCAAGTGATGTTATTTTAGGAGCTTATATCGGAATATTATCGGTATATTGGGCAGAATTTTTCTTACCTAAGCTTTATGCCTCACTTCTTAAAGCGCCTATTAAACATAACAAATCATTATAGAGAGGATATTATGAGCACTTTAACCGCAATCATTAATACCAATAAAGGCAATATTCATTTAGCCTTACAGGACGACTTAACCCCGCTTACCGTAGCCAGCTTTGTTAATTTAGCGAAACGCGGCTTTTATAACGGCGTAAAATTTCATCGAGTCATCCCTGATTTTATGATTCAAGGCGGCTGCCCATTAGGTACTGGGACTGGCGGCCCTGGCTATCGTTTTGAAGATGAGTTCTCAGCTAAACTGCGTCATAATAAAGCCGGTATTTTATCGATGGCTAATGCAGGCCCAGGCACCAATGGTAGCCAATTCTTTATCACTCATGGCCCTACTCCACATCTAGACAGCCGTCATTCGGTATTTGGCGAAGTGGTGAGCGCATCGGATCTCGATGTAGTTAATAGCATTAAACAAGGTGATGTCATTCAAAGCATTACTATCGAAGGCGATGATTCTGCCCTAATGCTAAAAATGGCCGACCGCATTAAAGAATGGAATAGCGTTTTAGATAAAAATAAGCACTAAGATTGCACTATTATTTTGCTAAGGCCTAGCTGTTAGCTAGCCTTAGCATCATAAGTTCTTGATGAAACGAATCTTACACCAACGACTCTTAAACCATTATTCTCAAGATTATTGAATACATTCAGAAAGGGTGTGCAATCGATTAACTCATCCGCTTTTGGCTTATCTGAAAACGCCTCTTTAGTTTTATTTAAAAACACCTCAGCACCAATAGCTTCTGGCATCCAGCCATTTTTAAAGGCTTCTGCTGCCAATGGGCTTATTGAGACGGATGATTCTTCTATTGAAAAACTAACGGGGCTCAAGTCTACTCTAACTGAAACATCAGTAGTAGACTGATCTGTACACGATCGTTTAGCCTCACTGCTTACATCCGACATCATATCTTGTCTAGGTCTTTTAGCTAATACCGTAGCACTAGACTCGGACCACTCAAAGCCGAATTCCTTATAAAAATGCTTAATCATTTTAATAGCATCTAAATCTAATGCTGGCCATGTATTAGCTTGGAATTGTTCTATTAGTAATTTACAACACTCGCGACAGTTAGCATCACTTTTATAGCGGAGAGCCTGCTCACAAACCATTTTAATTAGAGGAATACCAGCCTTATTATAAATATTACAATTCGCTCCACTCTCGATTAAAACCTTAACAACGTCTGGTTTGGCTTCACGCATGGCGTGCCAAAGAGCAGTCCAACCATAGGAGTCTATAAAATTTACATCCGCTCCTTTCGCTATAAGGCTTCTTGCTGCATCACTATTCCCAGCACTAGCAGCGGTTATCAACGCCTCATTAGTTTCTAACATTTGACAAATGGTAGTAACAAGCTTGCTTCCTTGCATCATATAAACGTCCTTTATGATAGTGGTTTTAGGGTGGCATTCGCAGCAGTATTTCCAGAAGAACGAGATCCAGGCATATAAAACATCGTGGCAGAGCCTGGAGCAAATGCAGATAGTGAATTAGGATAGCCTGGTATCGCTGCGATTGAATTTGTTTCTTGAGGCCGTGCTTCTGCCTTATAACTTGGCACCGAGGGGTAACCTAAATCATATATAGTTGTGCTTTCGCTAATTGAAAATGGACTGTCTCTTGATGAACCTATGCCGCTTCCCAATTCGGCTAATGCATCAATTTCTGTACCATCCATACTGCTTGCTATATTACAACTTCTCTTAGCGAAGGGCTCTGAAGTTAGCCCGCTACCCGAATTATCCAAGTCTATAGCAGTAAAGCTATCTCTTTTTCTTTTAGTTATAGGCGACTCACTCCATGCAAAGTCAAATTCTAAATAATAAAACTTTACACGTGCCCTTGCTTCTGGCGGTAATTGTGGGCATTTACTGCCTTGAAGCTGTTCCAATACTAGTTCAGCACATTTTTTAAATCTGTCCCTATGTAAAATATCATTAGCACATAGAAACGCCAGCTCACAGGCCAGTGTGGCTAGATGAGTGGACTCAATATGAATATCAGAGCATGCACCATTAGCAATTAGAACCGCCACAACATCAGCCATGCCTTCGTTGACGGCATACCATAACGCTGTCCTGCCGCTAGAATCTTTATAATTCACATCGGCACCCTGGTTTAAACTATCCACTACCTCAGCAAGTCTTCCTTTGCCAGCATGAGTTATAAGCATACGATTAAAGTCCAATAACTCAGAAGGTTTTTTAGTTGCTGTGCTTCCTTGCCACATACTAATACTCCTTATTATTAAAGGGTTATTTTACCCTTTTTCGATTTAAATGCCTAAATATTCCAGCAAAATAACAGATTAAGCGCTAAGGCTCTACTCTTAATGGGTTTATTGCTATACTCCGATACAGTTAACTTTAGGAAGCATTATGCAGGTATATCTTGTTGGCGGCGCAGTCCGTGATAAATTATTAGGCTTAGATGTTACCGAAAGGGATTGGGTGGTTATCGGCTCCACCCCCGAGGAAATGCTTACATTAGGCTATAAGCCAGTAGGCAAAGACTTTCCAGTATTTCTGCATCCTAAGACGCATGAAGAATATGCCCTAGCTCGTACCGAACGAAAAGCGGGTAAAAAACATGGTGATTTTATTTTTAATGCTTCCCCCGAAGTAAGCTTAGAAGAAGATTTAATTAGACGTGATTTAACGATTAACGCCATGGCCGAAACTACCGATGGCAGTATTATAGACCCCTATAATGGCCAGGATGATCTACACAATAAAGTCTTACGCCATGTATCAGCAGCCTTTAGTGAAGATCCTCTACGAGTATTGCGAATCGCACGGTTTATGGCAAAATTTGGCCCGCTGGGATTTAGCATAGCGCCTGAAACATTAACACTTATGCAAAAGATGGTAACTGAAGGAGAGCTTGCACATTTATCGCAGGAGCGAATCTGGCAAGAAACCCTTAAGGCCTTAAGAAATGCCCAACCGTCTGCGTTTTTTACTAGCTTAGAACGTTGCAATGCGCTAAGCAGTTATTTCCCTCACATGACCCAACTAGGCATAGAGGCTTTAAAAAGAGCCAGCGCCATTACAGATGAGCCTATGGTTCGATTTGCAGCCGCCTGTTATGAAGGCCTTCCTATTTTACGTATCCCGGCTGATTTTCTAGCCTTAGCTAAGCTCGTTCACCAAGACCACCTGTTATATAGCACAGCCCATTTATTGACGCCTGCAGATTTATTGCAGCTATTTAAGCAAACCGATGCATTACGTCGCCCAGAAAGGTTTAAACTGTTTTTAGTAGCCTGTGAAGCGGTGGATAACCATGCTGAAAATAGTGCTTATTTATTATTAAAATTAAGCAGCCTGATTAGCCTTAGATTTGACGATTTAGTCCTGCAATATCAAGGCCCAGCTTTAGCGGAAAAAATCGAAGCCAGGCGCTTGCAAACCCTAAACGCGTGATGAGGGCCTAACCAACCCACAGCCTTGCGTTCCTAAACAAACGCATCCAAGGGGAATAAGCACCCCACTCTTGTGGAAACCATGACATTTGAGTGGTTCTAAATACTCGCTCTGGATGGGGCATCATAGCCGTCACTCTGCCATCCTCGCTACAAAAACCTGTCACGCCACCCAATGAACCATTTGGGTTATAAGGGTAGTTATCTGTAGGGTTACCGCTATGATCGATATAGCGCATCGTTAACTGCTGAGAGGCTTGCAATTGATCCAGGGTTGAATCGATTACAAATTTAGCGCGACCAAAGCCATGCGCAATGCCAATAGGCAATTTTGAGCCGGCCATGCCGCTCATCAATATCGATTTAGAAGGCGTAATTTCAACCATCGAGAGCCTGGCTTCAAATTTTTCGGATATATTGCGTTCGAAGGTAGGCCATAAGCCACTGCCAGGAATAATGTCCTTTAAGTAACTTAGTAATTGGCAACCATTACCAATACCTAGGGTAAACGTATCGGGCCTATTAAAGAACTGCGTAAAGATATCGCGTAATATTGAATGTAATAAAATGGTTTGGGCCCAGCCTTTTCCAGAGCCTAAAATATCGTTATAAGAGGCCCCGCCGCATATTGCTAAGCCCCTAATATTGTCTAGCGTAGCCTTGCCTTCTTTTAAATCCTGCATGGTAATATCGACGCATTCAAATCCTGCAAAATGAAAGGCTGCCGCCATTTCGATATGGCCATGACCACTAGCATGTCGCAAAATCGCTACCTTAGGCTTAAGACCTAAGTTGGCAAATGCTAGGGCCACATCCTCTTTAGGATCAAAACTTAATAGCGCGCTTAGACCCTTATGCAGGGGATCAGCAATCTGTTCAAATTCTTGTTTTGCCAAGGTGGGATTGCCCGTTAAAGCTTCAATCTTATAGCTTGTTTTGGACCACCATTGCTGCAGCTTGACTCTATCCTGACGATAAATAACCTGATCTTCTAAAGAAATTTCCAGTTCATCTGCTTTATTCAGTTCACCGATAATAATCGCAGGAACTTTTAAGGCTTCAAATACCCCAAGGACTTCATCGACCTCATCGCTTTTAATTTGAATAACAGCGCCCAGCTCTTCATTAAAAAGGGCCTGAATAGGATCGCTGCCTAAACCATCTAAATAGACTTTAATGCCGATATGGCTGGCGAAAGCCATTTCACAAAGGCTTACCAATAAACCGCCATCCGATCGATCGTGATAGGCTAAAATTTGCTTGCTTTCTAATAAGGCTTGAATGGCTAGAAAAAAATTATTTAATAAGGCAGGCTTACTATCTGGAGTAACTGAGGCAGGCTTTTGATAGACCTGAGCCAAACAAGAGCCACCCATACGCTGCTGCCCTTCGCCTAAATCCAATAAGATTAAATAGCTTTCGCCCACATGGCGTTTTAACCGAGGCAATCGGACACGTCTAATATTATTGATTGGGGCGATGGCGGTGACTACTACAGAAGGCGCTATTTGTTGATTAGAACTAGCCATTTGATTAATCTGACAGTCGTTCGCCAGTACCGATAATTTTAATTCGGGACAAAAATCTAAGGCAACGGTTTTAGCCATCTCATATAGACCGGCATTAGCAGGCTGTGCCGATTCAGACCAACTTAAAGCTAGCTTAACATTACTTAATTTTTCAACCTTTGCACCAGCAATATTAGTAATAGCCTCGGCGATAGCCATTCTAACGGAAGCAGCCGAATTAATTTCAGCCAGCAGAGTACGCTCTCCTAACGCCACTACCACTCCACTATTACCCTCAAATCCATTGCTAGATACTGTAAAATTTGAAACAGGAACTTGCCAAGGGCCGACCAATGAATCACGAGCCACTAAACCGCCAACCGATCGATCACTATGGTTTAAGATAAAACTTTTATTCGCGACAGCTGGAAGTTGTAAAACACGTTTAATAGCCTCTTCGAGCTTAATGCCATCGCTATTCCAAGGATTAAGTTCAGCCAAAACGGCATCGGATACTCTTATACCCGCAGGCTCAATATCTTTAATGCCAGTTTGAATGTTACCACTATTCTCTTCTACTTTATAAAGGCAATTGGCCCTTTGACAAAGCGCTTCAAAAATTTCAAGTTGTTCAGCAGCTATAGTCCAGATCATATCCCCATCTGGATAGGTAACTAATGATAAAACGGGATTGGGACTTAGGGCACAACAGGCTTCTACTAACCTTTGCCTCGTTAATAACATATCGGCACTAATTTTTACCTGCACTCCAGGTTTATTAAGTGATTTAATATGGTTAGAACGAATATTTCCAATATAAGTCGAAGTCAGTCTTGGAAATACTTTAGGTGCGGTTCTTAAAAAGCCACCGACTAAAGGCAAGCCAAGCTTATGGTAATCCTGGGCTTGACGCGAAGGCACTCCCATAATAATCGCTAAGGAGGTCTGTTGATCGTCCATACACATGTCTAACTGTTCCCAAGGGTGTACGTAACCTGGGACATTTAAATCGGGCAAAGTATAACCCGAAAGCACTGCGTTCGTTTTAGAACCGCGGCCTATGGCAGTAGGATAAAAAGTGGGGGTTAAGGTACTTAAATCGGATTGCTTTAATTGGCAGGTAGTATGTTGATCTTCTTGGTGAAACTCATAAATATTGGTCAGGTTATTGGGATAGAAATGGGAGGCCTCTTTGCCACGGGTGATACCCACATTATGCTCACTTAATAAAACATCACCATCCTTTTGAAAACATTCCAGCATCATATTCGCCATAGTTATGGCACGCTTTTCACCATTAATCGTCCATACCCTATCAAACATATCGTTGGATTGACTGTTATCGGTCGCTGGTGCTAAGTTAAGCCTGACTTTAGCTTGATTAATCGTTTCTACAAATAAGGCCTTAGCAAACTCAATATCGGGCAATAGGGTTTGAGTTTCTTCATTATAAAGAAACTTAGCGATTCTTTTAGCCTCGTCATCGTTAATTTGGGTTTCGGTAGTTATTTGATATAAAATGCCGCGCTCAATTCTTTCAACCGCCGTTAAACCGCAGTCTCGAGCCAATTCGGTCACGCTTTTCGACCAGGCGGTAATAATACTAAAATGGGGCATAACGATAAAATGTAAATTGCCTAACATAGCCTGAGAGCTAGGGGGTTCATGGTGTAAAATCTTGCCTAAATCACCGCATTGCACATCCGATAAGTTTTGGCTTAGGGCTACAAAATAAGCATATTCAGCGTGGATATCCTGTACCGATGGTACCGAATTCTGCACCTCTGCCAGCAGCTTTTGCTTGCTTGAAACAGACAAAACAGCTTGCCCTCGCAAATACAACATACTCAAAGCATACTCCTTAACGCCTGTAGCTATATTACTGTCTAATAAGTGTAACCCCCAGTATCGTTTATTACAAATTTTATTAAAATATTCCTTAAAGCAAATTAGAACGGGAAATCGACAAAAACTCTGTTTCGGTTATAATTACAAGCCTAATGCTGGTTAAGGATTATAACTATGAGTGAGATGAAGGTTTTATTAGCGAATGAGGCAGCAAAAAAGCCTTGGAATAAAAGTGCTTTGCTTAGTTTTGCAAGCTCCGCTATTACACTGCATATCCCTCATAAGGCTCACCGGTTAAGAGAAATCCAAAAAGCCGGCCGTCAGTGTTATAACTTAGGCCTAGAAAGCTTGAGTTTATCAGGCAAAAACTGGGATCTCGATTCTCAGCGGGCATTTTATCAAGGCTTAAGCAATGTTAAAAAACCCTGCACGCTTACATTCGCCAAACTACCGGCGGCCGAAGACGCGCTTTTAAAAACTCAGGTTAAGGTGGCGAGCTGGATTAAAGAACAAATCAATACCCCTGCCGAAGATAAAGCGCCTGAAGTATTTGCCAACAATGCTATTCGCTTTTTAAAACAATGCTCGCCAAAGGCTATTAGCTCTACTTTAATCGTCGGCGATGATCTAATTACACAAGGTTGGATGGGCATCCACACAGTAGGCCGTGGTAGTGTAAATGCTCCTGTGATGGCTATTATCGATTATAACCCTGGCAAGAAAAAAGATGCGCCAACTGCCGCCGTGCTAGTGGGTAAAGGCATTAGCTTTGACAGCGGTGGTTATAGCATTAAGCAAACCGAATCCATGTCGAATATGAAAAATGATATGGGTGGAGCGGCTACAGTTTGTGGAGCGCTGGCCCTAGCGATTGCTCAAGGCTTGAATAAACGCGTGCAAATCGTGTTATGCTGCGCCGAAAACTTAATTAGCGGCAATGCCTATAAACTAGGTGATATTATCAAGTATAAAAATGGTATCAATGTCGAAGTCGTGAATACCGATGCTGAAGGCCGATTAGTATTAGCCGATGGTTTATTAAAAGCCACCGAACTTGGCGCACCCTTAATTATCGATGCCGCTACTTTAACGGGCGCCGCCGTCGTGGCAGTTGGCATGGATTATACGGCCCTCTTTGCGCTGGATACCTCATTGCGTGATCGTGCACTTCAGTATGCCGCTACTCAACACGAATTAGTCTGGCCTATGCCCTTAGAAACCTGGCATCGCGACAACACCGTATCCTATTACGCCGATACCGCCAATAGTCGCAAAGTCCCAATGGGCGGCCCAAGTGGCGCTAGCAATGCGGCAGGTTTTTTAAGCCGCTTTGTGCCGAATCAAGGCAAAGGCTGGTTACACTTCGATTTAGCCAATGCTTTTCAAAATGAACCCTCATCCCTTTGGGGGGCTGGCGCAACTGCCGTAACGGCTCGCACCATTGCCGAAACTTTATTACAGGAATTACGTTAGATGATTACAGCTCGAGCCGTCATAGTTTTTAGTTTAATGAGCTTATTTTTATGTTTTGAAATGGCCTTACAGGTATCGCCTGGAGTGATGACTGCCGAGCTTAGAGAAGCCCTACATATCAGCGCTTATGGTCTTGGCATGATGTCAGGCTGCTATTTTGTGACCTATTCCCTTATGCAGATCCCATCGGGGCTGATGTATGATCGGGCTAATTTTAGGATGTTGGTAACCATCACCATTAGTATCTGCGCGGTGGGGGCCGGGGTATTTGGTTTAGCAGATTCCCTTATTACTGGGGTGGCGGCACGTTTATTAATGGGCTTTGGTTCGGCCTTTGCCTTTTTATCGGTGCTAACCGTTGCCGCACGCTGTTTTCCTAGCCGCTACTTTGCTTTTTTAACCGGAATCGCTCAGTTACTAGCAGCCTTAGGGGCGATTGCCGGAGAAATTCCTATTGCCTGGGCCGTCAACCATATTGGTTGGCGTCAAACCTTATGGGCCCTTATGGCTCTTGGCTTGTTATTGGCTGCTTGCGTCTGGATATTTTTAAAAAAACCTCAAGAGCATTGCAAGGTGCAGATGGCTGATAAACCTGAATCCAGCCGGAGCAGCTTGCAGCACATAGTTAAAAATAAACAAACTTGGTGGATAGCCTGCTATGCCTTTTTTAACTGGGCTCCAGTCACCGCATTTGCATCCCTCTGGGGCGTGCCATTTTTAGCGACCAGCTACCAGATTAGCACTCAAGAAGCCGCCTCATTATGCTCCTTAATTTGGCTTGGAATTGGTTTAAGCAGCCCCTTTATTGGCGCCTTATCCGATAGGATTGGTAGACGTAAGCCTTTGTTAGCGTTAACAGCCTTAATCGGTGGGATTAGCATCGCCATAATAATCTACGTGCCTGGAATGTCTATGAGCTTATTGGGGACCTTACTATTCTTAGCAGGAATGGGATCATCCGGACAGATTTTAAGTTTTGCGGTAGTGCAAGATTTTGCCGCTCCATCGAGAATTTCAGCCTCAATTGGTTTTAATAATATGGCATTGGTAGCGAGCGGTGTAATCATGCAGCCCTTGGTTGGAAAATTATTAGCCTGGAATGATGGCATCTCATCCACCATCCAGACTTACACTATCAGCAGTTTCCAGCATGCTTTAATCACCCTACCACTGGCCTTTTCTGCTTGCGTGATAATTAGCTTGTTCTTTATTAAAGAAACCTTTACCAAGAACTAATCTGCAGTATGCTCATGCCTAGCAGCACTAGTACCGGCTCCGGCATATGCAAAGGCGCATGCTGTGTTATAAGTGCTTGCTACAGCTTTAGGCATCTCGCTTTGAATCAAAGTCCAGGCATGGCCTATTATTTTAAATCTTTCTTCTTCGCCACCTTTATCTGGGTGATGTGTTTTCGCTAGCTCAAGATAGGCTTTTCTAGCATGATCATGTGTTTTATCTGCGCTTTTTGTAATGCCAAGCTGACTAAAGGCTAATTTTATAGCAGCCTCTACTGCAGCTCTATCCATTACTGGTTCAGCTGTAGTTGGTTTAGGAGCCGCTGGAGCAGGTCAGGTAATACTACATCTAAAGAAATAAAACTGTGCACATCGCTTACCATTTTTTTAGTATCGAGGCTTACTTCGATCATTAAAAATTCAATTGATTTGGTCCATTAGCGCACGAGTGTCTGCTCTATTCGCTTTTTCTTTGCCCATCAATATATAATAATTCATCGCCATCTCCATCTAAACTTGCTTTCCGTTTCTTATAATTCACTGTAAACGAAAGGCTAGCCCGATGCCGTACGCATCAGGCTAGTAAAGATATGGAAATAGCTGAAGAAGTTGTAAGATATTCGCTAAAGGATGGAAACTATCTAGCCCCATTGCCTCTTAGGCCGTAATGTTTAGCTACATGGTGCTCATGATGAATGGCCACCTTAGTCTCTTTCTCGCCTAAGCTGTCAAAGTAACTATGCCCCGCTTTATTAACCTGCCCTTGATAGGTATCTTTGCTAACGGTCATATCATGGGGTGCTTTATTCATTACGGTTTTATTGTTTGGTTTTTTAGTTTTCATGATGATATCCCTTACAGTGGTTGTTATTATTATTGCTGTATTGTAAATATAGACAGGGATTTGAAATTTTTTGTTAAATAAACGTAAACAGTAGACTAGGCTCAACCAATCGCTTGAACACAAGCCTTAATTAGCGCCGGTCCTTTATAGATTAATCCGCTATAGAGTTGAATCAAATCAGCCCCTGCATCGATCTTTTCTTGAGCTATTTGAGGACTCATAACACCTCCAGCCGCTATTAACGGTATCTGAGCCTTTAATTCCTGCCTAAATGCATGCAGGATTTCGGTACTTTTAGTCGCTAAGGGCCGCCCACTTAAACCGCCCGCCTCTTTGCTTAGAGAAGAATCCTTAACCAACTCTCGTGAAACTGTGGTATTGGTAGCGATAATGCCATCAACCTTATAACGCAGGAAAGCATCGGATAGCTGCACAACTTCTGCATGAGTCAAATCTGGCGCCACTTTTACTACTAATGGGACCACTTTTTTATGGAGTTGCTGTAACAGAGCTTGTTCCTTTTTAAGTGCATCTAAAAGGGACTCTAGAAATTCCCCGTGCTGTAATTGACGCAGATTAGCGGTATTGGGCGAGGATATATTAATCGTAATATAGCTCGCATATTGATAGGCTTTGCGCAGACCGATTAGATAGTCATCGATA
The DNA here is from genome assembly GCA_030652335.1 of Gammaproteobacteria bacterium. Lineage (GTDB taxonomy): Bacteria > Pseudomonadota > Gammaproteobacteria > Francisellales > CACEW01 > JAQSYQ01. Next base: position 163,374 of record JAUSAW010000002.1, read on the forward strand.
GCCTGTTCAATTGGGGTGCTAGCATTTTTACCGATATTGATGCCGAGTATGCCGGTATAGCTGGCCTGTTTAACATTCTCGATTAAATAATCGATGCCCTTATTATTAAAACCCATACGATTAATAATCGCTTCAGCTTCCGGCAGACGAAAGAGCCTGGGCCTGGGATTACCCTCTTGCGCCTTAGGGGTAACGGTACCAATCTCAATAAATCCAAAACCTAATGCGCCTAAGCAATCGATATAATCACCATTTTTATCTAAACCTGCCGCGAGCCCCACGGAGTTTTTAAAGCTTAAGCCCATTAATGATTTAGGCTTAGCTGACAATACCGGCGCTATTAATTTACTAAGACCGAATCGATAGCCAAGGCGCAGCGCTTGTAAACTTATATTATGAGAGGTTTCTGGATCGAGCGTAAATAAAAGGGATTTTAAAATGGGGTAGGTCATATGGCTCTCCTGATAAAGAATAGTGTAGCAAAAAATCAGTAATTCCCGCTAAAAATTATTTAATAAGCGGCGGGAACTTCAGAGAATCGCGATTACCTCCCCTTTGTCTATGCAATAAGCTTTAATCTTAGTACAATAGCCCACTCTTCTATTAGCACTTAAATGGTGAAATATGCAACAAGCTACCCTCGGTCAACCAAAAGGTCTTTCTATCTTCTTTTTGACTGAAATGTGGGAACGCTATGGCTTTTACATTATTGAAAGCCTATTGGTGCTTTATCTGATCCAAAAATTTACGCTGAGTGATGATACTAGCTATGCTATTTTAGGGTCTTTTACGGCCCTGGCCTATATCACACCAATCCTCGGTGGGTATTTGGCCGATAACGTATTGGGGCATAGGCAAGGCGTTCTTGCGGGAGGAGCTTTGCTCTGCATTGGATATAGTCTTATGGCTATGGCTAATAGCTCCATAACTATGAGCCTAGCCTTAGGGATTATTACCATGGGAACAGGTTTATTAAAACCCAATGTCTCCAGCTTATTAGGCAATCTTTATACTCCAACCGATAGCCGTCGAGATAGCGGATTTACCTTATTTTATGTCGGTATCAATATGGGCATATTGCTAGCCACCTGCTCAGGCGGTTACCTAGTGGAACTAATTGGTTGGCACAATACCTTTGCTACTGCGGCAGTTGGGCTAGTCCTTGGTACCGCGGTATTTTATTTTGGCATGCAATATTATGTATTTAAGGATTTCTCTCCTATGAGTAAATCCCCTGTTAGAATTGCCAGCGCCTATTTCTCTATCGTATTAGCGGCATTATTGAGCGCCTATATCATTCAACATGAAACCTTTGCCTTACTCTGCTTTTTAGCCGTTAGTATTGGCACGATAGTGTTAGTGTTATATAAAGCCTTCCAATTCCCAGAAAAGGAACGTAATAAGATTTTGGCCTTTTTAATACTCGTGCTCATTTCGATTATTTTTTGGGCGGCCTACTTTCAATTGTTCTTTTCATTAGATCTATTCGTATTACGCGTAGTAAATCACAACTTACTAGGCTTATATGTCCCTAACTCGGTATTTATGGGAATTGAAGCATTTGGTGTCATTGCATTTGGTTTAGTATTAGGCTGGTTTTGGACCTGGCTTAAAAATCACTCCCTCGATATCTCAACTAGCATGAAATTCACTATGGCTATGGGACTGATCACCTTGGCTTTTGGTGTATTATTATTGTCCCTGAAAATTACCCCACAGGGTCAAGAAGTGGCTTCGGCCTGGTTAATCTTGGCCTATTTACTAATTGCCATCGCCGAGCTAGCCTTGTCTCCGATAGGCCTTGCCATGGTAACAGAATTAGTGCCACAGTCTTTAGTCGGGATGATGATGGGTATTTGGTTTGTATCATTAGGCATAGGTGGCAAACTAGCCGGCTTATTCGCCGATTACTCCAACATCCCTTTTAATATGCATCAACTCAGCACTATAGCCGACGTTTATAAGTCGGCCTTTAGCCTGTATTTTAGCATTTGCCTGGCGGCTAGCTTACTAGTATGGATGGTGGCACCCTTTATTACCCGCCTAGTTAAAACCTTATAGCGGCCGTGTAGCCGCTTTTAACCAGTCAGCTGCCGATGCTTCAAGCTTAGGCGCTATCGTGTCATAGATATGCTGGTGATAGGCATCGATCCATTCGACTTCTTGAGCGCTTAAGTCGGCCTTATTAATCAGCTTACGATTATAAGGAACTAAAGTAACGGTTTCAAACCCAAAAAATGGACCATGACCGGACAAACTTTCCTGTTGACTAAATACCTGCTTAATAAAGCATAAGTTTTCGATTCGAATGCCATATTGACCTGAAATATAAAGGCCTGGCTCATTGCTAACGATCATACCTGCTCTTAAGGCCACCCCGCTAGCTCCGCCTGAAATTCTTTGGGGCCCTTCATGAACACAAAGAAAAGCCCCCACACCATGACCTGTACCATGCCCATAATTAAGGGCCTCTTTCCATAATGGCGCCCTGGCAATAGCATCGATATGCTCGCCACGAGTGCCTTCGACAAATACCGTATTACCTAAGGCCAGATGACCTTTTAATACCAGGGTATAATGATGCTTCTCTTGATCAGTCGGCTGACCTAAATGAATCACTCGGGTAATATCGGTGGTACCCTGCAAATACTGAGCACCGGAATCCAATAAATACATGGCTGAATCATCGACCTTCACATCGGTTTCAGGGCTGACGGCATAATGTACGATGGCACCATGAGCGGCAAAGCCACTAATGGTATTAAAGCTTGGACTAACATAATCGGCACCTTGTTTGCGAAAGGATTCGAGCTTGTCGGCTAAACTTAATTCCGTATAGCCTTCTTGCCAGTGTAGATCTAACCAATGCAAGAATTTCACGATGGCCTTGGCATCACGGCGATGCGCTTCTTTTGAGCCTTCTAGTTCCACCGCATTTTTACAGGCTTTTAGCATAGTAACCGGTGAGGTCTCTAGAATAATCTGTGCCAACTTAAGTTCTTGCTCCATCCACCAGCTCGCCGTCGCTGGATCGAGTAAGACCCCACCTTTAAGCTGATTTAAAGCCGCTTTAATCGCTTCGTATTCTTTTAAGACTATACCTTGTTCGGCAAAATAGCTTAAATCTTCTGGACGAATTTTTTCAAGGTCCAGGAAAAAAACCGCTTCGGTCTGATTAATAATAGCGTAGCTAATAACCAATGGATTGTAATCGACATCCTTACCGCGAATATTAAAAACCCAGGCTATCGCATCCAGCATGCTTATTACATGAGCTTCGGCGCCATATTGCTTTATAGCATTACGAATTAACTGAATTTTATCTTTGGCGCTCATGCCGCTATGTTTAAGGTCATAGAGGCTCAACGAGCCTTTTTTCACTTCGTAATCACTCTGCCAAACGGTATCGATTAAGTTGATATCGGTAGCTAATAACTTACCGCCTACTGCCTCTAAAGCAAGTTTGAATTTCTTGGCCTGGGTAATAGAGATGACTCTAGGGTCTACCGCACAAGTCTTACCGACCGCGTTGCGCTTTAACCACACATCGATAGGCGGTGCAAAACCTTGCACCTGTTCTTTCATTACCTGATAATGCTCGGGATCGAGTTCATTTTCAGCTTGTAGAAAATAGCGAGGGTCGGTCCATAGATAAGCCTGCTCCAACCCTACCAGAGCATCCCCAGCTGAACCGGTAAAATCGCTTATCCACGCACGGCGCTGCCAATGTGTTGGTACATATTCATTCTGATGGGCATCGCCTGAGGGAACGAAACAAAAATCCGCCCCAGCCTGTTGCATCGCTTTGCGTAAGGTCGCTAATTTATCGGCTACTTTCATGGTTTATCCTGATGAGTTATAAGACTGACACCCCATGTTTTAAAGGGCTGATACTTAAATAAGAAGCTAAAGTCTGTCCAATATCGGCAAAACTTGCGCGGGCACCCACACTTCCAGCTTTTATCTTGTTACCGAAGAATAGCACAGGAATGTGTTCACGGGTATGATCGGAACCTGGCCAGGTAGGATCGCAACCATGGTCCGCACTTAATACCAAAATATCATCTGCTTGCATAGCCGCTAATAATTCTGGTAATCGAGCATCAAATTCTTCTAAGGCATTGGCATACCCTAAGGTATCGCGCCTATGGCCAAATGAGGAATCAAAATCGACGAAATTACTAAAAATCATGCTGTGATCAGGCGCGGTTTTCATAGCCTCTAGAGTAGCATCAAATAAGGCATTATTATCAGGAGCCTTAATGGTTTCGCTAATCCCTCTATGCGCAAAAATATCCGCAATTTTGCCGACGCTAATGACTTTTAGGCCATTTGCTACCATCTTATCCAATAAGGTTTCTCCTGGAGGAGGCACGGCTAAATCTTTACGATTAGCGGTGCGCTTAAAGGAGCCAACTTCACCGGTAAAAGGTCTGGCGATTACGCGGCCAATATTATAGGGATCGATTAATCTTCTGGCCATATAACATATTTCATAGAGTCGCTCTAAACCAAAATGCTCCTCGTGGGCGGCGATTTGCAACACGCTATCTGCTGAGGTGTAAATAATAGGTTTACCGCTTTTAATATGCTCTTCGCCCAGCTCGATAAGTATATCAGTGCCTGAGGCATGCTTTTCGCCTAATACGCCAGGCAAGCCAGCCTCTTTAATAAGCGCATCGATTAACTCTTGAGGAAAGCATTTCTCGGTCTTAGGAAAATAGCCCCAATCGAATTCGACCGGCACGCCCATCATTTCCCAGTGCCCACTCGGCGTATCTTTGCCTCGGCTTTGCTCGATAGCATAACCATAAGCGCCCTTTACAATACCGTCATAGCCAAGATTATTAGGCAAGGTTTGACCGGTGCTTAATTGATAGGCCTTAGCCAATCCTATTTCGGCTAAATTAGGTAAGGTTAATGCACGTCCACGCTTTTCGATGCAAGTAGTCGCAATATGACCCAGGGTATCTGCCCCGACATCACCAAAAATTACCGCATCTTCGCTGGCACCGATTCCAAATGAATCTAATACTAATACAATCGCTCTTGTCATTGTCTTATCCCATTAGTTCGGTGCGTTATGGTTTAGCAATTCCTTCATCTTAGCTTGAATCACCTCGATTGCTATACGATTTCTTCCACCATGAGGCACAATAATGTCCGCATATCGCTTGGAGGGCTCGATAAACTGGACAAACATTGGGCGTACGGTAGTTTCATATTGTTCGATAACCGATTCCATACTACGCCCTCTTTCGATTACATCGCGCCTTAGGCGTCGAATAAAAGAAGTATCTAAAGCGGTATCGACATAGATACCGATATCCATTAAATCGCGTAAAGTAGGATCGGAAAACAATAAAATTCCTTCTAGGACCACGATGCTATTTTTGCTGTTAATATGCCGAGTTTTAGAGGTGCGATTATGGGTGGTGTAATCGTAAATAGGCACGTCGATCGATCCGCCCTCTTTAAGTTCTGTTAGGTGCTCGGCTAATAATTTATGGTCAAATGCATCGGGATGGTCATAATTAACCTTATTGCGCTCATCCAATAATAGATGGGATAGATCTTTGTAGTAAGAATCTTCTGAAATCACTACGACTCGGTCCGAGCCTAGCTCATCGACGATAGTGTTGGCGAGTAAACTTTTGCCTGAGCCTGAGGCACCGGCAATTCCAAGAATAATAATTTTACGACGTGATTGAGGCATTATAATTTTTTCTCCATGGCCGAGGAAACTTGTAATAACTTCCCTTTAAGCTTAACTGCATTTAATTCTTTTGCGGCTAATTTCATTTGTTTTTTATCAGCAAGCTTAACAAAGCCAAAACCTTTTGATTTTCCTGTGCTAAGATCGCGAATAATTCGGACCGATTTAACTGGAGCAAATCGAACAAATAATGACTCTAGCTCAGCATCCGTGGTGCTTTCATCTAGATTGCCAACATACACGGCATCAATCATTACTCACCCTCCGTTTCTACCAGGGGATTATCGCAAATCTTTGGCTTTCAGGAAAGCAATGTTTTTAACAATGGAGCAACATGAAGCGCTTGACAACAGTGTTCAAAGGCATGGCTTTCTTTTTCCAGCACCTGCTGTCTTACTGCCCTAATCAGGATGTTTTTAGGGGTGTTTTCAAGATCGATAAACTCAAGCAACTGCACTTTATAACCCACTGATTTTAACAGCTCAGCACGCAGTGCATCCGTTACTAGCGCTGCCATTCGCTCTTTTACTATTCCATAAGCAAGAATAGGCTTAAGCACATCGCTGCTAAGTTGTGAGGCTAATTCCTTGTGGCAGCATGGTACCGCTAAGATAATCTTAGCCTCCCATGCTACTGCCTTAGCAAGCGCATAATCGGTGGCAGTATCACAGGCATGCAGGCTAATAACCATATCGACCTTATCCATGGCATTAAACTGTGCAATATCTCCGACCTGAAAAGACAGACCTATGCAGTTCAATTTTTTTGCAATTCTTGAACAGTCTTCAATGACCTCAGCCTTAAGATCAAGCCCGATAATAGTCACCTCGCGCCGCTGAAGCTCAGTAAAGAAATAATGCACGGCGAAAGTCAGATACGATTTGCCACAGCCAAAATCGATAATTTTTATGGGATGGTCTTTTGGCAGATCCTCGAGACAATCGGCTATCATTTCAAGATAACGGTTAATCTGCTTAAATTTATCATACTTTTGGGTGCGGACTTTGCCCTCTGCGGTCATGATGCCAAGCTCAATTAGGAAGGGAGCTGGAATGCCCTCAGCGAGCAGATACTGTTTTTTTCGGTTCTGAGTGCTTAGTTTCTGAGTTAAGGCTACTTTATGTTTTTGCGTATTCACTCCAATCACCCCCTCTTTATTGGCATAGAAATTGCGGTCTTCAAGCCTGGTTTTTACCAAAAGCTGGCCAAAATTGCTTGGAAACTCCAGCATTATTCGCTCGACCACCGATTCTGGTTTTAGATTTTCCTGCATCACCTGTGCCGCAATCTGAGTAGCACATTGATACTTGACGGCATCTTTAATCAATACAGGCTCGCAGCTTATTTTAGCCGCCTTAAGCCGTTCGGCCGGTTTACTTAGCACAAGCTTGATAATGTCACAATTATCGATCTGTTCCTGAAGCCATTGCTGAAGCTGATCTTTATTCATAGATACCTGCGCGATGAGGGGATTATGCAATCACGAATTCACTTCGGGCACCGCATTAAATCTCGGGAAGGAGTTCCTGCTGTTTTTAGCGGGAGCTACTGAAAAAAAAGCCACTCGGAAGTGGCTTTATCATCAATGTGATCATTATTCAGCGTCAGGCGTTTTTTTACGGGCCATGTTACCAAATGCGGCGAATTTCTTATTAAAGCCATCAACACGGCCTTCGGTATCGACTAATTTTTGCTTACCGGTGTAATAAGGGTGACACTTGGAACATACGTCTAAACGTAGGTCTTTGCCCAAGGTGGAACCAATAGAAAATTTGTGGCCACAGCTACAGGTTGCGTTAATTGGGGCATAGCTTGGATGAATTTCTTTTTGCATGACAGTTTCCTTCGGTTTACGTTGCCGCCACCTGACCCATGCCAAGTACCGCAACTATTGGAGCGAGATTTTACCCTGATTTAAGCTGCACTGCAAGTGGTCTGAATCTAGTTAGTTATAAGCTAGCAAATAAAAATTGGATTCCCGACCAAGTCGGGAATGACATATTTAAGACTTATTCAGTTTCTTTTTGGCTTTAGTCTTTTTGCGTTTTTCTTTGATCTTCTCTTTATGCTTTTCTTTTTTACGGTCAAACTTGGCCTTAGAGGATTGCGCCTTATCGACCTTAGGTTGGCCTAGCAATTCCAAATCGATCTTACGCTCGACTAAATCTACCTTAGCCAATAATACCTTAACCGATTGACCTAATTGGAAGGTCTGATTGGTCCGTTCGCCGATAAGTTGATGAGAACCGACATCGAATTGATAGTAATCGCCCTGTAAGTTCGAGACATGCACCAGGCCATCGACCAATACTTCTTTTAAGGTAACGAAGAACCCAAAATGAGTGACTCCGCTAATGATACCATCGAATTCTTGACCAATTTTATCGACGATATAGGCACATTTAAGCGCGCTAACGACTTCACGACTAGCTTCATCAGCTCGGCGTTCGGTAAAGGATAGATACTCCCCTGCTTCGACTAAGCGGCTTTTTTCATACCGTACCGCCGATGGATCTTTTTTATCTAACACGGATCGCACTACGCGGTGCACGATTAAATCAGGATAGCGACGAATTGGGGAGGTAAAATGGGTATAAGCCTCATAGGCCAATCCAAAATGCCCGACATTGGCTTCGCTATAAATAGCCTGATTCATGGAGCGCAACATTACGGTTTGAATGATAGGATAATCATCGCGGCCTTTAGCACGCATCAGTACGCTATTTAAATCGCGAGGCTCAGGCTTAACGCTACCAGTCATGGCAAGGCCACGCAGACTTAAAAAGCCACGTAGATCTTCGATTTTTTCCGCTTTAGGCGCTTCATGCACTCGATATAAAGCATCGACTTTACTTTTAATAAAGAATTCTGCGGTCGCCACATTGGCCATCAACATACATTCTTCAATAATCTTATGCGCATCATTGCGAATAGTTGGGCGAATTTCTTTTACTTGGCCCTGCTCATTAAGCGATATCAAGGTTTCGATGGTCTCAAACTCTAAGGCGCCTCTTTGCTTGCGGCGTTCCATCAATACTAAAAATAAAGCCTCGAGATTAATTAAATGCGGCATCACTTTCGCATGTGGCCAGCCTTCAGGAACCTGACGCAATACTTCCGCCACCATTTTATAGGTTAGGCGAGCCTGAGAGCGCATGACAGCTGGGTAATAGCGCGATTGAATCAATTCACCCTCGGCGCTGATTAGCATCTGTGACACCATACATAAACGATCTACATTAGGCTTTAGCGAACATAATTCATTGGAAATAATTTCCGGCAACATAGGGATAACGCGACCGGGGAAATATACGGAAGTCCCGCGTTTCTGGGCCTCTTTATCTAAGGCCGTGCCTGGGCGTACATAATAGGACACATCGGCAATCGCGACATACAGTTCCCATTGGCCATTTTCTAAGGGCCTACAATAAACCGCATCATCGAAATCTTTGGCATCTTCACCATCGATAGTCACTAAGGGAAGATCGGTTAAATTGGCGCGATTAAGCTTATCTTTTTCCGATACTTCACCGGTGAGATTCGCGATTTCTGCTAAGACTTCTGCTGGCCAGGCACGAGGCAAATCATAGCTAGTTGCTGCGGAGTCGATGGCCAAATCCACATTGATGGAGTCACTTAAGATTTTGCTGACCCTGCCGGCCGCTTGGTTGTGATAGCTTGGCTGGGTATGGATATCCACCGATACCAATTGATTATGTTTAGCGCCCTGCTCATCAGCGGGCAAAATCATTATATTTTTTCTAATCTTAGAGCTTTCATTGCCTTCTGGAACCACGTAGGAACTATTGTTTTCCTTATGAAAGCGCCCGATAATTTTAGTGGTATTGCGTTCGATGACATCGACGATAATCGCTTCGACCTGACCGGATTCATCTTTACCGACCACTTTAATCATTACCTTATCGCCAGGAAAAACCGAGCGCATCTGGCGCTGCGAAAGCATGACAGCATAGCTTGGATCTTTATCGACCATTACCACACCACGACCTTCTTTATCGATAATCACTTTGCCGGATACTAAATCGAGCTCTTGCAGGATCTGATATTCACCGCGGCGATTGCAAGTTAACTGCCCGTCTCTGTCCATGGCTCTTAAACGACGACGCAGAGCTTCTCGCTTGTCATCAGTTTCAAGCAACATAACCTTGGCAAGGTAGTCATGAGTGACTGGGTCATGGCACTTTGCAATAAATTCTAAAATAAGCTCACGACTAGGAATAGGATCGGCATATTTACCGGCTTCGCGTTCTGCATGGGGATCATTTTCAATGTTAAATTTAGTCAACGCTTATACTCCGCTCAAGACTAAGACTGCTTCGATTTCTACTTCTGCCTGTTTAGGCATAGCCGACACACCAAGTAAGGCCCTGGCTGGAAACGGCTCGGTGAAATAACGTTTCATTACCTGGTTGACCACATCGAAATGTTTTAAATCCAATAAATAGACGTTTAATTTAACGATATCGTCTAGGCTGCCGCCAGCCTCACAAGCGATGGCTTTTAGGTTTTCAAATACTTGGACTACTTGTTCTTCCATTGGCCCTGTTACCATAGTCATTGACTCTGGCTCTAAAGGAATTTGCCCCGAAATATAAACGGTATTGCCAGCTTGTACGGCTTGTGAATAGCTGCCTATAGCCGCTGGTGCTTTTTTAGTGCTAATAATTTTTTTAATCATCATATGTCTCTTACAATTTTGGATTTAACTCTATAAGCCCGCATCACATACTGTTGCTTTTTCAAGCGTTTAAGCACTCTGGCTAGATGGACACGACCTTTAACTTCAATGACTGCCTGGATTATACCATAAGTCGTCCTGGCCTCTTCAACATGAAACTCACGGATATTACAATCCGAATCGGTAATGGCCTTGGAGGCAAAAGCAATGGCGCCTCTTACATTTTCCGTTTCTACTACCATTTTTACTGGGAAGTAATCATCGATATCCTCAGCCCAATTTAAACTAACATAATCGTCGGAATGATTTTTATACTCCGCTTTTTCCCACACCGGACAGGAAGTGGTATGGACTTCAATCCCTTGACCTTTACATAAGATTCCACGCACTTCATCACCTGGAATCGGGTAACAGCATTTTGCAAATCGAAGGTTCATCCCTTCGGATCCCATTATTTGTAAGTTCTGAGCAGAAGCCACCGGGCCTTCCGGCTGAGTGAGCTTTTCGGTCAACTGCTGTACAACGACTCGACTATTACGCTCGCCTGAGCCTAATTGTTTAAGCAAGGTTTTTTCAGATGGAATAAATAACTCATCGCAGAGGCCCTTCATCGTTTCATGAGAAACGGTATCCCAACTTAACCCAATCTCTGCCAAAGCATTGCTTAAAAGCTTTTTACCCAATGCTACCGCCTCTTCTTCCTCGCGTGATTTTAAAAAATGTCGAATACCCGTTTTAGCCTTAGCACTTACTACAAAATTTAACCAGGAAGGATTGGGTGTAGCTTTAGGAGAGGTAACCACTTCGACCGTTTGGCCATTACTGACCACATAATTTAAAGGCACCAAGCGTCTATTTACCTTGGCCGCTATGCAGCGATTACCGATTTGAGTATGGACGGCATAAGCGAAATCCACCGTAGTCGCGCCACGAGGCAGGCGCATAATATCACCTTTAGGAGTAAATACATAAACTTCGTCTGGAAATAAATCAATCTTAACATGCTCGATAAATTCCATGGAGGTGCCAGCGCTAGACTGCATATCTAACAGCTGCTCCAGCCACTCACGGGTCTTAACTTCGGTTGGGCTTACAAAGCCTTGGGTTTTATATAACCAATGAGCAGCAATTCCGTTTTTAGCGGTAATTTCCATTTCGGCGGTTCTAATTTGAATCTCGATAGGCACACCATAAGGGCCAAATAAGGTGGTGTGCAAGGACTGATAGCCATTGGCTTTAGGAATGGCGATATAATCTTTAAAGCGGCCTGGGATTGGCTTATATAAGCCATGCAAGGCGCCTAATAGGCGATAACATTCATCGATATCTTTAGCCAGCACCCTAAAGGCATAGACGTCCATAATCTCAGAAAACGGCACGCCCTTTAATTGCATTTTTTTATAGATGCTATATAAACGCTTAGCCCGACCAAAGATATGATTAGCTGGCACGCTATAAGGCAATAGAGCCTCTAACATAGCAGCATGAATTTTATCCACGAGCTTACGGCGATTGCCTCGCGCGGCTTTAACGCGCTTTTCTAAAATGCGATAACGCAGTGGATATAAAATCTGAAACCCATAGTCTTCAAAGGCATTTTTAAAGGTATTCATCCCTAAGCGGTTGGCAATTGGGGCGTATATCTCTAAGGTTTCCGTAGCGATTCTACGCCTTTTTTCGGGACGGAAATTGGAGGCAGCTAGGGTACTCATATTATGATAGCGATCAGCCATCTTAATTAAAATAACGCGAATATCTTCGACCATCGCCAGCATCATCTTGCGAAAGTTTTCAGCCTGGGCTTCTGCCTTGGATTCAAAGGTGATTTGGGTTAATTTAGTGACCCCATCGACCAGCTTGGCCGTGGTGTCACCGAATAATTCGGCGATCTGCTCTAAGGTTACATGAGTATCTTCAACGGTATCATGTAAAATGGCCGCTATAATCGTTTCAGGATCCATATGCATATCAGCTAGGATACCTGCAACAGCCACACAATGAGTAATATACGGCTCGCCGGTGCTACGAAACTGAGTTTCATGCGCATCGGCGGCTAAAAGATAAGCTTCAACGATAGGATAAATTTGCCCCGGTGTTAAATAGCTTGCTAGTTTTTCTTGTAAAGGGCTGAATATAAACACTAGCTAGCCAGCTCTAGCGCTGAATATCGTTTATTAATATGCTTCTATCGATATTACCAGCAGCGATCTCGCGCAATGCAACAACGGTAGGCTTATCATTATCCCAAGCCACGGTTGGCTCTTCACCTGAACGCATTAATTGGCGAGCACGTTTGCTAGCAACTAATACTAATTGAAAGCGATTATCAACATTTTCTAAACAATCTTCGACTGTAACGCGAGCCATTTTATTTCCTTTATTAATCTAATAACAATTTGTCATCTAAAGCATTTTAGCGAATTTTTGCTGATTTAGGAACAATTAAGCCAATAAATCGTTTAAAAGCTTAGCAAAATGTTGTTCCTGGCGAGGTTTTTTAAGTCTTTCAGCCCGAATAACCGATTGCAAATCTTCATGGGCCTCATCGAATTTGTCGTTAATAATGACATAGTCATAATCGCGGTAATGCTGCATTTCGCTATTAGCGGCAGCCAGCCGATGAGCAATGACTTCAGGATGATCTTGAGCACGACGCTCTAAGCGCTCTTTTAAAATGGCTTTAGACGGTGGCAACAAAAAGATCCCTACACTTTGCTCGGGAAATAATTCTTTAACCTGACGAGCACCCTGCCAGTCGATATCCAAAACGATATCCTGACCTTCATGGATGGCCTTTTCAATCTCCATTTTAGAAGTGGCATAGTGATGCCCAAATACTTCGGCATCTTCGATAAAGGCCTTATCTTCTCTTAATCTCAAAAATTCCGACTTGCTGACGAAATAATAATGCACCCCATCGACTTCATTCGGTCTCTTATCCCGAGTGGTATGGGAAACCGACACTCTGATATCCGGTACTTGCTCGATTAAAGCCTTAACCAAACTGGTTTTACCCGCACCTGAAGGTGCTGATACGATAAAAATAAGACCGTGACGCTTAGACATAAAAACTTCCTACTCAATATTTTGAATTTGTTCGCGCATTTGTTCGATAAGCAGCTTAATTTCAACTGCGGCTTTTGTCATCCCTGCATTAATAGATTTAGAAGATAGCGTATTGGCCTCGCGATTTAATTCCTGCATTAAGAAATCTAAATGCTTACCCATTACCCCGCCCTTATCCAATATTCTTAGCACTTCTGCATTATGTGCCGACAAGCGATCCAGCTCTTCGCTTACATCTAATTTCTGTGCCACTAATAGCATTTCTTGTGCCAAGCGCAAAGGTTCCAGTTCAAGCTTAGCCTCATTAAATCGAGCCTGCAATTTTGTCTCATATTGCAGCTGAATGCCAGGCAAAATTTCACGAATGTCTACTACGTAAATTTCAATATCTTTTAAGCGCTGTCTTAAAAATTCTGTTAAGGCGCGGCCTTCGCGCTTTCTCGATGCGCTAAAGCTTTCCAATACTTCGCTCAATAAACTGAGCACTTCCTCTTCTGTATGGCTGCGTTCCTCTAATTTAGGCTGCAACACTCCAGGCCATCTTAATAATGCTTGGGTATCTAAGCTTGAAGGCACATTACAGACTTGCAGCAATAACTCCTCAGCCTGAATAATTTGTTGCGCCAAGTTGGTATTTACATCCAGGCTAACATTGCCTTCATTGGATGGAACCAAGGTAAAGGTACAATCGACCTTACCGCGCTGAATAGAAGCCCGCATGAGATCACGGATAGTCACTTCCATATCGCGCAGCACTTCCGGTAAACGTAAATTAATTTCTAAATAACGATGATTAACCGATTTTATTTCACAGATTAGCTCGCCCCAGCTGCCTTTTTTAATGCTACGGGCAAATGCAGTCATGCTCGATATCATTCTGCTATCCTCTCATTAATAGATTAAGGCACTTATATCATGATCAGCCTCAAGCATCAATGAAAGCAGCTTTCAAATCAAAAAGTAGCCTATAAACAATAAGGCCATTAGATAGAGTACCGGATGAATATCTTTATACTGGCCCATGGCAAATTTTAAGGTGACATAACATATCACACCTAAGCCTACCCCATCGGCGATCGAAAAGGTTAAGGGGATCATCAACAGGGTAATAACCGCTGGAATATAATCTGAAGCATCCTCCCAATTCACCTGAGCGAATGGTTTAACCATAATGCAGGCTACATAAAATAAAGCCGCCGACGTGGCAAATACCGGAATACTCGCGGCGAGTGGCGATAAAAATAACATGATTAAAAACAAACCCGATACCACCCAAGCGGTAAGACCTGTTCGCCCTCCCGATTTAATTCCAGCTGCACACTCGACAAAAGGACAGACAGTGGTCATGCCGATAGCGGAGGATGCAGCGGTGGCGATACTTTCGGCTAATAAGGCCCTATTTATTTTGGCTTTTAATTTCTCTGGCGGCTGATCGAGATGAAAACTTAATCCAATCAGGGTGCCAGTACTATCGAATAAGGCCACAATAATAAAGGTAAAAATAACGGGAACACTCGCCCAATTCATTAAGGGGTGGACATCTGCCATAAATAATGCGCCTTTAATGCTAGGTGGCATAGAAAACAGGTGAGTAAATTCACTAATATGAAATAATTTTGCAATCACCGAAATCAATAACATGCCGATAATAATCGCGCCTGGCACGCGGTGACCATCTAAAATAGCAATAATGAAAAAGCCCAGAAAAAACAGGCCGATACTCGAAGTATCGACGGCGCCTAAACTAATCAGGGTATGTGTATTTTCAACGATTAATCCGGTATTTTTTAAGGCAATAAACCCGATAAAAAATCCGACTCCCGCTGCGATAGCGCATCCTAATGATTTGGGAATGGCTGCTAAAATAAACTGCCTTAACTTGGTAACGGTAATGACGAAAAATAACAGGCCAGAGATAAGAACAGCGCCAAGGCCTGCTTGCCAGCTATAACCTAATTGGCCGACCACGACATAGGAAAAATAGGATAATAATCCCAATCCAGGCGCTAAAGCGACCGGCAAATTGGATAAGGTCCCCGATAGAAAACTTGCTAAGGCAGTTATAATACAGGTGGCAACAAAAGCGCTGCCATAATTCATTCCCGCCTCTGACAATATAGCCGGAGCGATAATGGCGATATAGGCCATGGTAAAAAAGGTCGTGACGCCCGCCAGGAACTCTGTTTTAATCGTTGTGTTATGTTCTGCAAGCTTAAATAAGCGCATAGACACCTGCTCTAGTTGATGGTCTCAATCAATTGTAGCAGAGAAATTCAAGGTGCAAATAAAGTGGATCCCCGCATTCGCGAGGATGACAAAAAAAGGAATTAGCCCGTAACGATGACGCCACCATCTGTCATTCCCGCGAAGGCGGGAATCCAGGCTTTATAATATTAACCCGCGACGATCTTTTTAAATTTTTGGCCGGATTTAAATGTGACAACTCGACGCGCCGAAACGATAGCCGCTTCACCGGTTTTAGGATTTCGACCCGGACGGGCCGATTTGTCGCGTAATTCAAAATTACCAAAACCTGATAATTTAACCGAAAGGCCTTCAGCTAATAGTCCACGTATTTCATCAAAGAAATCATTAACGAACTGTTTTGCTTCGATCTGTGTAAGCCCAACTTCCTTACATAGGATAGCGGTTAACTCAGCTTTTGTTAACGTCATGTTTACTCCCTTAACTGCGCGTCAAATTCAGTTTGTAATTGTGCCACAACTTTGGTCATAATAGCCACAATCTCTTCCTCGGTTAGAGTGCTTGATAAATTTTGCAAAATCAAGCCCAAAGCGATACTTTTTTTACCTTCTGGTAATTTACCACCGCGATACACATCAAAAACCCAGGTATTTTGTAATAAAGGCCCCGCTGCTTTACTAATAGCAGCCTTTATTTGTTCTGCACTAACAGCCTCGGCTACTTCGATGGCAATATCTCTACGGATGCTAGGAAACTTTGAAACCGGCAAAAGTGTAGGCAGGCTGCTTGCCGATAAGCTCGCCAGGTTCAGCTCGAATACAAAGGGCTCAAAATTCAAACCAAAAGCCTGGATAAGAGTAGGATGTAAGGCACCAATATAACCGATGGCAACCCCTTTTTCGAGGACTAAAGCCGATTTGCCAGGATGTAAATACGCGATAGAATCGGTGGCTATAAACTCAAAGCCCTGCTTGGCGCATAAAGACAATACGGCTTCAAGATCGGCCTTACCATCATAAAAATCGAATTTATCTTTATTATCCCAATGTTCTGGCAATAATTTACCATATACAAGTCCGGCTAATCGGGAAGACTCGGTGGCAGGATTTTTGCCATCGTAATCAAAACAGGTCCCTGCTTCAAATAGACGCAGTCTATTTTGCTGACGAGCGACATTATTCGCCAAGGCTTGAACTAAACCTGGCACTAAACTTGTCCTCATTACCGCTAAATCCGAAGCGATTGGATTGACGATAGGATAGGCAGGTTTATCAGCAAAAAATTGCTGGTGTAATTTAGGATCGATAAAACTGTAGGTAATCGCTTCTCTATAGCCACGATCGGCCAAGAGCAGTTTAATTCTCTGCACCGGTAGCTCAAGCTCTGAATCGACGCTAACGATAGCGGCGGTCATTGGCAGTAAAGGCGTAAAGGATTCATAGCCTCTAATTCTCGCCACTTCTTCGATTAAATCTTCTTCGATATTCATATCAAAGCGATGCGCCGGGGCTTTTACCGTTAGCACTTCATCCGTGCAGGACTCGATACTACAGCCTAAGCGCTCTAAGGCTAATTTTACTTCGGGCATAGCCAACTTTAAGCCCAATAGTTTGGCTAGTCTTGTTAATCGAAGTGATATTAAGGCTGGCATTGGCAAATCTTTAGCAGAATTCACTTCCACTATCGGCCCTGCATGTCCGCCGGCAATCAATTGGATTAACTCGCTGGCATATTCCATAGCATCGATGCTAATAGTCGGATCGACTCCTCGCTCAAAGCGCTGCGATGAATCGGTATGTAAGCCATAGGCACGAGCTTTACCAGCTATCGCCAACGGGCTAAAAAACGCGCTTTCAAGCACGATATCGGTGGTCTCAGCTGAAACAGATGAGCCTTGTCCGCCCATAATGCCGGCGATGGCAATAGGATTTTTGTTATCGGCAATGACCAAGGTATCGGGTTTTAATTCGACAGTTTGTTCGTTTAATAACGCTAGTTTTTCACCCTGCTTGGCCTGCCTTACACAAATTCCGCCATCGAGCTTAGCCAGATCAAAGGCATGCATAGGTTGACCTAAAGCAAGCATGGCATAATTCACAATATCGACCACGGGTGAGATGCTGCGAATCCCGCCGCGACGCAAACGCTCGCTTAACCATAATGGGGTTGGAATGCTATTATCGAGGCCTTTAATGATTCTAGCCGTATATTTTGGACAGGCTGCTGAATTTTGAACTTCAACGTGAATTTTTTCATTATGACCAATAGTTGCCATAGCAAATTTAGGGCTATGGACCGGAACTTCAGTTAAGGCACCTAATTCACGAGCCAGGCCTTTAATGCTTAAGCAATCGCCACGGTTAGCGGTAATACTTAAATCGATTATAGTGTCATCCAGATGCATGTATTCGCGAATATCCATGCCCACGGTGGCATTAGCTGGTAATTCCAAGATGCCATCTGAACTGTCTTTTAAGCCAAGCTCCACTTCGGAACATAACATTCCTGAGGAATCGACCCCTCTTAATTTAGCAGGCTTAATTTTAAAATCACCCGGCAAGGTTGCGCCTACCATGGCTACACAGACTTTTATGCCTTGACGAGCGTTGGCCGCACCACAGACTATAGTCAGAGGCTCGCCTTTATTCACATTCACCTGGCAAACTCTAAGCCTATCAGCATTAGGATGCTGTTCACAGGCAACGATCTCGCCTATTAACACATTATCAAATGCGGGGGCCACTGCCGTTAAACCATCGACCTCGAGGCCCGCCATGGTAAAATGATCGGCGATTTCATTGATCGTTAAATTAGGGCTTACCCATTCTTGTAACCATGTTGAACTAAACTTCATTCTGTTCTCTTTTTATAGTAAATGCCTAGAATTGTCCGAGGAAGCGCCAGTCGTTTTCAAACATCATGCGAAGATCTGGAATCTCGTAACGAATCATCGTTAAGCGCTCAATACCCATACCAAAGGCAAAGCCGCTGTATTTCTCGCTATCTATTTTGACGTTTTGCAAGACTTTAGGATGAACCATGCCGCAGCCTAAGACTTCTAACCAACGATTATTAAACCAGATATCCACTTCGGCCGAAGGTTCGGTAAAGGGGAAATAAGAAGGTCTAAAGCGCACTTTCATCGGACGTTCAAAAAAGTATTCTAAAAAGGCTGCTAATACGGCTTTAAGGTTTCTAAAGTTTATATCGGAATCAACCCAAAGCCCTTCCACTTGATGGAACATAGGCGTATGAGTCATATCGGAATCGCATCGATACACTCGACCCGGAGCTATGATGCGAATCGGTGGCTGATTATTTTCCATTACTCGAATTTGCACATTGGAAGTATGGGTGCGCAACACCGTTTTATTATCGAAATAAAAGGTATCGTGCGCCGCCCGAGCCGGATGCGATTCGGGAATATTTAAGGCCTCAAAATTATAATAATCGGATTCGATTTCCTGGCCTTCTTCGACCGAAAAGCCCATGCTTTTAAAATAGGTTTCGATGCGTTGCATCGAGCGAGTAATAGGATGCAGCGAGCCTAGTTCCTGTCCACGGCCAGCAAGTGTGACATCGAGCTTCTCGGCAGAAAGTTTCGCCGCTAAAGCTTGATTATTATAAATGGCTTCTTTTTGATCGATAGCATTATTCAGCTGATCTTTAACCTCATTAATCACCTGACCCATCTTAGGGCGCTCTTCTGGGCTTAATGAGCCTAAGGTTTTCATGACATCGGTTATGGCGCCTTTTTTACCCAAATATTTAACTCGGATATCATCTAAGGCCTTGCTGTTATCAGCGGCTTGAATTTCTGTTAGCGCTTGTGCGGCTAAACTATGTAAATCTTGCATTAAGTCTCCCTACCCTCTTTTCAACGAGGTGAACCACAAGATTGTACACTAATTTGACAGAAATAAAAAAGGAAGCCTGAGCTTCCTTTTATTCAAATTATTTTTCTCATGCTGGCGTGGGCGCTGCTGATCCTACCCCTGCTTTTGTTGCATGAGCAGACTCAAATGGTCCTGCACTTTTAGCTGTACTAGCAATTGGCAATAGATTTATAATATCACGCACAAGGGGATGAATATAATAGCCATCAATCATGTTTTTTAATAAATAGCGATTCCTTAGGAAAATTCTTTTTCCATTCAAGTTATAAGTTTTGCTCCCACTTAAAGCGGTCTCGTCAGGCAAAGCGCTAGCTAAGATCTTTCCATCTGGAGAGGCAATAGAAGCATAATGTCTTAACAACGCGATAGCTTCAGGATTTTTTTCTTCAATCACTTTTATATAATTAACAAAGGTAGTCCATGTATTTTCATGAACATACCCAGCAGGTAATTTACCACCTTCAAATATGGCTAACCTTATTTCATTATAAAACTTAAGATAGTTATTTATTGAAGTTTTACTCCCTCCAATATATCGAGCTGCTTCTGCTAGCATCAAAGGGAAACCTGAGAAACGGTTGAATAAAAGCTTGATATCTTCGTCGGTACTTTTTGTCATCAAATATTTTGCAAATATACCTTTTACTAAAGAGCATGCCTCATCTTCTGGCATTTTTTTTACCTTTATTAATGACGGCCAATCTTTATTTCTCGAAGTGATTAATACATCCCCACCCAGGGCTGGCAAATAAGGCAGTATTTCATGATAGCTTTCTGCATTATCGTAGACAATTAAAAATGGTGCTTTAGAATTTTCAAAAATCGATTTCACTTGCTGACAAACAAAATCTGGAGATTCTTTTGCTTCAGCACGGCTAATGATGCCTAAACCAATAGCTAGCTCAATATATTGATCACGCAATTCATCTATTGAACCCGCTTTAAACCAAATCTTGTGCTTATAGCCCGTATGCTTATAAAAGTAGTACGTAGCAATTTGAGTTTTTCCAATCCCAGGTAGTCCAGATAACACCCTAATATTTATGAGTTTTTGCTTTTCACAAACTAAATTCTCACTCAGCGCTTTCTGATAGGATTCTCTCCCAAAGAATGCTTCACGATCATAGCCTGGCCCTGGCCAGTTAAAACTAATATTATCTTTTATTAGTATTGCCTCTGTTGGGAAGTCAACTTTATATGTCATAACTGGAAAACTAGCAAAGCGCAGTTGTGCTTCGACCCCTATAATATCTGCTGCTGATAACCCTAGCACATCTGAAAGTAAACTTTCGTAAATCGTTACATTGTTAAGTGCCACCTTTACGCTTTTTGGACGCTCAAAAGGTGTGGTAAATTCTCTAGTTTGAAGGACACTCTTATCACTTGATAAAGTAAAAATAGCCTCACCGCCTTCCATGGAAGTTAAGCTTATTTGCAACACACTATTACCTAGACTAGTGATAGGAATATGAAGTTCTGATTCTATAATGGATACAGAAAAATCTGGCCCAGGAGGCTTCACCCTAATATAGATATATATTTCAGGCAATTTAAGGCTGCCAGGAGGGGGGGCTGCAACCATAGCAAGGCCAGCTCCAGTGTTAGCTGGTATGCTTGCGGCTGATTCTTCACTTAAATTTGAAGGAACGTTTAATGCAGGAATTTCGCTTGTATTATAGCTAGGCTCAGCTACATCTTGGTTACTACCAGGTTCACTAATATCTAACCCACCTATAGGCAAAGCACCTGGTTCCGCAGTAAACATAAAATCCCTTTAAATTCATTTTTAGATATTATACCCATTTATTTGCTATAACAAAACTTCAAGAAATACCCATATTAATGGAAATAATAATAAAAAAAAGGAAGCGTGAGCTTCCTTTTTTTATTGAATTGTATTTTTAAGCGGCTAGGCTTGCTTTAGCTCTTTCGGCTAATACTGCAAACTCAGCTTTATTGAATACAGCTAATTCAGCTAAGATCTTACGATCGATGCTGATATTGGCTTTCTTCAAACCATTCATAAAAGTGCTGTATTTCAAACCAGCCATACGAGCAGCAGCATTGATACGCACAATCCATAATGCACGGAATTGACGTTTTCTTTGCTTACGACCGATATAGGCGTATTGACCAGCTTTAATGACTGCTTGCTTGGCTACACGATACACGCGACTGCGGGCACCATAATAACCTTTAGCTAATTTCATTATCTTTTTATGACGACGACGGGCAGTGACCCCACGTTTAACTCTTGGCATTTATTTTCTCCTCTAAGCGTAGGGTAAGCATTGCTGAATAGCTGGACAATCGACAGCGGCGACGCTGTCCATTCCACGCAAATGACGCTTACGCTTGGTAGTTTTTTTAGTCAAGATGTGACTGCGGTTTGCTGCACGGTGTTTAAATCCACCGCCGCCGGTCTTTTTGAAACGCTTAGCCGTAGCGCTTTTTGTTTTTAACTTTGGCATTTGGTTACTCCTAGTTAGACCCACTTAAGACATAGGATATGCTCAGTAGGTAGCCTTTCTCATTTACTCTGGTTTCCCAGAATTCTTAAATTTTCTTTTTCTTGGACCCCATGACCATAACGATCTGCTTGCCTTCCGCTTTAGGGGCCTGTTCGGTTATCCCGTATTCCGCTAAGTCAGCTTCAATTCTTTTTAATACATCTAGCCCTAATTCCTGGTGGGATAATTCACGTCCACGGAAGCGTAGGGTTACTTTTACTTTATCGCCATCGTTTAAAAAGCGGATTAAGTTGCGAAGTTTAACCTGGTAATCCGCTTCTTCAGTAGCGGGCCTAAGTTTAATCTCTTTAATTTGCACCTGTTTCTGCTTTTTCTTAGCAGCATGCTTTTGTTTACTGGTCTGAAATATGAACTTACCGTAGTCCATAATTTTGCAAACCGGCGGCAAAGCTGTAGGGGAAATTTCCACTAGATCCAAGCCTGCCTGTCCGGCAAGTTCAAGCGCTCTAGGCACAGACATCACACCTAATTGTTCGCCGTCATCACCAATTACACGTATTTCAGGGCAACGAATCTCTTCATTAGTTCGCGCTTTATCACTTTTGTCGATTTTAATAATTATTCCTCCGAAGTAATTTTTCCTAAACTTGCCACCGCTTTTTCGAGTATCGCTATGAAGTCAGATACAGGCATTACCCCTAAATCTTTACCCTTGCGAGTCCTTACTGAAACAGTGCCTTGCTCGGCTTCTTGGTCCCCTGCCACTAATAAGAAGGGTACCTTTTGTAAAGTTTGCTCGCGAATTTTAAACCCAATCTTCTCATTTCTCAAGTCCGATCGAGCACGAAACCCTGCTTTTTGTAGTTTTTCGGTGATTTCATTCACATAAATAGTATGTTTTTCTGAAATCCCCATCACCACGGCTTGGGTCGGTGCTAACCATGCTGGGAAATCACCGGCATAATGTTCGATTAACATACCGATGAAGCGTTCCATCGATCCTAGCACAGCACGATGAATCATAACTGGAACTTTGCGGACATTGTCTTCGGTTACATAACTAGCTTCTAAGCGCTCGGGAATGAAAAAATCGATCTGAACGGTGCCACACTGCCATTCGCGACCGATGCTATCGCGTAAATGCATTTCAACTTTAGGGCCATAGAACGCTCCCTCGCCTGGCAACCATTCGAAGGCTATATTAAGTGCTTCAAGGGCGTTAGCTAGACTTTGTTCAGCCTTATCCCATAGTTCATCTGCACCAATTCTTTTTTCAGGTCGAGAGGCAATCTTAACCCGCACCGACTGATCCAGACCAAAATCGGCATACACGGACAGGGCTAATTTCATAAAACTGGAGATTTCATCTTGAATCTGGTCTTCGGTACAAAAGACATGACCATCATCCTGGGTCATGCCGCGCACGCGTAAGATTCCATGCAAGGAGCCTGAGCTTTCATTGCGATGACAATTACCGAATTCCGCTAAACGTACTGGCAAATCGCGGTAGCTTTTTAGGCCTTGATTATAGACTTGCACATGACAGGGACAGCTCATCGGCTTAATCGCATAATCACGGTTTTCGGAATGGGTTAGGAACATATTGTCGATATATTTTTCGGCATGCCCGGATTTTTTCCATAAGGAGACATCCACCACTTGTGGGGTTCTAATCTCGCTATAGCCGGCTGCTTTTTGCTTTTGGCGAATATATTGTTCGATTACCTGCCAAATGGTCCAGCCATTTTCATGCCAGAATACCATGCCCGGCGCTTCTTCTTGCAGATGGAATAGATCTAAAGCCTTAGCAATTTTACGATGGTCGCGCTTGTCGGCTTCTTCTAATTGGAATAAATGCGCTTTAAGGTCTTTATCAGTACCAAAAGCGGTTCCATAAATCCGCTGTAACATTTGGTTTTTGGAATCACCGCGCCAATATGCACCAGCCACCGACATTAATTTAAAGGCTTTTAAATGCTCGGTATTTGGCACATGAGGCCCACGGCATAAATCGGTAAACTCGCCCTGGCTGTAAAGTGATAAGGTTTCACCCTCTGGAATGCTTTCGATAATTTCGGCTTTAAAATTTTCACCCATACCTTTAAAGAATTCAATCGCTTCATTGCGGCTCATGGTTTGACGGGAAACTGGCTGAGCGGCCTTAGCTAACTCAACCATACGCGCTTCAATCTTAGCCATATCATCAGGTGTGAAAGCCCGATCGAAAGCAAAGTCATAAAAAAAGCCGTTTTCGATAACCGGGCCAATAGTCACTTGAGCCTCAGGGAAAAGCTGCTTAACGGCCTGTGCTAATAAATGCGCGGCAGAGTGGCGTATCACTTCTAAACCTAATGGGTCTTTAGCGGTGATAATTTTAATAGCCGCATCGTTAGAAATTAAATAGGATACGTCGACTGGAACGCCATCTACACTACCGGCCAATGCGGCTTTTGCTAAACCTGCACCGATATTTTGAGCCACTTCTAAAACCGTTACTGGCTTATCAAATTGGCGCTGGCTGCCGTCCGGCAAGGTAATCGTAAGCATTCACTATCCTTAAAAATAAAAAAGCACTTATACAAAGTGCTCTATTATAATCGTAAATTTGGAAAGACTCATGCTTTATTTAAAGCGATTATTCCCCTAGGGTCTTTGTCGCAGAGACTCCAGCACCCACTATAGATGGCAGCCCCCTATCTAAGTTATATGTATTCTGCATAACAGCAACGGCTTCACGCCTTCTGCCCCAGGTGCTATCTTTGTTTCGAGCAATGGCTATTTCTCCTGCTGCTATAATTTCAGTTTTTTGCAATCCTGTCGTTGCTACATTAAACATAGTTTTCAAATTAGCTTTTTTATCAGGATTTTTTTCCCTTGCTACTAACTCAAGGCAAATATCGGCTCGCTTTAATTCAATCAATGAATCAATATCTGCCTGGGTTGTACCACTTAATCTTAAATCATAATTACTGCAATGCTTTATTAGCAATGCTACTACATCAAACTTATGGCATCGAAAGGCTTGACTCAATGGAGTTGGGGAACCACCATCTAAATTTTCGGGTGCCAAACCTAAATCAATTACTAGTTCTACCATATCTAGCCAACCATGCTGTGCTGCAGAATATAAAACGTCAACCCCATAACTAGGCGTTTTCAGCTCCTCTATGCATGCTTCTTGAGCAAGTAATAAATCAGCAATAGCTCTATGATTTTTTAAAGTTGCATGCGGTAATGCACTCATACACGAAGCATTTCTACCAACGAGAGCTAAACCTAAAGCAATTGAGCGTTCCACTATATCTAGCCAACCATGCTGTACTGCATAATATAGGATGGTAGCCCCTGAAAAACTAATCGTTTTAATCCCCACTAGGCGTACATCTTGCGCTAGGAAGAAATCAACAAAAGCTTTACGTTCGTTCATAGCAGCACGCATTAATGGGGTATTACCTAAATGATCTATACCATCCAGAGCCGAACCTGAAGCAATAAAATCCCTAGCCTCAGCAATATCACCACTTTCTGCAGCATCAAATATCGTTCTTCTAGCTTGCATATGATTACCCCTAATTTAAATTCAACATATTATTTCATATAAACCTTAAGGTTTTATTAAGAAGAAAGACTATCGAGCTTGTATTATAGATTTTGAATGAATACTACTAGGCCAACTGAAACCTACATTGAGATACCATATTAAACTGCCAATACTAGCTTCCGATAGCTTTTTCAGTAAATTGCCCTGTTAAATACTTTTGCAATAAACTGAATAATAAAGTGGCTGAAGGTATACCTTCTCGTATCGCTAATTCCTGAGCCTTTAAATAGTCGCACTCAGTATGCTTTATTTAAAACCATTACTCGCCAGCTCTTGCGGATGGAGCGATCAGATCTTTGCTCATAGCATTATTAATAGCATCAAAAAAACTAATCGCAAAAGCTTTTCTACCCCATGCGCCATCTGCAAGCCGAACGTTAACCGCTCTAGCCGCTATTATTGCCTCTGAAATCCCTGTCTTATTAAGCATGGTTTGTAAGTTAGCTTTTTTAGCAGGATCTTTTTCCCTAACAATTAATTCCAAACAAATATCCGCTCGGCCTGCTGCGATCAATGTATTAATATTCGATTGCCTTGTACCGTCTACTTGTAAATCACAACTAGAACCGCATTTTAATAATAATTCCATTACCTTAAATTTACTAAATAAAAAGGCAAGCATAAATGGACTATTGCCAATACTATCTTCACTATTGAGAGCTGAGCCCAAATCAATTAAAAGTTCTATCGTATCTATCCAACCGTTTTTTGCTGCATAATGTAGAGCGATCTGCCCAGAATGATCAGGGATATTTATCCCTTCCTGGCATGCTTCTTGACCTAACAATAAATCAACAACAGCTTTATGCTTGCTTGCGCTGGCAAGCATTGATGGACTCTCGCCACGACTATCTCTACTATCGAGAGCTGAACCTAAATCAATTAAGCGTTTTACCATATCTAACCAACCATACATTGCTGCATAATGTAGAACGATGCAGCCATAATGATTAGGGATATTGATACCCTCCTGGCATGCTTTTTGACCTAATAATAAATCAGCAACAGCTTTACGCTTGTGTACGCAGGCAAGCATTAATGGACTCCAGCCATCACCATCTCTCCTATCGAGAGCCGCGCCTGAATTAATAAAATAAGCGACACTGGCAATATCACCATTTCCTGCGGCGCCAGATAGAGTTAAGCTAGCTTGCACATAATCGCTCCTGACTTATCTTAGGACATAAATTTACTACCAGGAAGGCAAACATTGAGTCAGGCCCCAATAAACTGGTAGGCACGAGTGGAATTGAACCACCGACCCCCACAATGTCAATGTGGTGCTCTAACCCCTGAGCTACGTGCCTAAATTGAAAAGGCATTTTACTATAGATTTCAGTGAGCACAAGTTATTTCTGATTTGGGCTGATATAATCTTCATAAAATTGACATAGGAGATTCAAAATGAACCTAAGAATCGATATCGAAGCTCGCTCTAAACCTGAAGATTTAGACGTACTACTGAATGGATTAAAAGAATATAACATCGAACAAACTCAAGAAGCACTGACTAGCGGCTCAATCAATATCTTTGTTAGGGACGAGAGCCATGCCATCCTTGGTGGGCTTAAGTCTTATGCTTATTTACAAACCTTACATATCGATTATTTATATATCGATAAATCTCTGCGCGGCTTAGGCTATGGTAAAAAACTATTAGCCTTAGCGGAGACCGAAGCTAAGAAACAGAATTGCAGCTTGATTTGCCTCAGTAGTTTTTCATTTCAGGCACCTAATTATTATAAAAAACTTGGCTATGAGGTCTATGCAGAATTAGACTTGCCTACAGGCGATAAGCGCATTTATTTGAAAAAGACAATTTAGAATAGTGACCTCGATCAGGGGGTGGTACCTATTTTTACAAATCTGTACGCTTTACGGTTGATATTCGCAATTCAAATGGACTTACAGTATGCCTAATGCCCTTATTGTGGCAGTGAAAATACCAATCCTCTTTATGATATTAAGAATACGTAAACTCTAGGTTCTGATCAGATAAAATTGCTGTCTGAATTATATCAACCGTAAAGCGTACAGATTTGTAAAAATAGCTACCCACCCCCCCAACATAAAACTACTATGCTAACTAAGCGTGATAGATCCCTTCGCGCTTTAATACTTTCCATAGCGTTAAGCCCAAGATCTTGATATCTAACCATAGACTAAATTCCTGAACATAGCGCACATCTAAGGCCATCATGTCCTGCCAGGATAACTGATTGCGGCCATTAATTTGGGCTAAACCTGTAATGCCTGGCCTTACCATAAAGCGAAGCATCTTTTTAGCTGAATACTGGTTAAGCGGTGGATCATCGGAATTGCGAGGTCTTGGGCCTACCAGGCTCATATCGCCCTTTAGCACATTCCATAATTGAGGTAACTCATCTAAGCTCCAGGCCCTAATAAAACGGCCAAATGTTGTTAAGCGAGGATCTCTATCATTAGCAGGCAAGGTATCCGCCAAATACTCCGAGCCCATCTTCATGGAACGAAATTTATAGATAGTAAATAGCTTCGTATTTTTACCCAGCCTAGGGTGAGAATAAAAAATGGGTCCCCTATCGCCAAGCCATACCCCTAATCCAATCAGTATTAAAATGGCCGATAGCGCAATGAGCAAAAGGCTTGCAATGATAAAATCGAATGTATGTTTTGTATATAATTGCAGGGTTCGCATAGGATTAACCGATTGGACTTATTCTATTTTGAATGCTTTGAGTATAGCCTGATTCACTAGTCGTACATCATACTTTTGTTCGGCATATTTTCTGCTGGCCTGGCCCATTTGTGAAATTAAGTCGGGTTGCACGATAAACTTTTGCATCGCCTCAGTTAGAGCCTGTACATCTTTAGGCTTTACCAAATAGCCATTTAGCCCTTCCTGAACAGTTTCACGGCAACCAGGCATATTGGTAGTAATAACAGCCCTAGCCATGGCCATAGCCTCTAAAATAGCCCTTGGCGTGCCTTCACGATAGTAACTTGGCAATACAAATACGCTTGATTTCGCTATCGCTGGCCTTACATCGCTCAGCTCGCCTAAATAATCGATATTGCCCTCGTCGATCCAAAGCTTTAATTCGGCAGCCGATATGCTTGAGGGAGAGCAGTATTGTTTGCCGACTACATAAAAAGTTATGTGGGGATAGTTAGCTTTTAATATTTTAGCCGCTTGCACATACTCGGCAACGCCCTTCTCATGTAATAAGCGGGCGATTAAAATAAAACTACAGTTAATTGGATAATCCTGCGAAGTATATTCGTTTAAATCAACCCCTGAGCCATTTATAACCGTAACCTTGGTTGAGCGCAATAGGCCCATATCTATAAACTGCTTCGCATCATCGGGGTTTTGAAAAAAGACCACTTCGTTTTTTTTAAAGGCCGACTTCAATAATCGATTTAATGCAATTTGTAAGATTCGTTGCTTAAGGCTATTTCCCGAATACACATAACCTAGCCCGGTTAGCATCGAAGCGATATGCGAAACCTTATAACGCTTCGCTAAGTAAGAGCCAAATATGATGGGCTTTAGAGTGTAACTAAATACCAAGTCGGGCCTGTGCTGTTTTATTATTCGACTCAAGCTAAAGAAACTGCCTATATTGGCGAAGGGATTAACACTAGTATGCCTTAAGTTTAAAGCCTCAAACCCAATGCCCGCCTCAGCCAATTTACTTATTAAGGCTGGGTTCTCCACAGGAGCTACCGCTATTACTTTATAACCCATTGCTTGAAAGGCCTGTATTAATTGCAAACGAAAATGCACCAGGGTAAATACCGAGCTACCGATGACCAGCATCACTTTATCGGGATGGTAGATTTTTTGATAGGCTAAGCTAATTTTTGCAATAGTAAAATTTTCAAGCACTCGCAATCTTGCCTGCCGCCCTAGCACGATTCTTGCTTCGGTCGATAAGGATACCGCAGACAACAAGGCCCTCGATAAACTTTCTACATCACGAGGGCTGACAACCCAGCCGGTCTCTGCCACTATTTTCTTGCAATCCCCTACATCGGTAACGACTCCTGGAACTTGGCAACTCATCGCTTCCATTAAAATTAAGGGACAGGCTTCTCCTGAAACCGAGGCACTCACCAGGGCATCTAAGGCCGGCAAATAACGACTCACCCCTTGTACCTCGCCGAGCAAAACAATGTTTTCCTGCAAGCTAAAACGTTCGATAAGACCCATTAATTCACTATTATTGGAATACACGCCCGCTCCGGCTACTAGCAATTTGCTGGGACCTTGTGCTTGATCAAGCATGAGCCTATAGGCTTCCAGTAAAATAGCAAAGCCTTTTTGAGGATGATAACGAGCAAAAAGACCAAATACGAATTCATGCTCTGTGATACCTAATACCTGCCTAAGCGCACAACGTTGATGTGCATCGGGTAAAAATAATTGAGCATCGATACCATTACTAATCACCTGCATTTTTTTAGCGCAATAACCGTATTTCCTATGCAGTTCAAGGGACTTATCGGCAACAAGTACGATCTGGTTTGGCAGGAAATAAGAAAGTTTGGCACAGAGCGACATAACGAGTTTAGTTCGCCATTTTAGATCGGCAGAATCGCTATGATGAATACTCCAAATCAAGCGCTTTACTCGAGCGAGCTTTGCCGCTATTCCACCCAATAGATCGGCATGATACATCCAAGTATGCACAACATCCGGTTGAGTTAATTTCAATAGCTTAATTAAGCGATATAAGGCCATACCTGGAAATAATTTAGTGGCATGAAGATAGATAATTTTGCATGGCAAGGCGCTGATTTTATCGGCTATGGGGCCGCTGGCGCCTAAACAGATAACCTCCACTTCAAAACACGAGCGATCGGTATTTTTAATTAGCTCATATAAAAAGACTTGAGCACCACCGGCACTTAAACTGGTGATAATATGACAGAGCTTTATTTTGGAAAAATGCATGTTTTAGGACTTAAAGCGTTGCTGCAAATAAGCCTTCCAGGTCTCACCTACTTCAGGGTGGAGCATGGCATACTCTAAATTAGCCTCTAAGTAACCGAGCTTACTGCCGCAATCATAGCGCTTACCTTTAAAAGAATAGGCCATAACTTTATGGGTTTTAATCAGTTCGGCAATTGCATCGGTTAATTGAATTTCACCGGCCTTGCCAGGTAAGGTTTTTTCCAGAATAGTAAAGATATCCGATGGCAAAATATACCTACCCACTACCGCGAGATTAGAAGGCGCCTCGGCTGGCAACGGTTTTTCGACGATTTTAGTAACCATGTTATGGCTATCGATAGCCACGATGCCGTATTGTTTGGAATCTTCTATCTTAATTCTTTCCACCGCCAATACGCCGGCTTGAGTCTGCTCATATTGCTCAACCATCTGTGCCAAGCAAGATAATCCATCACCGCGAATTAAATCATCGGCAAGTAAAACCGCAAAAGGCTCATTACCGACTAAATCTTTAGCACATAAAACCGCATGGCCTAAACCTAAGGCTTCTTGTTGACGGATATAAATACAGTTAATGCCTTTAGGAGGCAGGCTTTGCAGTTCAGCCAGCGCTTTAAATTGTGCCTTTTCAGCTAG
The DNA here is from genome assembly GCA_030652335.1 of Gammaproteobacteria bacterium. Classification (GTDB taxonomy): domain Bacteria; phylum Pseudomonadota; class Gammaproteobacteria; order Francisellales; family CACEW01; genus JAQSYQ01. Next base: position 194,603 of record JAUSAW010000002.1, read on the forward strand.
CTTTGCTTCGAGCTCATAGTTTTTATCAAAATGATCTTCGATGGCGCGCTTGGCTCCGCTCGTTATAAAGATTAAATCTTTAATTCCAGCGGCAATCGCTTCTTCGACCGCATACTGAATTAACGGCTTATCAACTACCGGCATCATTTCTTTTGGGCTGGCCTTGGTAGCGGGTAAAAATCGAGTGCCGAGTCCGGCTACTGGAAAAACGGCTTTACGTATAATCGACACAGAGCTCTCCGACTTAATTGCTTGGCAAATAGTTTGTTGGATCAACGGCAACGCCCGATTGTCTGACTTCAAAATGTAATTCGGCAATCTGTTGATTTTGACCCATGGTGGCGATTTGTTGACCGCGTGACACTTGCTGGCCCTCTTTAACCATGAGCTTTTGATTATTGCCATAGGCTGTTAAAAAGTTAGAGGCATGCTTAATAATAATCATATTGCCGTAGCCTGTTGACCCTACGCCGCTAAACAATACTTGGCCACTGGCAGCAGCATAAATGGGCTGCCCAACAATGCCTGCAATATCGATGCCTTTTTGAACACCGGTTGAGTTTGGGCTAATAAGGCTACCTTTGGTTGGCCAACTCCAGGTAATTCCTTCCGCTACTCGAGTAGAGATTGTACCTGGACTCGGCTGCACTGTGCCTATAATTGGCGCTGCGAGTGAATTTGGCGCGGGATTATTAACGACCTGAGTAGGAGTTGAACTCACCGGTGCAGGTTCATCGACTGGCTCAGAGACGGCTGGTGGCAGATAATTGGATTTCATATCTTTAATTAGCAAGGTTTGGCCCGCTCTTATACGATAAGGCGCGCTAAGATTGTTATAGCTTACTATGCTCTTTGGGCTCACTTTAAATTTATAGGCAATGCTATTTAAGGTATCGCCTGATTGCACGGTATAGTTGCCACCCGATAAGTTAGCAGAGGGCGCTAACCAATTTCGAGTACAGCCGGTTAAAAGTACTACACTTACGCTCAATATCGCTAATTTCTGCCAATTTTTCATTCTATTTTAACCTTCTTCATTTCACGAATATCGCACTTTACAGCTAAATTCTGGCTTCTAGCCAAGCCTGTGTATCATTCATTCTTTTATAATCGGTTAGATCGATTTGCAAGGGGCTAATGGAAACCATGTTATTAAATACCGCATGAAAGTCGGTGCCTTCGCTATCGTCTTTTATTTTACCTGAATCCCCTAACCAATAAATTCTGCGGCCACGGCCATCTTCGGTTGGCATTAATGGCTCTGAAAAATGACGCTCGCCTTGACGGGTGATTTTCATGCCTTTTAATTCTTCATAAGGAACATTCGGTACATTTACATTTAAAACCGAACCTGCTCTTAATTCACTTTGCTTCATCTTTTTCACTAAGTCACAGGCGACTCTGGCGGCCGTCTCGTAATACATTTTACCGTGATGACCTACGCAGGAAATAGCAATAGAGGGTAATCGTAAATAACGCCCTTCGATAGCCCCACCTACTGTGCCTGAATAAATAACATCGTCCCCTAAATTAGCACCGGCATTAATGCCAGATACCACCATATCGGGTTCTTCATTCATAAAGCCGCTTAGGGCTAATTTTACACAATCGGCCGGTGTACCATTAAGTTGATACCATCCGCCGCCACCCGTAGGCGTTTCTTGAACACGCAAAGGTGTTTCCAAAGTAATTGCGCTGCTGACTCCACTTCTATTTTGATCGGGAGCGATTACGGTAACCTTATGAAATTCTGCTAAAGCCTTAGCTAGAGCCATTATTCCTGGGGCAAATACGCCATCATCATTAGTCACTAAAATATGCATTTATTTTCCTTTCTATATTCTGGATCCCCGATCGAGTCGAGGATGACAACTGTTAACTAGCCCCATCGGCTTTTAATATCGATTGGTTTACCAACTGGTAAAATGTTTCACCTTGCTTAATCATGCCAAGCTCGACTCGAGCGCGGGCTTCAATTTCATCGTTACCCTGTTTTAGGCCTTGTATTCTTTGGTAAAGCTGCATGTTATGTAAATTGGCTTTGGTATTTACCTGCTCAATCTTATAAATTTTGTAATCGAGAATCAATAAGCTGGCCACACTGGAAGGTCCAATCCATAATGAAACTTGTAGTAAAAAAATAATCGACCCTAAGAACCATATAAACATATCAAAATGGCTTAAGCCTCTCCAATAGCGCACATCAGTCAACCGCATTAAAGTCGGCACCAAACGCTTAGGAGTGAATTCGGCCAGAAGGTCGCTGATTTTCATAGAGTATCCGTTTATTTCATTTGATGGAAAGCGGACTTGCCAGGATAAGTAGCCTTAGCTCCTAAGATCGCTTCGATTCTTAATAATTGATTATATTTAGCCACGCGATCGGTACGACATAATGAACCGGTTTTAATTTGGCCGGCCTGAGTCGCTACCGCTAAATCGGCGATGGTAGTATCGGCCGTCTCACCTGAGCGATGTGAGATAATAGCGGTATAATTGGCATCGTGGGCCATCTTAATCGCGGCTAATGTTTCGGTTAAGGTGCCGATTTGGTTAAGCTTGATTAAAATAGAATTGGCGATATGTTCTTTAATGCCTCGGCTTAAAATCTCGGTATTGGTCACGAATAGATCATCGCCCACTAATTGTACGCGCTTGCCTAAGCGCTTAGTTAGGATTTCCCAGCCATGCCAATCGCTTTCATCCATGGCATCTTCGATGCTGATAATTGGATAGCGGTTGACCCAGTCTTCTAAGTAATCGACAAACTGTTCGGCGCTTAAGGTTTTATTTTCTGAAGCCAATACATACTTACCGTCTTTATAAAACTCGGAACTAGCTAAATCTAGCGCGATATAAACATCTTCGCCCGCCTTATAACCGGCTTGTGCTATAGCCTCTAAGATAATATCGATCGCAGCAGAATTAGAAGGCAAATCGGGAGCAAAGCCGCCTTCATCGCCGACGGCGGTATTTAAACCTTTATTCTGTAGAATCTTTTTCAGGGTATGAAAAATTTCAGACCCGCAACGCAAAGCCTCTGAAAAGCTCGATGCGCCAACGGGTACGATCATAAATTCTTGCATATCTACATTATTATCGGCATGTTCGCCGCCGTTAATGATATTCATCATCGGTACCGGCATGCAGAATTTGCCATCTTTATTTAAGTATTGAAATAGAGGCTTATTGGCTTCTTTTGCGGCAGCATGCGCTACGGCAAGCGAGGCGGCTAAAATAGCATTGGCGCCGAATTTGGCTTTATTGGGCGTGCCATCTAATTCGATCATAAGCTTATCGATGCCTTCCTGATCGAATACATCTTTGCCGATTAGTGCCGACCTAATTTCAGTATTAATATGGCCAACAGCTTTTAATACGCCTTTGCCGAAATAACGTTTAGCATCATGATCACGTAGCTCTAATGCCTCGCGTGAACCGGTTGAGGCACCTGATGGCACGGCAGCAATGGCTTTAACGCCTGAGGATAATTCAATTTCGGCTTCTACAGTTGGGCTACCACGTGAATCTAAAATTTCGCGACCGATAATATTTTTAATTGTGACCATGTTCTCTCTTCCAAATTTTAATTAGTATAGATGACAGATACTCTTAGTGATAACTCACTTAGAGTATCGTCATCAACTATGTTGTCGTCCCCGACTATATCGGGGATCCAGGTTATTCCTAGATTCCCGCTTTCGCGGGAATGACATCTTCTTTTTATTATAATGTATCTTCAATCCAGGGTTTTGCTTTTACTACTCTATCCAATTCGATTAAAGTTTCAAGCAATGCTTCCATTTTACCTAAAGGCCAGGCATTAGGGCCATCGCTTAAAGCCTTACTTGGATCGGGATGGGTTTCCATAAATATTCCAGAAATCCCCGCTGCAACAGCGGCTCTCGCTAAAACGGAAACAAATTCACGCTGACCACCTGAAGTCGCGCCTTGCCCACCAGGTAATTGAACCGAGTGAGTCGCATCGTAAACTACGGGGCAATTAGTATTGCGCATAATCGATAAGGCGCGCATATCGGAGACTAGATTATTATAACCAAATGAGACACCGCGTTCACAAGCCATAATCTGATTGTTACCGACGGCCTGTGCTTTTTCGATGACATTCTTCATATCCCAAGGTGCTAAGAACTGGCCTTTTTTAATATTAACCGGCAAGCCTTGTTTGGCGACATTTTGAATAAAATTAGTTTGGCGACATAAAAAAGCCGGCGTTTGTAATACATCGACGACCTTCGACACGGCGGCTAAATCGGTATCTTCATGCACATCGGTTAAGATTGCGACGCCAATTTGCTTTTTCACTTTAGCCAAAATCTCTAAGCCTTTTTCCATGCCAGGACCGCGAAAACTCGAGGTCGAGGAACGGTTGGCCTTATCGAAGGAAGATTTATAAATAAAGGGAATCCCCAGCCTTTGGGTCATTTCTTTTAGTATACCCGCTGTATCCATGGCTAGCTGTTCGCTTTCAATGACACAGGGGCCAGCGATTAAAAATAAGGGCTTATCGATGCCGACTTCAAAATTACATAATTTCATATTTGTTCTCTCACCAAGTTATATTTTTTTGATCCCGGGTTCAATCTTTTAATCCTTTTTCATTTTTAAAGCCGCTTTAATAAAGCCGGTAAATAAAGGATGCCCATGACGTGGACTCGAGGTAAATTCTGGATGGAACTGACAAGCCACAAACCATGGATGATCAGGAAGCTCGATCATTTCAACTAGCTTACCATCTTCGGAGCGCCCGGCTACTTTCATACCTGCCGCTTCGATCGCTGCTATATAATGATTGTTTACTTCATAACGATGACGATGTCTTTCGATAATGGACTCTTTCGCATACAGCTTTGAAGCTAAACTACCCGGCGTTAATACGCAGGTTTGGCCGCCTAGGCGCATGGTGCCACCCATATCAGATTGAGCATTACGCTTCTCGACCTTGCCTGAAGCGTCTTTCCATTCGGTTATCATGGCGACCACGGGATAAGCGGTATCGATATCAAATTCGGTACTATTCGCCCCTTTCATATTGGCTTTATGCCGAGCAAACTCGATCATTGCCACTTGCATGCCCAAACATATTCCAAGGTAGGGAACCTTATGCTCACGGGCATACTGGACGGCTATAATTTTACCCTCGATACCGCGAGAGCCAAATCCGCCTGGGACTAAAATCGCATCAAAGGGTTGTAATTGCTCGACGTTGCTTTCATTGAGCAACTCGGAATCGATATAGCTAATCTTTACCTTGGTATACGTTTGAATACCTGCATGTAATAAGGCTTCTGATAAGGATTTATAGGCTTCGGTAAGATCGACGTACTTCCCGACCATAGCGATATTAACCGTATTTTTTGGATGTTCAAGCGCATCGACCACTCTATCCCATTGACTTAAATCGGCTACTTTAGGCGGCAAGCCTAAACGCTTAGCCACCCAATCATCTAAATGCTGTGCATGGAAGGCATGCGGGATTTTGTAAATGCTATTTAAATCAGGAGCTGAAAATACCGCTTTGGAATCCACATTGGTAAACAGGGCTATTTTTTGGCGTTCGCCATCGGGTAAACTTTTCTCGGAACGACATACTAATGCATCGGGTTGAATACCGATGGAACGCAATTCTTTAACGGAATGCTGAGTAGGCTTGGTCTTCATCTCGCCAGCCGCTGCTATATATGGCACCAAGGTTACATGGATAAATAAGGTATGGTCCTGGCCTAGCTCAAAGCGTAATTGACGAATGGCCTCTAAAAATGGCAGGGACTCTATATCACCGACTGTACCACCAACCTCAACCATCGCTACATCAAAACCCTTTCCAGCCGCAATAATACGCTGTTTAATTTCATCGGTAATATGCGGGATGACTTGCACGGTGGCACCCAAATAATCGCCTCGACGTTCTTTTTCGATAACGGTTTGATAAACCTTGCCGGTAGTAAAATTATTACCATGAGTCATCTTGGTATTAACAAAGCGCTCATAATGCCCCAAATCTAAATCGGTCTCGGCCCCATCTTCGGTCACAAACACTTCACCGTGTTGGAATGGACTCATGGTGCCTGGGTCGATGTTGATATAGGGATCGAGCTTTAGCATGGTGACAGATAAGCCACGAGCTTCTAGTAGTGCCGCTAAAGAAGCCGCAGTAATGCCTTTACCGAGCGATGATACAACACCACCGGTTACAAAAATAAATCGAGTTTGCATCTAGTCAGGTTCCATTGTGATCTACAATGTTGAATGATGTTAGCAGAAAGGGAAGAGAAAGTTTACTAATACTTAGTATGATGTAATTTGACCCCAGCAGACTTATATATAAAAATACTCCTAATTTTATTTACTTAATCCAAAAAAGGAATGGTTTAATGTTTGCTACCACAGAAGTAAAAGTAACAGAAGAAAACTTTCCACGCTTATTAAAAGAAGAGCTTGATAAAGAGATCAAATTTATAGGAAGTTTCGCTACTCATTCCTTTCCAGACGATATATGGGGATTAGACTTCACATCTGAGGCTGATACAAGGTTGGTTTATAAGAGATTAAAAGCCGATCTGGGTGACGAAGAGGTTGATATGTGCACTCCACTTAAAATACTTTTGATAACGCCATCCGCTCGTATTATACGTATATTAAGAAACCCCATTGTAGCTTCAACAGCTGCATCGCGCGTTACAGCATCAGACCACATCTCTTCCCATGACAACGCATCATATGCGGCACCAGTAATTGGCCATTCCACAGGAAAGGTGATTGTAAACGGTAGAAGCTCTAGTGCTATTGGTGGTGGCTTGTCTGGAGCAGTAATTAGTACAGAACAAGTTAGAGAATTTTATGCACGACGCCCAGTAGTAGCTGAAAGTGCTCGTACAGCCCCTACAGGCAGAAGCACTAATGCTCCTATGCACTCAGCATTGAATACTTCCGAAGCTTCTAGCAGCACAACTCCTTCAGCGCCTGTAGATACAAGCACTAACTATCCTATGCACCCAGCATCTAATGCTCCCGAAGTATCTTCAGATACTGAAGGTGATTCAAAATCATCTGCAAGCAGCTGTAGAGATATCCCTACAGCTCGTCCTACACCTACAGCCCCTTGTTGGTCCTCAGCATCAACAAGAGCATTTGCTGACGCTAGAAGTAGTGCCATAGCTGTAATAGCAAGGGCAGAAAACGCTACTGCACTTTCTCTTACAGAGACAAGTAATGCAAGCGCTAGAGTTAGTGAAACAGGCGAAATATCGGTTTATGCAAGTGGTATCGCTATGGCAACTGCAGGCGTAAGAACTGGCAGGACAATAAACAATGCAACTGTTCGCGCTGAAGACGGAGGATACGCTGTTGGTGCACGTGTTTTACCTGAAGAAGCCACCGCTATAAGAGGCTCTATAATTTCAGCTGCGAATGGCTCAATTTCAGCTGGAGTCATTACACCTCATAGATAAATTGAACTCCATTTATGTCGCCTCTGCTTTTAATAAAGGGAGGCGCCATATTTTCTTATAAAACCTAACCTCTACTTTTAAAGTATCTAATCAATGCCTTTATAAAGCAATTATCCGGTTATTTATACAATATCGACTTTGATTTGTTATACTTAGACGCTCATTTATAAATAGGTATAGCTTATGAATTCGAACCGTAGAATTATTGCCACCGCTGCACTCATATATGCCAACGGGCCTTTACATCTAGGACATTTAGTCGGATATATTCAAACTGATATCTGGGTCCGCTTCCATAAAATGCGCGGCAACCAGGCGCATTATGTCTGCGGCTCCGATGCTCATGGCACCCCTATTATGATTAAGGCCCAGAAAGATAACCTATCCCCCGAAGCCTTAATAAAAGAGATTAGCACGCAACAATTAGCCGATTTTAAAAGCTTTTATGTTAATTTCGATAGCTTTGCCTCCACCAACGATGCTAGTAATCAAATACGCGTTAATGAAATTTATAGCAAGCTCGTGGCCAATAAGGATATCGAATCCAAAGAAATCGAGCAGGCTTATGACTCGGTTAAAAATATGTTTTTGCCCGATCGCTTTGTAAAAGGTAACTGCCCGCGATGCAATGCCGCCGATCAATATGGGGATTCCTGCGAAAGCTGTGGGGCTACTTATGATCCCACCGAATTAAAGAACCCTCTTTCTACCCTATCCGATACCACACCGATTCGTAAATCGAGCCAGCATTTCTTTTTTAAACTCAGCAAATACGAAGCTTTTTTAAAAGACTGGATCGAACAAGACCATCTGCAAACTGAAGTGGCAAATAAATTAGCTGAATGGTTTAAGACCGGTTTAAACGACTGGGATATTTCCCGAGACTCACCCTATTTTGGCTTTGAAATTCCCGATGCTCCTGGCAAATATTTCTATGTCTGGCTCGATGCGCCTATTGGCTACATTGCCAGCTTCGATCAACTTAACCTAGACTTTAATGAATACTGGGGCGCCGATAGCCAAACCGAACTGCATCAGTTTATCGGCAAAGATATCGTGTATTTTCATTCCATGTTTTGGCCGGCTATATTGCACGCTGCTAAATTGAGGACTCCAAGTTTTGTACACGCTCATGGCTACTTAACGATTAATGGCCAAAAAATGTCAAAAAGCCGCGGCACTTTTATTAAAGCCTCAGACTATAACAACCATTTAAATCCAGAATATTTACGCTATTACTATGCCGCCAAACTCAGCAATACCGTAGAAGATATCGATTTAAACTTCGATGATTTTAGCAGTCGAGTTAACTCAGACTTAGTAGGAAAAGTGGTGAATATTGCCAGCCGTTGCGCGGGTTTTATCACTAAAAAGTTTGATGGCGAGCTTAGTGCGGAATTAATGGATAGTGCCCTATTTGCCGAATTTACGACTCAGGCCGAACCGATTGCCGAACTCTATGAAAAATGTGAATACGCTAAAGCCATGCGCGAAATTATGGCATTAGCCGATAAAGCCAACCAATTTATCGATCACCATAAACCCTGGTCTCTAGCGAAAGAGCCAGGCCGTGAATCAGAAGTTCAGGCCATTTGCAGCATGGGTTTGAATTTATTTAAACTGCTTATCGTTTATTTAAAACCGGTATTGCCGCATATTGCCGAAGAATCAGAGCGCTTCTTAAATATTCAGCCTCTAAGCTGGAAAGACAGCCAAACCGCCTTACTAGCCCATACTATTCATGAGTTCAAGCCATTAATGCAAAGGGTTGACCCTGAAAAGATTCAAGCCTTATTAAATACATCAAATTAATAAAGGCTGATCATAACCCGCGACGAGCAGTAAATCATGCTGCTCCAGTACCGTACTTGAATCCGGGTTTAAAATCCGTTTGCCTTGACGCTCAAGCCCGACCACTAAACCGCCGAGCTGCCCCCTAAGATTGGAATCACGAATAGACTGACCTATCAGCGGATGCTCATCATTTAACGAGATGGGTTTTAGCCTTAGCGAGGCTAAATCTACTCCAAAGCATTCTGAATCCGTTTGTTCGGCTATCTCTCTAAAGGTATCGATTTCGTCATCACTACCGATAATGGCAAGCTTATCGTGTGGATAAAATACCTCCTTGGCGGCAGGCACTAAGATGGTGTGATGCCCGCGCTCGATAGCGATAACATTGATATTATAGCGCTGGCGCAATTGCAATTCTCGAAGCGACTTGCCAATTAATTGAGAATTAGGCCCAATATTTACCTCGACTAAATGAGTATGCCAGGGTGCCAATTGTTTTAATTGATGGCCTAAGGATTCGCTTTCAGCCTGACCTAAATTACTAATTAAGCGTTTTTCAAACCAGTGATAGGAGCGCTCAAGATAACGATATAAGACTACGAAACCTAATGCCGCGATGACCAGTAAGGCGACAGTAGTTTCCCAGCTATCAAAAAAGGCTAGACTCAAAAAACTAATTTCGTAGAACGTCAACACCCAGGCCAAGATCATCGCCGGATTAAAGGTGCTGCGCTTAATCGATGCAAATTTAAAAACAAATAACATCGCCCAGACTGAGGGTGAGGCTAACAGCATTACCATTAACCACCCTAAAGCTTTGGCCATCCAGATATAATCGAGGTGCAACTTTAATATAGGCAATAGCAACTGTTCAAATACGGTAAATAAAATCGCGATAATTAACGCATTGACTAAAAACCGCATAACGGCTTTGCGAAACATGGCTTTTGACTCCGCCCCAGCCATAGAGCGGTATACCCAGGTGGAATAACTTTCTAAAAAGTACTTAACACTCGATGGCAGGCTTTTTTCTAAAGCAATAGCCGCCCTACCGGACACGTTTATTAAAAAAGGCGTGGTAAAAGTAGTAATAGCTGAAACCGCTACGATTACAGGATAAATGGTATCATTAACCGCATGCATAGAGACGCCAAGCCCGATAATAATAAATGAGAATTCGCCAACCTGCGCCATACCAAAACCTAAGCGCACCGAGGTATTTAAACCTTGCCCTGTAAATAAAGCACCGATTCCAGTAATAAGAATTTTACCAAACACGGTTACTGCGGTAATAACCAATACTAAACCCCAGTGATCGATAATAACCATTGGATTCATCAACATACCGACCGATACGAAAAACACCGCCGCAAATATATCGCGAATTGGCCTAACCAGGGTTTCGATTCGATGCGCCTGAGGCGTCTCTGCCAAGATAGAGCCCATTATAAAGGCACCAAGCGCCAAAGAATAATGAAAGGCTGCGGCTATCATAACCAATACTAAACATAAGCCAACCGATACGATAGTAAGGGTCTCATTGCTAATATAGCGGCTCACCCGCCTCATCAATAATGGAATGCAGAAATATCCAATTAAAAACCAGCTACCCACCACCAATAATAATTTAGCCCCAGCCCAGATAATTTGATAGGAAAATAGCTGCTTAGTCGTTACCGCTAAAGACAGCGCGACGAGGATTAAAATAGCCAGTAAATCTTCGACAATAAGCACGCCTATAATTAAGTCTGCAAACCGCCGAGTACGTAGATTAAGCTCTTCAAGCGCTTTAATAATAATGGTCGTCGATGAAATCGATAAAGCCGCCCCTAAAAAGATACTATCGTAAAAGCCCCAGCCCAATGCTCTCCCGGCACCAAATCCAACCAGCAACATCAATATCACTTCGATACTGCCAATCATGCCGACGGCAAAGCCTACCTTGGTTAATTTGTGGAAACTAAAGTCCAGCCCCAGCGAAAACATGAGGAATATTACCCCAAGATCAGCCAGTATCTGAATATTAGGAATATCGTTCACTAAAGCATGAGGTGGAGAGTAAGGGCCTATAATCAATCCCGCTACAAGATATCCTAACACCACGGGCTGGCGAATTCGTTGGAAAAGTAAGGTTACTAAACCGGCGACTAATAAAACAATCGCTAAATCCTTAATAATAGGGGCTAATTCATGCATAGATTTTTAAGCTGCCAAAAATGAATAGACTACTTAGCAATTTAGTTGATTGCTGTGGGCTTGTCTAGCGCGGATCTTATTCAAAACACTAATGAAAGTAATTTTAATTGAGAGTATATTCATCACTAGCTGAACTAGTCCATCAAAATTCTATCATGAATCTCCAGTCAATCTTTATAAAGATCCTTGAAGATCTAAAAGATTCTTGTATAATACGTTTTCGGGGCGTACCAAATGATCGAAATAATCATCTCTGATAAAGCAAAAAAAGATTTGAAGAAAATACCTGGTGAAATTGAGCTAAAGCTATATACATGGGTCGATGATGCCAAAGAAAATGGTATGGCATATGTAAGAACAATAAATGGTTATAACGACAAGCCACTTTTTGGGAAAAGGAAAGGTCAGCGCTCTATTAGACTTAACTACGCTTATAGGGCTTTTTATATCGAAACTTCTGAGGGTGAAATTGAAATAGTAACAATAATTGAGGTAAATAAACATGACTACTAATGCATTGGAATACTTTGAAAAAAAACTTGGGAAACTTACATTTGGAAAAATGTTATGGTCATTGCGTAAATGTGATGAAATTTCGCAAACAGAATTCGCTAAAAAATTAGGCGTTTCAAAACAATACCTTTGTGATATCGAAAAAGAAAGAACGGGTGTAAGTGTAGAAAAAGCTCAAGAAATGGCTAAAACTCTTGGTTATTCTGAAAAGCAATTTATAAGACTTGCATTGCAGGATCAGCTAACCCACGCCGGAATTAAGTTTGAAATTCATCTTGAAGAACCATACAAGAACGCAGCGTGAAGCCTTCAAAAAATGAATATACAAGCCATTGACGCCCTATTGCCACAAACACAGTGTACTCGATGTGGCTTTCCCGACTGCTTAGCCTATGCCAAGGCTATCAGCACCGGCACGCCTCATAATCAATGCCCGCCTGGTGGAACTCGCGTAATTGCCGAGCTGTCGCAATTACTAAACCGCCCTATTTTAACCTTGAACCCTAGCAATGGAGTCGAGGCCCAAAAAATGTTGGCCTTTATCCGTGAAGAAGAATGTATCGGATGCACCAAGTGTATTCAGGCCTGCCCAGTCGATGCCATAATCGGTGCGGCTAAACAGATGCACACCGTTATAACGGATGAATGCACGGGCTGTATGTTATGCGTCGAGCCCTGTCCGGTCGATTGTATCGATTTAACCGAAACCAAACCCGACGCCTTAGATAAGGCTGATCACTATCGCCAGCGCCATTATGCTAGGCTTGAGCGTTTGGAAGGCTTAGAATTAGTCAGCAAAACCAAACATCAAGCCTTAAAAAAAGCGTCCGCTCCTACTGTTGATAATTCTGCCGAAGCCAAGAAAGCCTATATTGCCGAGGCCTTACTTCGCGCCAAGGCTAAGCGTAACCCTCATGAATAAAGCAAAAATAAAAGAAATCTTTGATCGGTTTTATGCTGCCAGCCCTGAGCCCACTACCGAGCTTGAATATGCCAACCCCTTTGAATTGCTGATTGCGGTCATTTTATCAGCCCAGGCGACCGATATTAGCGTTAATAAAGCGACTCGCGAACTCTATAAATATGCCAACACCCCTGAAAGCATCTATGCGCTTGGCCTGGACCGGTTAAAACTGGCCATTAAAAATATCGGGCTTTATAATACCAAAGCTAAAAACGTAATTGCAACCTGCAAAATTTTAATCGAGCAACACCATTCAGAAGTGCCGCATACTCGAGAGGCCTTAGAAGCCTTGCCTGGGGTCGGTCGCAAAACCGCCAATGTAATTTTAAATACCGCTTTTGGTGAAGCGACCATCGCCGTCGATACGCATATTTTTAGGGTAGCCAATCGCACTGGCATAGCGCCTGGTAAAAACGTAGTCATCGTCGAACAGAAACTGCTAAAGGCCGTGCCTACAAAATATCTGCGCGATGCACATCATTGGTTAGTCTTACATGGACGCTATGTTTGTATAGCGAGAAAGCCAAAATGCCCAAGCTGCCTTATTAAAGATCTCTGTGAATACCCCTTAAAAACCGAAGGCCAAGCTTAATGTTTTCAGATAACCGCGAACAATTACGAAATTTTTATTTCGAAACCTGGAAAAAAGCCCGGCAAGGCTTGCCGCTATCTGCGCTAGAGCAACAAATTACTGGCGTTATTGCCGATCACCCCGAATACCATGCCTATCTTAACAATGAGCACTCCCTGGAAGCTGAGTTCCCACCGGAACTAGGCCAGACCAATCCTTTTTTACATATGGGCCTGCATTTAGGCATTCGCGAACAAGTGCAAACCGACCGCCCCGCCGGGATTGTAAGCGTGTATCAGAAGCTTATAAAAAAGCATAGCCCGCTTGAGGCCGAGCATCTTATGATGGAGCATTTAGTCGAATCCATCTGGCAAGCACAACGTAATGGCAGCATGCCTGATGAACAGGCTTATTTAGCCAAATTACTGCTCTTGATAAAGCCTTAATCGCCCCCATATAATGTTTGAAAGCCCTGAAACCCAGGATGACAATATAAGATAGCTAACGTATAATTACTTTCGATATAATTTATAACATTAGGAGCCGAAATGGATATTAATCAATCTGGAACTATCGAGCGCAGCAGTCAGTCGGCTTTAGCGACTAACACGGTATTGCGCAACACTTATTTACTTTTATCGTTAACGCTATTATTTAGCGCTGCCACCGCTGGCCTATCCATGTTTTATAATGCCAGCTTTGTGAATATTTGGATGGCCCTTATCGTATTTCTCGGCTTTCCCTTTGTACTTAATATGGTTAGAGATAGCCCCTTAGCCTTGGTATTAACATTTGTTTATACTGGATTTGTAGGCTGGTATATTGGACCTATCTTAAATTTGTATATCAAAGAATTTAGCAATGGTAGTGAGTTAATTATGACGGCATTAGGCTCAACTGGCCTAATCTTCTTAATTCTATCGGCAATTAGCATGAATACTAAACGCGACTATAGCAGCTGGGGCAAATTCTTGGCTATTGGCGTAATCGTGGGCATCGTTGCCATGATCACTAATATATTCTTAAAAATGCCGATGCTACAGTTAGGTATGTCGGTAATATTTGCGTTTATTTCCGGCGGGTATATTATGTATCAAACCAATATGATCGTACGCGGCGGTGAAACCAATTATGTTATCGCTACTGTCGTATTGTATGTCTCCTTAATTAATATCTTTTTAACCTTGCTACAAATCCTAGGAATGTTTAGCGGTAATCGTCGCTAAATTTTTCTCTCTCATAAAAAAGCCCGCATAATCGCGGGCTTTTTTATGGGTCTACTTAAGCTATATTAGCCGTTTAACAGCTCTTGCTCAGCAGAGTAATACTGTTTAGTCAGGGCATCGGCTACGGCACGACAGGTCACTTTACCGCAATAGACATTTAAGCCTTTTAGTAAATGCTCATCGTTAAGTAAAGCTACCTTGTAACCCTGGTTAGCCAGTTTAACTACAAATGGCAGGGTGGCATTATTTAAGGCCAATGATGATGTTCTAGCTACTCCACCTGGCATATTCACTACGCAGTAATGTATGACATCATCGACTACATAGGTAGGCTCTGCGTGAGTAGTAGGTTTACTCGTATCAGCACAGCCGCCTTGATCGATGGCTATATCGACTATTACCGAACCCTTGCGCATATGTTGCAGCATTTCACGACGAACTAATTTAGGTGCGGCCGCGCCTGGCACTAATACGGCACAGATGACTAAATCAGCATGCGTTAAGTAATATTCCAAAGCGTCTTTGGTCGCATAAACGGTGGTTAAAGAGGCGCCAAATAAATCATCCAGTTCTTTCAAGCGATTAATCGATTGATCGAGCACGGTTACATGAGCGCCCATACCTACGGCTACTTTAATAGCATTGGTTCCTGATACTCCACCACCGATAACGACCACATCAGCAGGTGGCACACCTGGTACCCCGCCTAGCAATACACCGCGTCCGCCCTGCGCTTTTTCTAAGTAATGCGCACCGACTTGAATAGACATTCTACCGGCCACTTCACTCATAGGTGCCAATAATGGCAAGCGATTAAATTTATCGGTAACGGTTTCATAAGCGATAGCGATACAACCTGATTTCAGCAATAGATCGGTCTGTTGTAAATCGGGCGCTAAGTGCAAGTAGGCAAATATAACCTGGCCTTCACGCAACATGAGACATTCTTCATGCAGAGGTTCTTTGACTTTAACGATCATATCGGCTCGGCCGTATACTTCAGAGGCGGTAGCGACGATATCGGCCCCGACTGATATATAATCCTGGTCGCTAAATCCAGCGCCATCTCCGGCGCTCGTTTCGATTATGACTGAATGCCCGTGAAAAATTAACTCTCGAACACTGCCTGGAGTCAGTCCAACACGATACTCATGATTCTTAATTTCCTTTGGTACACCGATTAACATAATTACTCCTAGAGGTATGGCGAAAACAATTTAAATATCGAGTTACGCAATTTAATACCGAATGCTTGTGATTGCAACCATTCGCTGGTAATTACATGAGAACTAAACTTAATTTTATCGAAATACAGGTTTAACTGGTCGGTAAAGGCTTGATTGTACACCTCAAGATTAAACTCGAAATTAAGATAAAAACTACGCGTATCGAGATTGGAGGAGCCGATAATCGCACAAGCCTCATCGACCATAAATAATTTAGTATGCGCAAAGATTCCTGGACGGTAATAAAAATGCACGCCCTGAGCCAATAGACCTGGCATCATGGCTTCGCTCGCCCCTTTTACAAAGGAAAGATTGTTCGCCTCAGGCAAGATTATTTCTACGTTAACGCCTCGTAAAGCCGCGGCTCCAAGAGCCGAAGATAAGGGGTAACCCAATATAAGATAAGGAGTCATAATCCGAATGCGAGTAGTCGCGCCATTGACCGCGGCGCAAAGCATCACTTGAAGCTGAGGAAATTCATGATAAGGCCCGGCATCGATGCCTCGGCATAAAATACTACCCTGCTCGGTGTCGTCATAATAGACGATCTTTTTCGGCTGCTGCTTAGTGCTGAAATACCAGTAACGTAAAAACACATCCTGTAGTTGGCCGATTATGGGGCCATTAACCTGAAAATGCATGTCGTGAATAAGTGGATCACCGCTAGGATTATAATTGCTGTCGTGAATATTCATGCCGCCGGTAAACCCTACCTTACCATCGACTACCAAAATTTTGGCATGACAGCGAAGATTAAGATGCAGGGCATAATACCAGCTACGAAATGGCGGCAGGAATAAGCTAACCGGCACTTTTTTGCGCCTTAGGCGATAATAGGAAGAAGGCCAGGAATACATAACCCCGACTCCGTCGATTAATACCTTAACCTCTACTCCACGATTATGGGCCGCGGCCAAGGCATCGATAAAAGCGCTGCCTATGCCGGTTGCGCCAAAAATATAGGTTGAAAGATAGACCGATTGCTTGGCATTATTAATGGCTTCGATCATCTTGGGATAGGCTTCTGTGCCATCCAATAATACCGATAATGCGTTTCCTGGCGATAATCGAAGCTTTAATACTTCATTGCCGGTTTTAATTAAGCCGAGATAATGCTCGGGCAAACTGTAGTTTGATTCAGGCTTGGCATGGACCCTCGGGAAAGCCGCATTAGTATTATGCTGAACGTCCGATAAGCCATAAGATTTCCATTCTAAGGCCAATGACTTAATTCGGTTGATACCAAACAGGCAGTATAGGATGACGCCCAGGCCCGGTAGCATAATACAGACTATGGTCCATCCTAGAGCTGCTCTAGGATCTTTTTTAGTCATTAAGGCATGGATAGCCCCGATAATTCCGGCGATATGACCTAGGATTAATAAGGTCCAATCTAGAATATAGTGGTAATGCTCGGGCATAGTTAACATGCAGTTTCCTAGACTTATTAAAATATATTGGCGATGCTTCGCGCTAAAGCGGCGCTCAATTGTGGCTCCGCCTCAGCAAATTTCAGATTAACCTTATTGGCATACGACACGATTCGAGTCTGATACTGCTGCTTTTTGGCGCTATTTGAATTGATCGTAATCTGGATATCGGTCGTTACCGCATAGGTAACATTTTTAACGAAGGAATCCGCCACGATAGAGCCGATGCCGATTGCAGCACCGGCCAATATGCCAGCTTCCGATGAATGGCTTAAACCACCCACTGCCATACCTGTCAATACGCCTGTACCAGCTCCATTCACTAAAGAACGCTGAAGATTAGCATTGGTGGTAGCCCCTGCTTGCAAGATATTGATCTGCAACATCTCAAAGGCCTTAGCAGGATCGGTGCTAATCTGATAGCCCTTGGCCTGCAAATCGGCAATGATCTGAGGCTCGATACTTAGGGTTTGTTGGTCTGAGGTATTTTTAATCTGTAGATAGATAAGCTTTTGATTATCTGCGATCGGGTTAAGAAATATAGTTTTGCTCATTTTAGTCTGAACATTTAAATTACGATTCGATATCGACGTCGATAACGCCGCACAACCTGTCAGTGTCGCCATGGCGACTATGCTTGCAGCCCATAAGGTTTTTTTACTATGATTCATTCTATTCTCCTAGTTAGATTGCCAGGTTAGTAAATATGGCAGCAAAGGGAAGTATAGCCCTAAATGTTGAACTTTATTATCCTGCAGTATTTTCCCATAGGTCTCCAGCTGATCCTGATAGACGCTCTTTTGCTCCTGTAAAAAATCCTGCAGGTCTTGACCTGGCTTAGGCTCTGAAGTTTTATAGTCTATGATCCAGCGCTTATCCTCTTTATCGATGAAGGTTCTATCGATAATATATTTTTTACAGGATAGGCCCGACTGGTAAATTAAGGCCAATTCTACCTGGGCTGAAACATGCTTGCCTAAAATCCAACGCCCCTGCTCATCCTCAAGAATTCTATTTAAGGCGAGTTGAACGCGCTTGGCCGCGGACTCACATTCCTTCTCAACCACCCCTACTAATTTTAATTCATCGTGCCATTTAGGCAATAAGCCCTCCAGCCTATCCACTGTCCAAACTTCCAAGCCTTGCACGGCCATCTCTGCCAAGTAACGATGCACCAAGGTGCCGATGGCGCGGGAGCTAAAATTGTCAGCCTCGAGAACTATTTCATTCCCGTCCCGTAGAGTATCGTCTTTCCCGCCACTTATTGTGTCATTCCCGCGAAGGCGGGAATCATAGCCTAGTGGATGACATACCAGTCTAGCTAATTGAGCATGAGATGGCTTAGTGAATGGGATGTTAGTCGTAGACTCCGACTGAAAGGCTGCCGCTGAGACCGTATTCTTAAGCGATGGCCATAATAGGGCTAAAAAACTGCCTGATTTAGGCAGATAGGCCTTTTGCGATTCGCTGTAGTTGGCGCTGCCCATTAGATATAAACGTTTTTTAGCGCGAGTGACGGCCACATATAATTGGCGCTGACTCTCATAACGCTTGCGGGCTTGATTGGTCTCTTTAATAAAATCATAGATCGGTTCATCGCTCATATCTCGACTCTTAATAGGTGCCATTAAAAGACCATGACCGCCATCTGGTAGCGGATAGCTTTCCCAAAGTAGTAAGGATGCGCTATCGGGCCTTTCACCCTTGCCTAGCCCAGGGATAATAACCGTATCAAATTCCAGGCCCTTAGCTTTATGGACCGTCATAATCTGTACTGGCGCTTTTGATACCGGTGTGGTCTGAGCCTTTAAGCGCTCTAAAAATTGTTCGATACGCTCTCTTTCAGGCAAACGTCCATCAGCACTTATGTTCTCTACCATAGCGAAATAGCTTTCGGCATTGTCGATATCTACCGGATCGGTTAGACACTGCACTCCACCGAGGTTCCACCAGGTTAATTCCACCCATTGCCGCAGGCTAAAGCGATCTCGCTGTAAAATGCTCGCGGCTAGTATAGGAATAATTCTAGTTAGGCTCTGCTGGGCAGGCTCTGAAAGTGAATGGCATAAATCAGGATCTTGAAGGGCTTGCCAAATAGGGACCCCGGCACTCACCTTAGCAATTAGGGTTAAATCCGGCAAACTTAAGCCGCACCAAGGCGCGCGTAATACCGCCATCCAGGATAGGCGATCGCCTAGATGCGATAAAGCATAGGTTAAAGACAATAAGTCCCGGATAACCTGTCGTTCAGATATCGATTCAATATCCACCGCTTGATAATGAATGCCCGCCTGCTGTAAGGCCGGTATTATAGCCTGTAAGTGACTTCGAGATCGCGCCAAGATGGCGATATTATCTTCGGGAGCCTGCATCAGTAAACTTTGAATTTTTTGAACCACTTGCGCCGCTTCATCTTGAGGAGTAGCGGTTGGGATAAAGGCAACCTCGGATCCCTGATATTTTCTGGTCGATATCGAGCTTCGATAGGATACGGCGCCATTAACCATATCGTCCTGCAAGGGAAAAATATCTACGAATTGCCGATTAACCCAATCGATTACAGCGATATCAGAGCGAAAGTTTGCCGTGAGCTGAACATACTCTAATAATAGATTGCCCACCCCATAATTTTTAGCTTGTAAAAATAAACTTACATCGGCCTGGCGAAACCGATAAATAGACTGCATAGGATCGCCCACTAAAAACAGACTGCGACCATCACCAGGCTCCCAGCCTCGCGTTAAGGCTTGCAACAATTGAAATTGCAGCTGGGAGGTATCTTGAAATTCATCGATCAATAGATGGCGAATGCGATAATCCAAGCTTAAGGCCAACTCGGTAGGCTCGCCCTCGTTACCTAAGGCCTGTAAGGCGGCCAAGGATATTTCATTGAAATCGACCACCGCTTCTTTGGCAAATAACTGCTTTAATCGCTCCACCGCAATCGGCAGTATCACTAATAAGGCCTGGACGATTTGCCATTGCTTATCTTGATAGACCACCGCTTTAACATTACTTAGTGATACCAAGGCGGACCTAAAAGATTCATAGCGTTTTGCATTAGTGGATTCAGGATCACGCAGGGCTTGCAAAAGCACATGTATGCGATCTTTAATCGCCTTGTATTCGCTTTTTTCCTGCTTCGATTCACCGGCCGGAAAGCCCTGTTTTACATTGACAACTTTGCGCCACTCACCCGTGGAAGTGAGTAAAATCTCGGCTACCGATCGCCAGGTATCTAAGGCTTCTAATGTCGCCATAGCGTTAAGATTAAGGTAAGTAACATTGCCGATGCGCCGCTCTTGAATGGCAAACTGTAGCAATACCAACAGTTCAGATTCGAGCTCGATGGGGAAAGCTTTGTTAAGGTTATGCAGCATCTGGAGCGCCGCCGCTTGTAAGCTATATTCTAAAATCTCGCGCAACTGATGCTGCTGACTGGCTAGCGTTACTACATCGAGCCATTGCTCTCGACGCCTTAGCATTTCCACCATAAGATTTTCAAACCAACCGAGCTGATTATCTAAATGCCGCAGTAATTGGCTGAATTCATTATGCCATTCTGGAAGCTGCCCCCAATCTTTAAGCAAAGCGTGCACCGCCTCTTGATACAGTAAACTTAAATCTTCTTCGACCTGAGGCGGGCTGCCCAGGCTCGACACTATCGGCATTTTTTGCACGAGGTTGGCACATAGCGAATCGATGGTGGTTATTTTTAAGCGTTGGCTATTGTTAAGGATATTCCAGTTTTGTTCACCATCTTTTGCTAAGGCGGCCCTGGCTAATGCCCAGGTCTTTTGCGCATGATTATCTTTGGGAGGCGTAGCATCGGTAGCTCTTTGTAAAGAGGCTAATACCCTAGCCCGCATTTCTGCCGCGGCTTTACGGGTAAAGGTAATGGCAATGATTTCTTCGGGCGCCTTATCCGCATGCGCTAGTAATAATAAATAGCGTTGGGTTAATAATTCGGTCTTACCAGAGCCTGCCGGTGCTTGCACGATAAAGGATTGCTCTGGATCTAAAATGCGCTCTCGAGCCTGATGATCCGGCGCTAGTATAGGGGCCTGACTCATTCTGCGCCCTCCTCATGATTGGATTCATCTTCTGATAGTTGAGTGTGCAGGGCCTTATAATCGACCCGACAGACGCGATCTAAGTTACAGCGCTGACAGGACTCCTCTTTTGATTTAGGCTTAACCTCGGCATAACCCTGAGTAAACTCGCTGGCCAAATCGACTAACTGTTGTTTCCATAGCGCCAGTTGAGCATTCCAATCGACTGCTTTTTTCACGCCAGGCAGCATATCGGCATAAGAACTTAAACCTTCGAAGCCTTTCTTAGTAGTATTATTAACCTTGGCAAAAGCTATAGCATGGGCATTTTTAACCACCGTATAGAGCGGTAGCTGTGGGGAACTCATGCGAGGCGATTGCCACTCTCTTGCGCTGGCTCGCCCCGTTTTATAATCGATAATGACTAACTGTCCCTGGCTTAATTCATCTACCCTATCGATCCTTAACTGTAAGGGAATGCCGCCCAGCGTGGTTAAACATGATTGCTCAATAGAGGCCACTTTAAAATAATCGCGCTGCTTTTCATAGTGCAGCCAGGCTTGCATTAGCTCAACCAGCCTTTGCTGCTCCAAGGCCATTAAAGATTCATTTAACAAGTGTCTATAACGAGACTGATAATACTGTAGCGTTTTAGCCACCTTTTGCTCGATTAAGTGGTTTAAATCCTCCTGGCTCATTGCATTGAGGCGGATAGAATCTTTTAGCTCAGACCAGAGATCCTGTAAGATACTGTGAATCATATTACCTTGAATACTAGGATCTAAAAGACTTATAAATTCAGGAAAGGCTTCGATATCAAGCCGCTCGGTAGCATAAGCTTTAAACGGACAAAGCGATTGATCTTTGAATAAATTGCTGCCGGCTCTAAAATTATCCGAGTCATCGAGCGCTTGACCAAAAGTATCGACTACATACTCTAGATCGGCGCCATTATTAAATAGCCCTTCGCTATATCGCGGCTGAGGACCCAATGTTTCCGCAGGATGGTTTTTCAATAAAGGGCTTGGGTTTAAAGCGATGTCACCCTGCCAACAGGGATAACTTAACATAAGTTCCTTGCTGTGATAAATCATATCCTGCATTAATCTTTTAGCATAAGAAAACTCACGCTCAGCCGAGGCATGGGGCATATTTTTTTGAACTTGCATACTTATTGGAATAAAGGGATTAGGCGAGGCGGCTTTTGGCCATTTATCATCGCTAAGGCCTGTAAACCAAATTGCATCGAAGGGCAAACCACTGGCTTCCAATACTCCTAATATCGAAATCTGAGCCACCGAAGAGCTTTCAGGCTGAAATGAAATATCGTTTAAAACCTGCTCCAACATACTCAATGCCTTCCGATAGCTGCATTCTCCGATGACCGGGCTTAGACTAATAACCTGATCAAAAACCCCCATAAAACGCTGAGCCGCTTGATACTCCGCGCTATTAAGCCGCCTCTCGCCTGGCCAGCCTAGTAGTCCTAGTAGTTTTTTAACTTCCTCCATCCATTCGGCTAGATAAGCCTTATAAGGAAGATGATGTTCTGCATACTGAGTAAAAATTTCAGTTAATACCGGGCAGGACTCTGACTGGCCTAATTGCCATACGCAATCTTGTAGACTCGCCTCTTTAGTGAGAACGAGGCGTAGGGTTATGTCGAGTTCAGCCCTGGCCAGCAACTCCTGCTCAGCCGCTTTTAAAAAGGGTGAGCGCATAATGAGGCTACAGATTTCAAATTGCTGAACATGGCGCAGGCTAAGCATATGCACTGCATCGGCAACGATTGGGTAAGCGTTTAGAGGCTTAGAAGCGGCGATATTATAATAGACCGCGCCTTTATCATTCAGAGTGGTTTGCTTATCGATAATTTCAGAGGCCAGACGATCGATCTGAGCCAAATGTTGCTCTAAATCAGGAATCACTATAGCGATACTGGCGTTTTTATCTCGTTCAGAACAACGCTGAGCCCATTGCATGGCATGGCGCCATTCTATTTCTCGATCCTGACAGACTCTCTGTGAGATAGTAGCTTTGGAAAAATCGGGATTAAACTCCTCTATTATTTTACCCGCGGCTTTGAAGCTCTGGCAGAATTTCTCCATCTGAGGGGAATATTCATCAAAGCCCGCCAGGGTAATTTTGCTTGGAAATAACCCCGACAACTCGCTCTCTGTAATAAGCGTGCTTACCACAGTTAAACGCTCACTCGAACTAATCCAATTTTCCTGCTGACAACGTTTTTTAAAAGCATTGGCCCAGAGCGTAAACGCTTCAACATCTTCGGTATAATAACTGGGAATCTCGTGTAGACCGACGCACCAATGCTGAAGAGTTTGCCAGGCTTGCTGTGCCTGATAGACGGTGCCGGCTAAGTGGATACATTTTTTGCCAAAGTAAGATTGCTGGATAATATCCTGCCAGAGCATTTTTTCTTGGTGGCAATTTAATGCCATCGGTAAGCTTGCCTGAGCCACGCTAAGTCTTTGCCATATGGCATCCAGCCAGGTTGAATAGGATAAAATAATATCGCCCTGCCAAATGCTATTACCTAGTCTACGCTGATACTGCGCATAGTCATTATGCAGATGCAGACAAAGGCGCTGGTTAACACTCAGCATAATATGCTCGGCATTAAGCTCGACAAAAACTGAATTATATAAGCCAGAAGCTTTCATAGTATGACCATTCGATATTTACGCTTCCAATGTAGCACAACTTAGGTACAATCTCTGCATATTCTACAGATGAGATCCATTATGAAAAGACTAAGCATTTGGCATCAGTATTGCCTGCCACAACACTTCTTATCCAGATTGCTTGGCCGTATCGCCAATATTCGTTGTCGCTGTATTAAAAACTTTATGATTAAAACCATTATTAAAATTTATAAAGTGAATATGAGCGAGGCTAAATTAGAGAGCCCTGATGATTACCCAAGCTTTAACCAATTTTTTATTCGCCACCTAAAAGCCAATGCCAGGCCTTTTCCCCATAATAATTTATTAATCGCCTCGCCTGCCGATGGCGTTATCAGTCAGTTTGGCCCTATTACTAAAGGCAGATTGATTCAGGCTAAAGGCCACGATTTTAGCCTAATGGAATTGCTGGGCGGTGAAACCAGCTCCTATAAGGAATTTTTAGACGGTGAGTTTGCGACGATTTATCTCTCGCCCAAAGATTACCATAGAATGCATATGCCCCTATCAGGCAACTTGCGACAGATGAGCTATGTTCCTGGCAAATTATTTTCAGTTTCGCCTAAAACCACCTCGATGATCCCAGAATTATTTGCTAGAAATGAGCGGGTAATCTGCTGGTTTGATTCGGAACAAGGACCTTTCGCCTTAGTTTTAGTCGGAGCCTTTTTCGTAGCCAGCATAGCGACAACTTGGGCCGGCGTTATTGCACCAGGCGTGTCGAAAGGCATTCAAACTTGGGATTATGCGCCCAATCAACAGATTCACCTTAAACAAGGCGATGAGATGGGCTATTTTGAGTTTGGCTCAACCATCATTATGTTGCTGCCCAAAGGCATGGCAAATTGGCAGCCAAGTTTAAAAGCCGAAGACGCTGTTAAATTAGGACAGGTTTTAGCAAGGATCCAGAGCTAAGCCATTATTGACATTTTTTACTATAGCCCATGGGCTTAAAACAGTTTCTTCGTCAGTCTCAATACTCGCTAAACCAACAGCCCCATTAAAATTTGCATCTGCATGGCTTATACCAGGGGCTTGAACCTCAGATATAGTCGAGGTAGCAGCTGGGAGCACGTTAACCATTGGCAAAACTCGGCGTGATGCTCGTAATGCTCTGTACTTCCAAATAGCCGCTAAGACAATAATGAGTATACCTGCTATCAACGCCCATAAATCAGTTTTATTAGGAACGGAATCGACCGGTTGAACGGATGATGGATTAGGAATTGGGGTGCTTGAATTAGTTGAATTTTGGAAAGTCACATTATTCATAGGTTCTCCATAACCCTTTGTTAAAAGCGAATAAAATCAATTTAAAAATTTAATGCTTATAAAGTAATTTTAAATCCTCGTCGGATAGGCCTGTTAGTTTTTTAATTAAAAACATATCAAAACCTTCATCACAAAGCTTTTTTGCTATATCGATGGCCTTTACATACTCACCTTTCTGTATTCCTTGCTGTATTCCTTGCTGGACACCTTTTTCCATTATACGATCAGCCATTGTCATAACATCCTCCTTATATTCTTCAGCTTCTGAAGTGATGATTTTAAAAAATGCCTCATAATCGTCTTCTTCACCTGATCTCAGCACATATAATATCACATCTTTAAACATTTCATGGCCTATAACATTAAGTTTAGCTAAGTAAGCAATTTCATGCGCTAAATTTATAATGTTTCGTTCAAAGATATGTTTTTGAACCATTTCAAGCAATGCCACAGTTTTATGAGTTTTAATTTCATCATCGCTAATAGCCGTAATATCGATTAAATGTAAGGGCTTAAACATTAACTCTCGAGCTAATGTAGCCTCTTCAAAGCAATCATGGATATCAATGCTATAAGGATAGGGTTTAATTTTTCCATGATAAAATAATAAAGGCAGCACAATGGGTAATTTTTTATGCCCTTTATCTAGATACTGCTTCATTATTGAAATCTGGTAACGCAGCATCCGAAATGGCATTAAGGAGTCCGGCGTACTCTGGTGTTCTATAAGGCAATAGATATAGCCTTTTTTTTTAGAAATTTTCATCGAATACAAAATATCTGAATAGTGTTGTTTTAACCCTTCTTCAACATAGCTGCCTGACTCAATTTTTAAGGTTCTAAAATTACACCGCTTTTTAACCGAGGCAGGTAAATGAATATTCAAAAAGTCTTTGGCAATACTGGGGTCATTTAAAAATCGTTTAAAAAAGGCATCATGCGAAACAGCGGCAGTCATGAGTCCTCCTTATGCTGCGCGAATTGATCATAATTCATTCTGACAAAACTTTAACGATAGATCAATTAACGCACAATGAGGAATTTAAATATTTTTAAGGTTAAAACTTAAAATATCTTCGATCCGATCGGCCTTTAAGGCCAACATAACCAGGCGATCAACCCCCAAGGCTACTCCGGCGCAATCAGGAAAACCCGACTCTAATGCGGCCAAAAGCTTTTCATCGACCGGCACCTGAGGCTTGCCTTCTTCTACTCGCTTGCTTAAATCTGCTGCAAAGCGTTGCTTTTGAATAGCGGGATCTTTTAATTCATGATAACCATTTGCAAGCTCGATACCCTTTACATAGACTTCAAATCGCGCAGCGACTTCCAAGCCATCGACAGTGCGAGTACGAGCCAAGGCCGCTTGCGAGACCGGAAAATCAGTAATGACAGTCGGAGCTTCCTGACCTAATTGCGGTTCGATAACATCCGACATCAGCAATTGCAAATAGGTATCTTTATTGGGAACCAGGCCATTTATCTCGCCAAATCGATCCAGGCAAATGGCTTGCAGTAGGCGCATATCTGCCTTATGAGGATTGATACCGAGATAATGCTCAAAAGCCTCTTTGTAACTGAGGCGTTGTAATGGCTTAGTTTTTAAGATGGTTTGTAATAAGGCATCGATCTCATCGATAAGCTGTGAATCATCAAAACCGATGCGATACCATTCCAGCAAGGTAAATTCGGGGTTATGTAAGCTCCCGCATTCATCGTCTCGAAAGGCTTTTCCTAAAGAATAGATTGAACCTGAACCCGCCGCCAATAAACGCTTCATCGCGTATTCTGGTGAGGTTTGCAGATAAAAAGTTTTAGCCGGATATAAGCTGCACTTGGTTTCAAGCGCCGTTAAAAAAGGATCGGTAACGGGAGCCGAGGCCATAATGGGCGTTTCAACTTCATAAACATCACGCGCATGAAAAAATTCACGGATCTCACGCAGTTTGGCAGCCCTAGCCTTCAGATTTTCTGTCGAAGCTGTAGGCTGCCAATTCATATATTACCTTATTCTCTGTCATTCCCGCAGGCGGGAATCTAGTTTTAAAACTGGATCCCCGATCAAGTCGGGGATGACAATAATCTAAGCAGCAAGCTGCAAAATTATTGTTATTTCTTAACGCGTGAAAGATATTCACCGGTACGCGTATCGACTTTAATAATCTCATCGATCTGCACGAATAATGGCACACGAACCACCGCGCCAGTCTCTAAGGTTGCAGGTTTACCGCCGCCGCCTGAGGTATCGCCTTTCACGCCAGGATCGGTATCGGCCACTCGAAGCTCAACGAAGTTAGGAGGGTCTATCGATAAGGTTTCACCATTCCAAAGCGTCAGCATGCATGTGTCTTGCTCTTTCAACCATAGCTTGGTATCGCCCACTCCGGTCTCTGATACTTGATATTGTTCAAAGCTTGAAGGCTGCATAAAATGCCAGAACTCACCGTCGAAGTATAAGTATTGCACTTCCATTTCGGCTACATCGGCGCCTTCTAAGGTATCGCCGGATTTAAAGGTTTTCTCTAAAACGCGTCCAGTTTTAAGGTTACGCATCTTAACGCGGTTAAAGGCCTGGCCTTTACCTGGCTTAACATGCTCGTTATCCATAATACTGTATGGCTGGCCATCCATTAACACCTTTAAGCCGCCTTTAAAATCATTGGTACTAAATACTGACATTCTTTGATTCTCCTAATTAAACTGGTCGCAGATGCGGGAATAATATCACATCTCGGATAGAAGACGAGTCGGTAAATAACATAACCAATCTATCGATACCAATCCCTTCCCCTGCCGTCGGTGGCAATCCGTACTCTAAAGCCTGAATATAATCGGCATCGTAAAACATGGCTTCTTCATCTCCTGCATCTTTTGCCGCAGATTGCGCCTTAAAGCGCTCGGCTTGGTCCTCGGCATCATTAAGCTCTGAAAAACCATTAGCCACTTCGCGTCCGCCCACAAAGAATTCAAAACGGTCGGTAACGAATGGATTATCATCGTTGCGACGCGCTAAAGGCGATACTTCAGCCGGATATTCGGTAATAAAAGTAGGCTGAAATAATTTATGCTCGACCAGTTCTTCGAATATTAGAATCTGTACCTTGCCTAATTCGGCGCCTTTTTCAATTTCGATATTACGCGCTTTAGCGATAGCCTTAGCTTTTTCAAAATCCAATAAATCGGCTTTAGCAATCGAAGGCTCGAACTGCACGATAGAATCGACTACGCTAATCCTAGCGAAAGGCAAGCCTAGATCGATTTCCTGGCCCTGGTAGATAAGCTTGGTGGAACCCATTACATCAACGGCAAGCTTTCTTAATAGCTCTTCGGTAAGATTCATTAAATCAATGTAATCAGCATAGGCTTGATAGAATTCGATCATGGTAAATTCTGGGTTATGACGCGTTGATAGCCCCTCGTTCCTAAAGTTACGATTAATTTCAAATACTCGCTCAAAGCCGCCCACGACTAAGCGCTTTAAAAATAGTTCTGGCGCGATGCGTAAAAACATCTGCATATCTAAAGCATTATGATGGGTAACAAAAGGTTTGGCCGCCGCCCCGCCTGGAATAACTTGCAGCATAGGCGTTTCGACTTCCATATAATGACGGGCTAATAAAAATTGTCTAATGCCTTCGACCATTTTGGCACGAACTTCAAATACGCGACGGCTTTCTGTGTTGACCATTAAATCTAAATAACGTTGACGATAACAAGCCTCGGTATCCGTTAAACCATGAAATTTGTCGGGCAAGGGGCGCAATGATTTAGTGAGTAAAATGGCATTGCTAGCGTGGATCGTTAGCTCATTGGTTTGGGTTTTAAATAGGCGGCCTTCGATGGCAATAATATCGCCTAAGTCCCAAGATTTGAAACTCTCATAGACATTTTCTGGTAGCTCATCCAGTCTCAAATAGGCTTGAATACGGCCCGACATATCTTGAATAGTGACAAAGCTAGCCTTACCCATCACCCTGCGTAACATAACTCGGCCAGCTACTTTAACGGTAAACATTTTTGGGTCTAATTCTTCTTTGCTTAAAGCAGCATAAGAATTTTGTAAGTCCCCTGCTAAGGCATCACGCCTAAAATCATTTGGAAATGCAGTTTTTTGTGAAGCACGCATTGCCTGGAGCTTTTCTTTACGCAGTGTTATCTGCGTATTCTCATCGAGTTGCTCAGGATTAGGGGTGATTTCAGCCATTCTATAAAACCTATCTTAATAAAAAGATATATCTTAGCGGGAGTTTAGGCTGCTGTCAGCTGCTTAAGCCAATATTATTTAGCATTGACTGATTAGCGTTGCAGCAAAAAGCGCTATATTATAATGTGAAATTCATAAATAAAAATAAGATCATGGCATATGCTCGAATTGAATCTTCCCCTAAAGTGCTTAGCTTAAAGTTACCAGATGCTGCACTTTCAAGTATCCATTCATTTTTATTTTACCCTGACAGCACCAAGCTTGCACAAACATCGAAATTTCATGTAGCCCATACCACCAAGCTTACCGATACTCAAAAAGCAACCGTGCTAAAAACTGTTAGCGCCAGGACTAGAAGATTGGATCTAGATGAATTAATCGCTTATGCAGTTAACCCTCTATTTCGCCATGAGATAGGGCCTAATCCCTTTGATATAATAAAAAGATATTACCCACTGGAAGATTTAGATAGGATACAGACCGTTTTCACTAGCCATTTAATAAGCCCCAGTAGACTCGAACCTCTTCATGATGAATTAATCGCACGCTGTCAACTTGCTAAATGAAAAATGACAATAAGTGCAATTCATATAGCAAAACTCTATTTATTTTTAGGCTTAATATTTGGTCTATCTGCAATAGCAACAGGATATCTCAATAAAATTAAACAGCCTGATACTAAGGATGGAGTTCTTATCTTCGTATGGGGCTTGTTTGCAGCAATAGCTATAATTTCGCTTTACGGCATGGCAAAAAGCCTGCATTGATTTAAAATTGCTTATGATCTTACTCACAGACCTGACAGTGATTTTTCCAGAATTGCAGATTCCATCGCAAACTGTATGGCTGAACCAAGTAATTTACGAATTGCATTGACTTTATTAAACCCATTTCATTGCTCCTCAGGCTCACGAGGAATGCCATTAGTATTCGATCTTATACCAATGCTTGGACAAAGCTCTCAACATATTACTTTACCAAGCAATAACTCGCTCACCACACCATTACTGCGAAATACAGCAGCCCCCCGCTTTGAGTACGGCACAGCAGCCAGGCCAGGAAGATAAGCTTATAAGCCTGCTTTTAAACTCGCCTCGATAAAGCGATCTAAATCCCCATCTAACACGGCTTGGGTATTAGAGTTTTCTACTCCGGTACGCAGGTCTTTAATTCTGGATTGGTCTAATACATAAGATCGGATCTGACTGCCCCAACCGATATCGGACTTACTTTCTTCTAAGACTTGCTTGGCTGCGTTTAATTTTTGCATTTCCATTTCATACAGTTTGGCGCGCATTTGTTTCATGGCGCTATCTCTATTGGCATGTTGCGAGCGCTGGTTTTGGCATTGCACAACGATACCTGAGGGCAAATGGGTAATTCGAATCGCAGAGTCGGTCTTATTTACATGCTGACCACCCGCTCCTGAAGCTCGATAGGTATCGACTTTTAAATCGACTGGATTTAACTCGATATCGATATTGTCATCCACCTCCGGGGAGACGAATACGGAAGCAAATGAAGTATGACGACGATTGCCGGAATCGAATGGGGATTTGCGAACCAAGCGATGCACACCGGTCTCAGTCCTTAGCCAACCATAAGCATAAGGGCCTACGAAATGAATGGTGGCACATTTAATCCCTGCCACATCGCCCGATGAAGCCTCTACTAACTCCACCTGAAAACCATGGGCTTCCCCCCAACGCAGATACATCCTTAAAATCATTTCAGCCCAATCCTGAGCCTCGGTACCGCCTGAACCTGACTGGATATCCAAATAAGCATTATTAGGGTCCATCTCACCTGCAAACATGCGGCGAAATTCTAGTGCAGCCAGCTTTTTTTCAAGCTCGTTTAATTCTTGGGTTAAGGAGTTAACCAGGCCTTCATCTTGCTCGGCTATGGCTAATTCCAACATTTCAGCGGTATCGGCTAGCCCTTGGTCCATATCGTTAATGGTATTGACTACAAGCTCGAGACTGGCTCGCTCTTTCCCTAGTGCCTGGGCTTTTTCAGGCTGGTTCCATACTTCGGGTAATTCCAGCTCGCGGTTTACTTCAACTAATTTTTCAGACTTATCCTGATAGTCAAAGATACCCCCTAAGCTCATCCACTCGATTTTTCATATCATTAATCTTTACCAAAAGCGCATTTGTCTCTAGCATACAGAACTACCTTAATTTTCTTTTTTTGAATTATATGCTTAAAGGAACAGAGATTCCATGACAATTCTAGTAACAGGCGCAGCAGGATTTATCGGTTTTCATGTCGCCCAAGCTTTAATAAGCGAAGGCCGGACGGTTATCGGCATCGATAATCTGAATGCCTATTACGATATTTCGCTTAAAAATGCCAGGCTCGATCGATTAAAAACATCGGCTCATTTTAGCTTCCTTACTGTCGATATAGCAGACCAGACGGCGGTTGAAAATTTATTTAAATCTTACAAGATAAGCAAAGTCATTCATTTAGCGGCCCAGCCTGGAGTGCGCTATTCATTGGAAAACCCGCATTATTATATTCAGGCAAATCTCGTAGGTTTTTTTCATATTATCGAAGCCTGCCGTCAGCATAAAATTGAACACCTGATCTATGCCTCAAGCAGCTCGGTTTATGGGGCGAATACCCAGCAGCCCTTTTCAGAAAATACCAATACCGATCATCCTATGTCGCTGTATGCCGCCACTAAAAAATCCAATGAGCTTATGGCACATTCCTATGCCAGCTTATATCAGCTACCTTGCACCGGACTGCGATTTTTTACCGTTTATGGCCCTTGGGGCCGCCCGGATATGGCGCTATCTTTATTTACCTACGCCATATTAAAAAACCAGCCTATCGATCTATATAATCATGGCAAAATGCTAAGAGACTTTACCTATATCGATGATGCGGTCAACGCTATATTGCTTAGTGTAAATCATCCAGCCAAGCCTGACCCTAACTGGTCGGGGCAAAATCCACAGTCAGCCTCGAGCTATGCGCCCTATCGGATTTATAATGTGGGGAATAACAAACCGGTTAATCTTATGCAGTACATTGCGGCGATTGAGCTGGCTACAGGAAAAAAAGCGCTTATCAATAATTTGCCCGCTCAGGCAGGCGATTTACTGGAAACAGCGGCTGATATTAGCGCTATTCAAAATGAACTAGGCTATGTGCCAAATATAGATATTCACACTGGGGTACAAAACTTCGTGGATTGGTATCGAGCTTATTATGCTCTTTAAACACCCTCTATGGCCCTCCCTTTTCAAAGGATAGAGAAGCCCCAGCGCAAACTGATTCCCGCGCCTCAAAGAATGCTGCTTGCGTGGCTTCAGGCTTAGGCCTTAAATCATGCTCAAGCAATTTAGCATAAGCCTCGTAAAAATTAGCCTCTTTTGGGCTTAAATATCTGAAGATAGTTGCCAAATTTTTTGTTATTGCAAGGTGATGTTTTTTCTGTTTCAAACTAAGATCGGTAAGCCGATGATAGGCTTCATCGAGACTTTGATAGATTGCATAGGCTTCTAGGCAATAATGACGCCGGATGTCCTCATGCCCTTCATATTCAGGCAAATGTTCTAGCGCTGCATTTTTAGCATAAAGCTCCGCAGCACGGGCATAGATAGGCACGGCTTTATCCAAATCAAGCTCTTTAGCCTGAGCTAATAAAGCTTTTACTTCTTGTGCGTCTTTAAATGCGGCCTCTACTTTAGCTGTAAATCCTGGATTGCGTCTTTCTCGATCGGCTAATAAAGCCCCAACTGTAGTGGACACAATTTTTGTAGCAAGCATCTTTTCATAATCATCAACAAACCACATTAATAACCTTAATAACCGCAAGCTATTATAGTTAATTGCATAACAAATAATATTTTTTGCCCATGAAACATAGCATGGATCTGTACCAGCCTTAAGTAGCATAATTGCCGCGGCATACCGCGGGTCATTGATGTTCCTAAAGGCCTCAAAAATTGGGTTGCCCACCACATAATGATCAGAATACTTAATTTCAAAAGTGCCTTGCCATGAACAGAGCATTTCATCGAGCTTACCCTTTTTCTTAAAGTAAGTCAGACAAGCATCAATCTTTGCTAAGTCACCTTCGGCAATCGCATTGCGAAACTCTACAATATTGTATCCAACTATAGACTTGAACATTTTTGACATCCCTTGTATAAGAACTATCAAATAGCCAAGATCTACCATAACAAATATTATGGTCAAAACACATAGTAACATTCAATATCTAAAAAGAGAGCTCGCAGTCTTAGCAAACTACCGATCAGGCCCAGTAGGACCTCCAGCCGTCCCTTTGATCCTTTTTATTAACTCATCAGTCTCCGTTTTGCCGTGATGCTCTATCTTGGCTTCCAAATAGGATGAACTTAATAGCGCAGTGATAATGCATGCCATATAGAGCCAGGGCAAGGCTAAGCCTTTATTATCAGGGTAATTGAAGCTCGCTATTTTGCAACTTGGCCCCGTTGCCAATAACAATAAATTGAATATGGCCGCCAAATAAAATCGGACATCCATTTTTTGAGCAACTGGCTGGCCCAAAACAGATAAATCCACATTATGTTCACCTGCCACTTTAATAATTTCTTTCCGTCTATAATGGTGCTCTGCAAAAATGCATGCTTTTAAGCCAAGGGAGGCGGCCCCGCTTAAATAAGCGAGTGCGGCGGCAACTTCAATAGGCGCTTCGCTTTTAAAGGTAAATAGCGCATTTGATTAAAATGAATTGACAATTATCGTGAAGCCAACATCAATTCCTTCATGGTTTTCACCGCTTCTGGCAAGCCGCTGAATACCGCCCTTGCCACAATGGCATGACCGATATTGAGCTCATTGATTTCAGGGATGGCGGCAATAGCCTGGACATTTTGATAATGTAAGCCATGCCCTGCATTGACGATCAAACCTATAGAATGCGCAAATCGTGCCGCTTCTGTAATGCGTACTAGTTCATTGGTTTGTTGCTGACCCACGGCATCGGCATAACAGCCAGTATGGATCTCGATAAAATGCGCTCCGCAATCTTTCGAGGCGGCGACTTGATCACTGTCTGGATCGATAAAGAGCGATACTTTAATACCTAGGCTGCTTAAACGCTCGCAGGCCAATTTAATACGCTTTTGCTGCCCTACTATATCTAAGCCCCCTTCCGTTGTAAGCTCAGCCCTTTTTTCGGGAACTAAACAACAATAAGCTGGAAGCAAATTTTCAGCGAACCGAAGCATTTCTTCCGTTACGGCCATTTCAAAATTTAGTGGGATATTTAAGACTTCTTTAATTAGGGTGACATCCCTATCCTGAATATGACGGCGATCTTCACGTAAGTGAACCGTGATGCTATCGGCACCAGATTGCTCTGCCAATAAAGCAGCATGAACTGGCTCAGGATAGGTCGTCCCGCGAGCTTGGCGCAAGGTGGCAATATGGTCGATGTTTACGCCTAATAAGATGTCATTCGAATGGTTTGTCATTAGCCAATCCTTCCCTAAAGATTTCGCGAGATTTAAATACTTTGCCTTTGGTATAATAATGAATCCAATTGCGCAGGAGTAATTTGGCTGCACGAAGCGTGTCGTCATTTTGCCATTCCCTACGCTCAATCGCTAGCAATTCTTTACCTGACAGTACCAAGCCTCGCTGTGAAGATAAGCCTTTTCTAGGCAAATTACCTGGCCTGACCAGATAGTTTTCACTTACTAATATGGGCTTATGATCTTCATCGATACTAAGCTCAGGTGCTAAACCTAACTCCAGAAGCAGGCTTAGCTCAAAATTGCGTATATGCCCTTCAAAATCTATGTCGCCCAAGCCCTCTAAAGCCTGGTGATAGGCTGAAAATAAAGCCGGATATTCTTGGTGAGGATGCAGGAAGCTCATTAATAATTCATTGAGATAGAATCCGCTTAATAGATTGGCTTGCTTATAACTAAATGCCTTGCCGGCAGGCTCGGCTATTTGTAATCCTACTACCTCGCCGCGGCCTTTGCACTTAACTAATAGAGGCGCAAAAGGCTGCAATAGGCCATGCCAAGGTGATTTGGGTTGCTTGGCCCCTTTTGCGATGGCGGTCACAAAACCCGATTGAGGGGAAAATAGCTTTAATATGAAGCTGTGATCCTGGTATGGATATCGATGCAAAATAAATGCTGGTTCTAAATTGCTCACCTTATCCACCCTATTAAAGATATTTAAATATGCGTTAAATCACTTTACAGCTTGCGCTTTAGTAAGTATATTTAATCTGTCCTAAATTAGTTAGGACTTAATTTATAATTGACTAAAGGTTAGTAGCTATGACACGTAAAATCGGCACAGTAAAATGGTTTAACTCCAGCAAAGGCTTCGGATTCATTCAACAAGAAGGCGGCGACGACATTTTTGTACATTACAAAAATATCCGTGGCGATGGTTATCGCTCACTTGAAGAAGGCCAAAAAGTAGAATTTGGTGTGATTCAAGGGCAAAAAGGCTTACAAGCAGACGACGTTATTGCTGCTGACTAGACCTTAGGTTCTTACTATTTAGATATAGCTGACACCTAATAAGTATCAGCTATTTCAAATTTAGACTGATGATTTTGTTACGCACCGGTGCGAATGTAGTCCGGTGAATGTTACAAGGCCCATATTTCTCTAAAGCATGCAAATGCTGCGCTGTTCCATACCCACTGTGCTTATTAAACCCATATTCCGGATAGATCTCGTGCATTTCCTGCATTTCACGGTCACGAGTCACCTTGGCTATAATCGATGCCGCACTAATTTCTGCCACCAGGCTATCGCCTTTTACAATAGCAAAGCATTCTATTTCAAGTGCGGGACAAACATTTCCATCCACTAAGACTAAGTTGCCTGCAATGTTAAGGTTAGCCACCGCCTTTTGCATGGCAAGCAAGCTGGCCTGCAAAATATTAATATTATCGATTTCCAAAACGCTGGCTTGAGCTACTGATACAGCCTCAGCCTGATCATAGATTAGCTCATATAAGTATTCTCGCTTTTTAAGGCTTAACACTTTGGAATCGTTTAAGCCAGCAATCGGTCTTGAAACCGATAAAATAACTGCGGCCGCCGTAACAGGCCCTGCTAATGGCCCACGGCCTGCTTCATCGACCCCTACTATAATCATTAACCCCACCCTAATAACAAAATAAATTCCATTCTACCTACCTGACCCGCCTATAATTCAGTAGAATAACCACAACCTAATATAATCAGGAAACTATTTATGCGCTACGTATTGCACCCCGAGATAGTAATAGATTGGCTGACCAAGCGCAAACACCCTGCTGAGTTTTACCTAAAGCTTGAAACCCTTTTAAATGAGAAGGCCCTATATTGCGCCGCAAGCTCCTTAAGCCATATGGAATCCTATTTCGTCGCTAAGCCAGAACATCGATCCTGGCGTCAATTTTTAAGTCAGGTACAGATTGCCAAAACCCCAAGTTATCTCGACCATCAAGTATTAAACCAAATCGAAAACTTGGATAATTATCTTATCGAGCAATCGGCTAAAGCGGTTGATGCCAGAATCCTATACAGCCCTATGGATCTGCAAGTAGTCAATGACATATTGCCGATTAACTTTATCGATCTAAAAGCTCAGTATCATCAAATGCAACCTGAAATAGAGCAGGCTATGGATGAGGTGCTTAATAGCACCCAATTTATTATGGGCCCTCCTATCACTCAATTAGAAAACACTCTGGCCGAATATACCGGCAGCCGCTATGCCTTGACCTGTGGCAATGGTACCGATGCCTTAATGCTGGCCTTAATGGCTATCGATATTCAACCGGGCGATGAAGTCATCACTCCCGTATATAGCTTTTTTGCCGCTGCCGAAGTGATTGCCCTATTTCAGGCCAAACCTATTTTTGTGGATATAGAAGCGGACACTTATAATATCGACGCATCCAAAATTGCCGAACGCATTACGCCTAAAACTCGTGCCATTATCCCCGTCGGGCTCTATGGCCAAGTAGCCGATATGCAGGAAATCAATGCCATTGCGAAACAGTATTCGGCAAAATTTGGCCATAAAATTTATGTTATCGAAGATGCCTGCCAGAGCTTTGGTGCGGAATACCAGGGTCAGAAATCCTGTCATTTATCGGATATGGCTTGCACCAGCTTTTTCCCAGCCAAACCCTTAGGCTGCTATGGCGATGGCGGCGCGATTTTTACCGATGATGAGGCCCTCGCCAAAAAGATCGATATGCTAAGAGTACACGGTCAATCGACTCGCTATTTTCATAAATATATCGGCATGAATGCCCGCTTCGATACCTTACAAGCGGCCGTACTCAATGTAAAAATGCGCACCTTTGCCAATGAAGTCAGCACGCGCATCGAGCTTGGTCAACGCTATGATACCTTATTAAAAGACTCTGCTATTATCCTGCCTATAATCAGGGCCGACCGAGCCTCGGTTTATGCGCAATATTCCGTTCGAGTCAGCAATCGAGATGCCGTGATTAAGTATTTATCCGAGCATAAAATCCCGACCTCTGTCCACTACCCTATGCCATTGCATTTACAAGAGTGCTTTAATGGCCTAGGCTTTAAAGCGGGCGATTACCCTGTGGCAGAGCAAGTCGCTACTGAAATTTTTAGTCTACCGATGAGCCCGTTTTTAACCGAGGCTCAGCAAAATTATATTGCTAAACATTTACTCGCTGCTTCAAAATAAGTCCCCTTGCCCCTTGCCCCTTGCGGGAGAGGGCTAGGGAGCTTGGGACTGGACTAGTTGCCATAATAGGAAAAGTATAAATGATCACCAAACTTAAAGTCGCCGTAATCGGCACAGGTTACCTCGGCGAATTTCATGCTCAGAAATATGCGCAAATAGACTCAGTCGATTTAGTCGCCATAGTCGATACCAATATCGAGCGTTGCCAAGCCCTTGCCGCAACCTTACATACCAAAGCCGTAGAAGATTATCGTGAATTAATCGGCAAAGTAGATGCGGTCAGTATCGTCACCCCCACTAGCACTCACTTTGCTATCGGTAAGTTCTTTTTAGAAAATGGCATCCATGTATTGATGGAAAAACCGATTACCACGACGGTAGAGGAAGCCGATATATTAATTAGCCTAGCTAAGTCCAAAAATTGCTTATTACAGGTCGGTTATTTAGAGCGATTTAACCCCATCTTAAATCACGTCGAAGGCAAAATTAAGCAGGTTCAATTTATCGAATCCACCCGAATTGCACCCTTTAACCCCCGCAATAAAGATGTCAACGTCGTGCTGGATCTGATGATCCATGATATCGATTTAATTCAGCACCTCGTGAATGCCCCAATCGAAAGAATTGACGCCAATGGCGCCTGTGTATTGACGCAAGAAATCGATATCGCCAATGCCAGGATATTATTTGCCAATGGCTGCGTGGCTAACGTAACGGCTAGTAGAATTAGTTTAAAACCTGAACGCAAGATGCGCATATTTCAGCACGATGCCTATATTTCTTTAGATCTTCAAAATAAACAGGTTAGCATCTGTACCCGAGGTCAGGGTGAGATGTTCCCCGGCATCCCTACTATCGAACGCGAAGAGCATACCATCACCCAATCCGATGCCCTGCTCGAAGAGATTAAAGCTTTCGTTAACGCCATTTTAAATAAAACCCCGGTATTAGTGACCGGTGAAGATGGCAAAATCGCCTTGCAGACCGCCCTTGAAATTACCCGCCTGGTAAAAGCAGGAGTGTTTGCATGAGCCGAATACTGTTTGTAGCAGGCGAAGCCTCTGGAGATGCTCATGCCTCCGAGGTCGCTAAAGCCCTAAAGTTACAACAGCCTGGCATTACTCTCGTCGGTATTGGCGGTCAAAAAATGCGCGAAGCCGGCGTGGAAATCATCTTCGATGCTTCTGAAATCGCCGTAGTTGGAATCGTCGAAGTCATTAAGCACTACCCCGCCATAAAACGCGCCTGGAACAAAGCCGTCGACCAATTAAAAAATCATCGTCCAGACTTAATCATTTTGGTGGACTACCCAGGTTTTAATCTGCGCCTAGCCAAGCTCGCCAAACAGATGGGCATTAAAGTGCTCTATTACATAAGCCCGCAAATTTGGGCCTGGCATCAAAGCCGTATAACAAAGATCAAACAGACCGTCGATCACATGGCAGTAATCTTCCCCTTTGAAGTCGCCTTCTATAGCAAAGCCAATATCCCAGTAACCTATGTCGGATCACCTTTAGCCGAGTCAGTAATCCCCATCGGTAAAGACAACGCGAAGCGACAAATTATCCCCTCCCTCCTCGAGGGGGAGGGTCAGGGAGAGGGGGCTTCACCTTTTCCAATAATCGGCCTACTACCAGGCAGCCGCAAAAGCGAAATATCGCGACTCATGCCTCTATTGCTAGAGTCGGCTAAAGCCTTAAAAGCGATTTATCCCAATGCGCAATTCTTATTGCCTATTGCCAGCACCTTAAGCGAAGCAGATTTCCAGCAATTTTTACCTCCCCCCATCGCGGGGGAGGTCGACATGCGAAGCTTGTCGGGAGAGGGGATACGAATTATCAAAAACAATAGTCACGCCGCCATAGAAGCTTGCGATGTTATTATATGCTCCTCCGGTACAGTCACGCTCGAAGCCGCCATCTTAAGCACCCCCATGGTCTTAATTTACAAAACCGCCAAAATTACCTATGAGCTTGGCAAGCGCCTTATTAAAATTAAATACATCGGCCTTTGCAATATCTTAGCTGATCGCCCTATTGTGCCTGAATTAATACAGGATAATGCCAATGTAAAAAGCATCGTAGCGCATACCCGTAAATTATTAGAGGATCAAGTTTGCCGCGAACAAACTTTAAAAGATTTAGCCTGGGTCCGCGAGCAATTAGGGCAGGATAGAACCGGAAATAAAGTGGCTGAACTGGCAGTGAGACTTATTAAATAACGCTCAACCCCTAGTCTTTATGGCTTTTAGCAAAGTAAATGACTAAAATTGGATTTGCGCCCCATATTTCCAAGGAACAGGAAATGCTTGCAAGAAAATGCCATGATATCTCTAGTGTAGAAGCGCTTTCTGATGGCCAAAAAGCACTCTATAAGGCCATTTTTAACTCAGAAAATAGTGAAATATTTTTGAAAGTTCATTTTGCTATGCTGGGACAATCCGGCGTGAATAGACTTAAATTAATTTGCTACTTTACAAAGTATATTCTAGAAGATTTGCAAACTACAGATCCCAAGTGGTTCATTGCTATAAAGCCAGCTGTCGATAGGTTAAGCAAGCACGAACTCTCAGGAACATTTTGGGCGTTTATTAAACATATCATAAAGGAAAATCTCAGTACAGCGATTAATGAAAATGTTATTAGAATGGGACTTCACTTCTTATTTTTAGCTAAACAGTTTCGAATCTTAGGTCAGCAACATTTTATATTTGACTCATTTAATCGATCCACTTATAAAACATTAACAGCCTCGAATCATTATTTTGAAGAATTCAACATTCACCTTAAAGCTGCCGGCTTGACTGATAGTAGTTTACTAAAGTATTTTAGTATTGAAAAAAAGAAGTTTGACATAATTAATAATAAATGTGCCGGAGCCTTTTTTCCTGATTTTGTTAAACTAACATCCTTTATTTGTTTAATAGCTAATGTCATTATTAACTTCTTTGAACCCGCAAGCGAGGACTATTCCCTCATAAAATTCGCCCTGCTTTTTAACACTTTTATACCATTCTATATGCTCTTGGCAGATCCTGCCGGCATTCGTTTACATGATGTAAATATTGCGATAATTATTACACTTCTGCTACACAGCTCCTTCACGTTTGACTTACCCCTCGCGTTTATTTCAATGCAACAGCTACCCTCAATGCATGATTATTTCAATATGAAATATAGAGATTTATTTATACAAAGATCGGAATGGTATCTTCAGGCTTATAAAGCTTATCAACTTAAACGAATCACCATTATCGACACGATTACACAGACTATAGAATCACATTATGCCATAAGGCCAGACTATATTTATGAGACAGCCGACATCGGAAAGTCGCCTTCACCTGATAGGCCTATTTCTGTCACAGGCTCTTTAGCCGAAGATATTACATCACAAAGAAGTGGCCCTAAAGTTAAAACCAGACCACTTTCTGCAGAGGGTGATTTAACTGCTGCTGGTAAAGTAAGCCCAATAGCACAAGCTGTTATTCATTTTAGTAATGGCTTAAGTTGCCCATCTTCAAGTGCTACAAAAATTTATATTTTAGACTCAACAAGACAAATTTATGGCTGCCTAGATTCATCAGCCTTAAAATTAAACGGCATGACTGATCTGCAAATAGAGTATTTTAAAAATGTGCTAGAAAAGCATGTGGATGGCGAATTTTTAGCGCAAAAATCAAGAAGCGAAGCAGGCATTAAGATAGAAACGAATCCGACAGTCTTCTTTAGGGCTGGGGTTGATAAAACAGACCCTGCGCGTTACAAACTTAAAATTGTTAGTCACAGCTCAGCTGTAGATGGTGGCGCTCGTGTTTTTAGTCAGCGAATTGCTAGTGATACAGACGCCGTGTTAGAAAACTTTTGCTTTAGCTTAAATAACAAAGCCGCCCATCGATAATAGGCGGCTTATTATTTCATTACTCCATTAAATTATGGTTGTTTAGGTTTTAAGGCTGATTTTACTAAAGCGATCAAGGACATTACTACCATGGCGATTAAAAAAGCAAAAATGCCATAAGCGACCATTTTCATGGTGTACCATACCACCATGCCAATCAAAGCGGCTATCAATATAATGATTGCTAATGCTCTACCGATGCTTTTCATATTTTAGTCTCCTTGATTGCAGTGTTCACTTTAAAATTAACGGACAAATCCGCGCTGGGATGCAGCCATAAAATCCAGCCAGACTTTAATTTCCGGACAGTTTTTTTGCATTTCGGTTAAGATACTTAAAGCCTCATCAATAGGCAAATTCTGCATAAACAATACTTTATAGGCATCACGAAGGCCATGAATCGCTTCTTTGCTGAAGCCATTACGCTTTAGGCCTCGTATATTAAGCCCATGAATGGTCGCGGTGCTTTTATTGCGGGAGCTGGCGACAACATAAGGCAATATATCTTTTTCAACCAGAGCACCATGCACTAAAAAGCTATAGGAACCGACCCTCGAAAACTGATGCACGGCGCAATAAGCACTTATGGTGACATTGTTTTCAAGCAAGACGTGACCTGCCAAGCAGGAATAATTGACCATGACATTGTTATTGCCGACCTGGCAATCATGGGC
Organism: Gammaproteobacteria bacterium; assembly: GCA_030652335.1. GTDB lineage: Bacteria > Pseudomonadota > Gammaproteobacteria > Francisellales > CACEW01 > JAQSYQ01. Next base: position 237,499 of record JAUSAW010000002.1, read on the forward strand.
GATGTGCGCATAGGACATTAAGTAATTGTTATTGCCAATTCTGGTTATCCCATCGGCCTTAACGGTCGCTCGGTTAACAGTGGAGCCTTCGCGAAAGATATTGTTATCACCGATCTCTAAGAAAGTAGGCTCGCCCTTATAGCCGGTGTCTTGAGGATCGCCGCCTAAAACGGCAAAGGAATGCACCTGGTTATTTTTACCCATGGTGGTATTTTGCAATATAACAGCATTAGGATAAATTTTTGTACCTTGGCCTATGGCGACATTGGGGCCGATATATGCATTCGCGCCTATTTCAACATCGGAGTCAATGCGTGCAGTTGAATCGATTGTGGCCGAGGGATGAATCATGTTATCGGATAATCCCACGCTCAGAGGTCTCTAAAAAGTCAGCCAAAATCTTAATTTCGGCACATTCAGCCTCCATTTCCCGCAAGCCTTCAATGGCTTCAACGACCCGCAGACCTTGACGATAGATGATTTTGTAGGCTTTGCGCAAACTTTGTAGGCTAGCAGGTGAAAAACCATGACGCTTTAAGCCTTCCACGTTAAGCCCACATACTGTCGGGCTAACGCCACCTGTAATCATCACATAGGGCGGAATATCTTTTAAAATAATGCTGGCGTTGGATATAAAACTATAGGCACCGATCTGACAAAATTGATGCACCCCACACATACCGCTCATAATAACAAAATCGGCGATTTTGACATGGCCGGCGATCGCTACGGAGTTGGCGAATATGCAGCCGTTGCCAATAACGCAATCGTGAGCTACATGGACATAAGCCATAAACAAATTATCATTACCAACCTTTGTTAATAGCTGGTCCTGAATGGTGCCACGATGTATGGTTACACATTCGCGAAAAGTATTGCGATCACCAATTTCTAAAAAAGTGCGCTCGTCTTTATATTTCTTATCTTGTGGATCTTCACCTATTGAGGCAAATTGAAAGATTTTATTTGCCTTGCCGATTTTAGTCGGGCCTTTAATAACAACATGCGGACCGATCCAGCAACCCTCACCAATTTCAACATCCGCACCGATAACAGAATAAGCACCGATTTCAACGTTTTCAGCAATTTTTGCATTGGGATGTATTATGGCGGTTGTATGGATCACTGCTTACTTCCCATATGTGCCGCGGTCAATTCTGCTGAACAGACTAATTCTCCATCCACTTTAACCGTACCTTTAGCCTTCCAAATGGCGCCTTTTTGGCGGGTTAATAAAATCTCTATTAATAATTGGTCACCTGGTATGACCGGCTTTTTAAAGCGGGCTTTATCGATACCGGCAAAGTAAAATATTTCTTTACCTGTAACTATTCCGCCCTTGCTTTGCAAAGACTTAAAAGCCAGCAAAGCAAAAGCCTGGGCCATCGCTTCTAATTGAAGCACGCCTGGCATAACGGGATTATTTGGGAAATGCCCGGTAAAAAATAATTCGTTAATTGTTACGTTTTTAATGGCTATTATGGATTGATCCACCTGAAATTCTTCGACTCGGTCGATTAAAATAAAGGGATATCTATGAGGCAATAAGCTCAATATTTCATTAACTTCTAATTTACTCATCTTGCCCTTCCATTTTTTCAATTATAGTCGCTTCCAAGGCTTTAACTCTTTGTGTGAGTTTATCGAGCCGATGTATTCTTGCCACCATTTTATTCCAGTCCCTGGATTTTCTTGCAGGGTTTGAACCTGAATAAACTCCTGGTTCATCTATAGACTGCGCCACGCCTGACATGGCGGTAACAATAACTTTATCGCATATAGTAATATGCCCATTAATAGCGGTGGCTCCGGCCAGAATGCAATAACGCCCGATCTTAGTGCTACCAGCGATACCTGTTTGAGCGGCAATGGCTGTATGTTCCCCGATAATAACATTATGGGCAACTTGAACTTGGTTATCAATTTTCACGCCGCTAAGCACTTGGGTATCCTCCAGAGCACCGCGATCTACTGTTGTATTAGCACCAATTTCAACATCATCACCCAGTATGACGCTGCCAAGCTGAGGGATTTTAACCCAACGGCCCTTGTCATTTGCCATACCAAATCCATCGCTACCGATCACAGCTCCGCTATGGATAATACAATTTTTTCCGATTTTCACTTTATGATAAATTGTCACATTGGCCTTAAGTGTGCTGCCTGTATCGATAGAAACATAATCTGAAATAGCAGAGCCTGCACCAATAGTAACTTGCGCGCCAATCTTAACGTATCTACCAATACAGACTAATGGACCAATACTCGCTGTAGGATCAATTTCAGCACTCGCATCGATTACCGCGGAGGCATGAATGCCTGCTGTAGGAATCGGTGCATCATCAAATAAAGCCCCTGCTTTTGCAAAACCTAAGTATGGATTATCCATTACCAAAGCATTAACGGAACATTGCTCGGCTAAATCCGGCGCAATAATAACAGCACCAGCCTGTGTTTGAGTCAGATGACTTTTGAATTTGCTATTGGATAAAAAGCTTAATTGAGAATTATTTGCTAAATGCAAAGGCGCCAAGCCAGTGATGGCAACTTCCTCAGTTTTTAACTGTAAAGTTGCACCAATGGCCTTAGCAATTTCGATTAAAGAGATACTCATTTTAGGAAGACATTTTTTGCATAACGCTAATAACATTCGAGGTCACATCATAATTAGAATTATAATATGGCGCCGCTTGATCGTTTAAAACCAAGTCATAATGTCCGGTTTTTGCTACTTGTGCCACGGCATTATTAAGATCGCTTTCAAAGGTATTGGCTGCAGATTCTTCTTTTTTCATTTCAGCGGCTTTTATAGTCATGACTTGTTGCTGAAAAGCCTGCTGCTGTTGAGTTAATGCGGCTTCCTGAGTTTGACGGTCTGATGCTGTCATAGTCGGTGCATTGCGTTCGAGTGTTTGAATAGCCGTCGCTAGAGTTTTTTGCTGTTGTTGTAACTTTTGCATTTGTGGGGCTAGTTGAGCCTTTAGTTTATCTAGAGTGCCTTTACCTTGAGGAACTTGTTGAAAAACAGCCATATAGTTAACCACGCCAATCTTAGATGTCACCGGTGCGCTGGTAGCTGTAACGGCAAAAGCACATGCCGCAGTTGCCAAAGATAAGCCAAGCAATGTTAGCTTCAATAATTTTTTCATATTCGCTCCTTAAGCGCTTAACTAAAGAATGTTCCCAAAGTAAATTGGAATATCTGAGTATTATCGCCCGGTTTTTTGTTAAGCGGAGCCGCCAAACTAAAACCAAGAGGCCCAAGTGGGCTTACCCATTCTATTCCTACCCCTGCAGAGTAACGAATATTACTTAAACTTGGCGAAGTTGGCTGTGAGGCCGCATCCCATTCAGTTGCCATATGATAGGTGTTATAAACGTTACCGGCATCCAAAAATGTAACCAATCGTAAATTCTGACTATCCGCTGCAAAAGGCACTGGGAAGTATAGATTAGCCGTTGCATTTACGCTTAAGTTTCCGCCTAAAGCATTTCCTTCGCTCGTTGTGCCTGGGGTACAGTCACTGCCACTGGTGCAGGCTAAGGTATCCGATGGCCCCATAGTACCCGCGGAATAACCACGGACCGAGCCCCAGCCTCCACCCGTGAAGTTATCAAAGAATGGCATATGTGAGGTATTTCCATAGCCTCCACCAAAACTAGCACCACCGCCCAATGATCCAGTAACGCTATCGGTTAGGCTATGAAACCAGGTTAGATTTGATAACAATTGATACCAGTTTAGATCGCTGCCAGGTACGGCAATTCTAGTTCCTACACTAGCGGCTTCACCTTGAGTTGGGAAATACGCGCTATTAGTCGAATCGCGCGACCAACCTAAATTCGCTAATAATGAGTTGTAGATAGTCCCATGCTGAGCAATAAAGCTAGTTACCGTCTCAGAGCTACTATCAGCTGGCTGTTCTAATTGAGTCCTATCGACACCGCCACCAACGTTAAAATAGTTCCAGGTACTGATGGGGATTTGATAGTTAAGAGTACCGCCATAAGAGTTAGTCGAATAGTTCGCCAAGCCCTGATCGGCCGCATTGGTTCGACTAAAATATAAGCCAACCGCTTGTATTACGCCATTCATGGTGAAATATGGCTGAGTAAAGTTAAAGCTGACACTTTGAGATGGTTTACTTATCTGAGTATTGATACTGAAAATATTCCCTGTACCAAATACATCGGGAATACTAAGCCCAGCTCCGACAATAACCCCATCAAGCTCAGAGTATCCTATGTTACCGGATACTGAGTTTGCGCTAGTTTCAGTTAAATTGTAATTCTCATCGACCTGGTTTGAAGTACCAGATACGGGCACGGTCTTATCATCCACGGCTGAAATATATGACAGACGCTGTAACGTAATTTTTGAATAATCTAAATTGGTTTTAGAATAAAGACTGCCTTCCACATAACGCATTCTTTCGCGCAAGGCATTGTCATTTGTGACAGTATTACCAGAGAAAGTAACATGGCGAATATATACTTTTTGCCCAGGAATCACATAGTAAGTAATATACACCGACTTAGTTTTATCATCGATGGTAGGAACTGGGTTTACATTCACAAAGGCATAACCCAAGTTACCCAAAGCATTCGTTATGGCTGTACTGCCATCCAGCACGGTTTGCTTCGAGAATGTTGCGCCGGGTTTAATTTTGATTTGCGAAGCCAGCTTCGATTCAGGGACAATTAAGTTCCCCATTAATTTGAAGCCTTTAAAGGTATATTTTTGGCCTTCGCTTACGTTAATAGTTAAAAACACTTTAGTCTTAGTAGAATCGATGGCGACCTGAGTCGAGTCGATATGGAACTTAGCATAGCCTCGATTCATATAGTAATCGCTAAGAGCTTGCAATGATTTGCTTAATTTGTCTTGAGAATATTTATCGCTTCCGGTAAAAAATGCCATAAAACCAGGCGTAGTTAAGCTTAATTGATCTACCACTGTACTTTCGTCGAAGGCGTGATTGCCGACCACATTAATCCTGATAATTTTAGCGCTTAAGCCTTCTGAAACCTTAATGTCGATACCAACGCGATTGCGTGGCAATGGATTAATAACGGTATCAACTTTGACCGCATATTTACCTTGAGTATTATATTGTTGCTCGAGCGATTGCTGAATTTGGCGCAATAAGGAGCGGTTAAACATATTCCCGACTTGTAAGCCGACATTATTTAAGACGGTTTGCAGTTGAGCCGTTTTAATGGCCTCATTCCCGCTAATTGCAATGCTAGCGATGGTAGGCTGCTCAACCACTTTAATCGTAAGCACACCTTTATTGTTATACAGTGAAACATCACTGAAATAACCGGTTTTAAATAAGTCTTCAATAACTGCTTGGCTTTGGTTCGATTGAAAATCCTGGCCAATTGTTACAGGTACATCGGCCCTTACAGTACTTAATGGGACCCTTTGTAGGCCAACAAATTGAATGTCTTTAACGACAAATGCTTGCGCAGGGATTTGGATATTAGCGAATAAGGCTAGAGTAGTAGCAATAACAATAGTTTTTTTCAACATCTGGTTAACCGTTCCATTCGAGGGTTTGCGGAAAAAGTTTACCTTAAAGAGAGTAGAATAACCAGCGTTTCTAACAACAAAGCAAAAACTGGATTCCCGGTTCCCTGCGGGCCCCAGGATAGCAACTATTTTAGCAGGCGCTCCTGGACCATCATGGTTAAGCGATTAACTGAGATTAATTGACCCTGCTCATTTTCAATATTGATCGACCAAACTTGAGTCTTGCCCCCAATATGAAATGGCTTAGCCGTGGCGATAACAAAACCCTCGCGCGCGGAGCGAATATGATTGGTATTGATATCAAGCCCCACACAGTACTGCTTCGATAAATCCACGCAATAATTTGCCGCTGCACTTCCCACACTTTCTGCCAAGGCACAAGAAGCCCCGCCATTCATGATTCCGATAGGCTGCTTAGTGCGATGATCGACTGGCATTCTGGCCTTAAGATAATCTTCACCAACCTCGATAAATTCTATGCCCAAATGCCCAGCCATATTACCTTGCGCTCTTTCATTAAGGACTTCGATCGAAACAGCGGTTTTCCAAATTGACATATTGCGCTCCCTTTACTGTATAAGCCCAAGAATAATACAAACTAAAGCAAATACCGGCAGAGTCGCGGTTAAACTGTCAATTCTATCAAAAACGCCACCATGACCCGGTAGGATATTGCCGCTATCTTTAATTTCGCATTGACGTTTTACTAAGCTTTCAAACACATCGCCAAGCACCGACACTAAAATTAAAAAGAAGCCAAGCACTAACCACATTACATAGTGGTGGGCCGTCTGATTAGGGATAAAAAAGGTAACACCCATGCCAGCAACGCTGCCGACCACCAGACCACCGATCAAGCCTTCTAAGGATTTTTTAGGGCTGAGTACTGGAAATAATTTATGCTTACCCCATTTAGTTCCCACAAAATAAGCGCCGGTATCGGCAAAGCAAATTAACATAATAAGATAAAATAAAACGGTCGGATTCTGCTGCTGTAGATTGATTATAGCCACCCAAGTTGGAATTAATAACACCAAGCCTAATGGCAATAAAAATACTGGTCGCTTTAACCAAGTCGATTGTTTAAAGGGCAGTAAAACCACGCCTAAGCCCACTATCCACCAGAGTATGGAAATATAATAAGTGATGACATCATAGCGATTGCCTAATACCATTAGGGCCCATAGCACGGCTATTGCTATAGCTTGCTGCCACCAGCGTTTTATTTTTACAAAAGCGATCCATTCTAGAGCAGCCCAGCTCATCAGCAAAGTGCAAAGCAGGATAAAAGCATAACTAGGCCACCAAAAAATGGACCAGATAGCCATTAGGCCTAAAATAAAACCGGTAATAATTCGCTTACTATGCATTGTTCTCACCTAATTGCTCGGAAATCTTGCCAAAGCGGCGTTCGCGATTAGCAAACCAATCCAAGGCTTGTTGAAATTCTTTTCTATTAAAAGCGGGAAATAAAGTCTCAGTAAAATATAGCTCAGAATAAGCTAATTGCCAGAGTAAAAAATTGCTAATCCTCTGCTCGCCACTGGTGCGAATAAATAAATCAGGCTCTGGGATATCGGCAGTCAGTAAGCGACGGCCAATAAGCTCTTCGGTTATAGCCTCTATAGAAAGTAGACCATGCGTGACTTCAGAGACTATTTTTTGGACGGCCTGTAAAATATCGGCACGCCCACCGTAATTAAAAGCAATCCTTAGATGCAGACCAGTATTGCCTGCTGTTAATACTTCTATTTCCTCAATCGCTTGTATAATGCTTGCCGATAAACCGCTTCGTTCACCGATAATTTTTAACTGAACATTATTTTCATGCAGTTTCGTAGCTTCTGAATGCAAACTTTGCAGCATAAGCTCCATTAAGAAGCCGACCTCTTCCTTAGGCCTTTTCCAATTTTCACTGCTAAAGGCAAATAAGGTTAAGGCGGGGATGGATTTCTCCACACAGACTTCGATTATTTCACGCACTCTTGAAAGAGCGGCTTTATGACCGGCAGTACGTGGCAAAAACCGCTTTTTTGCCCAGCGGCCATTGCCATCCATTACTAGTGCTATATGGCTGGGGAGCATTAGATAGCCATTAACTCTTTTTCTTTCTCATTCACCAGCACTTCAACTTGAGCGATAAATTTATCGGTTAACTCTTGGGCCTTTTCTTCGGCCTTGTGCGCGTCATCTTCGGCAATTTTTTTATCTTTAAGCAAATCTTTAAAATCCTGATTCATCTCACGACGAATGCTACGGATCGCTATGCGGGCATTTTCAGCTTCATGACGCACTACTTTAGTCATATCGCGACGACGCTCTTCGGTCATAGCCGGTAGTGGCACACGAATAACCGTTCCAGCCGTATTTGGATTTAAGCCTAAATCACAGGTCATAATGGCTTTTTCAATCGCCTGGATCATGCTTTTATCCCAAGGCGTAATAGCCAAGGTATGTGAATCTGAAATGGTGACGTTAGCTACTTGATTTAAAGGCATTTCAGAACCGTAACAATTCACGCGAACATGCTCTAATAAGCTAGGATGCGCGCGCCCGGTACGAATTTTGGCAAATTCGCCCTTAAGGGATTCAATACTTTTTTGCATGCGTAGTTGGGCATGGCTAATGCTATCGTTAATCATATTTTACTCTCTTGTGACTAAAGTTCCTTCATCCCCGCCCGCTAAAGCACGAGACAAGGCGCCTGGTTTAAATAAGTTAAATACTCGGATCGCGATATTATAATCCCGACACTGACAAAATGCAGCCAAATCCATCACCGCCAATTGTTTTTGCAGTGCTTCATCGAAACTAAGCTTATCATATCGCGTAGCTTTTGAATCTTTTTTAGGATCGGCGGTATAGACGCCATCGACCTTGGTGGCCTTTAATATGACATCGGCATTAATTTCAATGGCTCGCAAACTTGCAGCCGAATCGGTAGTTACAAAAGGATTACCAGTTCCCGCGGTAAAAATTACCACGTAATTTTGGCTTAGATAGGAAATCGCTTTACGATAATCGAATACTTCAGCCATACCTTGTACGGCTACGGCGGATAATAAAGCGGTTTTAACATGAATTGATTCTAAGGCATCGCGTAAGGCCAAGCCATTTAAAATGGTGCCAAGCATACCCATTTGGTCTGCCGTGGTGCGAGTAATCACATCGTTTGAAACAGTAGCTCCGCGTAAAAAATTACCACCGCCCACTACTACGGCAATTTGAACGCCTTTATTAACGGATTCTTGAATATCTTTGGCTACAGCCAATAATCGCTCTGAACTTAAACCCTGCTGACCTTCGCCCGCAAATGCTTCCCCGCTTAACTTTAACAAAACCCGATTATGCGCCATGCCGCTACTCCATATCAATCATGCTGTATATTGCGTCATGACACGAAAAAAAGCAACGCCAAGACGCAAAAAAGGCAGCCTAAGCTGCCTTTTAATTTTGGACCCCGGGTTCCGCTTGGCGGCCCCAGAATGAAAAACCTTTATCCACCGCGAGCGGTTTGCATCACTTCTTTAGCAAAGTCAGTTTCCACTTTTTCGATGCCTTCACCAACGGCATAACGGCTAAAGCTTACCATTTGCGCACCTTTGGATTTCAATAGATCGCCGACTTTAATAGCTGGATCTTTTACAAAGGCTTGACCCAATAAGCTTACTTCGTCTAAAAATTTCTTCATGCGACCCTGGGTCATTTTTTCGATAATGTCCATTGGTTTGCCGCTATCTTTAGATTGAGCGATAAAGATTTCTTTTTCTTTTTCAAGTAATTCAGCCGGTACATCTTGAGGTGCGATAACTAAAGGATTAACAGCAGCGATATGCATAGCGATATCCTTCGCTAAAGCCTCGTCTCCGCCCTTCAGCTCAACGATAACACCGATACGACCGCTATGGATATAGCTGCCTAATTGACCGTCAGTTTTAACTACTGCAGCGCGTCTTACATTGATATTTTCACCGATCTTGGTGATTAATTCTTTGCGAAGCTCGCCTACTGTAGAACCGCTTATAGCAATGGATTCTAGAGCCGACATATCGCTAACACCGCTTTCGAGCACAGCATCGACGGCTTGATTAGCAAATTTTACAAAGTTATCGTCACGAACCACGAAATCGGTTTCGCAGTTAATTTCTACCATAACTGCACATTTACCGTCTGCTTTGGTTTTAATCATAATAATGCCTTCGGCTGCAACTCGGCTGGCTTTTTTATCAGCCTTAGCAGAACCGGCTTTACGCATCTCTTCGATGGCTAATTCAATATCGCCTGCGGTGGCCACTAAGGCCTTTTTACATTCCATCATACCGGCACCGGTACGCTCACGTAGTTCTTTTACTAAAGCAGCATCTATATTACTCATAAATTTTTCTCCTTAAAAAAGCAAGGCACAATAAAGTGCCTTGAATTATACTAGCTTTGGATTATTTTTTAGCTTTTGTAGCCGGTTTCTTAGCAGCAGGTTTTTTAGCCGCGGCTTCGGTTTTAGGCTTAGCGGTTGTTTTAGCTTTAACTTCTTCTTTAGCAGCAGGCTTTTTGCTGGCCGGTGCTTTAGCTTTCGTTACTACAGCCGCTTTCGCTTTAGCTGGCTCTGCTTTTTTAGCAGCAGGCTTAGCATGAGCTTCTTCTTTGTGAGCAGGTTTAGCATGAACTTCTTCTTTATGTTCTTTATGTTCTTTATGTTCAGCTACAGGCTCAGCTTTCTTAGTCACTTTTTTGGTGACTTTGCGTTCAACAGCGGCTTCACCATCTTCAGAGGCTGCTTCACCTTTATGGGATTCGGCACGGGATACTTCTTTAGAATCTAAAATAGCATCAACGATACCTTTTAAGTAAAAACGCACCGCACGAATTGCATCGTCATTACCTGGGATTAAATAATCAACGTCGTCTGGGTTACCATTGGTATCAACGATAGCTACTACTGGAATTCCTAAACGTTTGGCTTCTTCGATCGCGATCGATTCTTGACAGCTATCGATGACGAAAATCGCATCAGGCAAGCCTGACATGTTTTTAATTCCGCCGAAGCTTCTTTCTAATTTGGTGATTTCACGTTCTTTTTGTAAGGCTTCTTTTTTCACTAATTGATCAAATACACCTTCATCACGCATTTTTTCGAAATCGCGTAAACGCTTAACGGATTGACGGACTGTTTTATAGTTGGTCAACATGCCACCTAACCAACGATGGTTAACGTATGGCATACCAGCGCGAGTCGCTTCTTCAGCGATGACTTCTTGCGCGGCTTTTTTAGTTCCTACAAATAAAATCTTGCCTCTTTTCGATGCTAACTTGCTTAGAAAGTTAAGTGCATCCATATACATTGGCAGTGTTTTTTCTAGATTGATAATATGAATCTTATGACGTTCACCAAAAATATATTGTTTCATTTTTGGATTCCAGAAACGTTTTTGATGTCCGAAATGCACGCCTGCTTCTAACATATCGCGCATAGTAATGGTATCTTTTGCCATCTTAAGTAAAGCTCCTATTAGGGTTAGTCCTCCACTTACCCCGCGATTTGACCGATTGCTCAGCACCCCAAATCGTGTGTCGGTAAGTGTGTGTATTAGCAATTGCAAATAATGATTGCGTATTGCCGCGATGCTTTATACCATAAGTCCCTAGGTAAATTCAAATGATTTAGGAAAATAATGACAGTTCATATTAAAAGCGCCGTTGAAATCGAAAAAATGCGCATTGCCGGGCGCTTGGCAGCTGAAGTCTTAGAAATGATCGGCCCCCATGTTAAAACCGGCATAACTACCGACCAGCTCAATACCATTTGTCATGATTATATAGTGAATGTGCAAAAAGCCATTCCCGCCCCCTTAAATTATCGCGGCTTCCCTAAATCGATTTGCACCTCGGTAAACCACGTAGTCTGTCACGGCATCCCTAGCGATAAAAAATTGAAAGATGGCGATATCGTTAATATCGACATTACCGTAATTAAAGACGGCTATCACGGCGATACTAGCAAGATGTTCCAAGTAGGTCAGGCCTCTATTTTAGCCAAACGCCTCTGCCAGATTACACAAGAATGTTTATGGAAAGGCATTAGCGTAGTTAAACCGGGCGCTACCTTAGGCGACATAGGGCATATCATTCAAAAACATGCCGAAGCCAACCATTTCTCGATAGTACGTGAATACTGCGGCCATGGCATCGGCATATTGTTTCATGAAGAAGAACCACAAATTTTGCATTATGGCGATGCCGGCACTGGCATGACTATTAAGCCTGGAATGACCTTCACTATCGAGCCCATGATCAATGCCGGCAAAAAAGAAATCAAACATCTGCCAGATGAATGGACTGTAGTAACTAAAGATCACTCGCTATCAGCGCAATGGGAACACACTCTGGTTGTAACTGAAATAGGCTGTGAAGTCCTTACTTTACGCGCTGAAGAGGCTGAAATTCTTAAACAATATTTACCGCACTATAAGACGGTTGCCAATTAAATATAAATAGGTTTACACTTAGGTCAGCAGTAGTAATATTTTCTTAACGGAGGACATTATGAGCATCGTCAAACCTATTACCAGCAAACAACGCAAGGCTAAAAAACAACTTCTCACTCAAAAACATGAGCTCAATGAATATATGAGACAGCCTGGCTTTAAAGGCCAGCTTCCTGTTGGACAAGAAGATACAAAAAAACAAAGAGATTCAGTAGTTGAAGTGCTAAAAGAAAATTACTAATACAGTTAATTCCTAAGCACCGATAGCTACTATATTTAGCGAGAGGGATCAATATTATCCCTTATCCAGCCTAAAACCGACTGCACCTTAGCTGCGCAAAATGGAAATCGTGTCACTGGCGTAGCTGGCTCCCTTGCTTCTAATTTTAAGTAAGCCCTTACTTTCAAGGCGGATGACGCACTTAAGTACTCGGCTTTATAAATAGGGCTATCTCCATACTGATCTTTAGCTTGAAGTGAAAAACCATTATCTCTCAGAAATCGTACAAGCTGCTGAAGCTGCTTAAGCTCATCCAAAATGCTTACTGCTTTATCGCCTTTGCTAAAGCTTAATTCGTCTTCTAATCGCACTATTTTAGAAAACACCTCATACCAGCCACCTTCATCAGCAAAAGCTTGCTTTTCATCGGCCAACTGTTCTTTATCAAAAACAGTACACTTTGATAGGTCGGTAGCACTATCTTTTTTAAGTTCTGCGCAAATTAAAGATGCCATAATACATTCGATCCTGTCAAACCTGCATGGATGCATTATGATTATAATAGACTCATCTAGGGTTATTTACTAAATTTTAGCTCATTTTAATAAAACCTTAAGGTATGGAGGGTATAGTAGCGCCAATTATCGAATGAGTTCAAGGAAGAACTACAATGATTTATGGATCTGTTATAGCAGGTGCTGGTACTGGTGCCGACCATTTTATACCTAGGTTATTATTTCAAACCGGTAGGGATGGAATCGAGTTTATGCATTGCCTTGCTCAAACTGCCAGGCTAGAAGACGGCTATACTTATTCTGCCAGTTATACCGCATTTACTCATGCCACGCACGATGAAAAGCACTATAGGTCTGAACTCACTAAAAAAGATCACACTCCCGATTATTGTATAAAGCCTGCTAAATCAGATCGTTTTAGATCGACCAGATGCTACAAAGCTGATTTTGAAGTATTAACTATCCAGACGTATCGAGGAGTTGAGGCCAACGTAATTGGCTGGCATTTTGCTCAGCTATTAAAAAACTTCCCTGCCATGAGTGAAGAGCCTGAGGGTTATATCCCTACTCCTTACCGCAGTAGCGGCGAGAGCTATGATTTTGTAGCAAGAGCTTTAAAAAAGGGTATATTTGAAAATCGAAGCTGTTTGTTTATCGACAAACCCAAAGCCTTTGTCGAAGCCATGCAAGATGAATTTTTAGAACCTGAAATGGGCGGGCTCTTCCATGCTATAAAATTTGCTTTACGCCTTAGAAATAAAGCAGGATTTGATTGCACAGCCGCCCTACTCACTACACTTCAGGCCGCCTATCTAAATGCAACAGGCTTTTTTGAAAAATGCGCCCTTACCAAAACTTCAAGCAGCAGCGATATTCGCCTGCATATAAAAACACTTTTAAATGACAATAAGGCCGAGAACCTTAAGTTTATGGAATGCTATTTGCCGCCGGCGCTGCATATTAATCCACTCGCCATTTACCCAGATCTATTCATTGCCTATATACGTATTTTGAAAACCAAGGACTTAATCCGCAGCAGCAAGCTTTATTGTAGAGAGCCAACTAACGATAGCTTTACCATTGATGAACGCGCCTGCCCGGGGCTAAATCCTTATCCCGTTAAAAGCTCTCAATTGCTAGAAGGTGAGCTAATAGCTCAAAAAATACAAAAATACACTAAGAAAACATCCAGAGTAGCGCCTGCGCCAAAAGGAGCCTATGCTTTTAATGCGGTAAAAGCCCACGCGATCAATGACAAACCTTCTTGCTGCACAATTGCATAAAGAAATAACTAAAAAATATTAAAAGTCTAACGGCTTGTTACAATTCCTAACTCGCCATCAGCTTTAGGACCACCATTAGTCTCTGGGCTAACGCTCGAAGCATCATAAAAAGCGCTCGATCTAGAAACCTTGGCAGGAGTAGATACATCAGCTGCAACGGGAGCTTTTTTACCAGAGCGCTCCGCTTCTGCTGTTATTTTGGTAAGATATTCCAACACTTGGCCAGCGTCAGCAAGATGTGAGCGCTTCGTTCTCTCTATGGCGCTTCGACCATCAGCATTTTTAGCATGAATATCAAAGCCATTCTCTATCAAGAATGCTTGAATTTCCTCTAGGCGAACGATAGCTTCTTTGACTCCAGGCATAATCTCAGCACTAGGATATATGGAGCCCTTTAACGCAGCGAGCTCAAAAGCTAAAATATACCAACCACCCTTTTTAGCAAACGCTTCCCGCTCAACGTTTAGCTTATCTCTATCGTTAAGTTGAATAAAGATGCCATTGATATCGACAGCCTTACTATTAATTGCTTGACATAGCAGAGAGCTCATAAGGTTCACCTGTTAATAATACATGAACATATAATAGCCATTTTTTGCCAAAATAGCCAGCGATTTTGCTCCGCCTTTTCACACCACTCTATTGTTTTTCTTAAGAAAACCTTAAGCTTACTTATTTATACTGTATTCATGTAATCAGGGATGAAAAAATGCATAACATAAATACAGTTGCTAGCGGTGGTGGTGGCTGCGATGCGGCGAGCGCTGGATATGGACGCACTGCCGCTGAATCAGACTATTTTATACCCAGAGTACTATTCCAATATTACAATGGAGACTATAAGCATTGTTTAGCTCAAATTGCAGTGCTTGAAAGCGGCTCCAATTATAATAACGAAGACCGCATGTTTACCCATTCTACGCTTAATGAGGCTTTTTATGCTGACGAGATTAAAAAAAGAGATCGCGATTTAACCTATGAAATTAAGCCTCACGACACAGATTATTTTAGAACAACGGGATGCCTTAATGGCAATTTTGAAGTTTTTTCCATCCAAGATTATAACGGTACTACAGCCTCAGCAATCGGCCGGCATTTCAATGAAATTTTATCAAAGTTTCCTAGACTTAGCCTTCAAACTGGAGACTATAAACCAACACGTTATCGGATAAGTTGTAACGGCTTTAAGTTTATCCAACATCTCAAAGAAGAAAGGATTCTTGAAGGGGATATTGATAGATGGGTAATGAAGTCGGACCTCTTTATAAGTAAGATGCATGCTGCGTTTTTAGATACTAATAAAGGGGGGCTATATCGTGCTGTTAAATTTGCACTTAACCCTTACGCTAAAAAAGGCCTACGCTGCACGCCAGCGATTTTAATCGCGCTACAAGCCGCCTACTTAAAGGCTACAGGCTTTTTTAAGGACCATCCCATTGCAGAAACAGCTAGCAAATTAGAGATTAGAAACTATGTCGCTGAGATTCTAAGGGGCACTCAAGCAGAAAAAATCCACTATATGTTGAAGTACCTCCCCCTAGCATTTCATATTAACTCACATGTAGTGTATCCAGATATTTTTATAGAGTATTTAAGCTTTATCGATACCAAAGACTTTATCCGAACCAGCATACTTCGCATTTCAGATAACACTCGTGGAGGGCATTATGTAGTTGAAACACCTTGCAAAGCTATCACCAAGACAAATCCGGTGGGCTTCCCAACTCCTGATGCCACTCCATTTAGAGCCGTAATAACTAGCCCGCCCATGCCTGCAGCTAGCCACCCAGCAGCCAGGTATCGTACTGCAACAGTAGCACCTAGCGATATGCCAACGCCACCTAGAAAAGATGACAATTGCTGCACTATTGTATAATTCACGCTAGAATAGCAACACTGATTATCAAGGTTGAACAATGGCACATAAAGCAAACGTCTTAATTATCTACACTGGCGGCACTATTGGCATGCAAAAAAGCGCCAAAGGCTTTATTCCTGTATCAGGCTTTCTCACTCAACAATTACTAAGCCTCCCAGAATTTGCAGACCCAGCCCTGCCAGCATTTACCGTAATGGAATATTCCCCTCTAATCGATTCATCCAATATGCGCCCTGAAAATTGGGTACAAATCGCCGGTGATATCCTTGAAAATTACAATCAATATGATGGGTTTATCGTACTGCATGGTACAGATACCATGGCCTATACGGCCTCCGCCCTATCCTTTATGTTAGAAAATCTTGCCAAGCCTGTTATTTGTACCGGCTCTCAAATCGCCTTGGGCCAACTTCGTTCCGATGCCACTAAAAATATTATCGACAGCCTATTAATTGCTGGTCTCAATAAGATTCCCGAAGTCTGCGTGTATTTCAACAATATCCTATTAAGAGGCAATCGAACTCAAAAAGTCCATGCTAATAGCATGCAGGCCTTTGCCTCTCCTAATTACCCAGATCTAGGGAATGCAGGCATCACTATCCATATCCATGAAAACCACCTTCAATCCATGCCTAAAGCAGCTCTTAGCCTGCGAGTGATTAAACAACCCCTTATTGCTAACTTACGATTATTCCCTGGGATTTCAGCTAAAATTTTCCAGGCTTTATTTGATCAAGGCATCGATGGCTTAGTCTTAGATACCTATGGCTCAGGGAATGCACCCAATAACGATCCTGAATTACTAGCTTGTATTAAACAGGCCTGCGACAAAGGCGTGGTTATCGTGAATATCAGCCAATGTGCACAGGGATCTGTCGATATGGCAGGCTATGCTACTGGAACGGCTTTAGCCGATTGTGGAGTAATAAGTGGTTTTGATATGACGCCAGAGGCGGCTTTAACAAAACTATACTATTTATTTAGTGCTGATTATTCGATTGCAGATATTCGATCGCTTATGCAAAATAATCTGCGCGGTGAATTAAGTTCTAAGTAAACATTTCTTTCTGTAGGCTAGAGATAGCCTACAGGTAGTTGTAAAATTTTTGGAGTGAGCCACTCAATCTTATCGGCTTGATTAATCACCAATCCGAACGGTAAATTTCGCTCTTCGATAAATTGTTTAAGCGCGCTTAGTTGTTTTAATTGAACCTTTTCACCATATTTAATTTCAATGGGCAAAGTACCGAAAGGCCCATCGATAATTAAATCTATTTCTGCACCATTTCGAGTGCGATAATAATACGCCTGCCAATTAGTGACATTCGTTGCTGACAATCCTTTCAATATTTCTTCAATAACAAAGCTTTCAAATGAATGACCAACCTGAGGATGGGAATAAAGATAATCTAAATTATTTATCTTAAGCAAATAATGCAAAAGCCCATTATCTCTGATATGGCCTTTAGGCATCTTAACTACTGACTTCAAACTATCACGTTCGAAACTAGGAAGCTGTCGCCACAAATAAGTTCCATCTGCAATAGACAAATATTCCCTTACGCTACCCTCACTGGCTTCAAGGCCCCGGCCTATTTCTACTCTATTAATTTTAGTGCCAGATAAATGGCTCATAATCCCAAGAAATCTTTGATAAGTTTGGCGATTTAGGCGTGGAAATAAATTAGCTATATCACGATTAATATAAGTCGCTCTATAGTTATCCATCCATAAATCAAAATATCCCGGGTTTAAAAGTGGCTCAGGATATCCTCCTTTTAGCCAGATTGTATGCACAGCCTCTTTTGATAAAGACTTTAAATCTTTTGGTAAATTCTCGATAGCTAAGGGCTGATCAAATAATTGATAAAACTTGCTAAGCGGTTGCTGCGCATATTCATTGACTTTAAGCGTGCCAAGCTCAACCAGAGCGATCCTTCCAGCCAATGATTCCGATATTTGAGTTAATAAGTCTGGGCTACTAGAGCCCGTAAGAATAAATCGACCTTTTTTTTGCCTGTCCTGATCGATGACTCCACGTAATACTTGAAATAACTCTGGATATAACTGCGCTTCATCTATAATGACATTTTTGGGGTATTGGCTAAAGAAAAACACTGGATCATACTTAATACGATCATAATCATTTGGATTTTCTAGATCAATATAATGCCAATCTGGTGATACTTGCTTTGAAAGGGTTGTTTTACCACATTGCCTTGCACCTAGTATGGCAACTACCGGAAAATGGTTTAGCAAATTTTTAACCTTGCCATAATGATTTCGAATTATACCAGTCATTTTCGAACGCTCCGTACGAAATATACTGGTATAATAGCCTGGTTAGGTAAAATTTACAAGAAAATAACCTAAATTAGCGCCTAGTTTGAAAAAATGCTTTCAGTAACGCCGAAAATTCATCTTTATGATTTAAAAACTAAGTGGCTTTGATATGACGCCAGAGGCGGCTTTAACCAAACTATACTATTTATTTAATGCCGATTATTTGATTGCAGATATTCGATCGCTTATGCAAAATAATCTGCGCGGTGAATTAAGTTCTAAGTAAATAATTATTACTCTAATTTCTTGCATTATCCTTTTAGAAAACTTTAAGATTAGCCTGATATCTTATTCGTTCACCTTTGGAGACACATCATGTTAGGAAGAACCTTACCCATTTTGCTCACTTTAATTTCCTTGCAGAGCAAGTCCTTTGCTCAACCCTCAAAAAAGTCACCCTCCCCTTTTAGCCTAGACTTAAGCGCCCCTGATAACGCCACCACCCCCCTTTCGCTTGAAACAGCTATGTTAGATGCGGCTGGAAATATTATCGGTGAACCAGCAGAAGGCAGTCCATTAGCATTACGTAAAATGCTTGAAAAAGCGGAACCTATAATGTTGAAATACCATAATGAATTTTTAGACAAAGTACGTTTAGTTCCAACGCTTTCATTAGCAGCGCAGCTCGATAGCATTCAAGAATTCACTGCACATGCAAAAGAAACGTCTCATAGCATTGATAACAGTAAAGCAACTATGGCTATATTTGATGAAAGCATAGGCCTATTGCAAGAACATTGCGATTCGCTGTTAAACAAAGCTACACTTAACGATGATAATAAAGAAATTATCCGCCATGCTTTATATGATATTGCTACTTATTATAGTAATACTGGCAAAAGACTCAGCGCTGAAATTGTCCTTAAAAAAGTGCTGCCTCTCGATGTGGCCTTATACGGTGAAGATAGCTTAGAAACCGCCGAGTCCTATCGATTGCTCGCCATAACTCATCGCGCTCTTGGACATACCACCGAAGAAATTGAATACTTAACCAAAGCTTACTTGATTTTCAATATCAAAAAGCCCGATTCACTCGAACTCGCGCAAGTCCTATTGAATTTATCGGAAGCTGAATTTGATCAATATGGTGATACGGCTCGTCGAGCAAAACCATTAAGAAGAGCGGCTAAAATAATTGATGCCCTGCCCCCATCGCCCAAAATGACGATGCTAGCAATGCATCTAGCCCAGGCTTTACTCGATGCCAAAGAAGATCCTGAATACGTCGTTCAATTTTATAAAAAATCAGTGGATGCTCCGCTTGCTAGTCAATTGATAGATTTAAGCACCCCTTTAGATGATATCTTTCTTCGATTGATTACAGCAACGTTTCATCCTGATCCAAAGGAAAAGCGACTAAAATTAGAAAGCTTATTAGCCGGAGTAGAAAAACATTATGGCAATCAACCTTATCAAGCACTTCCCATTATCAATGCCTTGGCAGAAGCAGCGGAATTGAAAGAAGAAAAAGCTATGTGGTATTTACGCGCTATAAGCATCCGTCAAAAAGCCTTTGGCAAGGATCATATTAGCGTAGCGATCACTTATGGTAAATTATGCAATTATGGTAACAACACAGCCGAGATGATTAAATGGGCAAACGAAGCGCTTCGCCTCTTCGCCTTAAACAAAGCCAGCAATCATGTTGAATCTGCTAGCGCACATTCAATCGCCGGATTTAGCTATATGCTTACTGATAAGCCTAAAGCGCTCTCCATGATGCTTAAGGCTATTGAGCTGGTTAAAAATAATAAAGTAAACGACTTTACATTTATTATCGACTCTTTAGAAAAAGTAGCTACTTTGCATTATGGTCTTGGCCAACCTCAACAAGCCTTTAAGGCTATTGAAGAAGCCCTCATATTAGCCACTGAAAAACTAGGCAAAGACCACCCTAAAACGATTCATGCTAAACAGGGATACGATATCATTAAAAAAGAGGCCTTAACATTTGGAGCCTCTGCTTTAAAAGCTGAAAAACCAAAGAAAAACACGACTTACACTGCAGCAATGTAAGAGTGGAGCTGAACTTAAAAGAGACTAATTAACGGCGCTGCAGAAAAAAAGCTTTCAGTAATGCTGAGGATTCTTCCGCCATTACGCCAGAACTTATTTCTAAGCGGTGATTTAAAAATGTCGAATTGGCTAATTGCGCCGCGCTATGAATTACTCCAGCTTTAGGCTCAGATGCCGCATAAACTAAACGCTTTACCCTGGCATGCACCATCGCCCCCAGGCACATCATGCAGGGCTCTAAAGTGACATATAGCGTGGTGTTTAGTAATCGATAATTGCCTAGCTTTTTAGCAGCCTGTCGAATCGCCTGCATTTCAGCATGCGCGGATGGATCGTGATGGCTGATCGGTTGATTATAACCTTCAGCGATAATTTCATTATCTAATACGATAACGGCGCCAACGGGTACCTCGCCCGCTGCTTGAGCTTTTTGAGCCAAGCTTAAGGCATGTTGCATAAATACTTGATCGTAATCCATCATTAAAAAAGCCCATATAAAATGGGCTTAAGTGTAGCATAAAATAGGCTAAGTGTTAGGGTTCATTGGGAACTGGAACTGGTACATAAGCCGCCCCTTCACCATCCAAAGAAATCAAGCCTTTTTTGGCACATCGGCGTCTACATAAGGCTGCCCCTATAGCCAAAGCGGCCATACCGAGAATACCTCCTCCTACCATTCCTGCTATTTCCCCATCGCTAAATCGCTTCTCGGGTGCAGGTGGCAATGGTTCGGGATATAATGCATTTGCCGCGCTAGTAGCGCCATTTAAAACGCGATCAAAGCAAAAGCTGCCATTAGCAACATGAGGAGCAACACCTCCTACAGCACATGACCCAGAAGTGGCATTTGTTTCTATAATATAGATAATAGGGGGAAAACTTGACACTTTCTGGCCATATTCATATTCCTGAGGCGCACTAAAATTACAAGCTGAGGTTTGATTAAGCGGTACAATGGTCATATTGCACTCCTGCGCCAGACTGCCAATGGCATCTTTAAAAATAGTAGCCGGGGTAGTGGAGCAGAATTCCGGACATACATCTTCAGCGGTTGAGCGCGGTATAGCTGTTACCACTTCTGCACAATAAGCTCCAGTATCACCTGTAGCCTGAAAACACGTTGTCCAATCCCCTGCTGGGTCTGCGCCATAACTCATTTTATTCTCCTCGTTAAGTGATACATCCAAAGTGAATCTATCACGAAAGAAAAATAACATACTACTGCGCAGCCACAGGCTTATAATATATATTATTTGCTAAGCATTATTCCCATTCAATTGTTGCCGGAGGCTTGCCGGTAATATCGTAAGTTACCCTTGAGATTCCGTCGACTTCATTGACGATCCGATGGGCCACATCCCCTAAAAGTTCATAAGGCAAATGTGCCCAGGTAGCCGTCATAAAATCGATAGTCTGGACGGCACGTAATGCAATGACATAATCGTATTTACGCGCATCGCCCATTACGCCTACCGAACGTACCGGTAAAAATACCGCAAAGGCTTGAGAAACTTTTTCATACCAGCCGGATTTTCTAAGCTCATCCATAAAAATAGCATCGGCCTGACGCAATAAATCCGCATATTCTTTTTTTACTTCACCCAAAATTCTCACGCCTAAACCAGGGCCTGGGAAAGGATGGCGATGCACCATATTAGCGGGCAGCCCAAGCTCAATCCCCATCTTGCGCACTTCATCTTTAAATAATTCACGCAGGGGTTCTAATAATTTAAGCTGCATATGCTCGGGCAAGCCAGCTACATTATGATGCGACTTAATGACATGAGCCTTGCCTGTACCCGAGCCTCCGGATTCGATTACGTCGGGATAAATTGTACCTTGAGCCAGCCATTTGGCATTTTTTAATTTGCCGGCCTCTTCTTCGAAAATCTCTACAAATAATTTACCGATAATTTTGCGTTTCGCTTCAGGATCGGCTACGTTTTCTAAGGCCTCTAAATATCGGGCTTCGGCGTCGATTCGAATAACCTTAACACCCATGTGCTCGGCAAATAGCTGCATAACTTTATCGCCTTCATGCAAGCGCAATAAACCGGTATCGACAAATACACAGGTTAGCTGATCGCCAATCGCTTTATGCAATAAGGCAGCCACCACCGAGGAATCCACTCCGCCCGATAGGCCTAAAATGACTTCATCGGAACCTACTTTTTTACGAACACTCTCTATCGATTCTTCGATAATAGCGGTCGAGGTCCATAAGGCTTTACAGGCACAGATATGTAATACGAAGTTTTTTAATAGCTGCATACCCTGCTCGGTATGCGTGACTTCAGGATGAAATTGTACGCCATAAAGATGCTTTGCTTCATCGGCCATCATGGTAATAGCGGTATTTTCTGAGGAGGCGATAGCCACGAAGCCCTCTGGCATAGACTCTACTTTATCGCCATGGCTCATCCATACGCTAAAATCTTCTGGCAAACCATCTAATAAGGCGGACACACCGGGTAAGCGCCAGACTTTAGCGTGACCGAATTCACGTTTGCTACCGGCTATGACTTTACCACCCAGTTGATTGGCCATGGTTTGCATGCCGTAACAAATTCCAAGTACCGGACAACCTAATTCAAATACTATATTTGGCGCTCTAAAATGAATCGCCACATTCACAGACTCAGGCCCACCCGACAAAATAATACCGCTAGGTTTAAAATCCCGAATAGCCTGCTCAGACATATCAAAAGCATATAGCTCGCAATACACGCCAATTTCGCGCACTCGCCTGGCGATTAACTGGCTATATTGGGAACCAAAATCTAAAATTAAAATTTTATGCTGGTGAATGTCTTGTTTCATTAATGGGTCCTTTTATTAATTTGTCATCGCCTATATTGTCATCCTGGTACTGCGTAGCAGACATCAGGATCCAGACGATATTACTAGCGTGATCTGAGTTGATAATTCGGCGGCTCTTTGGTAATCATCACGTCATGCACATGTGATTCACCGATGCCGGCGCTAGAAATACGCACAAACTTAGCCTTGGTACGCAGATCTTCGATAGTAGGACATCCGGTATAACCCATGCCTGAGCGCAGACCACCTAGCAACTGATGCACAACGGCGATTAAGGAGCCTTTATAGGGAACTCGCCCTTCTATGCCTTCCGGCACTAATTTTTCATGGCTGGTATCATCTTGAAAATAACGATCGGATGAGCCTTTAGCCATAGCGGCGAGTGAGCCCATACCACGATAGGATTTATAAGAGCGCCCTTCAAATAATTCGACTTCACCAGGAGATTCTTCGGTACCGGCAAATAAACCACCGACCATAACGCATGAAGCGCCGGCGGCAATCGCCTTCGTGATATCGCCAGAATAACGAATTCCGCCATCGGCAATAACAGGAATGCCTAATTTTTTTAAGGCTTCGGCCACATCGGCAATCGCCGTTAATTGTGGCACGCCGACCCCGGCAATGATTCTGGTAGTACAAATGGAACCTGGACCAATCCCGACTTTTACCCCATCAGCACCGGCCTCAACCAAGGCAAGCGCTGCATCGGCTGTGGCAATATTACCAGCGACTACTTGCACCTGTGGAAAATGTTTCTTAATCCAACGAACTCGCTCGATCACGCCTTTGGAATGACCGTGTGCGGTATCGACGATTAGTACATCGACTCCGGACTTCACTAAGGCCTCGACTCTTTGTTCGGTGTCCCCGCCAGTACCGACTGCTGCCCCAACTAAAAGTTGACCCGCCTCATCTTTACACGCTAGCGGTTTTTCTTTAGCTTTTTGAATATCTTTTACGGTCACTAAACCGACTAACTCGAACTTATCGTTAACGATTAGCACTTTTTCAATGCGGTGCTCGTGTAATAATCTGGCAATTTCCTCGCGTGAGGCGCCTTCCTTAACGGTGACTAATTTTTCCTTAGGGGTCATTACCTGAGAAATAGGTTGATCTAAATCGGTAGCAAAGCGCACATCGCGACTCGTGACCAAACCAATTAAATTCTCACCATCAACGACCGGAACCCCTGAAAAATGATGCATTTCGGTTAGGGCTAGTAATTGGCGAATGGTAATAGTCGGTGGCGCGGTAATAGGATCTTTTACGATTCCACTTTCAAATTTCTTCACATGACGGACTTGTGAGGCTTGTTGCGCGATAGTCATATTTTTATGAATAATCCCAATACCACCCTCTTGAGCTAAGGCAATAGCCAGTCTCGCCTCGGTCACTGTATCCATAGCGGCGGAGACAATGGGAATATTCAAAGCAATCTTTTTGGTAATCTGAGTATTTAAGATAACGTCTTTAGGAAGAACACTACTAAAATCAGGCACTAACAGCACATCATCAAAGGTAATGGCATCTTGAATAATTCTTAACATAGGCTAAACCCCGGCAATTGAAGTTAGCGCCATATGCTAACAGCAATCTTAGCTGTGTGCGAACAATATCTGTCATTTTTCATACATTATCCCTACAATAGACTGATTAGCTTAGGAGCAAAATTATGACAGCTCAAATTATCGATGGTAAACATATAGCCCAGCAATTGCGCAACACCGTCAAGCAATCGGTGGAAAACCGCTTAAATAATGGTCTTCGCGCCCCAGGCCTTGCCGTTGTGATTATAGGCGAAGATGCCGCTTCTCAAATTTATGTTAAAAACAAACGCCAGGCCTGTGCCGAAGTAGGCTTTATTTCCAAACACTTTGACTTGCCCGTTGAAACTTCCGAGGAAAAGCTATTAGCCCTTATCAATGCGCTTAACCATGATGCAGCTATTGATGGCATTTTAATTCAGCTGCCCCTGCCGGCTCATATCGATACCGACAAAATAATCGATGCTATCGACCCCAGCAAAGATGTGGATGGCTTCCATCCATATAATATTGGTTTATTAGCCCAAAGACGCCCTGGCTTACGACCTTGCACACCTAAAGGCGTGGTCTATTTATTGCAATCCACCGGCGTTAATTTGGCCGGCAAGCACGCGGTAATAGTCGGAGCCTCTAATATTGTAGGCCGGCCTATGAGCCTGGAGCTATTATTGCAAAAATGCACGACTACGGTCTGCCATCGCTTTACTGAAAACATACCCTATTTTACCAAGCAGGCCGATATTTTAATCGTCGCCGTTGGCAAACCCAGCTTTATTGAAGTGGGCTGGGTTAAGCCTGGCGCTATTATTATCGATGTGGGAATTAACCGTTTAGATAATGGCAAGCTTGTGGGTGATGTGGATTTTGATTCTGCTAAAAAGGTCGCAAGCTGGATTAGCCCGGTCCCAGGCGGCGTCGGACCTATGACGGTAGCCTGTCTTTTAGAAAACACCCTATTGGCCGCTGAGTCAAAGACCAGATCCCGGGTTCTTTTATCTTAGACAAAAGCCCCAGTATGGTGATTCCCTAAACGGCGGCTTCCGCTAGCAATTGATCTTTAATAATATCGATTTCTTGCTGAGATAAGCGTGGACCATATTGAGCCACTACAGTTGCCGAGGCTAGGCTGGCTAATCTTCCGGCAAACTCATAAGAATAGCCTTGGGTAATTGCAGCTAAGAAGGCCCCAGCATAGATATCACCCGCGCCTAAAGTATCGATAGCCAGCACATTTACGGCGGCAATCTCGATATAATCCTGCCCGTCGAATACTATAGAACCTTTAGCACCACGAGTAATTACAAAACATTTTGCAACGGTCTGCAAAGTTTGCTTAATGACTTCTAAATTAGTGCTATCGCAAAATTCAGCTGCTTCTTCATAATTACAAAATAATAAGTCTACGCCTTCATTAATTAGCTCAAGAAACTGGCCCTTAAAGTACTTTACGATAGCGGGATCCGATAGGCTAATCGAGGTTTTTACATTATGCGCCCTGGCAAGCTGCTTCGCTTTTTTTACCGCTTTACAGGCGGTAGGCGAAGTCATTAAATAGCCTTCAATATAGAGATACTCTGAATTTTGTAAGGCTTCAAGATTAAGTTCCTCTTCGGATAAGGTTTCACTTATTCCTAAAAAGGTATTCATGGTGCGATCGGCATCATTCGTAATCATTGCTAAGCACTTCCCGGTAGATCCAGATTGACGAACCTGAGTGTCAAAATTGGAATCTAAACCCGCCGTCCGCATTTCACGGTAATAATGGTCGCCGGCTTCATCATTCGCAATTTTACAGGTATAAAAGCCTAGGCTACCGAACTGCTGAATGGCAATCATGGTATTAGCCGCCGAACCACCGGATGCTATTTTACGGTGATTTGCTAAGCCAAGGTAATTTAAAACTAGGGCTTGACGACCCTCATCGACTAAGGTCATGACACTTTTTTCAATGCCATGCTGGGCAAAAAACTCAAAATTTACCTCAAATTCGATATCTAATAAGGCATTACCTATTCCATATACATGATATTGTTTCATTGCTTAACGTCCGATGAGGCAAAGGAGCTATTTTAAAAGATTTTTCTACCGTGAGCAAAGGGAAATTGCTAGAATCGATCTATTACCCCTCTCCCTAGCCCTCCCCCTCAGTGGGGATGAAACTTACAAGGAACTAAAATGACCCAAGATCAAATGAAACAAGCGGCTGCAGAAGCCGCCATACAATACATCGAATACGATATGATCGTCGGCGTCGGTACTGGCTCTACGGTAAAGTATTTTATTGAAGCCTTAGGCCCTATTAAGGGTAAATTACAAGGCTGCGTCTCAAGCTCGGAATCCTCCACTCAATTATTAAAAGCTTTAAATATCCCTGTGCTCGATTTAAATTCGGTCAGCAGCTTAGATATCTATATCGATGGCGCCGATGAAGTCACCATGCATAAGCAAATGATTAAAGGTGGTGGCGCGGCACTTACCCGTGAAAAAATTCTAGCCGCGGCTTCCAAGCAATTTATCTGCATTGCCGATGAAAAAAAATTAGTCGACGTGCTAGGCAAATTTCCCTTGCCGATCGAGGTCATCCCATTAGCTAGAAGCTATGTGGCCCGTGAACTGCAAAAGCTTGGTGGCCAACCTATATATCGCGAAGGCGTTATTACCGATAATGGCAATGTGATTTTAGACGTGCACAACCTTAGCATTCTCGAACCTAGCAAGCTCGAATCTGAAATCAATCAAATCGCCGGCGTGGTCTGTAATGGGCTATTTGCCAGAAGACCTGCCGATAAGGTTGTGATTGGAACTCAAAAAACTGTGAGAATCATCGATTAATTTGTCAAATTCATTTGACATCTCAGCTCTCAACAGTACAATGGCACAGCTAGTTTCTGGAGAGGTGGCCGAGCGGCTGAAGGCGCTCCCCTGCTAAGGGAGTATGCGGGTAAGACTGCATCGAGGGTTCGAATCCCTCCCTCTCCGCCATATAGAAAATAATAAGGGCGCCTAATTAGGCGCCCTTATTTATTTGTGGCAAGGGAAGGATTTGAACCCGATAGAAGGGTTTAACTAATTCGTTTGGAACAAATTAGGGCGCATGCGGCAATCCAGCACCACCCATTACGGGCGCTGGCTCAGCTTCTCTTGCTAAAATTGCTTGCAACACCAGAGACGATCCAGCTCTAGCTGGTGCAAACTCGATTAACAGCCTATTTATATATTGACAAAAGTCTGAATTGACATCTAAGTCATAGGACGATATTTTTTTTAGGGCTACTTTAAAAGCATTCACCCTTTCGTTTGATGCCATGATGAATGCACGTAAGACCTCCAGACTTTCTGGAACAGCACCCTCAGCCCTAGAATTCAATTTTACCATCTCCATATATCTTTGATATATGCTAAACATAGTATCGATATCAGGCTTATACAACGCCCTAATAATATTAGGGATATCTTCAGCCCATCGTTTTCCTTCTTTAACACGTTGGGTCTCAAATTTCTTTATATAGGTTTCTACTGCTTCATAAATATAAGAGATCTTAGCCTCTAAGCCTTGCAAAAAATCGGCGATTGGGTCATCAGCCAGATTAGTAACAATTACCTGATCTGAATGTTCTGCAAGGTATGCATTTGGCCATATCTGACTACCTTCTGAAAAAACATCTATAATATCTGTTGTGTGTTTTTCTGTATAACATACCACTCTAAATTGAGGTAAGCCTCCCCCATGTCGAGGAATACCTTCTGCTACCTCAAAATTCTTTCCTCTAGTTGGCCTGCCTAATGAAAGCTGGGGTGCGCGCATAACTCTACTCCTTAATTAATAATAAAATTTCAAAGGGTTAGTAGGTAATTCCCCTATTATCATAAATCGTAATAGTATGACCTACGGGAACCAAAAAATAAATGCTACAAAAGAAATTTACATTAGCCCATTTCAATTGAGAAAAGATAGGTATTTATAGGCATAAAAAAAACGGGGCATAAGCCCCGTATATTTAAAATACGCTAAATTTATCCTTCCGACGTAGCCTGTTCTTCTAAAGCTTGGTGAATTCGTTTATAAATTTCTTCGCGATGAACAGAAACATCTTTGGGAGCGGTTATACCAATGCGAACCTGATTTCCCTTCATGCCTAAAATAGTCATGGTTATATCATCACCGATTACGAGTGTCTCACCTACTCTACGTGTAAGAATTAGCACGACGATACTCCTTTATTTTCGGCCATTATTTTTAGTGTAATCAGCCGGTTAACCCACTTAGTGATGCTATTATCCTACTTTTTCAGACTTTAGCAAGAATTAAATCTAAGTATGTTTTCCAGGCAGTTTCACGGTAACATTTTGCCAAGGTTAAAGGATTGGAGGCAGAAAGTATATCTCTTCCTACAATAATTACGTCACAGCCTTGATCTACAATAGCTTGACTTGGGCTTCGATATTGCTGCCCGAGCTTGTCACTACCAGGTTTGAGCTTAACCCCCGGGGTCATATAAATCCAATTAGGGTCCTCTGCAAAACAATGCTGACTGATAAATCCAATTACAAACTCAGGGTATTGCTTAGCAAAATTAAGCACTTTTTCAATATAGTTTTGCGTAAATAGATTCCCAGCAGAGCTCATTTCAGCCAAAAGCAATAAACCACGGCCTTTTGGTAAGCCAATTTGACTTAAACCCTCAATAATTCCAGGGCCTGGCAGACAATGGGCATTGATAATATCGGCCCATTCTGCAATATGATAAATTCCCTTAGCATATTGTAATTGCACGGTATGACCGATATCGGCGAACTTTCGGTCTTCAAAGATTAAAAACTGATGCTTATCAGCCAATTGCCTTAGCTGAACCACTAAATCCTGATCGAAATCTTCGATAATATCGATGTGGGTCTTTAACACACATATCTCAGGGCCTAATAGGTCAGCTATGGCCAATAATTCACGTTTAGTGGTCACGTCGGCGGACAAGGCTAAATTTGACTGCTTATCGGCCATTAATTTAAATAGCTTTTTAAGCAAGGGGTGCGTCGTTAATTCAGCGCGTTTTTCAAATGTTAACCTCGTTGCCATCTCTTATTCCTTAGAACGTGTATCGAACACCGGCTGCTATAATATTAGCATAGCCACTATAATCCGCGTAAATTGAATTAGTAGTAGGTAAATTACTAGGCCCTGACTGTGATACGCTGATAGTCTGACTAGCCATAAAGATATGCTCATAAGTCAAATCAAAGGCCAAGTTTTGGCTTGGTTGGTAATCTACACCAGTCGTTAACCAGTAGCGATTGCTGCCTGGGATTCTTGGATCGCGGTACTGATTGATAGTAGGAGTTTGATCATAAGCCGTACCGCCCATTAATGCCCAACGCTGGTTCAATTGGTATTTAGCACCTAATGAGAAGAACCAGGTATTGCGCCAATCCATAGTGGTATCATCAGCTACTCCATTAGTGAGGTTAGCATTGATACCATTCATTAAAGCCCAATGGGTCCATAATGCGCTGGCCATCACCGTCCACTTATTATTTAGCACTTGAGAGCCGGATATCAAAATTTGATCAGGCAAAGTAATACTTGCTGTCGCGCCTGGACTTCCATCTAGGATAGTAATCGGAGAAGTAATATCCGCTGCCCCTTCGATTTCCTGATGAATCCTAGAACGATAGCTAATACCTAAATTGCTGCCTTGAACAGGTGTAATTAAGGCACCCAGACTGTATCCATAACCCCATGAAGTCCCGCTTAAATCAGCTGTTAATATAGCAGGGTTAGAAAGGCTAGCTATGCTGTTTGAATAGTCAACGCTCGCCTTTTGAGCATGGAAAGACGCTCCTAAGGCTAAATATTTATCAACTTGCATCGCTAAAGTAGGCGCGATATCAAAGGTTTTAATTGAAGAATTAAGCGCGTTATTACGCCCCACCCAACTGGTATCATAATCTGTTCTTAAACCCCAGGGTGCGGTAAGCGCTAAACCGGCTTTTACTGGAGTTGAATTTACCCAACCGATATAGGCATCAGGCACCCATGCATCAGGAGCTACGCTATCTTCATTATTAATACCTGTGACAGGAGCACCATCTATATTTGCTCTTGCATTAGAATAACGAACGGTTGGTGCAATATAGCTGGTACCCAGATAAATCTGACTGCTTTTTAACGTGGCTAAAGTCGCCGGGTTAAATGCCATCGCCGTAACGTCGTTTGTGGCCGAGCCTGCGCCTGCAATAGCAGTGGCTTGTAACTCTGGACTTAGCTCATTAATGGCAAAACCGGCCGCATAGGCTGAACCTGCTAAAGCTAAACTTGTTGCTACAAAGGCTAATTTAAATCCTAGTTTTGATAACGTACGAACCGCCATGAAATTCCCCCTCTCGTTTGGCAAATTATCCTTTCTACTATGAATTTAAAAATCTTGCAACAAAAATGAGCAGGCCATGTTTAAAGTGGAATAATTAGTGCGCATGTGCAAAACTACTAATCAATAAAAAGACTGGGCCAAAATAATGCATACCTCTATTTTAAAAAATGCTTTTCAACCTATGGCGCTTATTTTGTTTTTTCTTGGCTTCGCTTCCGGCCTTCCCTTAGCATTAACCAGCTCAACGTTAACGGCCTGGTATACTCAGTCCGGCACCAGCTTAATCGGGATCGGCTTTTTAAGCTTAATCGGACAGCCTTATATTTATAAATTTATCTGGGCGCCTTTAATGGATCGGTTTATTCCACCCTTTTTAGGTCGCCGTCGTGGCTGGCTTATCATTACGCAACTGGCTTTAATCGCTGCCATTATGTTAATGGCTAGCCTATCACCTAGCTCGCATCCAAAATTGCTGGCGCTATTCGCCTTATTAGTTGCGTTTTTATCGGCCTCCCAAGATACCACTAGCTGTGCGGTATTAGTCGAGATGCCAAATGAGCAACAGAAAGGCTTTGCCTCAGCCGTTTATATTACGGGTTATAGAGCGGCGGTGATTATCTCTGGAGCGTTGGCTTTAATCCTGGCACAAAATATTGGCTGGCATATCACCTATATTATTATGGGCTCATTGATGTTGGTCGGCGTGGTGACCACCTTATTGATGCCAGAACCTAAAGTGAGCGCTGTAGTGGCGACAACCAAGCCAAGTTTTTATGAAAACGTCACCCTACCCTTTACCGAATTTTTTAAACGCAAAGGCGCTAAAGCTTCCCTTTTATTGATTCTGGTTATTGTGCTTTATAAATTAGGCGATGCCTTTGCCCTAACGCTTAATACCACTTTTTTATTACGAGACTTGCATTTTTCCTTAACCGATGTCGGCATAGCCAATAAAGGTGTCGGGATGATCTCAAGCATCGCCGGCGGCATTATCGGTGGCTTACTCATGATGCGCTTAACTCTATTTCGCAGCTTAATACTATTTGGCCTATTTCAAGCCGTTTCGAACCTGGCTTTTATGTGGTTAGCGCATATAGGGCATAATTATTGGGGCATGATATTTGCTATATTTGCAGAGAATTTCTGTGGCGGCTTAAGCAATACTGGGTTCTTGGTATTATTGATGACACTTTGTAATAAACAATATACCGCGACTCAGTTCGCGCTATTTTCGGCCTTTGCCAGCCTTGGTCGAGTCTATGTGGGGCCTGTGGCTGCGGTAATGATCGATCATGTGGGCTGGATGTGGTTTTACTTTACCACCTTCTTAATTTCCTTACCTGGCGTGGCGATGTTGCCTTTGGTAAGAAAACATTTGACTGATCCTCTAAATAGTTCTACCCCATAGAAAAGTGGATCCCGGGTTCCATTACATGGCCCCAGGGTGACAACATAGTTAATGCAATGCGATTTTTCCATTCTAGATAGGCATCCAGATTATTTCTTTGGATATACCGACGGGCTGCCTTCAGGGCGGCTTTTGAAACGTCGGTGGGCCCAAAGGTATTGCCCTGGAAATTTACGAATATGCTTTTCTAATAGCTGATTATATATAAGTGCATCGGCTTCATCATTGCTTGGATAATTTTCCAAGGGTGGCAAAAGAGTCGCTTCATAACCCGCGTCATTAGGCAGGCGATTAAAAAACAATGGCACCATTTTGCAGCCACTGACTTTGCATAATAAACTCGTTGCTCGTAAAGTTGCGGTTGGCACGCCCATAAAATCCACAAATACTGAACGCTCTGGCCCAAAATCTTGATCGGGTGCATACCAGACTAATTGCTTTTGTTTAAGCTTGCGAATAATCGGCTTTAAATCTAAATGCGATAAAGGCTGCTGCATATAAAGAGCGCGCCGCCCTTCTACTAAGTTTTCCATAAAGCTATTTTTGCTGCGCTTATAGACATAATTAACCGGAACCCGTTCGGCAAATACCCGACCCATTAATTCTAAACAGGTAAAATGCGCACCACAGGCTAATACGCCATGCCCTTCTGCCAGGGGCGTAGTAAAGTTTTCCAGGCCATGGATGACTAAGGGGATCTTATTAAAACGCTTAGGCGACATAAACCAGGCCATTAAGCCTTCCATAAAGCCCATGCCAACCGATTCAAAGGATTCTTTGATTAATTGTTTTCTATAAAAGACCGTGCTTTCTGGAAAACATAGCTTTAGATTGATATCCATAATAGTTCGGCGATAAGGCAATATGCGCATCATCAACCTGCCAACTAACCGTCCCATTTTCATTTGCAGGCGATAAGGCAATAACACCAATAAGCGTAGCAAGCCAACTGTCAGAACGAGTAGCCAGGCAGTGGGTTGATACCACTTTAGCTTTTTAGGCATTAAGAATTAACCTTAATAGACGCTTTAACCGTTAATGCATTGGTATATTGTGAATAGTCCAATACCGCCCAAGCATGTTGTAAGGCAAGCGCATCAGCAGGATTACTAGCAATATTAGTCGAAATAGCTTTATTGACTAAAATCACCGCAAATCCATTAGTGGTCGTCGCTAATGCTGGGATAGGATGAGTAGCGAGTGGCTGAGCCGTGCTAAAAGCCGCATCGACTATAGCCGGATCTAAATTAGTTGAATTTCGCCCCAGATTATTCGCTTGCTGCCATTTTAGACCATATTGCTTGGCTAAAGAACTGGCAGCCGAACCATCTTGCTGCAATGAGGCCAGCATAGCCGATGCTGTCTGCTGAGCCAATTGCTGCCCCGCTTGCCCCTGCAATATGGCTAAAATTTGATTAGAGACCTCAGATAAAGGCTTTAAGGTGGAGGGGATATCTTTTAAGACGCGAATAACCACACACTGGCTTGGGCTTAGGTTGATGATGGCGCTATTATTGCCTTGTTTTAATACGCTGTCGCTAAAAGCGGCCTGTATCACTTGTGGATTTGCTAACCAACCGCTACCGCCCTTTTGGGTGATAAGACCTGTGGAGCTAACGCTTAAGCCTAATTGTTTGGCCGTAGCATCTAGCGAACTTGGACTTTCATAGCTTAAATTAGCTAATTGATTGCCGACATCACCATAAGATTGACCTTTTGGCATATGGCTAGCATCGAGCATAATATAGTGTAATTGGACTTGTTCGGTCGTATAAAAGTCGGATTGATTTGCCTCGTAATAAGCCTGAATCTGGCTCTGGCTAATAGTCGCTGCACTAGCAAATTTGCTGCTTGGCAATAATACATAACTGATATCGCGTTTTTGACCGATTGCAGCATTGAGTTGAGCGAGCTCATTGGGCAATACAAACTGACTTAAGGTAACACCTTGCTGGACCTGCCCTACTATTATATCGGTTAATAGCTCGGTCCTAAGTTGATCGGTGGTAATGCCTGCATTTTGTAAAATCGCTTGATAACGCGGCATCGAAAATTGGCCATCAACCTGAAAAGGCGCCATGCTATAAATAACTTGGTTAAGCTGAGGCACGCTAATATGAAAGCCTAAATCCTGCGCGGACTGCAATAAAAGCTGACGGCTAATTAAACTTTGTAATACTTGTTGCTTTAAAGCATTCGTATCGACTGAGGCATCTGTCTGCTGACGGCTGATCGATTGATACATATAGTTAAAAGAAGATTGAGTAATAGGGTCGCCATTGACGGTAGCAAGAGTGCTATCGGCACCCCCGTTCGAGGTTAAATAATAACTAATCCCGAATAAGGCGAACACCACAATAATCACGCCTATAATAAGCCATGTCACCCAACCCTGAGCTTTATCTCTAATATCTTGTAGCATGATTCACCTTTATTTAATTACCTTGAAAAAGTATAACAGGAATTCTTACTATAAACAGGGGAAAAGATAGGGTTTGTCATTCCCGCGGAGGCGGGAATCTAAGTTTTCTGGATCCCCGATCAAGTCGAGGATGACAACAAAGTCGATGACTAGAGGAGTAGAGGCGCGTCATTTTTAAATGAAAAAAAAGCGCGTCTTGTGGACGCGCTTTACATTTTATAAGAACTTAACGAGACGCTAAATTCTCAACAGCTTAAGCAATCTTATAGATTACTGTACGCTGTCTTTTAATGTTTTACCAGCTTTGAAGCCAGGGACATTAGCAGCAGGAATTTTGATCTCAGCGCCAGTACGTGGGTTACGACCTTTACGTGCTTTACGTTTTTTAACAGCGAATGTACCGAAACCAACTAAGGATACAGGTTCGCCTTTTTTCAAGGATTTTGTGATTACTGCGATTAGCGCATCTAGAACGCGTCCAGCAGAAGCTTTTGAAATGTCAGATTTAGAAGCGATTGCATCGATTAATTGTGCTTTATTCACTAGGATACCCTCTCTATTTGTTTGCCCATAACACTTTGTCAATATTGACTTATGTTTTATACCAACTGCCATCAATATCTGTCAAGGCGTTTGATTAATTAATTTAGCCCTTACGGCATCTTCATTTTGCAGAAGACTTCGTGAGTGTAGCTGCTCTTTTTAAAGATGTCACCCTTCTTTTTACTGGTTGCACCAAAGCAGCCTCCAAAACCTCGTCAATCCAGCGTACTGGGCGGATTTCCATCTCATTTTTTATCTTATCTGGGATCTCTTTTAGGTCGCGTCTATTCTCTTCTGGGATTAAAACTAGCTTAATACCACCGCGGTGTGCAGCCAATAATTTCTCTTTAAGCCCACCAATAGGTAGAACTTCGCCTCGTAAAGTGATCTCACCGGTCATGGCAATATCGGCCCTAATCGGCGTTTTAGTTAAAACGGAAACCAGCACTGTAGCCATGGCAATACCTGCACTTGGCCCATCTTTGGGAATAGCGCCTTCCGGCACATGGATATGAATATCCAGTTTTTCATAAAAGTTAGGCGCAATATCAAGGGCGATCGCACGACTGCGAACCACGGTCATAGCGGCTTGAATCGACTCTTGCATCACATCACCAAGCTTACCGGTAAATAAGGTCTTACCTTTACCAGGCACCGCGGTAGCTTCAATCTTAAGCAGCTCACCACCGACTTCGGTCCAAGCCAGGCCTGTGACCTGACCAATTTCATTATGTTCTTCGGCAATATCATAGCGGAAGCGATGTACGCCCAGATAATCTTCTAGGTTAGCCGAGTTCACCTTAACATTTTTCATGCCAGGTTTTAACAATATGGCTTTTACGGCCTTGCGACAAATCTTGGCAATTTCACGCTCTAAGCTTCTTACGCCGGACTCACGGGTGTAATACCGAATAATATCCAGCAGCACGCTTTCATCGATAGTGATCTCGGATTTTTTAAGTCCTGCGGCTTTAATATGTTTAGGCGCTAAATATTTAATCGCGATATTCAGTTTTTCATCTTCGGTATAACCGGCCAGACGAATCACTTCCATCCTATCCAATAAAGGGCCTGGGATATCCATGGTGTTAGCCGTGGCGATAAACATCACATCCGATAGATCATAATCCACTTCTAAATAATGATCGTTAAAGGAATGATTTTGCTCAGGGTCTAATACTTCTAAAAGAGCAGAACTAGGGTCGCCCCTAAAATCCATGGCCATCTTATCGATTTCATCCAATAAGAATAAAGGATTTTTAGTGCCCACTTTGGAAAGTTTTTGAATAATCTTACCCGGCATCGAGCCGACATAAGTGCGACGATGGCCGCGAATCTCAGCCTCATCACGCACCCCGCCTAAAGCCACCCTGACAAACTTACGGCCAGTAGCCCTAGCGATCGAGGCGCCAAGTGAAGTCTTACCCACTCCAGGAGGGCCTACCAGGCATAGGATAGGGCCTTTTAATTTTTTAACGCGTTGTTGGACTGCTAGATACTCTAATATGCGTTCCTTCACTTTTTCTAAACCGAAGTGATCTTCGTTTAATATTTTTTCGGCCAAGGCTAAATCGAGCTTAATCTTAGTTACCTTGGACCAAGGCACCGCTATCATGGTATCGATATAATTACGGGATACGCTGGCTTCGGCCGACATAGAAGACATGCTTTTTAGCTTGCGCAATTCGGCCATGGTTTTTTCCAAGGCTTCCTGAGGCATCTTAGCATCGACTATTTTTTTCTCTAAAGCATCGAGCGAGTTATAGCCCTCTCCAATTTCGCCTAATTCTTTTTGAATAGCTTTCATCTGTTCATTTAAATAGTATTCGCGCTGGTTTTTTTCCATCTGGCGCTTAACTCGGCCACGAATACGTTTTTCAATCTGCAGAATCTCGATTTCGTTTTCCATGAGATTCATTAATTCTTCGATGCGCTGCGTTAAGCTTGGCAGCTCAAGCACGTTTTGACGGTCTTCGATCTTCATGGTCATATGCGCGGCGATAGTATCCACCAAGCGTACAGGATCATCGATACCCACCAATGAGGACATGACTTCAGGTGGGATCTTTTTATTAAGCTTTATGTATTGATCGAATTGCGATACTAAGGAGCGCAATAAGGCTTCGATATTTTGATCGTTTGCTTCCTTGGTCTTAATAATTTCGAGCTCGGCACAGATATAAGAATCGTTCTTAAGGTATTTCTTCACCTTGGCACGTTCGATCCCTTCCACTAGCACTTTTAAAGTGCCATCGGGCAGGCGTAGCAATTGTAAGATGGAGGCTATGGTACCGACTGAATATAAGTCTTTTTCGGTAGGATTTTCTTCGGTAGGATTTTGTTGGGAGACCAAAAATATCTTTTGCTCATCTGCCATTGCCGCCTCTAAAGCGTTGACAGACTTTTCACGCCCTACAAATAGAGGGATAACCATATGCGGATAAACCACTACATCACGCAAAGGTAATACAGAATATTCGTTCTTGGTTTTTTTTATTTCTGCTGGAGTCTCAGGCATTTTTCCTCACTTATAATTACTTGATCGTGCCACAACTTTTTTGTCATCCTAGTGAAAACTTACTTCTCCCCTTGAGGGAGAAGTCGATAAAGCGTAGCTTTGGCGGATGAGGGGTAACTCTATATCAACCCCTCTCCCTGCCCCCTCCCACAGGGGGAGAGGGGATTTGATCGTTTATGCTAAACGTTGTTGTTGCTCATTTTCCATTACCAACAATGGGGTTTTTTCGCCGCTAATGACGGATTCGTCGATTAGGACTTTTTTAACATTTTCCATGGTTGGCAAATTATACATAGTATCTAACAAAGCGTGTTCTAATATTGAACGCAATCCACGGGCGCCGGTTTTACGCGCTAAGGCTCGCTTAGCTGTTTCATGCACCGCGCCTTCGGTAAATACAAATTCCACCCCTTCCATCTCAAATAACTTGGCATATTGTTTGACCAAGGCATTTTTAGGTTCGGTTAGAATTTTAACCAGCGCTTCCTCATCCAATTCTTCTAAGGCGGCGATAACTGGTAGGCGTCCAACGAACTCTGGAATTAAACCAAACTTCACTAAATCACCAGGCTCAACCGTAGCTAGCAACTGGCTATGGGTCTTCTGGTCTTTTTCGCCGGTTATCAGCGCATCGAAGCCAATACCGGATTTCTCGGTACGAGCCTTAATAATTTTTTCCAAACCGTCAAACGCCCCACCACAGATAAATAAAATCTTGGAGGTATCAATTTGCTCAAAGTCTTGCTGAGGATGCTTGCGGCCACCTTTTGGAGGAATCGATGCGATAGTGCCTTCGATTAATTTTAATAGGGCCTGTTGCACGCCCTCTCCCGACACATCGCGAGTGATAGACGCATTTTCGGATTTACGGGCAATCTTATCGATTTCATCGATATAGATAATGCCGCGTTGGGCGCGTTCGACATCATAGTCTGCATTCTGTAGCAGCTTTTGAATCACGTTTTCAACGTCTTCACCGACATAACCCGCTTCTGTTAACGTGGTAGCATCGGCCATAGCAAACGGTACATTTAAAGTGCGCGCTAAAGTTTGTGCCAATAAGGTTTTACCGGAACCGGTGGGACCCACTAACAAAATATTGCTTTTGCTTAATTCCACATCGCTATCGCTGGATTTGGAACGCACTCTTTTATAATGGTTATAAACGGCTACGGCCAATACTTTTTTGGCAATATTCTGGCCGATAACATAATCCGATAAGATGCTATTAATCTCTATCGGCTTAGGCAATTTAATTTGGTCACTGCCCACTTCGGGCGAGCTGATTTGATCTTCGGTAATAATATCGTTGCAAAGGTGAACGCATTCGTCACAAATATGCACCGAGGGGCCGGCGATTAATTTCTTAACTTCGCCTTGGCTCTTCCCGCAGAATGAGCAATATAACATTGTTGAATCTTCTTTCTTAGCCATATCGAATTCTCTTAGCTGAACATGATAACAAGATGGGGCCTTTTAGGAGCCTTTTCAAGAGCGTACAGTTTTACCTTAGCCTAGGCAAGGCAAAACTGTACGTATAACACAATACTATTGGACTACTTGGTGGTTTGCTTTTCAATTGCCGCGCGTTTCTCAAAAATAGCATCGATAATGCCATAATCAAGCGCCGCATTGGCATCTAAAAAGTTATCTCGATCGGTGTCTTTCTCAACTTGATGGATATCTTTTCCAGTATGTCTTGAAATGATATCATTTATCATCGCCTTCACTTTATTGGTTTGACGCGCATGAATTTCGATATCGGAGGCCTGACCTTGGAAGCCGCCTAATGGTTGATGGATCATTACCGAAGAATGCGGCAAGCAAAAGCGCTTGCCCTTAGCTCCGGATAATAATAAAAGCGCACCCATGCTAGCCGCTTGGCCGATACATAGTGTGCTGACATCAGGCTTAATAAAGTTCATGGTGTCATAAATCGACATGCCCGCCGTTACCACGCCACCTGGGGAGTTAATATAAAGGCTAATGTCTTTATCTGGGCTTTCAGATTCTAAAAATAATAGCTGAGCCACGATTAGGTTAGCCATATGATCGTCGATAGGACCTACCACGAAAATAATCCGCTCTTTTAGCAAGCGCGAATAGATATCGTAAGCCCGCTCACCCCTTGCTGTCTGTTCAACTACCATTGGAACTAAA
This sequence comes from Gammaproteobacteria bacterium, assembly GCA_030652335.1. Taxonomy (GTDB): domain Bacteria; phylum Pseudomonadota; class Gammaproteobacteria; order Francisellales; family CACEW01; genus JAQSYQ01. The sequence continues at coordinate 277,556 of JAUSAW010000002.1, forward strand.
TTGTTAGTAATCACGTTGTTCTCTCTATAATTATGGGATTAGCGTAAATTTAAGCAGGCTTCCTTTGCTGCATGACATCTGCAAAGCTCATCTGCTTATCACTTACTTTAGCGGATTCAAGGATTTTTTCCACTACCAGCTCTTCCACAACGATTTGTTCGATTTCGGTCATTTGCTCACGGTCAGCGTAAAACTGTTTAACCACGTCTTCTGGAGCCTCATAAACCGAAGCCATTTTTTCAACTAGCGCGCGCACTTTATCCGCATCAGGTTTAATTTCGTTCTGAGTAATGACTTTATTCATCAATAAGCCTAATGTTACACGGCGATTCGCATGGTCTTTAAATAGCTCATCTGGCAACTCAGGCTGTTCGGCTGATTTATTTTTTTGCCACATGCCCATTTTTTGCAAGGCTTGTTCTTTTAAGCGTTTGATTTCATCGTTTACCAAACCGGATGGTAGCTCGACAGTATTATGTTGCATTAAACCGTCCATTACCTGGTCTTTCACTTTATTTTTCAAGGTGAATTCGAGTTCGCGTTCCATATTGGCACGCACTTCTTTTTGCAATTTTGCGATATCGCTTACATTAAATAATTTAGCGAGCTCGTCATCTAATGCAGGCAATACTGGTGCAGAGACTTCTTTCAGGGTTACTTTAAACACAGCGGCTTTGCCGGCTAAATTTTCTGCCTGGTAGTCCGCTGGGAATTGCAAGTTAAGTTCACGAACTTCACCGGCTTTCATGCCTTCGATGCCGGACTCAAACCCTTCGATCATTTGCTTGGAACCCAATACTAAAGGTACATCGTTAGCGCTGCCGCCTTCAAACTTCTCATCCTGTAGGAAGCCTTCGAAATCGATAATAACACGGTCTTCATGTGCCGCTGCGCGCTCAACTTTATCCCATTTAGCGTGCTGTTTACGTAAGGTTTCCATCATATCGGACAAATCGTTGTCGGTAACGGAAGCGATAGGTTTTTCAATAACAAGTTGATCCAGACCTTTAACTTCAATTTCTGGGAAAACTTCAAAGCTCGCTTTAAATTGCAAATCAGCACCGGACTGATCAACCACAACTTCGACTCTTGGCATGCTAGCTGGATTTAATTTAGTTTCGGTTAGCGCTTCATAAAAGCCTTTTTGCAACATTTCTGAAACGACTTCACGACGAATGGCCGGACCGTAGTGCTCTATAACCTTGGCTATTGGCAAAGGTGATTTACGTGATTTTGCCGGCTGGAATCCATTAATAGTGGCGGTTCTAGCAGCTTCCTGTAAACGCTTATTGTAAGCTTGTTCAATGAGCTCTGCTGGAACGGTAATGTCGATAGTACGCTGGATACCTTGGGATAAACTTACTGAAATTTTCATTATTGCCTCACTTAGATGTATGAATGTGCTAAACCATAAATGGGGGCAATTGTAAGGATATCAAGCGCTGATGTCTACCGCTTATACTAAAATTCCTTAAGTCCTTGGCTCTATAGGCCAAATGTGATCTAAGTTTAACGCCATTATTATGGCATCAAATGCCTATGATTTTCTAAAGCCAACTCTTTTATTTCGCTTTATTTAATGATAATACCTGATCTCTTAATAAAACCTTAAGCTTACCACTGTACGGTCATTTTAAATTAAATCATATAAAAAGGAATTTAACATGCCTGGAATCCATAGTGATACCCTTTTTACAACAGCCTTTCATGAAGGTAACAGTGAGAGAATTATACGTTTTCTTATAACAGCCATCCGTGAAGGTAACACTGAGAGAGCTATACGTTTAGTGCAATCCGGTGTAAACATCAACAGGGCAAGCGTAGATGGAGAAACGCCACTATTTTTGGCGGCTCTTAATGGTCATATAGATATAGTAAAAGCTTTACTAGCTGCTGGCGCAGACATAGAGGCTATGAATATAAAGGGGTTCACACCGCTTATAGCGGCATCCTCCAAAGGCCATACAGTTATAGTGGAAACATTACTTACTGCTGGTGCAGACAAAAACGCTATGAATAAGAAAGGGTGGATAGCAATCCATTGCGCAGCCTATGGAGGTTACAAAAAAACTGTTGAAGCCTTACTTGCTTCTGGTACAAATATAGAGGCCAAGACCAATGATGAGTGGACAGCAATCCATTTTGCAGCCTATAAAGGTCACAAAGAAACTGTTGAAGCTTTACTTGCTACTGGTGCAGATAAAAACGCTATGGATAAGGAAGGGTATACAGCGCTCATTAAGGCCGCCGCCCTGGGCTACACAGATATAGTGAAAATATTATGTGATGCGGGCGCATATATAGATGTCGACTTCAAGGATAAGAAAGGGAAAACAGTATTTGACTACGCTAAAGCTCATCCTGCAATACATAACCTGCTAATTGAGGCTTATCCCAGACAAATAGCAAAGCTTCAAGCAAAGCACCTTGAGCACGCTATTATTAAAGGAATTACCTCATATAAAGCGGAGAATAGGACAGCATTTTTTAATAAAACTCGAGTTAGAATAGAACGCACTGATGAAACTAAAGCTCTATTATTAGACCGCTTGACTCAATTAAACTCTGTCGCGCGTAAATATAATCTGCCACTAGATAATGAAACCATATTTGCAATTAAAAATGGAGTGACTGAAGGAAAATTTGCTCAACATCATAATATTGAGCAACTTGCCGCAGAGCTTATTCTACATTATTTATCAACAGATGCTAGGTTAATAATGAAGCTAACCAATGGCACGCTGGGTTATACTGCCTTATCAAATCTATGTCGTGACCCTGAGTTTATTAAAGGCGAGACATACAGTTTTAAAGCACCTAGTATGAGAACAAAAATTTGCACCTCTATAGATAAAGCGCCTAAGGCCATTGCTATATGCAAAGGCTCTGCGGAATATAATTTTGAGTTAGAAAAGCTAAATAATGATATAAAAGCCATTAAAGACCAGACTCTTGAAATCGAAGGTAGCGGTACCGAGCTAGATGATTATTCGAAGCTAACTATTGGCACTACTAACTTAACCCTTAGCCCCTCTGCCCCTGTTGCATGCAGCGGCGCAGGAAGCACTGCCCTGGTGGAAGAAGCCAGGGCTGCTCCGAGAGCAAGGGCTGATAGAGAAGCTGCTTTAACTCCTGCTACCCCTGTTCCTGCCACAGACATTTTAATAAGAGCACCAGCAAATATAACTGATAGAACAATTATTACACCCGAAGTCCGACCCACTGCTCATGCCGTTCAATCAGCAACATTGGATGAAGAAAATCCTTCAAATGAGTCTTTATTGAACTCAATGCCTATAGTCCCAACACATCATGTATTTCAGCGAGGCCTTGCAGTAGAAGTAGAAGAAAGCGATAGTCGAGAACCAACGGCGTTATGACTGCTTAATGAATGCCCCAGCTTATTGCAATAATAATTCAGATGGGGAATATATTTCGAAACGTTAAATTAATTCTCTCAGCAGAATTTTTCGTCCTTTTTGGAACGGAATGTAGCCAGTTTTTTTGAGTAGCGCCAGACATGATAAGCAGGCTGCCTGCAGGTAAATCAATGGTATGAATAATGCCCGTGGCTTTATGCTTTAATTTAAAGCTTCTAGTTTCGCCAAAAGAAAGCGATGCTATACAAGGATTCTCACCTAATTCTTTTTCATCATCTGAATGCCAACCGATACTATCCTTCCCATCTCTATAGTAATTGCATAACACGCTATTAAATGCTTGCCCGACTGTATCTTCTACCATTTCTTTTAATTCTGCTAACACCAAAATCCAGTCTGCGGCTGTATGTTGAACGCCTGAATATTTATAATCAAGAGCCCCATACCAAGCTGTTAACCTAGGGAACTTCACTATGTTCCCGAACATCTTAGTCTGCTTTTGTTCCCAGCTTATATCTGTTTTTAATCGGACAAAATAGGCTTTCGCTTGCTTAGAATCCAAAAAGCCGCTTTTTAATACAATAAAGCCTTCATTGCTGTTAATAAGTATTTGTTGAATGTGACCCTCGGACTTTGAACTCAACATAATCAAACCCTTATAAAGGCACTGACATGAATAAATGTATCATCAACTTCCATATCGGAGCAACCAGTCATAAAAAGCTAAGCTAGCTCAATCACAATCGAACATTTATGTCCTTGGTTTTACGGTGCTACTATAACCATATCGAGGGCTTCTGCTAATTGTCTGTTAGCATACCTTGTGAATAACCGTTCATAATGTCGTTCTGCTCGCGTGGTGTTTAACCTATCAGCGAGGTCATTTTGTATTAGAGCTATAAACACAAGGGTTAGCACGCTATCTTGGAACAGTTTAGGATCGCGGCCAAATAAACTTGATACGCCCGCTACTATCTTTTGTGCTCTATCGTAGAACCCCACCCTACTTTCATCACGAATGAAATAATTAATCTCTTAATAAAACCTTAAGGTTCGATCTGTAACATGACCCTAATTAAAAAATAAAAAGGAGTTTGCCATGGCTTTTGCACAGATCGATGATGATGAGTTGCGTAAAGATTTTATAAGATATGTACAATATAACCATCTTGATGAAGTAAAATCTTATCTTGTTGATTACCCCTGGCTAGTTAATTATACATTCAAGTACAGCAGCACTGCGTTATGCGTGGCAATCAGATTCGGTCATATCAATCTAGCTAAATATTTACTCCAAAATGGTGCAAATATAGAACATCATGATGAGAACGAGAATACGCCACTCCTTTTAGCATTATCTTGGGGGTATAAGGATATTGTTAGAATGTTACTCACTGCCGGAGCTAATCCATTAACCAATGATGCGAAAAATAATTCCCCTTATGAACTTGCTATTAAGAGAGGTGCGCCTATTTTAGCCGGAATAATAGCCGATCATGTTAAAAATTTTTTAGGATATGCCATATTAAAAGCGCTAGCTGATGCCAGGCGTTTAAAAAGAATAGAACGCTCAAAGAAAGGTCCTTTTACTTTTTTCTCACCGTCACCACTGCTAAGTATAAAAGGAACAGAAGGGGCAACTCATGAAGCTCTAGGGAATGAAATAGCTAGATTAAATAGTACACCTGGAACACACCTCCCCCCCTTAAGCGATTGTGTCATACGGACTATTTTCTCCGATATTTTGGCGGGATCCTACAATGATAAAATTAGAAAACATGATGATATATACTCTTGTGCAGTCGAGCTTTATTTGGAACTTGTGGTAACAACATGTCACCCACGTCAAATCGCTCTGGCTTATAAAGCATTGCCATCATTTAATTCTCTATTTACCATGGCACCGCTTAGTACTCGACCGATGATAGCTTTGCTTTGCCAAAATGTTAATAAATATAATACTGAAGTATATAAAACGGATGAAACAATTAAATTTAAGGAATTATTAGCAGAAGCATCAATACCACAATCAGCCCATTCTCGGAGTATGGAAAATCGATTAATTAATATGGTTGGTTACAATGCCTCGATTGAAGACATAAAAATGCTTATTTCTGATGATACAATCGATGTAAACACTGCTGATACGTTAGGCAACACCGCACTTATGAGCGCTGCTTGTCAAGGTCGACAAGATATTATCGATTTATTAATAAAAAATGGCGCGGATGTAAATCGTACCGATAGATATGGGAACACAGCATTAACTTTAGCGGCGCGCAACGGTATGACCAATGTAATTGCCACCTTAATAGCTACTAAAGATTCTTTAGTTATGCGCATACATATTGCTATACTGAGTGGCTTGGCAGAGTATGTCAAAATAGCAAGCAAACGCGGGACAATTAAATCTTCAGATGCATCCTATATTCTTGTAAGTGACCATTTAGAAATATTAAATGAAGTGGCAGCTAAACATGGCTTAAGTTTCGACCGACTAACTCTTAAGAAAATTCAATCTGATGTTTGCGCTGGTTTATACGACTCAAAATTTACTCTTTATGATAATCCTGCGCGCTTAGCAGCCGCAATTATATTAGAGAATTTGGTTGTATATAAGCCAAAAGAATTAAATTATTCAAATGCTTATAAACTGTGCAGCGATACTGCATTTATCCCAGGCGTGATTTTAATTCCTGCTATGCGCACCAAGCTTTGTACCAGCATATCAAAAGCCGAAGAGACATATAATATGTTGTTAAAAGGCAAAGGCGCTCTTATCGACGCTAAAGTCTTACAAGACAAATTAGATCAATTATCATTTGAATTAAACCCGAGAAAACTAAATGTGAGGCCGGCCATCCCCTCTGCGCCAATAGTAACTGCTGATATGAAGGTCGCTGCTGGGGCGGGTTCTGAGGCTGCAAATCAAGCCGCAGATGCACAAGCTTTAATACTAAACGCCCCATCAAGTAGCGATTTATCAACAGCAGTAATTGAAAATGCATCAGCTACCAAAGCCTCATCAGATGCCCTAACTAGTATTGAAGTTTCAGAACTTAAAACTACAGCTAATATCGCTATCGGCGGTGATGACCCGACTGATACTCCCGCCCTTGGTGCTGAGCGCTATATTGCACATGGCGCTGGAGATCCTCTTGCCGCACGAGAAGCTAAAACAACTAGTAAGATGGAGTTAGATTTAGAGCCTTCTATTACTACGACAGATATTTCAGCAGGGGCAGCAGATACAGGGGAAAGCTTAAGCTCTACTACCCCTTCCGGACTAGCCGAAGCTTCTAGAGAAGTAACAAGTTATGAGAATTTAGCTAGCACAACATTTTATACAAGTGCCAATATCACAAGCATAGATACAAGCATAGCTACAAGCTCAACCGAAGATTCTCTCACAGTAGCTTATAATGCGATTGTATGTAATGAACGGGCAAGAAACTCTATTGAATCTATTCGACAAACTGATTCAACAGCTAGTGATGGAATAAGAATAGCAATGCCATCCTGATTGCTTAATTTATGCCCCAGCTCATTGCAATAATAATTCAGCTGGGGATTATATTTCGAAACGTTACATTGATTCTCTCAGCAGAATTTTTTGTGGTTTTTGGAACGGAGTGTAGCCAATTTTTTTGAGTAGCGCCTGACATGGCAAGCAGACTGCCTGAAGGTAAATCAATGGTATGAATAATGCCCGTAGCTTTATGCTTTAATTTAAAGCATCTAGTTTCGCCAAAAGAAAGCGATGCTATACAAGGATTCTCACCCAATTCTTTTTCATCATCTGAATGCCAACCGATACTATCCTTCCCATCTCTATAGTAATTGCATAACACGCCATTAAATGCTTGCCCGACTGTATCTTCTACCATTTCTTTTAATTCTAATAACACTGGAATCCAGTCTGCGGCTGTATGCTGAACGCCTGAATATTTATAACCAAGAGCCCCATACCAAGCTGTTAACCTAGGGAACTTCACTATATTCCCGAACATCTTAGTCTGCTTTTTTTCCCAAATTACCTCTGCTTTTAACCGAGCAAAATACGCTTGGCTTTAACGAGCATTTTTTCAGCATCTGGCTTAGAAACTCCAGTTGCCTCGTACACACCTTAAATTTTTGCTTATTCATTTGATTTAAAAGCGGCATTAATTGCTAAAACAATATTGCTTGATAGCTCAGACTCATTAAGCTGTGGAAATTCTTGTTTAAGTTTATTCGAAATCTGCCCATTGTTTTCGCGAATTGATCGAATAATGCGATCAATATCTGCATCAGGCCCATCAAGTAATTCTTTTATACTCTCACGAGCTTGACGTAAGCTATGCAAATAAGCAGCTTCTTGCCGCATCTCATGCTCGATGGTCAAATCAATAATATTAGCTAAATACTCCACATGGTCAGTTAAGTCTAAATATCGCCACGTTAAATTTGCATCCTCATAAGCATTAAATATCAAATTATAATGAATACCATCCTCTGCAACCTGTTCAGAACCAAATTGATAGTCTGCTTGATAGCGATGCATCAGGGGCTTGGAGAGGATCTCTAGCACCTGATCATAACCTCGGCGTTTAATAGGGGTATTTGCAATTGCTGCTGAAATTGGCAAGATAAATGGCGCTGGAACTGCACCATCTCGACGTAATACATCATTCACTAAAAATCGGGAGATTCGCCCATTACCATCTGACATAGGATGGATATATACAAAGCCAAATGAAATCATAGCGGCACGAAGGAGAGCGGACCGCCCCCTGGTTCTTGCTTCAAAATTTTGCAACCCAGATAACATTGATGGCACATCGCACCAATCTGGGGCGATATAATGAACAATTGGAGCCCAAGAGCTTATTTCACCTATAAATACAGGAGATTTACGTAAGCCATAACGAGTCGCTCGGGTGCCTAAAATTTCACTTTGTAATTCAGCCAGAGTTTCATCTTGAAGCGGGCTTTCATATTGACCGCAACGACGCTCCATTACCGCAGCAAATCGTTTAACTCTGTCAACATTTTTTTCTTCATGTTCAATGGCAAAACTAGCCCGACTTTCTTTTACGGTCAGCCATACGGCACTTCTCATTAATATATCAGCACCAAATTCAGCTTCTAATTCATGTAGGCGATCTTTAAAATTATAATTTTCTGCTAGTTGTACGTGCTCTGTTCTCATTACCATTGGGCAATATTCACGAGTACCGGGGAGATTATCTCGAATTCGCCAGCGAGTATTTTTGTTTGGGTTTGGCGCAGTTAAATAAAGCCCCTCATCTAAAGCATCAATGTAATTTCCACTGCTAACACCTAAATAATTCAGCTGAAACCCTGTTAACCACTCATAGAGGAAACAAGCACGACGAGCGTACTGCCCGGTCGGTTATGATTTAATCCAATTTTCTAATTCAATAATAGGTAAAATTTTAAATAATCGTGCCAAGAACTCAAGATGCACTCCTTCGTGTTTTAAGGCAAACGTAAGGTGTCCAGCAAAAGTATCTTCAGGTCTCGCAGAAGATAGATACGTTTTATGGATATGGCTATCTTCATGTATAGTCGTCCGAAAACGCTCTATTTTACTATCGATACGAAACGCTTGAATGGGTTCTGCATTATATTTTTCTGCAAGCCATTTATATCCAATCCAATGAGTCATATGGCCTACTTTCCTGTAAATTTCTATTAATTTTCATAAATTTCTATTAAAAACAGCTTGTTTTAATAAAAAACGATTACGCCGCATTATAGCAATGAAAAGAAGAAAAGTCAGTCTTGTGTATACGGGGAAGAAACTAAAAGAATAAAGCAATGGTGCGAAGGGAGAGACTCGAACTCTCACGGGTTGCCCCACTGGAACCTAAATCCAGCGCGTCTACCAATTTCGCCACATTCGCACAGCGACAGGCATAATAAAGAATTTATGTAAAATAAGCAAGGACAGTCTATATTTAAAATATCATGCAATTATAATAATAAAAATGAGCGCCATGAAACCACCAGCACACTTGCTTCATACCCATGACAACCTAATCGGTTACTCGCGTAAACGCACGGGCAAAAAATTTACCTATTATCATGAAAATGGTAATCCCATCAAACAAGCCAGCACCATTGTGCGGCTTAATAGCATAGGCATCCCCCCTGCCTGGACTAAGGTCTGGATTTGCAAAGACGAAAATGGATGTTTGCAAGCGGCGGGCCGTGATGAGCGTGAACGTAAACAATACATTTATCATCCTGACTGGGTGACCTATCGTAGCTTGGATAAATTTCAGAACTTACTAAGCTTTGGCAAAAAGCTTGCCCATATTAGAAGCATCCTTAAAAAAGATATGCGCCGCCGCTCCTGGCCTAAAGAAAAAGTATTGGCCCTCGCTCTATCGATTATCGATGTCACCTATATGCGCGTCGGCAATCAACGCTATCGTAAAGAAAACAATACCTTTGGGCTTACCACCTTACGCAGAAGGCATCTTTCAGCCACTAAGGCACAAATTGTATTTTCGTATAAAGCCAAATGGTCAAAAATGCGCAAAACCAAGTTGACCAACCCAATCTTGGTTAAATTAATTAAAGAATGCGCCGAATTACCGGGCCATGAGCTTTTCCATTATTTAGATGCCGATAATAAATCCCATCAAATTCACTCCCACGACGTAAATGACTATTTAAATAAGATCTGCCCTAATGGTGATAATCACTTTACGGCCAAGGATTTTAGAACCTGGGGCGGTAGCGTATCTGCTCTTGAAGCCTTAAAACAGGCTCAGTCGGAAATCGAAGACAATCCACGTAAGAGTCTAATTCACAATGTAATTAAACGCGTGTCCAAAATATTGGGCAATACCGAAGTGATTTGTCGTAAGTACTATATACACCCTGCTGTTATTAGCGCCATAGAGAATGGTAATAGTGATGAGTATTATAAACTGGCACAAAAACAGGCGGCTAATGTGCACCCTCATCTAGACCTACACGAAAAGCAGCTACTCATTTTATTAGAAGAATTCTATAAAAAGTAACGGGATGAGCCTTTCTTCTTTTTGTACTTCCTTGCTTTTTTTATGACTTAGTAGTATATATTTATTATCTTATAGTTACTCTATAAGTACTCATAATAACAATAATAAATTTTTGCCCCCACCTTTTTTGTGAACCTCATTAATTCACATGTTCTTAACCTTTAGGGAGAGTCATATGAAAAACCAAGACGTTGTTAGCAAATTAACAAAACTTATCCAGCTCGATATAGATGCTTCAGAAGCCTATAAACAAGCCCTACAAAAAATTGATCACGCCGCTATTCACACCTCGATTTGTCAATTTCGCGAAGATCACCTTCGCCATATTGATAATTTATCGGCGGCCATTCAAGAATTAGGCGGCAAAATCCCCGATTACAAACAAGACTTCAAAGGTTATTTAATCGAAGGATTTACGGCTTTACGCAGTGTTACGGGCACCGAAGGCGCTTTAAAAGCGATGCTGGGTAATGAAAAATTAACCAATAGAGTATACGGCGAGGCCATAAAAACGGACCTCCCTCCTCATATCTTACAGTTAGTGCAACAAAATTACGCAGATGAGCAAAGACATTTGCGTTATATCGAGCAAGTTCTGCAAACCAAACCATGGTCTGCAAAACGACAAGCTGAAAGCATGAGCTTATAATCTACTCGCACAAAGAACCAAACTCTTAGTTATACAGGAGTTTGGTTTTTCTTTTCAGGGTAGATAATTAGCATGACTGCTGACCCTACTATCGCCAAAGCAAATCCTATAAAACACCAGCTATACATATGCAGACCCAACATAGTACTGCCAAAGCCAACCGGACTGCTGATATGCAGTAAAATTTGGCGAATACTTACGGCTATGCCAGCACAAGCGCTTAAAATAACCACTCCCCAATGCGAGGCTTTATTGCCATAACGCACATTCATCAATAGCCCTATCCCTATGCTAATAAATGCGGCACGCTGTAACTCGCATAATGGACAAGGCAGTTCATGTAAGAAAAATTGCACAAACAATGCCGCGCTGATGATGATTAGCACTCCGGCAATACCGATGATGCTATCGATAAACTCTACTTTATCAATAATGCTTTCTATATTCGCTTTAGTAATCATAATTACCCTCAAAAAAATAAATGTAATGGATCGGTACTGTCATGCCATAGCGATGCTACCGTAGCTATACAGACTATAATTAGTAAGGTTATAGACCAAGTTTTAAGACTTACACCGCATACGATTTTGTTTTTAAGCAGCAATAAAGCAAAAGCGATAAATTGGACCAAGAATATCGGCCATACTACCCAATCTGTCATGAGGTTTCTCTCCAATTAATAGATTTAATAAGAGTATAGCAGATGAGCAGAAAGCGAAATGGTTCTGGCTCAATTAAGAGCTAGAATATTGTGTGGATAAACGAAGAATGGGGTGAACGATGGGGCTCGAACCCACGACAACCGGAATCACAATCCGGGGCTCTACCAACTGAGCTACGCCCACCATTGGAACTGGTGAATAAATGTTAAAGTGTTCATACTGGTGCGCCCGGCAGGACTCGAACCTGCTACCCTCGGCTTAGAAGGCCGATGCTCTATCCAGATGAGCTACGAGCGCTCGATGATTTTACTAGCGCTTAAGCTGACCATTACTCACTTGAATAATGGTCGGGGTAGAGGGATTCGAACCCCCGACATCTTGCTCCCAAAGCAAGCGCGCTACCAGACTGCGCTATACCCCGTACACTTAGAACAGAGGCGATATTAGACATTCTTTATGTCGCTGTCAAGCGATAGTTTTTCTTAATCGCAGGTGATTTAGAAAAACATCGTCCTTGGGCTTTTACCAAAGGTAAATGACGAGGACCAAGAACAAGAATAAAGCCGTGTCATATCAAGACCTGGATGGTTGTTAAGCCTCCTGCTTACCCCTCCTTCAGAGCGCCATTATAAAGCTGGCGACCAAAATTGATCCAGTCAATTTTGTCGAGCCTCCACGGGCATGACTCTACGCTGTCATCCTAAACTTGACCGGGGATCCACTTCAAAAAATCCCTAGCGCTTTAGTCAAACTTTGATAAAATGTAAAACTCTTGCTTTACTAGCGGCGCAGTCCTCAATGAATCATAATCCCAATCAGCCCCATTCCGCCTTTTCTCGCTACCGCTTTATTACCATACTCGTTATTTTATTATTGATAGTGGGCCTAGTGATCGGCAGATTATTTTATTTAGCCGAGGTCGATAAATCCTTTTTGCAAAATAAAGGCATGATGGAGGCAGACCATCCCTTAGTTGTTCCAGCCTATAGAGGCTTAATTTTAGATCGCAATGGCATCCCGGTTGCCATAAGCGCCCCCATCGATAACATCGTATTTGACCCTAAAGTATTGGTTCAATCTCCAGCGAGCTGGGAACAATTAGCCAACAACCCTGACTTAGGCTTAAGCTATAACCAGATTAAAGCCATGGTATTAGCACATTCTAAGTCTCAATATTTAGTCGCCAAACGCAATTTACCGCCTAATGTGGCCCAAGAAGTAAATGCCATGCAAATCCCCGGTGTGTATATTGAAAAGAAACATGAAAGTTTTTATCCTTATGGCCCCGCTCTCGCTCAACTACTTGGATTTACCGATTATAACGATACCGGTCAAGATGCTTTAGAATTAGCCTTTAACGGTAAACTACAAGCCTTAAATGGCAGAGAATTAGTTACCGAAAATGCAATTGGCCAAGTATTAACGGTAGACTCCGTAATTAGGCCTCCCGTCGATGGCTCGACGCTTATCTTAAGTATCGATAGCCGAATTCAATATATTGCCTATCAGGCATTGCAAGAGGAAGTCACTAGCACCCAGGCCATTAGTGGCTCAGCTGTGGTTATCGACCCTCAAACAGGCGAAGTTTTAGCGGCAGTAAGCTATCCAAGCTTTAATCCAAACTCCTATGCCGACCGCTCTGGGTCCAATGTCAAGGATCGCGCTATTACCGATACCTTTGAACCTGGCTCTACCATGAAAGTCATTACCATGACTGCCGCACTAGAAAGTGGCAAATATACCGCCACCACCCCTATCGATACCAACCCCGGCTTCTTTTTTGTCGATGGGCATAGGATTCATGATGATGGCAACTATGGCTTAATCGATACCACTGGCGTATTAACAAAATCGAGTAACGTCGGTATCTCTAAAATCGCTTTATCTCTACCAAGACAAAGTGTTTATAATATGTTTCTTAATTATGGAATCGGAAGCGCACCAAGCGGAATGTATCCAGGTGAAGCCACAGGATTTATGTATCCTGAAGACTCTATGGGGGATTTCCAATTCGCCACCATGACCTTTGGATATTCGGTTAGCGTCTCGCTGCTTCAAATAGCTAGAGTCTACGCCACTATTGCTAACGATGGCGTGATTTTGCCGGTGAGTTTCTTAAAATTAAGCGCCCCTCCATCAGGTACTCGCATTATGTCGCCTAAAACCGATACCACCCTTATTCAAATGCTTGAGACGGTAACAGGCCAAGGCGGCACGGGTATACTAGCCAATACTCCAGGCTATATTGTAGCGGGCAAAACCGGTACCGCGCATCAGGCCGCACCTCAAGGTGGTTATTATAAAAATCGCTACAACACCCTATTCGTCGGAATTGTTCCAGCCGACCATCCTCGTTTAGTAATAGCCGTTCGCATCGATGACCCTCAAGGCCATTTTAATAGTTTAGGAGGCGTATCTGCCGCGCCAGTATTCTCTAAAATTGCCGGACAATCTATGCATATACTAGGCGTCCCGCCCGATAAGAGTCAGGTCAACCAAGTGCTGTATAAGAGCCAGCAGCAATTATTAGAAGAAGTGAGTGAAGCCTAAAATGGATGCTTTCGTAGAAACTGATCTCACCATTCATACCCCAATGATGCAGCAATTTTTAAAAATTAAAGCCGATTATCCGGATACTTTATTGTTTTACCGGATGGGCGACTTTTATGAATTGTTTTTTAACGACGCGGTGCGTGCTGCAAAACTATTAGATATCACCTTAACCCATCGTGGCAAAACTAACGGCAACCCTATTCCGATGGCAGGAATCCCCTACCATGCCGCCGAAGGGTATTTAGCGAAATTACTACAAGCCGGTGAATCGATAGCTATCTGTGAACAAACCGGCGACGTAGCCACCAGCAAAGGCCCGGTTAAACGCGAAGTAATGCGTATCGTCACACCAGGCACGATTAGCGATGAAGGCCTGCTCCCACAAAGACAGGATAATTTACTGGTTTCGCTATTTCAACATCAGAATCAAATCGGACTGGCTAGCCTCGATATCACGAGTGGTCGCTTCTGCATTATGCAGGTTGAGACCCAAGAAGCCTTACTGGCTGAATTAGAACGCCTTCAGGCGCGCGAATTATTAATCGCCGAATCCGATCTATTAGCCAATAAGTTAGAATTTAGCGTGCCGCCTAAGCGTAGGCCGGACTGGGAATTCGATCTGGATATTGCCAAGCGCGTATTGACCGCGCAATTTCAGACTCACGATCTTGCCGCCTTTGAATGCGACAATGCTCCTATCGGTCTCATTGCCGCCGGCGCCTTATTGCAATATGTAAAACAAACTCAAAAAATCGCCCTGCCGCATATTCGCTCCATACAAGTAGAGCGCCGCGATGAAGCGCTAATTTTAGATGCAAGTACCCGGCGCAATCTCGAAATTGAAACCAATCTACAAGGCGGCCAAAGCCACACCCTATGTGAAGTATTCGACCATACCTCAACACCAATGGGTAGCCGTTTATTAAAACGCTGGTTTAATCGCCCCTTGCGCGATATCGCCATTATTAGCGAACGCCAAGGTGCCATCGAAGAAATTTTAACTAAACGCCACTATGCGGAATTTCAAGCTATTTTAAGCCCTATCAATGATATCGAGCGTATCGTCGCCAGGATCGCCTTAAAAACAGCAAGACCTCGCGATTTAACCCAGTTGCGCCTCTGCTTATCATTGCTACCCGATTTGCAAAATCTGCTTAGCATATTTGCCTCACACTTAATTAAAAAACTGGCCCTAAGTATTGCCGAACATAGCGAGCTTTACGCCTTATTGCAGCGCGCCATTATCGACAACCCGCCGGTTATTATCCGAGAAGGCGGAGTGATAGCACCAGGCTATGATGCCGAGCTCGATGAATTGCGCAACTTAAGCGATAACGCCAGCCAATATTTAATCGATTTGGAAATCCAGGAAAAAGCTCGCACCAATCTATCCACGCTAAAAGTCGGCTATAACCGTGTGCACGGCTATTATATCGAGCTAAGCAAAACCCAAGCCGAACAGGCACCGGCTGATTATATTCGCCGCCAAACCATTAAAAATTCCGAGCGATTTATCACCCCAGAGCTTAAGCGCTTCGAAGATAAAGTGCTAACCAGCAAAGATAAAGCCCTAGCCCGTGAAAAAGGGCTGTATGAAGCCTTAATCGATCAACTGGCAAGCCAACTCGCCCCACTGCAATTGATGGCAGCAGGTCTTGCCGAACTCGATGTATTGGTCAATTTAGCCGAACGCGCCGAAACCTTAAAACTAATCAAACCTACCTTAAACGATGGCTCTGAAATTTCGATTAAAGGTGGGCGCCATCCCGTTGTAGAGCAAGTTATTAAACAAGGCTTTATCCCTAACGACACCATTCTTAATGAGAAAGAACGCATGCTGATTATTACCGGCCCCAATATGGGTGGTAAATCGACCTATATGCGCCAGACTGCTTTAATCGTGCTGTTAGCTTTTACCGGCAGTTTTGTGCCAGCCGCTGAGGCTACGATCGGCAAAATCGATCGCATCTTTACTCGGATAGGCGCCTCAGATGATTTAGCCTCGGGTCGCTCGACCTTTATGGTGGAAATGACCGAGACGGCCAATATTTTGCATCATGCTACGGAACATAGCTTAGTGTTAATGGATGAAGTGGGACGAGGCACCAGCACTTTTGATGGTCTATCATTAGCCTGGGCTAGCGCCGAATACCTAGCCAAACAGCTTAAGGCTTTTACCCTATTCGCCACCCATTATTTTGAATTGACCCAGCTAGAAGATCAACTGCCTTCCACAAAAAACGTGCATTTGCACGCTGTGGAGCATCAAGACCATATCGTGTTTTTACACGAAGTAAAAGCCGGTCCTGCTAGCCAAAGTTATGGCTTACAAGTCGCTCAATTAGCTGGCGTACCCTCTAAAGTAATCCAATGCGCCAAAGCGCATCTTAAACAGCTTGAAAGCCAAAACTTAGTTCAAGCCAAACCGATGAAACCTACCATGACTCAACAAGTAGATTTATTTTCGATGTCTGAGCCGCACCCTGCCATCGAGCATCTCACCAAGCTTCAACCCGATGAACTGAGCCCTAAACAAGCCTTAGAAATATTGTACGAACTTAAGCGCTTACTTTAAGCTTTTAAAATACGGCTATTTAATTCCAGACTATTTTGTATGTAAAAAAATAGCCTTAGCAATTTTATACGATGTATATTTCACAGCGAAACTTACCGTATAATATCGCTGATAATATTAGTGTATTCTATTATAAAAAAGGTTTCGTTATGCATGCTCATCCAATTATTCATCAATTTGATGCGGTAGTCCTACTTAGAGGCGTTCGAGACCTTATTTGCACAGAATTTCCAATAACGGACTCTGTTAGCTTTACGATTCGTAACTATACATGTTTTTCTGGCATATCGACGCCTATCGATGAAATGCGCGCGTTAATACGGGACAATACATTGCTTCCCATAACACGCTTAAGGAGAATTGGTGAAATTGCCGATTTAGTCGCTCGCGAACCAAAACCTTCTCATACCCATATACTGACATATGAAATATTGAAGGTATTGGCAACCTTAATACGCCCTGAAGACAGCTTATTAAACAATCCTGAGACTATACGTTCCTTATTGCATTGCCTTGATCAAACTCATCTTCACTATATGGATATGCCACTAATCCATACGGCCCTTTATTTAGAGCTACCCGATCTGTTAAATATTATTCTCAGCTCAGAACTTACGCTTGAAAGAACCGACTCAGAAAACCAATTTCCACTTCAAATGCTGGCCAATTATTATAAATTACCCGATGATTATGAAAACCGGCAGCGATCTATTCACTATTTAACTGCAAATGGATTGGGTTTTGATGCACCTATAAGCGAGCCCTTTAGCGCACCGCTAGCTATAGTGTTTGAGAAAATCTATTTAGAAATAGATCGTTGGTTTTTCTATCCGGTTTTCAACGAAGTCAGACATAATACCAGTATGTTATCAGATTTTGCAGACGCAGGTGCCCGTTTAACTGAAGCCAATCATTCTCAAGCGATCAAGTTGCTCCCTATAGTATTCAAAATGGCTTTAAAAGGTGAGTCAGTTAGTAGTGAAAACGATGAATGGCAAAATTTATTGCTTAATCTATTACGGCTTATAGTAGTTACAGGTGGCTTTAGCAACGAATGGTTACAACACACGTTTAATACTTGGTTAAAATTATCACCTTGTCCAATAGGAATAATAAAAGCCTTTCTTGGAGCTACTATTTCCTTTAAGCTTGGCAATGAAAATATGAAGCTTTTAGCAAACGTGATCGATCGGATATTATATAGAAGCATAGCTGAGTTAGATTACAACTCTTTATTTACCATAGTTCATAATCATTATGCTAATGAACATGATAGTATTGATAAAATATTGCGAGATGTGATTACAAAATATGATCTCACCATTCCTTATCGAGTTCACGAAATTCTAGACATAGCAGATTTTTTAGTGGCTAAAGGCGCTGACCCTATTATTTTAAAACAAGAATACGCCGAGCTACCTTATATGAATGAATGGCTAGCAAAACATAGGCAGCCCGCGATCGATCGCCGCATGCCTGCCGTGGTTTTTTATTTAGCCAATCATGATGAAAAAGGGTTTTTACATAAATCTACTCAAGATAAAGTAAGGGATATTTATAAATCATCTGTAGAAAAGCTAGAAAGTAAAGTGCAAGCGTTAGTGGATGAAGGCCGTATTATTTGGCATCACGGTCACGGAGTAGAAGAATCTAAAACGCCTGAAGAGGAAAACCTACTTCACCTTGATGTAAGCACCACACTACTTAATCAAGCTAGGATAATAGCCGATCATTTACAACCACAATGGCCTGCTCAAGCAGCAGAATGGCGAGAGCTTATAGCAGAATATGAAAAGCCGGAGACTAAACGTTTAGTTGTGTCAATGCTAGCGCCAGAAACGTAAAGACTAAATCCATTCTCGCGTAGCGGACTGTTAAAACTAATTGGAATAATAAATAAGTTAAAGGCACGTCAACTGAAAGCTATATCCTTGCCGCTGCAAGCGAGTATAATCAGGATTTTCTAAAATCCATACTCGATAAAGAGCCTGGAAAACTTAACTGTGAAACAGCAATAAACCACTGCATAGAATCTAGAAATTTCAAATGCTTAAGTATTATAGTCGTTCATAATTGCATAGAGGATGAGCCTAAGCTCACTGCTATCTTGGAAAAAGTGCTTAAAATGTATCAGCTATCCGCTTTCGATGTTTCAATTAGATCAGAGGTAATTAGCCTGGTTGATGTCTTAATTTTACTTGGCGCCAAGCCTAATTCCTTACTAGAAATCTCCAAGACCTGCACAGTTTCAGTGGGCCTAATTAACAAACTACAGCTAAAGACAACCATAAAAAATGCAGCCTTTATACGTCGATACCATGCCCTAACATTTTATAAAGATAATCGTGATAAAAAGGGATATTTACTTCAATCTACAGCAGAAAAAGTAAATTATATACGCTCGACTCCCGAAGAAAAAATACTAATAAAATTAAATCAGTTAAATTCTGAAGATGCAATTTTAATTCATGTTGATACCGATGTTTCGCTACTTGAGCAAGCTATAACAATCATGAATTACTTCGAATCCAAGCAGCCATCGCAAGCGAAAGAATGGTGGGATCTCATTGAACCATATCAGAGAGGAAGCGATCCAGACAGCACACCAGCTAACCCGACTATTGACTGACCAATTCTCTTAAAACCTTAGTTTAAAGCTAGCTACACACCCTTCATTAACTATGGTGTCATACGAGGTAGTGCGCTGTTTAATTCAAAGAAAAATAATGCATATAATGTAGGAGATATAAGGACATAACTCAATGAAAGTCGAAACCAATCCAATTTTATAGGGTTTATTTACATGAATTTTCAATTTATCCATATATATAGTCTATATTAATTAAACATACTCCATAATTAATGAGGATTAGTATGCAATCGCACACTACCGCACCAGCCCCCGATGTTTTAACTCCAGAAAAAATGCTTGATGAGCTACTTCCGCTCATTAACGAAGAGCGCTTTCCAGTATATAATATTCTTAAAGTTTTTACGCATGATGATCATTATGGCAGTTTTTATTATCATGGCAGACCTGCAAGTATAGAAAAAATACGCACAGAACTAGCATTAAAAGAAAATGTGGGAAGGCCCGCTGTAGAGCTTTTAAAGATAATAGGAAACATGGCAGCTGAAGCCTTGAACCCTCTCACGCCAAAGTCCCCTAATAGACATATATTGACTGAGGATACATTAAAAATCTTCGCAACCTTAAGAGATGATCCTCAAAGCAGTATATTGAGTCGTCCAGGTATTATAAGTGGAATAAAAAATTGCCTTCAATTTCGTAGTGAGTTTCGATTACACGCGCCATTGATCCAAATGGCTAGCCTACGATTTAGTTTCTCTCAAATGTTTTCGTCACCGCGCCAAATCGCTGAACACAGAAAAAATAAGCTTTTATTAACGACGCTCCTTAATTCAGATATCCCTTTATCGATAGTTAATGAGAAAGTTATGGGGCTTGGCTCAAGTGCTACCGACCCCTCGCTGACAACACGGCTGGCCATGATTGTAAAAGAAATAAACTCAAAATTACCTAGCCCTGTCAGTGACGAAGATTACACGCTGGGTTTTGATCCTATGCGTAATGGTAGTCAGATACACGCTGAAAACAGCCTGCTTCCTCTATTTACCGTTTTAGTCGAAGCAGGCGCTCGTTTCCCAGCAGAAGATGATCCAGCGTCTATTCAATTATTTTCTATGCTGATGCAATATTGCTTAAAACCTAGAGACGATATTAGTCGATGGAATGCCTTACTTATGAATGCTATTAAATCAGGCAATTTAAGTGCAGAAGTGCTTAACAGCACATTGAGTTCTATAGTGGCACATGATGACCTAAGCAACACCTATAAATTTACGTTGATTCATGACTTTCTTATAAACGCTTCGCCAACTTACCAGGATAAAATTAGCATTAAGCTTGAAGCAGAGCTTATCAATGAAATAATAGCGAGTAGCGCAAACAGTAGCGACTTTACTCGTCTCTGCACAGTATTCAAAAGTAGCTGTATTGTTGAAGAGCCTGCGCTTGATAAGATCCTATTTAACATCTGCTCAAGATATTATATCAATCCTGTAGGGCAGCATAATAATTGCTTAGAGCTTGCTAACCTATTAATTCAGCGAGGAGCTGACCCTTCAATTTTAATAGATCTATACCCAGAGGATCCCCTATGCATTAGCAAATCGGACAAGCTTAATAAGGTCCTGCTTAATGACTTTGCGAAATTTAATGATCTCCCGCTCGATCGACAAATAGAATGCGTACACTTTGCTAAGTTTCTGATCTCACACGGCGCTAGCCCTTTTGTTTTACTAGATATGTATAATAATCCCATTGCTATGGCCGCTTTACCTACACCTTTGCCCTCTATAACTGACCCTCTTATAAGTAAATTTCTGAAATCTACAGTACTCGACCCTGCCTTTGGCATGCGGCTCGATGCTTTATCGCTTTATAAGGCCATGCATAATGGAAAAGGCGGTTCATTGACTCAAGCTACTGCTGATAAGGTAAATGCTATTTGTAAATCTTCCAAAGGTTCTACCCCAGAAGCTTAAAGGCTGGATCCCGGGCTCCCTCTGGCCCCAGGATGACAAGACCGCCTGTCATTCTGGACGAGCGCAGCGAAGATCCAGAATCCAAAAATTTAGATCCCGGGTTCCACTCCGTGGTCCCACGATGACCACCCAATTAATTGCTTAAATTGCTAATGCCGAATGTGCTTCTTTACACGCTGGTATAGGCCATTTGGCTAGCACCTACTTTCACCAGGGTAAGCGCAGCTTTACCAGAAAAAGCAAAGCCATGGTGAGGCAAAGACAATCACCAGAGATTGTGAGCTTAATTATATATAATATAAGCATTTAATTAGTTTAATATTACAGCAAAATATAGGGTATAATTAAAAGGGTATAATTAAATTTGATTCACAAAGGAATTTTCAATGTTTTCACACCCCCTTAGCTACTCACCCTCAGCATTAGCATTAGCGATCGGGAGCGGGTATAAAGGTCTAATCAATGATAAATACGAATTCACTGATGAATCCAATTTTTTCATTGGATTAAGAGAATTTATTCGCATTAGTCCTTGGGCTATAAAACACGGGCTATTTGGTGCCTGGTGCGGCGGTCAACCAAGCACTGTGAAGCAGATTCTTGACAAATTAAATGAAAGTAGACCTCCTACTGTTCTTTTAAAAGAAGTGGGGATGATTGCTCAAAAGGCTGTCGATAACCCAAGCCGCTTTCGCCATCCACTAAACCAAGATATATATATAATCTTAGCGGGATTAGCAAAGCTCCCTGCTAACCGGAGCTTATTGTATAACGCTCGTAATTTATTTATATTAAATCGCCTGCTCAACGAGGAGCGCAAAGAAGCCCTGATAAAATCACTAAGCTTACCTCTGATACATTCAGCGGTTCGTTTTTTCGAGACCCGGTTCCTAAACGATCTTCTTGAATCAGGGCTTGCTTTATCTCGAATTGACTATAATGGAGATGGCCCTTTTGAGTTTCTATTGGAAGATTATGTAGCGATGCACTATATGTATATTTCCAGTGAAGGTTTTACTGATATAATTCGTGTCTTAGTGGCACATGATTTTAATATCCACAGCCTAGCTCCCTCTTCCACAGAATCCCCCCTAGGTAGACTCTTAAACCTGGCGGGCATTAAATTAGACAGCTCCTTTCCTCTTGCTACATTCACATTGGCAACACATGTTTTGCTAAGAGGTTTACTGAGTTCAGGTGCTACTTTAGCAAATCCAAACGACAATGCTGCTCTTATTCTAAAATACACAGAGACAAACTCTTTCAAGGAAAACTGGGCACCACAATATTACTCATTATTGGAAAGCATAATTGAAAAAGGCTTCAGAGCGGATGAGAGAATACGTTTACTTGGATGTACAACAATGGAATTTGTTATAGCTAAACGCCTGTTCGAATGGTTATCTATCATTTCAAAAATGAGTGGCTTTAAGGCTGAAAATTTTAATGAAATATTTCTAGTCCTACTTCGAGACAATAGCACCCCTATGTCGACCCTTGAATTATTCTTAGATTCTGGCATACCTACCATCTTAGCTACTGAAGATCGAGAAATATTGAATAGGCCCCGAGACGGCGTCAAATTTCCTCCTAAGACTAGGTTTCACTACACATTAGGCATTACAGAAGATCCAGAGCATCCCTCATACCTTTCGGCCGCACTGTGCAGTGATAGAGAACTGCTAGATATACTAATGAGAGATCATCCTAAAAAATATCACATAGCAGAAGCATTTGACCGCCAATTAAGTTTTCACAGAAACTACCATTTACTTAAAGATTTAGTCATTTCTCAGCACGTAGATGAAGAAAATAAGCTTACTAGTCTGCTAGAAAAATTCCTGATTAAGCACTTAATTACTTATCAGTCTGATTTTAACCTTGCTTTATTTCTGATTAAACGGGGCGCGCACCCAATCATTTTACATGATAAGTCTACAGATCCCGATGCAAAGTTATGGCTAGCGAAATTAGGCCACTCTGCGGCCTTTAGTCGTAGACGGCAGGCCCTCACATTTTATTTGGCATGCAATGATGTAACTGGGACAATGTATGTGAGCCATCAATATCAACTATGGTATCTTAATAAATCACCCGCAGAAAAACTCCAAAGTAAATTAAAAGACCTAGTTGCTAAGGGGAGTATTATTTGGGATAACGGTTGCGGAGTAGAAGAATCTAAAACCCCTGAAGGTGAGAATTCACTTAGCCTTAATACAAGCACCTCGCTACTGAGTCAAGCCAAGGCTATAGCTGATCACTTGCAGTTGCGAGATCCTGCTAGTGCTGCAGAATGGCGAGAGCTCATTGCCGACTATGAAAAGGCCGAGATCAAGCGTTTAGTTACGCCAACGCTAGCGCCTGGGGCGTAAAGGCTGGATCCCGGGCTCCCTTCTGGCCCCAGGGATGACCACCCAATTAATTGCCTAAATTACTGATCCCAAACGTGCTTCTTTGCACGATGGTATCCGCTCTCTGGCTAGCGCCTACATTGACCGGAGTTAGTACCGCCTTACCAGCAAAAGCAAAGCCACGATGCGGTAGCGCTAAGCCCCAAAGATTATGAAATATTATAGGCTGACCATGGTATTTACCGACGTAGAGCATAATATGCCCATTGATATAAACCAGGGTCATAAAAGGCACGCCATGCTTTAATAAATACTTTTGTCGTTGCAGTACGGTTTTGCGCCGTAATGGCACATATTGCCCTGTGCTTGCCTGAGCGATAGAGGAGCGAGGCAGCCAAATACCAAAGGGAGTAAAGATCTTCATCATCATGCCCGAACAATCGCTGTTATGATGCAGACCACCCCAATCATAAGGCTCACCCATCATCTGCTGAATAATCCTAGCGAAATTGCCAGGAGTTGCCGCGATTGGAAATTGATTGACGATAGTACTGCTGACATCGGCATGATCGATAATCGCCTGATGATTGCTGCCCATTTCCGGCACTAAAATATCATAGCCATCGCTGGTGGTTTTATCATAAGGCAACACACTGCCGATATAAGCGGTAAAGGCATCATCAGAATTGGAAGGCGTAATGGTAGATTGATTGTCCACAACCGCCGCATAATGCCCGGTTTGATACTCGGTGATAAAATCGCTATCCACCACGGCAATAGCGTTATAAGGCACCCAGCCGATCATCCATACGGTTTTAATTAAGGCCCATTGTTGATCCTGACTTATTTGCAAAATATGGACCGGCGTACCGATCCACACCGATGAGATTTGCAAGGTATCGAAATGATATCTTTGGCCTGAACTGCGGGTGTTTAATCGTGGGCCCATGGTAGGTAATTGGCGCAGATAGGTATTTTGAACCGCAATCCCTAGCTGATCGGTATTGGAATAATCCACCAGCAGCATATTTTTAGCAATACTTTGCACCCAGGCTTTACCATTTCTTTTACCGTATTGGTTCCATCCAGGGCTACCTGATAGAAAAGAGAGTTGCGACCTTTCAAGATGCAGGATATTTAATTTTTGATTAGAAAACATGCCATAGGTAATCCCGCCGGATTTACCCCATGGTACAAACAATTGCTTTATATAATGCTTACTGTCGATCGCTTGAGATAAGACTGAAATGACCCGAGTATTCTTAGCCTTGGGATTAATTAGCGCATTAATATTTTGTGGAGTGCTAATGCGTAAACTCTGAGCGTTGGCAGGGAGTGATACGGCTGACAAAAACGCGGCGCCAAGTAGGCTTAATATTATGAAATGTAATCGGGTCTTCGCTCTTGCCACGCTAGGATTTATCCTTTAGCACATAACAGGTGCTGCAATAAGGACAAATAACTTTACCTAAACGCTCGATAGGAAGAAACACTCGAGGATGGGCATTCCATAAACTCATTTCTGGAGTAGGGCAAGATAAAGGCAGATCAGCCTCGGTAATAATATGCTCTTCTTTATTATCTTGATTGGTATTAATAGATGCGGCCATCTTCATTCTCACTAGATTATGCTTTTAAGTATTTTAACGGAAAATTCCAGATTGGCTATAAGTAATTGGTGCTTATTCTATGCAAGGCTTGTCTTTTATCCATAAAGCTACCAAAAATGCCAGCAATAAAAACACCGGCAATGGAATAAGGGCATCCTGATAATTGACGAAGCTTAAGCCCGTTGCACCGTGTGAAGATCTTACCAATATCCAGCCTATCAAAGGCTGCAATACCGGCGCCCCCAATACGATACACACCATATTGGTAAAACCCATCGCCGTGGCACTAATTTCTGAGCAGGTATTTTTCTTAACCATCGCAAATGCCAATACATAGGCCCCGCAGCTAAAGCCCAATAATAAAAGCATAATCCACATTAGGCCCAAAGGCATGGCGATAAAAATAATGCTGGTCATCAACACAAAAGAGATCAAAGCCATACTGGTCATAATAATTTTAAGCTGGCCTAATCGGCAAGCAAACCAGCCTATAGCGCCGGTACCGAGGGCCGTCCCCATAAAGACTAAGGCACTTGCCGTGGCGGCTTTATCGGCGGATATACCATAACGAGTTTGTAAAAAAGGAATCGACCATAAACCGGCAAATCCGGTGACGATGCTAAACATTAAGCCGCTATAGATACAGGCTATCCAGACTTGAGGTATGAATACCACCGCTAAAAACTTTCTCAATAAGACCAGTACAGGCGTTTTTTGGCTGCTAACTCTTGGTTTAAACTGACACTGATTTTGCACAAATATAACGGTACACAATAACAATACCAAGGCTAATGCCACGCAAACGTACATAGCTGCTCGCCAACCCCAGGCAGTAACCAGATGCGCCAAGCAGACCTGCCCAACCGCCCCGCCAAATAACCCTATCATCTCCACTAAGCCCGCCACAAAGGCAAACTTTTCTTTATCAAACCAACGGCTAGCCAAATACATACCGCAGACTACGGCCGGCGCGCTGGCTATGCCCATTAATATCCTGCTCCATTCCGCCAGATCCATGCCATGAGACAATGAAAATAAGCTTGAAGCTACAACGCAAAGTGAGATAGAACAGATTAATAAAATTCTAGCCCCAAACCGGTCGACCAAAATGCCGGCTGGTATCTGTAAGACGACATAGGGATAAAAAAAGCTAGAAGACAGCAATCCAATATCCAAAATATTAATGCGCAGATCATGCATTAATTGTGGGATCATTACGCTAATGGCAGACTGCAATAAAAATTGATAGAGCACAAAAGCCGCGCTTATGCCCCAAATGAGCCAAGGCATAAAACTACATTGTTCGGACCTTTTTCTAAACATCGTGAACCTTATTTCACCGTTATGCCTGTAGTATAGCAAGCTTCTTTTATTTTTTACGGCTAATTTTATGGTAATCTATCACCTTTGCCAATCTGACTCTACCTTACTGGATAAAATATGAAACTAAGCTTTTATAAAATTTTAGGCTGTATTTTAATTGTGACAGGTACGGCGATAGGGGCAGGAATGCTTGCTATTCCATTGGTTACAGCCGAAGTGGGCTTTAAGTATTCCGCGCTTATGCTAATAGGCTGCTGGGCTGTTATGACCTTTACCGCTCTATTAATACTCGAAGTGAATCTCGCCTTTGATAAAAGCGCCAGTTTTAGTTCTATGTCTTTACAAACCCTTGGCAAAGCCGGCCAATGCGTCACCTGGGTATCCTTTTTGCTATTATTATATGCGCTTACCGCGGCCTATATTACGGGAGGCACCTCACTATTAGGCTATTTATTAAAGACGCTTGATTTACCGCATGTGCCAGACTGGGTAAATAGCCTAGTATTTACCGTGGTTTTAGGGAGCTTTGTCATCTTGGGCACCCATGCCGTAGATTATCTCAATCGCTTTTTAATGAGCATAAAAAGCCTAGTCTTAGTGATGCTAATCATCGTGTTGCTACCGCATGCAAGCTTACCCTTGCTATTAACTCCGTCACATGGCCCACATTATTTATTAATCGCCCTGCCTATCTTAATCACCTCTTTTGGTTTTCATATCGTCATCCCAAGCGTTCGCCAATATCTCGGTTGTGACCCTAAATTGTTGCGCCGCGTTATTTTAATAGGCAGCACGATTCCGTTATTTATTTACCTACTATGGGATTTTGGAATTTTAGGCATTATCCCCGCCGATGGCGCTTCAAGCTTTGCAACCATTCAACAACAACAGTCCTCAATAGGCGGCATGTTAGGCATGCTTGAAAATATTTTACACCATCCAATAGTCTCGGCCAGCGCCAATGCTTTTAGTAATATCGCCATCACCACGTCCTTTTTAGGTGTAGCATTAGGGCTGTATGATTTTATTATCGATGGCTTTAGCCTCAATAAACTGACGGTCAAAGGCAAATCCCAAGCCACGGCTCTAACATTTGTGCTACCGATCTGCTTTGCTTTATTCTACCCACAAGGCTTTATCCTGGCACTAAACTACGCCAGCATGTTTGTAGTGATACTGCTTATTATTATGCCGGTATTGATGGTGTATTTTTTACGCCGCAAAAATCAGCCCCAGGTATATCGAGTCGCGGTAGGCAATGGCATATTAGGCCTCTGTTTGCTCGCGGGAATAAGCCTTCTCATTTTAGAAATTGTGATTGCAGTTGGCTGGTTACACTAATATCCATTACACTGCTTAAAGCCACTCCTCCACACTAAGAGCTTTTTATGAACCGCCTTAAACTGGATCACAAAACCATTATTCTTTGGCTAGTAGGCTGTGCTTTTTTTATGGAAATGTTGGATGGCACCGCGCTGAATACCGCCGTCCCGCAAATAGCCTTAAGCCTGCATCAAAATCCTATTAATTTAAAAGCGGCCCTTACAAGCTATCTCTTGGCACTAGGGGTCTTTATCCCCGTTAGCGGTTGGATGGCCGATAAGTTTGGCACTCGCAATGTAT
The DNA here is from genome assembly GCA_030652335.1 of Gammaproteobacteria bacterium. Taxonomy (GTDB): domain Bacteria; phylum Pseudomonadota; class Gammaproteobacteria; order Francisellales; family CACEW01; genus JAQSYQ01. The sequence continues at coordinate 305,888 of JAUSAW010000002.1, forward strand.
TTGGCACAGCTATGATTACATTTTTAGTAGGTTCTATTGCCTGCGGCTTTGCTACCTCTTTGAGCATGCTGGTCGTATCGAGAGTGATTCAAGGTATAGGCGGCGCTATGATGACCCCAGTCGGTCGCCTGGTTATGCTAAGGGCCTTCCCTAAATCGGAGTTAGTCCATGTCACTAGCCGCTTAACCATGGTGACCTTAATCGCCCCCACTCTAGGGCCTGTTATCGGTGGAGCGATTACTACCTATCTCTCCTGGCGAGTAATTTTCTTTATCAATGTGCCATTAGGTCTGCTGGGCTGTTATTGTATTTTTAAATTCATTCAAAATGAAAAGGCTGCTTTATCCAGAAAATTCGATTTGTTTGGCTTTTTAATCTTAGGCATGGGGCTTGCAGGCTTATTAGCGGCTTTAGATGCCGTCACGGATCCGGTAATGCCCTGGCACATGATCTGCCTCACCATTGTCCTCTCAATCTGCTTGCTGATCGCTTATTATATTTATGCCGGCCGCTCAAACCATGCCGTTGTCGATACCAGTATTTTTAAGGCTAAAAACTTCACCATCCCGGTTATCGGCATGACCATATTTAGGATTAGCACTGGCGGAGTGCCTTTTATTTTGCCTTTAATGCTGCAAATAGGTTTTAATCTTTCACCATTATATTCAGGCTTATTATTAGCGCCCTTAGCGCTTGGCATGCTTATTATGAAAAGCCAGATCAAGCCATTATTAAAACACTTTGGTTTTAAAAAGATATTAATCATCAATTCGCTATTAGTAGGGTTTTCCCTCATTCAGCTCAATTGGATCGCCCTAGGCCTTGCCATCTGGATGATTGTAGCTTTGGTCTTACTTTACGGTTTATTCCTTTCGCTACAGTTTAGCGCGATGAATGTTTTATTGTATTCGCAGATCCCAGAAAATCAGCTTAGCAATGGCTCCAGCGTGATTAGCGCCAACCAGCAGATTTCCACCTGTTTCGGTATCGCCATTACCGCCATTATCCTTGAACATTTCCTACATTCACGCGATATCACCCATCTCTTTTCGGTACACGCATTTCGCTATACCTTAATCAGCATGGGCGCTATCGCTTTGTTATCAAGCCTGGTGTTTTCCAAACTTCCAAACGATATCGCCGAACATGTCGCCAAAGGCCAAGCCCCTAAAACGGTTTAGCTTTGCGCAGGCAGGTTACTTAATTTGGTTTTATCGATATTTACTTCCACGACTCCGACAGTCTTGCCATTCGCATCGAGTATCGGCATGGCGATTATAGCAGGAGCAATCTTACCCTTCTTGGTGCTGCCTTCAACTATATAAGGCTTAGCAGGACTCGCTGCATAGCCTTTTTTCCAGGTTTTTTGGCTGCCTTGATAATAATTAGGGCTAATATAGGTCTGCCCGATGCTTAAGCCGTAGTTATCGGTGATCATAATGCCTTGATAGAGGCCCTTGCTGTGATCTTCTATGGTGTTAAGCAAAGCTGATAATCCGTTGTTCATCACCTTGCCGATAAGCGGCTTATCGCTGGATTTTAACTCTTGTTTCCATTGCTTATTTAAGCTTCTTATTTTTGCCTTGGAATAATCCGCGTGTTTGGCATTGGCTGCCTGAAGATCGCTGAGAATGATGGACTGCTGCGCCCAAGTTGTGATTTGTGGGGATAGAGATTGTAGGTTTAATTGCATGGAAGTGCTGGCAAAGCTTAATGCCGTGGTAGTACAGGCAACAACAGTCAATGCACTTTTTAGAAATTTCATTAATACCGCTCCTTTTTCTGTTGGTGTATCGACATGCTATCGATTATTTTTTGGACAGGCAAGGGTGTTATAGGTTTAAAGCTTAAACAGCCCGCCGTGAGAGGCTTCGCCTGCATAAAAAGTGACTTAATAATTTTCAAGATGTATACTCCCTAGCTATAAGCGATTCGTGATGTTGCACGATTACTTAACTAAAAACTGGCGCACCGGACATTCATGTATGACTGACAAGAAAAGCCTCACTGAACGCGATATTTGCTCCAAATACATAACACCAGCCATTTTAGAAGCAGGCTGGGACTCACTCAGCCAGATTCGTGAAGAAGTGACATTTACCAAAGGCCGTATTATCGTTCTCGGCAAAATACACAATCGTGGTAAAAAGAAACGCGCTGACTATATCCTCTATTACAAACCGAATATCCCTCTGGCTGTAATTGAAGCTAAAGATAATAATCACAGCGTAGGCGATGGTATGCAGCAAGCGCTTAATTATGCTGAAACTCTTGGCGTACCATTCGTATTTAGCTCTAATGGTGATGGCTTTTTATTGCATGACCAGACCGGTTTAGCCGAAAAAATGGAGCAAGAGTTAGCGCTGAGCGCCTTTCCTTCCCCCACAGATCTTTGGCAGCGCTATTGCCAGTGGAAGGGATTAAACTCTGCAGAGGCTCGTCAGACTGTAGAAACCTCTTATTATAATGATGGCACAGACCGAGCTCCTAGATATTATCAAACCAATGCTATTAACAACACCATAGAAGCTGTAGCAAAAGGCCAGCAACGAATACTATTAGTAATGGCTACCGGCACTGGTAAGACATATACAGCCTTTCAAATCATCTGGCGATTATGGAAATCTGGGACAAAAAAACGCATCTTATTTTTAGCCGATCGCAATATTTTGGTAGACCAAACCAAAAACAATGATTTCAAACCCTTTGGCAAAGCCATGACTAAAATCAGCAAGCGCCAGATCGACAAGAGTTATGAGATTTATCTATCATTATATCAAGCTGTTACCGGCAATGAAGAAGACAAAAATATCTACAAACAATTCTCATCAGATTTCTTTGATCTGATCGTCATAGACGAATGTCATCGTGGCAGTGCAACTGAAGATTCTGCCTGGCGTGAGATTCTCGAGTATTTCTCGGGGGCTACACACATAGGTTTAACCGCCACACCGAAAGAAACAAAAGATGTTTCAAGCATCTATTATTTTGGCACTCCAATTTATACTTATACTCTGAAACAAGGCATAGAGGATGGATTTCTAGCACCTTATAAAGTTGTCCGAATTGATATAGACAAAGATGTACAAGGCTGGCGCCCAAATAAAGGCCAGGTTGATAAAAAAGGCCAGCTAATTGAAGACCGCATTTATAATCAAATTGACATGGATCGCACACTAGTCCTGGAAAAACGCACAGAGCTTGTAGCTAAAAAAATAACTGAATTTCTAGTGAACACCGACCCATATGCTAAGACAATAGTATTTTGTGATGACATCGATCACGCTGAGCGCATGCGCCAGGCTTTAGTCAATCTAAACCCTGAACGGGTAAAAGAAAACCGTAAATATGTAATGCGCATAACTGGTGACGAAAAAGAAGGTAAAGCTGAGCTAGATAACTTCATCAACCCAGAAGAGCGTTATCCAGTAATAGCCACGACCTCCAAACTGATGTCTACTGGCGTTGATGCGCAAACTTGTAAACTTGTTGTCCTAGACCAACATATCAAGTCCATGACAGAATTTAAACAAATGATTGGACGCGGTACACGCATCAATGAAGATTACGGTAAATACTGGTTTACGATAATGGATTTCAAAAAAGCCACTGAACTATTTTCCGACTCAGCCTTTGATGGCGAACCGGTGGTAATTTACGAACCAAAAGCTGATGAATCACCAGTGCCACCTGATGAGATTGCAGAAATCAATCTTGATGAAAATGGCAACCCTATACTTGCTGATATGCAAGATACAGACTGCTTATCAGACGATTTTGACCAAATCGATCTTGTAGATGGGCCCAACAAAGGACGAGTTAAATACGTTATTGGTAATGTGCCCGTTTATGTAATTTCCGAGCGTGTACAATATTATGGCCCAGATGGCAAACTTATCACTGAGTCGTTAAAAGATTACACTCGTAATGCTATTAGAAAAGATTATCAATCTCTCGATCAATTTCTGACTCGCTGGACCAAAGCTGAGCGCAAGACAGTTATCCTGAATGAACTAGCCGAACAAGGGGTGTTTTTAGAAGCACTAGCCAATGAAGTCGGCAAGGACTCAGATGCTTTTGATTTAATCTGCCATGTAGCCTTTGACCAACCTCTTCTTACCCGAAGCGAACGTGCAAAAAATGTAAAAAAACGTAATTACTTCACTAAATATGGCCCACAAGCACGTCAAGTACTAGAAAGCCTATTGGATAAATACGCTGACACGGGAATTGAAAATATCGAAGATATTAAAATCCTCACACTCGATCCCTTTAAGAATATGGGTACGGCCAATGAGCTAGTGTCAGCATTTGGCGGCAAGCAAGCCTACATTAGCGCCCTTCATGAATTACAAACCAACCTTTACACTTGATATTACTTAACTAAGAGTCACACAACCCATGAGTATTTCTTCCACTATAAAATCCATTCAAGACATCATGCGCAAGGATGTCGGCGTAGATGGTGACGCCCAACGCTTAAGCCAACTCGTATGGATGTTATTCCTAAAAATATTTGATGACCGCGAATGCGAATGGGAGTTATTGCAAGACAACTATCATTCCCCCTTGCCAGAAAAATATCGCTGGCGCAATTGGGCCGCTGATGCTGAAGGTATGACTGGTGATGCCTTGAAACAGTTTCTTGATAATGACCTATTTCCTGGCTTACAGCAACTTGAAATCAAAGGTGGAGACCAACGTGCTTATGTAATTCGTTCGGTATTTGAAGATGCCTATAACTACATGAAGTCTGGCCAATTAATTCGCCAGGTCATCAATAAAATTCAGGAAGGCGTAGATTTTAATAAGGCACAAGAGCGCCACATGTTCGGCGACATGTATGAACAACTGCTACGTGACTTGCAAGCTGCAGGTAATGCAGGCGAATTTTATACGCCTCGTGCAGTGACAGAATTTATGGTGCGTATGGTCAACCCACGCCTCGGTGAAAAAGTAATGGACCCTGCCTGCGGTACAGGCGGCTTTCTTTCCTGCTCCATCGAACATATCCGCAAACAAGATGTGAAAACAGTTGATGATGAGGCTAAGTTACAGGCTAGTATTTTCGGTATCGAAAAAAAGCCAATGCCTCATTTGCTCTGCACCACCAATATGATTCTGCATGGAATTGATGTGCCGAGCAATATCCGCCACGACAATACACTTGCACGCCCACTAATCAGTTGGGGACCAAAAGAACGCGTAGATATAGTAGTTACCAACCCACCCTTTGGCGGCATGGAAGAAGATGGAATTGAAACCAACTTTCCCGCCACATTTCGCACTCGTGAAACAGCGGACCTCTTCCTAGTACTGATTATGCAGTTGCTAAAATCAGGTGGTCGAGCCGCATTAGTATTGCCGGATGGTTTCTTGTTTGGTGAAGGCATCAAAACTCGCATCAAAGAAAAGCTATTAGAAGAATGTAATTTACATACCATCGTGCGACTACCTAATGGCGTTTTTAGCCCTTACACTGGCATCAAGACCAACCTGCTATTTTTTACCAAAGGCACACCCACGAAAGACATATGGTTTTATGAGCACCCCTATCCGACCGGTGTAAAAAACTATAACAAAACCAAACCAATTAAGATTGAAGAATTTAACCCAGAAGCAGCCTGGTGGTGTAATGAAAAAGACGGCTTTAAAAAGCGCGTTGAAAATGAACATGCATGGAAGGTTAGCCTTGAAGACATCAAGGCACGTTATTATAATCTTGATTGCAAAAACCCACATGTCAGCGAACAGGAAAACCATGATCCTGATGCACTGTTAGCACAATACAACACTATGCAAGAAGATATCGCCACACTTCGTGAGCAACTGAAAAGTATTTTAAATGCTGCATTGGCATCACCTTCAGGGCAAGCAAAAGGCAAAAAGGCATGAGCACAATTCAGCAATTGCTGACTGATCATCTTGATATCTGGACAGCAGCCAATACCGCGAAAAAGTCAGGTCGTGGTCGCAGCGCAGCTAATGCTGGCAGTGTTTATGGCATCAAGAAACTGCGAGAATTAATTCTAGAACTTGCTGTTCATGGCAAACTAGTACCACAAGACCCAAATGATGAACCCGCTAGTAAATTGCTTCAGCGCATACAGGCTGAAAAAACCAAATTAATAGCTGAAGAAAAAATCAAGAAAGCTAAATCTCTGCCACCGATAGCTGAGAATGAAAAACTACTTGACCTACCACAAGGATGGGAATGGGCGAGATTTATTGATACCTATAGTCTTGAATATGGCGACAACTTACCTGCTGAAAAAAGATCTAATTCTGGTGAATATCCTGTATATGGGTCTAATGGGGTTGTCGGCTCTCATAATCTTTGCTTCGTTCATTCGCCCTGTATTGTAGTTGGAAGGAAAGGGTCTGCTGGAGCTCTTAATTTGTCTTTAGAAAATGGTTGCTGCGTAACGGATGTGGCTTACTATTGTATTCCATCACAGCATCTTGACCTTATTTTCTCTTTCAAATTATTTCACACAATTGGCTTAGATTCTTTAGGAAAGGGAATTAAACCAGGGTTGAATAGAAACGAAGTATACGAGCTCCCAATTGCCATCCCACCTCTAGCTGAACAACGACGTATTGTCACCAAGGTCGATAAGCTAATGGCACTGTGTGACCAGCTAGAATCACAGCACAATAACGCCATCGAAGCCCACGAACAACTCGTGAACCATCTACTCGATACTCTCACCAAAACACAAGGCGCTGAAAACTTTAATGAAAACTGGCAGCGCATTGCTATACATTTTGGCGCTGTGTTCACTACAGAGGCTAGCATAGACTCGCTTAAGCAAACCCTGCTGCGACTGGCTGTAATGGGCAAACTTGTACAACAAGATCCGAATGATGAACCAGCTAGTGAATTGCTCAAGCGTATACAGACTGAGAAAGCTAGGTTGACTGCAGAGGGTAAAGTCAAGCGAGGCAAAGATCAATTACTAACAGCCAAAAATGAAAAACAGATAGCTATGCCAAATGGATGGGCTTGTTCTCACTTGGCTGATCTTGTAAACATACTGAACGGCCGGGCTTATAAAAAAGATGAATTACTTAATGCTGGAATGCCAGTTTTACGAGTTGGGAATTTATTTACATCGAACCATTGGTATTATTCCAATCTCATTTTAGAGGATGATAAATATTGTAATCGTGGTGATTTGCTTTTTGCTTGGTCGGCATCCTTCGGCCCATTTATTTGGGATGGCGAAAAAGCAATTTACCACTATCACATATGGAAAATGGATTTATATGACAGTGATTTACTTTACATGCGCTACCTTTATACTTTCCTTCTAGAACAGACACAGAAAATTAAAGCATCAGGTCATGGTGTAGCCATGATTCATATGACAAAAGAAAAAATGGAAAAGTTGCTGGTTCCACTTCCACCTCTCGCAGAGCAACACCGCATTGTCGCCAGAGTCGATGAGCTGATGGCGATATGTGATAAGCTAAAAGCTCGCATCACTGAAGCTAATCAATTACAGCAAAAAATAGCAGACGTATTAATTGAGCAAACTGTAGCTTAATAAATATATAATAATTTATTAATACGTGTGGTAATCATTTATGAGAATTAATGAAAACATTAAAAAATGCGTAGCTTACCTACAATTCAAAATGGCAGATGGCTCTTATAAATATGCGGGAACCTGCTTTTTTATTGCTTTTGAAAAGCAACAGAATAATATTGGCTGTGTCATTACGGCAAAACATGTTCTTGAAGGCGTAAGAAAACATGGCCTCGATGAAATATTTATTAAACTAAATTTAGTGAATGGGAAAACTGATACAATCTGTACAAAAATTAATACCTAGATATACCATGCAGACGAAAACGTTGATATAGCGATCAACAATTTTACTTTTAAAGATAGCTATGACCATCTATATTATCCGGAATCTTCATTCATGACCGACGAGCTTATTAAAACAAATGAAATTGATTGTGGCGACGAGGTATTTATTACTGGTTTATTCAAGCATTATGCTGGCAATACCAGGAATTCGCCAATAGTACGCATAGGAAATATAGCATTAATGCCAAGCGAAAAAATTCAAGTAAATGAACATTTAATAGATGCATATCTAATTGAATCAAGATCAATAAGCGGACTTAGTGGATCACCAGTATTCGTCAATCTAGGCGATGTTAGGAAGCTTGATGATAAAGTAATGCATGCTAAAGGGGATCATATCCCACCATTATTTGGTTTGATTTGTGGGCACTTCGATTCAAAAAAAGAGGGTGTCGATGCAATCTCAGATATGACCAGTAACCAAGAAAAAATAAATGTGGGTATCGCTATTATTACGCCGGTTGCAAAATTGGCCGAAATGCTAAATTAAATAAAGATGCAATTCATTCAAAATCCCGCCCCAAATTAATGGTTTACTCATGAATAAATCGTCAGAAGCACCTCAAGCATTTATTTCATTTACACTTAATTATTAAAACATTACTTTTACCTTTACCCCACCTTGCAAATTCTGGCTTAAGCAGTTTGTATTAGCTGACATTGCAATAGCACAAGCTAAACAAGGGTAAATGCTTACAGAACCAGCATTGCTTTGCGGTATTTGAATATTATTACTCATGAATAATGGCATAGGCGTTGCATGGCAAACCTTGATCAAACCAACCACCAAAACTACTATTAGAAATTTTTTAGCATCCATGACGTTCTCCTTTTTATTATTATTTTCAGAGCTTTTATAACTAATGTGCGTAGTCTCTTATCGTACTGATAACCTCATGCAAATCAGCCGGCAAAGTTTTAAGCGCTCGCTCTTGAACCTGATTCAATTCATCCTCAAGCAAATTATTGGTTTTAGCCTTACTGTAAGCTTCAAGTAAAACCGGCAGCATTTGCTGAAAGCCATTGGCATATAAATCTAGAGTTGTTAATTGTACTTCCATTTTATGTATTCTCCTGGTTAACGATTCAACCGTTTCCATCGCTTTAGGCCTTTTTATTGCCCTTGCCTTTATGTGCTAGCTTCTGGCTGTAGATCAATCGCATTAAACGATCTCTAGCCATAAACTCTTCATTGTGTTGTAGCGTTACGATAAGCCTGGCGATAATTTCTTCTGATTTAGTCCGAGCATTTAATTCTGCATAGCTAATCAGATCATTATGTAAGTCTTCCGGTACTCGTAAGATCACTCTCGGGTCATTTTTGGACGCAAGCTTCCTGTATACCTTATTGGTAGGTTTATTCACTTAGAATTCCTTAGTAGAGCCCATGGGGGGCAATTCATAGAAAACTCGTGCGGGAGTCTTGCTTTAAGAGGGCGCAAAAAGCAGCTCTATAAATTGCCAAACTGGTAAACTGACCGTCCTTGGCAGTACAGCTCCGTGAAATCTAGCTTGCAGCCTTAGAGTTAAACTCAACTGCACGGCTTTGATCGTAGATATTAAGCAATAAATCTAATTGCTCGTGTAATGGTTCTTCATTGTCTTGCTCAAGAACGGCTTCTTGCTCCATTAGCATAAGCATGCCCAAAAGACATTTTGTATCGACAGTGCCGTCTAGAGCCACCTTTAAACCACGAATCATGTCTTGAGGCATTTCTATTAATAGCGCTTTGTTTTCATCAGAACCTAATTCGGCAATTACTTTTAGTGATCTTTTCATATGTCCCTCGTTCGTTACTTTTTATTAGAAGTTTTGTTAATCGTTTTACTTAGGGTAAATATAGTGCGTCTGGTCTATACTTCTAACGAGACAAAACCTTAAGGGAATATGGGGTGAGATTTCCGGCATAAAATCTCATGGTCAAATAAAATACACCAAGATTGTTTCGCACTTATACTGTTGATTTAATTAATTTTTTGGAGAAAATATGACAGCCCGACATTCCAGCTCAAAAGCTGGCTATATGCCAAACATGAAGAAAGCATCACTTGAAGAACTCAGTTGGGATGCAATTCGAGTCGAATTTGCACAAAAGAATGCAACATTAGCAAAAATCATCGACGATCTAAGTCCCTCTAAAGAGTACACACTTTTTAAAGCAAAATATCCTTATGGCGCTGAAATTGTTAGAGGCGGAAATGCTAACCTACCGAACGAGCAAGGACAGTGCATTGGCTTTCACGACTCTAACCTCAATGCACAGCTTCGTGAAAAGCTGCTTTATAATAAAGGAAGTACTCCAGTAAGCATGGTGCTTAAAAATTCCGTTGAAATCTTTATTGAAGTTGGAAACAATACCATCCCATTTTATGGGGCCATACCCCCAGGAAAAATTTTTGGCACGTGGAAAGTTTTAAATCCACATGATTCTCACACCCCCGCTTTCTTATGGAACATGACTGCTGGTGCACGTTCTTTATTTATGATGCCAAAGATATCTGAAAAGATGAAACATAACCGCTTAAAGCGTGATTTTGGAATTACAGCTGACACTCCTAAAACTTTATTAGACCACTGGGAGGTATTTAGCGCTCTTGCCAATAGTGCTCAGTTTGGCGAAACATGGGAAGCTGAAATACTATTTTTTCCTAAAAAATGGTTTGAAAAACTAGATGATGCTAAGTGGCTGCCATTTAAATGCTACTTATTAGAATCTTCTTGGAAAGGCAGCGAATACTTAAGAAATCTATTCTTTTGGGATATCGCTTTCTCCTTAATCCAACAGCAGCGCGGCATAAAACCCAACCCTTATATCGCAGATACTGTTAAACACTTATTGGGTATGGGAATTGGAGCATTACCAGGATTTGCGCCATCAATTGACGACACTTGCGGCCCAATTAAAAGGTTAGAAGAAATTTATTCTGAAGTCTACCAACTTGATTACGCACCTATCATTATGGATTTGCATAACTTTTCGAGTCAATGTCCGCGCCCAATTTATTACTCGTTAGCTTATCCAACAACGACAGAGTTTTCGCCAAAATCTAGGCTTGATACAAGTAAGATCTCAGACCTTTATGAGATAAAATCGCTTTTAAATAAATATTTATTAGGTATTTTTGAAGATAATTTAAACCTACAACTTACGCCTCTTTCTCAAATACCTAAAACAGTTCAATATGACTTCTTTCATACAGATAATCAGCAATACCAGAGCATTAACTCCAGCCTGCTACTCCCCAAAGAAGACTTTAATTTTCAAAAAACGCCCTATAAATCTAATAAAGGCTTCCCAGAAAATAGTAGTTTCATAAAAGGCTGTATTAGGATTTCAGAAAGCTCAGCGACTTAAAATATGGATAATGCGGTCTCTACCAGTTTCGGTTTGATAAGGAATTTTTTTGACCTTAAACCCTAATTGAGCCGAAACCAGCTCAATTTCATCTGAAGACGGGAGATAGCCATTTACTTTGCCATATTCTGTTTCAACTGAATAAAACTGCTTAGAAGAACAGTCTGCATTTTGTGGAATAAGAAGATGAGAAATAGTTTCAATAATAAGAATACCATTTAATTTAAGCCAACTTATCATGTGGCTTAAGAGTTTCAAATGTTGCGATTTTGGGAACTCTGAAATACTAGACCACATAAAAAGCACAGCATCCACTTTTTCTAAAGGGACATAGTTTTGGATATCATCACAAATTACTTCTGCGCTTTCTTTAAAGTCATTACTTATCTGCTTACATAAATTTTGGCTTCTCTCGACAGCGTAAATTTTGCCTTTATAACCCCTATCAAGTAAACTTTTAACTACCCTGCCATAACCAGCTCCAGCTTCAATTAAAGATGAAGTGTTTTTGATATAGGGAAAAACAAGATCAATATCACAACCCTTGTCTATACCGCCCTTAACAGTGTATTGACTCAAAACCATGTAAGGGACTTTCTCAAAATATGAAGCATTATCATTGTTTCCCCAGGTCAAGCTTTCATCAACTGTATTATCTTGTTCAATAACCATTTGCTCGCCCCAGATTGACAATTTTCAACTTAGGATTAGTATATAGAAAAACGTGCGGATGTATTGGATTTTTTTTTTAATCAAACCTGGGGGCAAAATCATGAAAAACTTTCCTATCTAAGTAAGAAATACATTAGCATATTGCCCCAAGGATGGGGCAATAAAACTTAAACTATACTCGATTCACAGACACTATTCTCATTCTATAAAATCAATTTAGTACAATACCCACCCTTCGAAACCATTTCGATTTTATCGAAAAAGCTCCTTTCCTTAATCCTTTTTAACTCCCACTTATGACAACCTGCCATCAAATATAGCAACCTCTTTATTCAAAAGACGTAGCAATCAAATGATTAAGTAACTAAGGACACAAAATATAGTGCGTTGCACGCAACTTAAGCTGGAGCCCATCTGCAAAATAAGATTTAGAAGAAATTCGATAGGTTAATCTAAACCACATCACTTTAATTCATCAAGGAAGCTTTGAAATATTTATTAACCGTTCTGCGCATCCAATCTTTCATCAAATAATAATCAGTAAAAATTAAATCGCTCGGCAATGGAATCTGGGCTGCTCGCTCAAAAGCATTCATGATTTTTTTAGCAATAGGCTCATCTTCTTTAATAGCCCAGCCCCGAAATTCCCGAAAACCCATCCTTCGTCTGCTAGCTCTTAAGTCTTGATTTCGTTGAGTGCTACTTTTTGCTCCTTGCCACTTAACTTTACACTCCATATACAATGAAAAACTTCATATATAGTCAGTCACGAGTTGTATACAACGCAATCCATTTTACGCCCCTGATATAAAAGTCATCTTTATAACCTTCCGCTGATACTAGCTACTTCTGTTTGATTAACACCTTGAATAGGGATAAACTTCTTGGCTAAATATCATTGCCATTTACAGCTGACGGTAAAAATTTATGCCAAAAAACCAGGAAAAAAGAATTTTTATAACGGAGCACACCCTTGAGCTAAGGCATGCCCCATTAGGAATTTTCATAGATAAAAAAGGCTTTATAGCTGATTACATTAAAGAGCAGGGTCTATTTCCACACTGGAGAGTCCAAGAGAATTCAATTTCATTTTTTGATACTGACAAAGGGATAAAAAGTAAAGGAGCCGTCATAAGTTTTAAAAATGTGGTATTTATAATTCATAATCCAGCAACAACTAATTACTTTCAAGATCAAGCAATTTCCTTTTGGAAAAAAGTGCTTAAACAAAAAACTTATTCCGTCCCAAAGATTCAAAGATTGGGGGTGCGAACAAAATGTTACATACCAAGCGAGCTTAGCTTCCATGAAATTCATGAGCTAATGAAAAAACAGTTATTCAATGAAAAACTAGCTAGCGTAGTTGGTGGAAACCCAACAGATATACAGGTTGTACTAGATTTCAAGGAAAAAAACTTTTCAACAAGGGTTGTACTTGGGCCGCTAAAAGAAAATGAAGGATCTCAGTATTTCAGCTGCAAATCTGAAGATTTCACCAAGGCAGGAATATTTATTGATACTGACTATTATCAGGAAGGCGAAATTGTACATGAAAATGTTGAAGATCTATTAAAAAAAGCCATGAATTTAACGTGGATAAGGCTTGAAGTTATACTAAAAGCAATTGGTGCTTAGTACTCATGCCCATTTATAAAAAAATTACAACTACCACAAAAACTGAAGAGACATATGATTCTCTCGATGTTGCTGACATTTCTTCAAATACGCACAATATCAATATAAATAGCGATAAAATGAACGCATCTGTTGTTCGAACGAATGATGACTCCACAATTAGCACTAGTGATGTTTTAGGAGAGTTATCTCTTGATGGGAATGTAAATCTTTTTGATGGCACCGAACGTAAAATCGATACCGGCTCATCTTTACCAAGTTTTAATGATCCTTCAACTTCCAAAAATCCAATTATTGGCAGAACTTGGTCAGATTTAATTTCTGAACAATCAAATAATGATAGGCTTGTATTTGTATTTTGGTATGTAATTGCCTTTATCGTATTTATAGCGAAAACTAATAGTCTTCTTTCATTAGTTTATCCGGTTACTGTTGGAAGTTTCTTTAATTTCGCTTGGTTTATACATCCAATTTCCCACATTAAAAGCTGGGTTTTACGATTTAAAAAATAATCCATTAATCTCTCCACTTTAATTAAAATGATCTGTTGTTTGTTCTTTTTTTAATCATTATTGACTTCCTAAATATAATTGCCCATAAAAAATTTACTTTTCATACAAAAAATTGCCACGATAGAATTGTAAAGATAAGGCGTTTTTACTTAAACCAAAGGGCCATAAAATGGCGACAAGGCTAATTAGGCTTAAGGACGCACCTACTTATTTAGATATGAATAAGCATCAGTTTAATGAAATTTTGAAACCAAAAACAACTAAACAACGGGCAGCTGTACCTGCAATATATTCGCGTATTTCACGCACGGCTAGTTTTGCCCGTGCCGCGGCTTGGATAATTTCAAAAGTGGTCGGTACATACCCGTGGTGCTCAACGCCCGTATCCTGGTCAGTAAAGCAGTATTCTTTGGATTTATTAGCTTTGGCTTCATCGCAGGCATTCGAGATCAAAAGGTCGATGACACAGTAGCCACCAGCATTAAGAAGTTTTGCACATTTTTTAAAGCAGAGCTTTTGCTCAATTGGACTGAAAATTGAAATGGTAGTCCACATCATCAGAAGAAGGTCGAACTTCCTGTTAAATGGATATGTTAAGAAATCATCCTCAACAATCTGGCAATCTTTAAAATTATTCTTAAGGAATTCCGCATAGTGATTAGTGTATTCAATTGTGGCTAGATCATTCTTATAGCCAAGCTGCTGACAAGCATTAATAATTCGTCCAAAACCACCTCCAATGTCTAAAATAGAATTGGCATTTTTGATGTGATCCGAAATTAAAACAACGTCTTGATTCTTTGTTAGTCCGGACAAACTGAGCAGTTCTAGAAAGCCATGTAATGAAATTTTTTCATAGAATTCCCTATTATCAAGATTACCCCAAGGCTGAAAATCATTTTCGACTTCATCTAAAGAAATTTGCATATGCTCCATAATTTATCCCTGCAAGCTTAAGATTACTAAGCATCTTTTAGCAGTAGCCGCTTTGTATTCTTTAATTTGTCTAATTGCCAAACCAGCTTTAGCAACATAATCCATGATTTCTAATATACTTTGGCCATATGCATAATGCGTGGTGTTATTTCCAGCGTGAGTCACATAATATTGAGAAGCTTTATTAGTGATCGCTTCTTCTGCAGAATTACTAAGTAACATGTCAATTACGCAGTATCCATCATCACTTAGCATTTTTGCACATTGGTAAAAACAGGCTTGCTGTTCATCAAAAGGATTAAATACTGATAATGTGGTCCACATCATAAGTATAAGATCAAATTTATTGTCGGTTGCAAATTTTAAAAAGTCTCCATGAATAATCTTATCATCAACAAATTTTTTCTGAAGATTTGTAACCAGCGCGTCACTAAATTCGACGGCGGTAATCTGTTTCTGATAGCCAAGATTTTTTGCAAATTCAATTACTCTTCCATATCCAGGCCCCACATCCAATATGGATTTTGCAGAAAGAATGAGGTCTTTAATTAAAATTACATCCGGGCTACTTGCAAGGCCAGCTAAAGTCAAATATTTCTGATAGTCCTTAAAACTAAAATTCTCATAAAATTCTTTATTATCAGCATTCGCCCAATTTATGTTAGAAGCTTCATCTTTAAGTTCATCTACAACCAGTGCTCCTGCTTCCACAACTCATCCCCTTAAATCAGTAAACTAAAAATTAGTCATATTTTATTTCAAGAGCCCAAAGCGTTATAATTTTTCAAACCAGTTCTTATCTACTTTGACAACCTCTATAGTATTAACCTCAACACCCATTTTTAGATTTTTCATGAACTCACATAATTCAGAACCATCTATTAAATCAATGGTAGGAGCACCGTCTCTTGTGGCTTCCTTTCGTGCCTCTGAGGTGAACGAACCTGTTGTAATAATCAGTCCTTTATCGGAGCGCCCCACCATAGCACCCCTAAAATCCCTGACAGCAGATGAGCCAACGCTTCCCTTATATCGCTTACACTGAAATATAACCTGAAAGGATAATAGATTAACTCGAAGCACACCTACTCCATCTATTCCGCCATCATGTGATTTACCAGTTACCTCAACCTTAATAAAGCCTGATTCTCTGAGCAATCGCTGGCAAAGTTTTTCAAAATCACTTGGTTCAATTTGTTGTAACTCTGAAAGCAGTTCATCTTTCCATGAAATTACTTCTTGTTCAGAAA
Source organism: Gammaproteobacteria bacterium (assembly GCA_030652335.1). Classification (GTDB taxonomy): domain Bacteria; phylum Pseudomonadota; class Gammaproteobacteria; order Francisellales; family CACEW01; genus JAQSYQ01. The sequence continues at coordinate 322,129 of JAUSAW010000002.1, forward strand.
TTTGATTTGGCTTAGAAAAAACTACTTCCTTATTTTCGGGATATGAATCTCTGACTTTTTTGTTAAGACCTTTAACATCACTTTCTTGAATGGTTTCACCAAATTTAGTGATAGCCCAAACGCCTCTTGAACTATTTTCTAATGCACCCGCTTTCTTTAAATAGGACCTTGCCCATCCTGCCCTATATTCGAGCTGAGTATTATTGCCTGAGGCGGCAGGTATGTTTTGTATAGACTCAGGATATTGCTGAATTTCCACGACCTTATCAAAGATTTCCTCAATACTTCCTGAGCCTCCCAGCATTTTTACAGCCTGAAGTGTAGGCCACATAAGGTCTATATGGGTTGGGAAATTATCTTTTTTTGTCATAGTTGATCCACTGGTTGTCTAGCAATTCCACAAAAGATCTTCTCAAGCTGGCGCGCTAAAAAATAGCCTTATTTTATTTCAAGCAATTATAATGAATTTAATGCCGTAAAATAGGGACTTTAGGATTAAATTTCGCTCAACATGAGATATAAAATTATTTCACATTCAGCCCATGACATAAATTGTGCGACAATTGTTAAGCAATCCATGGCGGGTCAACAGTAGCTTGCGGGTAATTTACCTCAATTATTACACCTTTCAAATAAATTCCTTGCAAGCCACCCTTCATCCCTTTATAAATGAGCTTACAGGTTTAATAATAAGGACATCATTATTATGCGATTAGCGATTTTATCACGCGCCCCGCTATGCTATTCCACAACACGCTTAGTAGAAGCCGCCAAAAAACGTGGCCATGAGGTCGATGTTATCGATACTCTGCTCTGCTATATGAATATCACATCCATCGAGCCAAACATCTATTATAAAGGCCAAAAACTGCCTAAATATGATGCAATTATCCCCAGGATAGGCACCTCAGCAACTTTTTATGGTACCGCTATCGTTAGACAATTTGAATTAATGGGCGTATTTAGTATTAACTCCTCGATCGCTATTACCCGCTCTCGGGATAAATTGCGCGCCCTGCAACTAATGGCTCGCAAAGGCATCGATATGCCGGTAAGTAGCTTTGCTAACTTTACGAATGATGTGCGCGGCCTTGTTAAACTAGTAGGTGGTGCGCCTCTGGTGATTAAACTACTCGAAGGCACCCAAGGGATTGGCGTGGTATTGGCTGAGACCAATAAAGCGGCTGAAAGTGTTATCGAGGCTTTTTATGGCTTAAAAGCCAATATCTTGGTTCAGGAATATATTAAAGAAGCCGGCGGCGCTGATATACGCTGCTTTGTAGTAGGCGATAAAGTCGTGGCGGCTATGAAACGTCAGGCTGAACCTGGTGAATTTCGATCCAATTTACATCGCGGCGGCAAATCTGAGCTGGTTAGCATTAGCAAAAAAGAGCGCCTAATGGCTGTTAAAGCGGCCAAGGTAATGGGCCTGCATATGGCTGGTGTAGATATGCTTCGTTCGGATAGAGGTCCATTGGTTATGGAGGTTAATTCCTCGCCAGGATTGGAAGGCATAGAAAGTGCCACACAGAAAGATGTGGCATCAGATATTATTGCCTATCTTGAAAAACATGCTAAACCTATCAGTAAGACTGGCAATTATCAGGGATAAGCATGCTGATTCATTCTGATAAACTTATCATTGGCTGGAAAGAACAATGCGGCCTACCCGATCTCAATATTCGGAAAATTATTGCTAAGGTTGATACAGGCGCTGATACTTCGGCTATGCATGCCATTAATATCAAGCCCTTTACCGACCGTGGCCAGCCTCATATCCAGTTTGAAGTGAACCCTATTCGCTTTAATAATACGTTTAGCATTTTATGCACCGCGCCCGTGGTTGATCATCGAATAATAAGAAGCTCGAATGGTCAGCATGAAAAGCGCTTTGTCATTATCACCCGCCTGATTTTGGGTGAAAGGGAATACTTAACGCAATTGACACTAACTAATCGCTCTCTGCTCAATTATCGGATGTTATTGGGCAAGGAGTTTTTAAGTGGGAATGTAATTATTGATACTTCTGAGAAGTTTTGTCAGAGTAAAAAGAAGGGTTAAAGATTGGATCTCCGATCAAGTCGGGGATGACAACATAGTTGATGACGACCCTACGCAGGATAACGACTATGGCTGCCAATCTGACAATAGCATCTCGCGAGTCAGGGTATTATTACCCATGATCTTTTTAAGCTTTTTCAGGCCTTCGAACTGAATTTGGCGCACTCTTTCTCGGGTTAATTCCAAAGCTTGGCTGGCTTCTTCCAGAGTCATAGGCTCGTAACTTCCTAGGCCGTAACGCATGGATAAAACTTGCTGCTCGCGGTCATCGAGCTTGCGAATCCAGTCGTGTAAGTTTTTGTATAAGTCGGTATTGGCGAATTTTTGGTCTAGAGTGCCGGTCTCATCTGAAACTGTTTCAGCAATAGGACGGGAAGATTCGTCGAATAAGGCATCAATAGAATCCACGGCGGTCTTGGCTGAGAGAATTTTTTTAATTTCTTTAACCGGGCGATCCAAATATTCCGCTAATTCTTCGGGGCTGGGCTCATGGTCTAAGGATTGAGCGAGCTTTCTGGCGGCGCGTAGATAAAAGTTTAATTCTTTTAATACATAAACCGGTACGCGAATGGTATGGGTTTGGTTTAATAAAGCGCGTTCGATATTTTGTTTAATCCACCAGCTCGAATAGGTTGAAAAGCGGAAGCCGCGCTCGGGATCGAATTTATCCAAGGCATGCATTAGGCCTAAATTACCTTCGTTTACTAAATCTAATAGTGGTAAACCGCGGTTAATATAGCGTTTAGCAATTTTAACGACTAAGCGAAGATTACTTTGCACCATTCTGGATTTTGCATCTTCATCGCCTTTGGCGGCTAAGCGAGAAAAATATAATTCTTCTTTGCGGGTAAATAAAGGCACGTAGCCGATTTCTTTTAAATAAAGAGTCGTGGCGTCATAATCGGATTCGCCGGGCTCGAAGCGCTCAGATTTCTTAGCGGCCTTTTCTTCTTTCTCAGCATCATCGCTATCAGCCGACTCATCTTCGACGAACATATCCAGCAGCTCATCCATGGATTCGCTATCTTCATCTGGATCGATATCTTCTTTATCAGTGTCCGGCTCTTGGTTACGGCTCATTTAATTTCCTTGTTTGAAAACGGCTTTTACTATTCGATTTAGTATTATAGAAGAAATTTAATGGAATGTTGGGATGGAGTTGCACTATACTGCGCCAATGGTTTTAATCTTATAGGCAATTCGATGAATAGCGACAATAAACAAAATCTACTTTATGGCTTCATTATTTTGCTGCTGACCGCTCTCTTTTATATTATCAGTCCTTCGGCAGATCAGTCTGCACATGGAATTTTATTGCCCACTGGCGCTAAAGCTTATAGCCAAACTGATCCTAACTCCATTCAACTCTATCAAACCATGCCTGCTCGCGCGGTGACCTTAGGGACGATTCGTATTACTAAGCACTTCGATTCCATCACTAACGCGGCTGATATTAGCAATCAAAACTCTACAGTTAAACTGGCTAGGCAATTAGCGTCTACTGTTGGGGCGAATGCGGTAGTGATAACCATGTTAGGCCGAACTTATGAAACTGGGCCTTTGGATGGATTTGTATTATATGCTAAGGCTATTCGGACGTACTGATTATAAATACCAATGTGCGGCTGTGATAAGCGCGCCGATTATAATAATTACTACAAAAATTTGTAATAGGCTTAAGCCGTAATTACGTAGTAGTTTTCCGCTTTTAGATATTTTTTTCACATTTAACTCCCTGGATCCTGACCAATGTTATGCACGCAGGATGACGATGTTGTTTAGGGCATATTAACCACTTACACTGGCGGGTCAAGTAAAAAAATGCTTTAATAGTCACTGTTTTTAATGTAGCGACGACTATGCATTCCTTGCAATTACCTCAATCTGAAGATAAATATTACTATGGCAATCTCTCCGGAAGCCGTCTAGCTTTACAGCTTGCGAAGGCTGCTGCCGAGAGTAACGGCCTAATACTGGTTATAACGCCAAGCACTCATATCGCTGAGCAATTGGCTATTGATATCGCCTTTTTCCAAGGGAATGATGACAATATTCTGATTTTCCCAGATTGGGAAACCCTGCCCTATGACCGGTTTTCGCCGCATCAAGATATCGTATCCAGTCGCTTAAGCCTGTTGAACCGTCTGCCTATGATGAAAAAAGGCATAATACTATCCAATATTCGCACCCTTTTAGCGCCACTGCCACCTGTGACCTATATTCATGCACACAGCCTGGTATTGAAATTAGGCGATATTTTTAATATTGAACCCTATAGAACACGCCTGGAACAAGCCGGTTATAATTGCGTTAGCCAGGTTATGTCCCGCGGTGAATTTGCCGTACGCGGTGCGATATTCGATGTTTTTCCTATGGGGGCAGACAGTCCTTATCGAATCGATTTGATGGATAATGAGGTCGACTCCATTCGCCTATTCGATCCGGAAACGCAGCGCTCAAGCCATAAAGTTGAGGCCATCCATCTTTTACCGGCTCGCGAGTATCCTTTGACTCCAGCGGCAATCGATCATTTCGCCTTAGCCTGGCAAGAACATTTCCCACGCAGCACGCAATCCCCTATTTTATATGCCGTTAGTAAGCAAAAAAGCGCGCCCGGCATAGAATATTATCTACCTTTATTTTTTGAACGCACCAGCAAGCTATTGGATTATCTGCCTAAGCAAAGTGCGATCGTCCACATCGATAATACGATGCATGAGGCTGAACAGATGTGGCGAGATATTAAAGACCGCTACGAGCAATACCGCTATGATCCTGAGCTGCCCTTGCTTGCTCCCAATCAGGTCTTTACCGAACCCACCCGTTGGTTTGAACTTTGCAAAGCCTTTCCTCAGGTTTTTGTAAACTCTATGCCTTTGGCTAAAACCGGGCCAGGCCGATTCAATTTTAAAGTAAGCCCCCTACCTGATATCGCTATCAGCGCCGAATTAAATAAACCTCTCGCTAAATTAGAGGCCTTTATGCAGGATACGCCCTATCGCAGCTTATTTTGTGCGGATAGTGCCGGACGTCGCGAAATTTTATTAGAACATTTACATCGTATTGGGCTTAAGCCTATTCGAGTCGAAACTTGGCAAGAGTTTTTAGAATCCACTATTCGAACCGCGCTAATAGTCTCGCCCCTGCAAGACGGTTTTATTGAAGCCGATTTAAGCCTATGCGTTTTAACCGAAAACCAATTATTTACCCAAAGAGTCGCTCAGCCTAGACGGCGCCAGAGCGCTAAGGCCGAAGATGAATCGGGCATCGCCATTCGCGATTTATCCGAGCTTAATATCGGCGATCCTGTGGTGCATATCGAGCATGGTATTGGCCGCTACGAGGGATTAATTACCTTGGATTTAGGCGGTTATAGCGGGGAATTTTTAAGTCTAGCCTATGCCAATAGCGATAGACTGTACGTACCGATAAGCTCTCTACATTTAATCCGCCATTACCGCTATTCGGAAAATACCGAGGCCAATTTAAATAAACTCGGCAGCGATAAATGGGCTAAATCCTTAGATAAGGCCGCGAAACGCATTCACGATGTGGCCGCGGAATTATTAGAAATTTATGCTACTCGCTCCGCGCAAAAGGGCTTTGCCTGCCAGCCTCCCGATGAAAACTATCAAAGCTTTGTCGATGGTTTTCCCTTTGAGGAAACGCCTGATCAAGCCAGCGCTATTAAAGCCATATTACACGACATGGTATCGCCAAAACCGATGGACCGCCTATTATGTGGTGACGTGGGCTTTGGTAAGACCGAAGTCGCTATGCGGGCGGCCTATCTGGCCGTGCAAAATGGCATGCAAGTCGCCATTTTAGTGCCGACCACCCTACTTGCCGAACAGCATTATGAAAACTTTAGCGCTCGATTTGCCAAATGGGCCATAAAAGTCGATAGCATGTCGCGTTTTCGCTCTAAGGCCGAACAGACTAAAACCATCGATCAATTAAAAGCCGGCACCCTCGATATCGTCATCGGCACCCATCGCCTGCTTAATTCCGACATTCAATTTAAAAATTTAGGCCTATTGGTTATCGATGAGGAACATCGCTTCGGGGTACGCCATAAAGAAAAATTAAAATCCCTACGCGCTAATGTCGATATTTTAGCTATGACCGCCACCCCTATTCCGCGAACCTTAAATATGGCCTTAGCCGATATTCGCGATCTATCGATTATCGCCACCCCGCCTGCCAGACGCTTATCGGTCAAAACCTTTGTAAAAGAAATCAATACACAATTGATTAAAGAGGCCATACTGCGAGAAATTTTACGCGGCGGCCAGGTTTACTATCTGCATAATAACGTCGAGACCATTCAACATACCGTCGATAATTTGCAGGCCGCTATGCCGGGAGTTAAAATTGCCTTAGGTCACGGCCAGATGCGCGAACGCGAGCTGGAACAAGTTATGGTGGATTTTTATCATAATCGTTTCCAAGTTTTGGTCTGCACAACGATTATCGAGACCGGGATCGATGTGCCTAATGCCAATACCATCATTATCGAACGCGCGGATAAATTCGGCCTAGCCCAATTGCATCAATTGCGAGGCAGGGTGGGCCGCTCGCATCACCAGGCCTATGCTTATTTACTGGCCCCACCTATTAAAACCTTAAATAAAGATGCCCAGAAACGTCTTGAGGCTATCGAAGCCATCGATGAGCTAGGCGCTGGATTTAGCCTGGCCAGTCATGACCTTGAGATTCGCGGCGCGGGAGAATTATTAGGTGAAGGCCAAAGCGGTAATATTAACGATATAGGAATTGGCCTGTATATGGAATTGTTGGATCGCACCGTTAAATCGATGAAATCCGGGAAAATGTCCAGCATCGCCGAGATCGTTAAAAATACTAATACCGAGGTGGATCTACGCATTAGCGCACTTATTCCTGAAGATTTCGTGCCAGATGTACATAAACGACTCACTTTCTATAAACGCATCAATAGCGCTACCGATGAACTGGCCTTACAAGATATCCAGGTGGAGATGATCGATCGCTTCGGATTATTGCCAGAGCCTGCCAAAGACCTTATCGCCTGTGCCGAAATTAGACTACAAGGCCAAGCCTTAGGCATTAAGAAAATCGAAGCCCATGCAATGGGTGGTAAATTTGAATTTACCGAAATGCCCACTATCGACCCGATGACGATTATTAGAATGGTACAAAAGAATGCAGATCGCTATCAATTAAATGGTCCCAGCAAGTTTAGCTTTAAAGGCGATTTTAAAGATGCCAAGTCCAGAATTAAAATAATCAAACAAATATTACAAGAATTTAGCCTAAAGCCCGGAGCCTAAGCGTGAAAAAATCCCTACGTGCATCCCCTGTTATCGCCCATCGCGGCGCTAAAACATTCGCCCCTGAAAACACAATAGCTGCATTCAAAATCGCCAAACAAAAAGGTGCTACCTGGATCGAGTTTGACGTGCAGTTAAGTGCCGACGATCAATTATTTGTATTTCATGACGATGATTTACGACGCACCACTCATGTTAAAGGCCTCGCCCGTGAACTAACCCTGGATGAACTTAAAAAACTCGATGCCGGCGCTTGGTTTGATGCTAAATTTGCCGGTGAGCGCATCCCTAGCTTAACCGAGACTATGGAATGTTTAATTGAGCTTAAGCTCAATGCCAATATCGAAATTAAATCCTGTGGTGAGCCTGAATACGACGCCAGGCTGGCAGCTAAAGTCTGCGAATTTTTAAAAAAGTTGCCTGCCAATTTACCGATTAAGCTCCTAGTTTCAAGCTTTTCCTTTGAGGCCTTAGAGATTGTTAGGGCTAATTTGCCTAAATGCCCCTTAGGCATGTTGCTTGAAATCACTCGATGGCCACATTTTATTAAGCATATAGCTGAGATTAAAGCCGAGTATAAAAAACTTAATTGCGTATCCTTAAATGTAAACCAGGATATTTTGACCAAAGATCGAGTCCGAACCCTTAATTTTTCGGAACAAATCCTTACCTTTACCGTCAATAAGCCAGCCAGGGCTAAAGCCTTATTTGCCTGGGGTGTGGATGGTGTCTTTTCAGACCATGTGGATTTAATGACCCAGTTTGATTAATTTCTAGACCAAGCCATTGGTGACTAGTCTCTGCTAAGGGCGGGCATTACTTGATTGTTTTGCATAGCCTTTTCTAAATGACGCCCAAAGTCCTGCGTGGAATTAAAGCTTGGATCGGGCACTCCGGCAACTGGCGTTATAATGTTGCCATCTATAATATCAACCCTATCTGTCGGGGGCAGACTTGGATCTGAAATATGCAGAATCGAATTTGCTGATAGATTGTTCTCTTTCAAATAAGAACCTCTCTCTCTCGTGTAATGCAATACTGTAAACATTGAGGCTCCACAATATAGCCCAGTAATGGCCATAAAAGGTGCTTGAAGATTATATTGATTAATCTCATTAAAATGACTAAAGGTATCAGCCTCTATTGCATCCCCACTAGCCAGATTCAAGGGCTCTAACACTTCTTTCAAGCGATTAAACTCGTCTACGGTAGGCACATCCGGCCGCAATCTTAATGGATGCATTCCAGCGAGATTAATCATTGCCAACCCCCTGTTATTGAGCGCCACCCACAATGACTGGTTAGTGAAATGCACATAAGCTACTCGCACTACAATTAAGTCAATCATCCAGGGATTTGCATTTAAATCTGTTGCTACCTCAATCAAAGATTTACCCATAAACGGAAAGTCAGTTTTGTCTACAGACTGACTCTCTGCAAAAGTGGCTGTACATTTTTTCTGTGAATAATAAATGTTTACAAAACCCTTAGATAAATGCGAACTTAAAAATTTTAATGCATCATCCTGAGCACTTTCATAAACAGAATACATGACTTCGGCTTCATTTATAGGCAGAGAGGTGAAGAAAAAGTTAAATCGACCATAAATAACGCTAGCCCAGCCCTCCAATAATGATTTACTCATGGAAATAGAATTAAACTTATAGGCTAAAAATTGTAAATCTTGGATAAAATGATCGATATAATGATGCAAAGACTTTGGAATCCTATCCTTTCTCGCGGCAAGGGTTGCGATTAGATTATGTACATTATCACTTGTAAATACCGTTTCGCAAGTCATACCCATCGCCATAATATCTTCCTTAAATACTCTATACGTACATGACATTATTGCTTCTAATTGCTGAAAGGCAACGCATTTAATTACCCTGGCTGCTTTTCATACAATTTTGCCGCTCTTAAAATTGCTATTGGCCAAGCTCCCTGATATTATGCTATCGCGGTGAGTAAAAAGCACACGAGCCTAAGGGCCAATATTCGCTTCTAGACCATACGCAAGAATGAAACACACAAACGAATTAAATGAGCGCTGCAGCTAATTGCTCGGCCCTTAGCAGTGAATTGAAGTAATGCAATGATAGCAAACTAATTAGTATGGTAACGCATTAACTCACCGGGTAAATAGCCCGGCATAATGAGTAAAGCGGATAATGATTTAGCTCCAAATGATCGATTAGACATCCTACTAAATTGGCGACCCTTACGTCCTAGCCATTGTTATTACTATCTGAAACTGCCAAGGCAAAACCAGCTTTATTAGCTGTTTGCGCCCAACAAGTGGAAGATTAAAATTATGTTATCAAAAAGAAGAATGCTTATAAACGCGACTCAGGTTGAAGAAATCCGAGTGGCCATCGTCGATGATCACAAGTTGTTTGACCTGGATATCCAATCCAGCCATAGACTTCAAAAGAAAGCCAATATCTATAAAGCCAGAATTTCCAGAATCGAACCTAGCTTAAATGCCGTGTTCGTGGATTATGGCGCTGATAGACACGGCTTCTTGCCGATTAAAGAAATCGCCCAAGAATATCTAAGCAAACCGATCGAAAGCAATGCCGATATTCGTTCCGCCTTAAAAGAAGGCCAAGAAATTATTATCCAAATCGATAAGGAAGAGCGCGGCAATAAAGGCGCGGCTATCACTACCTATATCACCTTAGCAGGCTGTTATTTAGTATTAATGCCGAATAACCAAAAAGCCGGTGGCGTATCCCGTCGCATCGAAGGCGATGATCGTCAACAACTTAAAACGGCCATGAGCAATTTAGTCCTACCTGACAGCATGGGTGTTATCGCTCGTACCGCAGGCCTAGGACGCACCGCAGAAGAATTACAATGGGACTTAGACGCCCTATTAAAACTCTGGGATACCGTTAATCTAGAAGCTGAAAAACAAGCCGCTCCCTTCTTAATCTACCAAGAAAGCGATGTTATTTTACGCTCGGTCCGCGATTATCTTCGCCAGGATATCGATGAAATTATCGTTGACGACAAAGAAACCTATAACCGTGTAATGGAATATGTAAAACGCCTGCGCCCTGATTTCTTAGACCGCATGAAATTTTACGATAAAGAGATTAGCCTATTTAGCCATTACGCTATCGAAAGCCAAATCGAAACTGCCTACCAACGCGAAATCACCTTGCCATTAGGCGGCTCTATCGTTATCGATTATACAGAAGCCTTAACCTCCATCGATATTAACTCGGCCCGCGCAACTAAAGGCGGCGATATCGAAGAGACCGCATTACAAACTAACCTAGAAGCGGCCGTTGAAATTGCACGCCAGTTAAAACTTCGCGACTTAGGCGGCTTGATCGTTATCGACTTTATCGATATGTCTTCGGCCCGCAATCAACGCGATGTTGAAAATAAATTAACCGAAGCCGTTAAACAAGACCGTGCTCGCATTCAAATCGGTAAAATTTCCCGATTCGGCTTATTAGAAATGTCACGTCAACGTATTCGCCCTTCCCTAGACGAGTCCAGCAGCTATGTATGCCCTCGTTGTACAGGTCAAGGCACTATTCGTGGAGTGGAATCCTTATCGTTATCCATCACCCGTTTAATTAAAGAAGAAGCTCTACGCCCTGATACCTTGGAAATTCAAATCCAATTGCCTATCTCGGTAGCAACCTTCTTATTAAATGAGAAACGCCATTTAATGGCTAGCCTCGAAACTCAATATAAAATTCGCATTATATTATTGCCGAATCCTTCTTTAGAAACTCCGCATTATGTCATCACCCGCCACACTAAATTGGGTGAAAGCTCGGTAACGAGTTACTTGCTAACTAAACCGATCCAAGAGCAAGAACATGCCGCGACTAGCAAACATGTCACTCCTGAGAAACCAGCGATTCGCACCATCGATATTATCGCCGCACCTCATACCAAAAATACTTTGCTAAGCTCCATAAGCAAACTCATCCAAGGTTTATTTGGAGCAGGCAAAACCGCTAAAGTGGCCGCTAATACTCCGGTAAGACCAAGCAATCAAAACAATCGCAATAGAAATAACAATAATCGCAATGGGCAAAACAGACCACGCCCAGCTCCAACTAACCGTCCTGAAAGAAAGGATGAAGTAGATGCTAGCACTGGCGCTATTGTGAATAAAAACCCAAATGCGAGAAGAAAACCTGCGATTAAAACCGAAGGCGCTCCAGAAGCTCGCCGTCCAGATGCAGCTCCAAGGACCAACACAAATCCTCGTCAAGGCAATAGAGGACCAAGACCCCAAGGCAATCGCCCAGCTCGATCCAATGAGCCTAAAATTTCAGGTCAAGTGATCGAGCATGCAGCGGCTCCTAGCCATACGCCTAGCCCAGCGCCTGTTGTACAAGCCTCTGTTGTGCAAGCTCCAGTTGTACATGCACCTGTAGTGGAAACTCCAGTGGTACATAAGCCTGTTAAAGCCGGGCCTACCGTGCAAGAAGTGTTAGCTAGAAGCTCTTTGCTAAGCGACAACAGCGCTAAGCAAACTGAAACTGTAGCCACCAATCAAACGCCAGCGCCTAAAAAACTCAATAGAGAAGAAGTAGTTTCACAGACCACTTTTACTGCCGAGCAGGCCAAAGCGATTATGGCTAAAAACAGCAGCGCAACAGCGCAAAGAGTAGAGACAGCCCAAAGCTCCAATTATGTTCAACAAACACATAATTTAAGTGCCGTCGTAGCTGTAGTGGATAAGAAATAAGACCGCGTCATTCCCGACTTGACCGGGAATCCAGTTTTAAATCTGGATTTCCGCCCCCGTGGGAATGACAAGTAAAAAAGCCCAGTCATGCTGGGCTTTTTTACATCTAGAATATCTATTTAGGGATGGCTTGTATGCTCGTCTTTACCTGGTGCAGCTGACGCCATTGCCGATGCTATAGCAGTAGCACTAGACCCTACTCGCGGTGCTATATGTGTTTGAATCAAAGCGCTTAAGCTACCAGTATAGTCTTGGCCCCACAGGCAAGTTTTAAAGCCCCCTTCTTCTAACATTGGAAGATAGGCGTCATGTTGATCTTTATCTGGCTTATATTCAGTAGGGTAAGGCTTAGCATCGGTTAAATGGATTAATACCTCACCTGGCGTTGCATCACGCTTGCATTTATCTTTTACAAGCTCAAAAGGATCGCCATGACATTCATATGAAATTGCTATGTTGGCATCGCCTATTCCAATCCCATGTAAGGTTGGGCGCCCACCTATTTTTTCAACATGCCAAGGATTGGTATTACTATATAAATAGACAGTATGCCCCTCCCCTATGAATTCTTTCATCTGAACAAGCCGAGCCACTTTAACTTCCACCATGGCGTTCCAACAGTTTTGCAACCAATTGGGCTCCACTGGTTTAATGACACCGTAGCCAACGACGCTTTCTGCAATAACGGCTTTCATAGCAGACTGAAATACCTCAGAAGAACTGCGGCCCTCCTTATAGTCTTTGATAATAGGGCCAACTGCGGTAAGCAATTCGGCGTTATTTGCTGGGGTTAAAACGCCAATGGCTTCAAAAGCAGCTAGGGTCCTAGTAATATCTGTATCGACTAAACTGCCCAAACTTAACAGGACTCTCATAATGTCAACTCCATTTAAATAAATAAGTTTCTAACAACCTCCAAATCTTCGGGGGTGTTTACACCGGGAGGATTATGCTCTTTGGCGATATCGACATGAATTTTACCACCATGCCAGAGCACTCTTAGTTGCTCTAAGGCCTCGGTACGTTCGATTGCAGTGGGGCTAAGCTCGCTATAATGACTTAAAAACTCACCGCGGTAGGCATAGATACCGACATGCTGAAAATATTCGGCATCGGATGGGACTTCGTTTGGAAAACTATCGCGGGCAAAGGGAATAGGCGCCCTGCTAAAATATAAGGCATAGCCCTTGCTATCAAATACGACCTTAACATTATTGGGATTCATGATCTCCTGCAGACTCCAGATTCTTTCACATAAAGTCGCCATGCTAGCATCGGGATTATTTTCGAGATTTTCAGCCACTTGAATTACGTTGGTTATGGGTATTAGAGGCTCATCACTTTGTAGACCCACGATAATATCATCATCCGCATACCCTAATATCCTAGCAACCTCTGCTGAGCGATCGGTACCTGTAGGATGGTTGGGATCGGTCATGCAGACTTCTGCGCCTAATTTTTGGGCAAGATCAAAAATACGCTTATCGTCGGTTGCAATTACCACGCTATCAAAACCGCAGCGCAAACCCAGCTCATAGACATGCTGAATCATAGGCTTACCGCCAATATCTACTAAAGGCTTGCCTGGCAATCTCGAGGAGGCATATCGCGCAGGGATAATAATCCGTTTACTCATGAATCTAATTCCTCAAGACTCAACTGGCGGGCCTCATCCACTAACATAACGGGGATATCGTTACGAATCGGGAAAGCTAATTTTTCAGCCCGGCACCAGAGTTCATTGTTAATTTTTTGATAGACTAATGGCCCTTTGCAAGTCGGGCAGACTAAAATCTCAAGCAGCTTCTTATCCATGGCGCTCTCCTTCGGCTAAATAGGCTTTTACGGTAATAATTTGTCGCAGTCTTTTAAGCAGCCTTTCAGCAAAGGCCTCTGGTAATTTAGCTTGAACCGGCAGATACCACCAGTTATCACCAGCAAATTCTTTGCATTTTACTGCATCTTTTTCGGTCATTATCACAGACTTATTCAATAAATCTTGCAAATCACTTAGCTGATATAGGTGATGATCAGGGAAAATTCTTGTTTCAATCTTAGCACCCAAGCGTTCTAATAAAGTAAAAAATCGCAGCGGATTACCGATACCTGCTACCGCAAAAAAGGCTTGATGTTCAAGTTTTTGTAAGGGATAGCGCAGTGCTGGGTTTTTAACATTGATCAGCTCAGAAGGTGCTAAGGTCATGGATATTTCATCACCCTGCCCGTTGCCATTACAAACCAGATAATCCGCCTTTTTCAGACGAGACACAGGCTCACGTAAAGGACCTGCTGGCAGGCAATAGCCGTTACCAAAGCGCCTTAGCCCATCGATAACGACCACTTCCATATCGCGAGGCAGGGCATAATGTTGCAGGCCATCATCGCTAATCACCACATCGCAACGATGCTGGGCTAATAAATACTGCATGGCATTAACCCTTATCGGATCTACTACCACCGGGCATTGAGTCTGTTTGTAAATCAATAAGGGCTCATCGCCGATATTTTCGGCGGAGCTAATAGCCGTTACCGAAATGGGATATTCCGAAGCTTGTCCACCATAACCACGGCTTACGATGCCTGGCTTATAGCCATGTTGCTTTAACATATTCGCTAGCCAGATAACAAAAGGGGTTTTGCCGGAGCCGCCAACCGTTAAATTGCCCACTACGATAATGGGCACCTTAATATTCACTCGCCTAGCTTGTTGTTGCAAAAGCTTACACCGTAGGTTAGCGATAAGAATAAATAACCAGGATAGCGGTCTCAGGCAATTCAGCAGGAAATGCCCTTTATACCAATATTCGACCAATGTGAATTTATTAGGTTTCATTTATCCGCCTCGAAAGAATGATATAGCATTCTAACGCAGGCTTAAAAGACTTGGCTAGGTATAAAAAAATAATTTAAACAAACAAAACCATAATACCTCTTTAAAAAAAGTATTACGGCTTAAATAAGGGCCCTATGATATAGGATGAACGTCCCTATCTGCGACTTTTGCAGGCCTCAGTTCAAAACCTGCCCCTGCCCCAGCAAATACCATAGCATCAACCGGCCTAGGTGCTTCATGGAAAGTTGCAGCTGACAATGTTGGCAATCCTGGCAATAGGTCAAAGTGCGCTTTAAGCATAGCGAGCTCACGCGCTAGGACCTCGGATCTCGCCTTAGCAGCCTCTATTTGACTGATTAATGCAGCTTTATCTCCCTTTAACTGCTCATGCATGCTTTTTAAATGCTCAACTTCAGGCTTTAATTTGACAACTGTTTTATCTGCCGCCATTTTTTTTTCATTCGTGAGAAGCAATTCTTTAGTTATCTCATTTCTTTGCTTTATAAGCGCCTGCCCAGCAATGCTGGCAATTGCTTCGGTTTCGGCTCCCATAACTCTAATTTTGTGAACATCCAATATCTCCCTTGGTTTTCTAGAAGCAGGCATGGCTCTTCCTGCTGCTTGATACATTCTGTTAAATAAAGGTGAGCTAAACAGGATAGCAAAGTTAGCTCTCAACTGTTTAAGAAACTCAAGTCGTTGCCCCCATAATTTATAAAGTATGTCCATAATTTTCGGTCCATAGCCTGGAATCAGCTGACGCCTATCTATTTCTTCTTTTATTTTTAAAAATGTTGAAATACTGCTTTGTTCATAATAATTAAATAGGCTTATAAACGCAGGAAATGTAGAATAAGTGTTAAAATTGTTGCAACTGGCTTCTAGCCTGGTCAATGCATCTCGGAAATAGGAAATACCTGCCTCACTTTCTTGATATTCTATAAGATGAATTGCAGGGTCCGCTTTAAGAACCTCATTAAGCCTTACGTCTTCACCCATCTCAAGCTCTTCAATCCCCACTTTTAAAGACCGTATAAAGTCTTTACATGCCCTCATGCCACCTTGAAAGGCCATAACATTAGCGTCTTCAGGATCGATAATGCTTAAGCATGGCAAAAACCCCAGCTCTCTAGCCAAGTCCACAGCTGTTTTACCGGCATCATTGAGGATAAGCTTTTGAGCGCCAAGCTCTAATAAGACTTTGACTGCTGCTGCCTGTTTATTAGCAATGGCAAGATGCAGCAAAGTATCGCCAGCCTCATATTTCCGATTAATATCCAGTAATGCGTTGTAAATCAGGTTTTTTATTTCTTTCTCATCTAGATTTATACCTCGGTGTTGTCGACCTAATCGCTCATATTGACGATTCCTTTCAGCATTAGCAGCATTATCTTTATCGTTCCAGTGCTCAATTTTAGCATTCAATTCTTCTACTTCACGTTCAAACAGCACACCCCTATAAACTATATCTTCTAATTTTCGCTGTGCACTTACTGCAGGCATCAACTTATTGTCTAGATATAAAAAGCGTTCCGTCTCGTTTAAATTATCAATTATTTTTATAAATTCCTCTACTGTGTGTTTAGTCAATTCAGAGGCCTTTTCAAACATAGCATTTGTATAGATTCTCGCTGAATTATCATATTCAAATTGAAGCTTATCATTATTGACATAAGTAAGCGTTTTATTACTAGCTACCTCAGTAAGAAATTTGCTATAGGCTTTTACTACTGCAAGGGAAATTTCTATCCTCTCTAGACTTTTTTTATTTTCCTCATGCTGACTTAAGTCTTCATGGCTATGCACCTTTTTTACTGGGTGGCTAGACCCAACCTTTATAATATCCAGCAAAACCACTAGCCATGTTGTATCTCCCAGCTTTGCAGCGGCAACTGCCATATCTTGCAGTCTGCTTTCGTCCAAAGGCGCCGCTTTAATGTAATCATCATCTAAAGGGCCGCTAGCAGCACTCTCAGCCCCATCAGGGTTCAAAAGCTTAGCAAACTTTTGCGCCTTTGCAAAATCAGCAGCATGAATATTTCTACCCTGTTCAATTATGAATTTACTTGGGACTGAATGCTTGCCTGTTTGCATATAAAGGCGAGCCATCTCGACGATAGCTGCATCTGCATCATTTTTATCACTAATTTTAATGCCCGCCTTTGCAGATGAATTGCTGATGCCTATAATCTTTTTAAGCATAGTTCTTATGCTATTATTATCAGGCTCAAAATAATATATTGTTGGTTTTGAAGTCGGACTAGCATAGGTTAATAATGTAAAACTCCAACGTTGCGATGGGTCACTAACATTTCCGTGAATAATTGAAACAACAAGCAGTTTGTCTATTGTTTTCTCACCCTTAGCGCCCAATAGTTGCTGCTCCTTTTCAAACTCGGCAATTTGTTCAAAATCTTTATCGGCTATAGCGATGACAAGGCGTACTTTAGCTTTATTTTTACGCTCAGAATAATACTTTAATAGGCATTCCACAGTACCCTCTGAATAATGACCGCTAAAATCTGGCATAGGCGCTACATCTTCTGCGTCCGCTGCTACTAACTCTACAGCCCTTGCTTCTATTCCATTCATTTTTATGTCCTTTTTCGCGTTGATCAGTTCATTGGGTTTGGCGCGACATTTACAAGCTCAGCAGGCCTGACCACACTAAAGACTCCGGCCTCTGCTAATCTTGCTACCTGATGATTTATCTTGCTGCGCAGCTCTGTAACATCCCCTATAAGAGCCTCTAGCAACATAGCCTCAGTTTCAGCGTCATTTTTTTGCCTAGTTAAGTCGGCTATGTCTGACTTTAACGGCTTAATCATTTTCTCTAAGCTCACTATATCTGCTTGAATTATAGCGTTTTGAACGGTGGCATTTTTTTCTTCCAATTTTTCAGCCTTTAATTTGGCAGTGAGTACGCTTATTTCAGGCTTAAGGATATCGGCCCTGACTTTCTCCATTGCTAAGCATACGGCAGTTTGCGCATTTCTTTTCGCAACATTGAATACTCGATCAGGATTGGCAGATTTTAATTCAAACTTTCGCGCCGCCTTATATAACAAATCAAATTCAGATCCGGCACGGTAGATTGCAATCTCTTTACTCCACGCATCATACAAATTAAACCGTTGCCTGCTTAACGTTAGTCTTATTCCTACGCTTTCATCTGCCACAAATTCTTTCTCTAACACAAGTTTTTCTTCTTTAAGAGAAATGGATCTGGACAATATGTCGTGGGAAAATGAAATAAACTGATCTATAAAAACAGGCAATTCAGCATTGATATTATCGCCAAAAAGTACGCACATAGCTTCAATGGGAGCCAATGCATCTCTAATAGCAAGAATGTCTTCTTCTCTACGCCGGTATTCCAAAAGGTGATTTTTAGGATCTGTTTCGAAAAGTGTATTTAAAATTTTATCTGTTTCTATGATGAAAAAATCTATTTTTGGTTTTAACTTCTGTGCGATTAAAGAACGACACATTCCAATGCCATCGTTACAGGCTTTTACATCAGGGGATTCAGGCTTAATAGAATGCATACATTCTAATTGCCCAAGCCTTATAGCCATCTCCTGAGCTGTCTCGCCACCCACACACCTGAGGTCTGTTCTGGCCCCAAGCCGCACTAATTTACTGACAGTCTCATGATGTTTATTAGCAAGAGCATGATGCAAAAAAGTGTTACCCTCTTCATCTTGAAAATCTATATCTAACAAGGCTGATGTGATAAGGGCCTTACTATCATCATCGAGCGCCTCGTTCAACGGGATATCTTCATAACCCTGGATTAGTCCTGGCTTGGCTTTATATTTAGTAATGAGTTGCTCAAGTTGAGCTTGCTTTGCAGATCTTTCCTTGCCAAGGCGCTCAAAAAAAGCACTTTCTTCTGTCGATTCTGTAAGTCTAGGAGGGCCTTCAAATTGCTTGTCTAGGACTTTCAACATCGCGTTAGTATCGTCTAGCAGTTCTCTTGCATTTTCTAATGGGGTCAATGTATTATTAACTACATTACTTGCACCTATTCTCCCCTCTTCTATTACATTTTCAGCTGTTCGCCAGAATTCTTTTATATCTTCTTCAAGCAGTTCCGCTGTATTTCTGACACCTTCCTTTTTATGTACTAACATCGCTGATTTAGCATCTTCAATAAATGGGTTAATTAAATGGTTAACATCTTCAACTACGCTGTTATTTAGCCTTAGTAAAAGGGCTTCGTTGCTTTCAATAACTGCATCCTTATCAAGCATTTCATTAAGATAATAAACGCGGGAAGATACTTCTACCCTGACCATCATTAGCTTTAGGTTATCTTTTATAAACTGATATTTGTCTTTTAAGCGCTTATTGCTTTCTTCAGCAGGAATAAGTTTTGTTATTGCAAAGTTACTACCAAGTTTTACATTTAATAAAACCTCTAAAAACTGCGTATTGCCCGCCTTAGCCGCTATGACGGCAAGCTCTGGCAAACGACTTTCTGTTAAAGGCTCTGTAAATCGAATAGGATTTAAAACTGGGGCCGCTATAAGACCAGCACTCTCTGTAGACTTGCCTGGCCTTTCAAACTCCGCAATGAGTTCATACCATTCTTTAGCTTGATCTTGCTGATAAAGACTTAAATGAGCCAGGACGTCCTTGGCTTGCTCAATCGTTGAGCTATCTGTATTTAGTCGGATTGGCATTTTATCTTCAGCCTCTTTAAACTCAGATGCCCCGCCACCTTCTTGCCAAAGGATTCTTCCCTCTTTATTTAGCTCTGCTAATTTTGCTTTAATTTTTTCTTCAATCACCGTCTTCTCATAAGCATTAGAAACGTCAGTTAATTTTGCATAAGCGCTAGCTAGCGCTTCCTTGCCATCAAAACTATTAGTAAGCAATTGTGCATTTTCATAATCGACCAAATGAATGTTTCTAGCTTTTGCAGTTAGTATTTCATGGATATCTGGTGAGCTACCAGTTTGCATATATTCACGCACTATCTCTACGATAATGGAATCCGCATCCTTATTAAAATCATCGCTCATAGTCTTATTAAAAGGGTCATAAGATTTTATGCTAGGGGATGAGATTGACTCCGTGTAGTCAGATGTTGACAAACTCCAGTGCATAGTGGGATCAGCCTCTTCTCCTTGTATAAGGGTAACAACAGCAAGCTTGCTTCTGAATCTTTCTCCATTGGCTAGTGCTATTTGTGTTTGCTCAAATACTTCAATCCCTATTGAGTCTTTCTTGGACTCAGCGATAATAAGATGGACACCTGCTGTATTTTTTCTTTCAAAATAATAAGTCAGTAAGCTTTTAACTACCTTATTTGAGTAACGGCCGCTAAAGTCCGGCTTAGCTTCTATAACTTCAACTCCTGCCCCTGCCCCTGCTTGCATATTTATCTCCTACTAATTTTTAAATGTAAAATAACCCGCCCGTAAATATAATCTTATTACTAGGGTGATCTGGACTCATCTTGCTGATAATATGCCCCGTCCGAGTCATTCAGTAATGCAACATACGGAGCTGACGCTTGGTCTTGAATAGGTACACTCTCAAGCTTGCACATTGATTTGCAACATAAAATTATACTTGCCAGTAAGCACGCTGAGGTAATGACAGCACTTACTGCAATTGCTGGGCGATAGGCATCATTATTAAACATAGGGAGGAGCGTCGATTCACTTAAACCTTTACCGTCAAGCCAGCAAATAATGACAACCACAAGCTCAAGCAGGGCGCCTGGTAAAGACCCGGCAGCAAGCAGTAAACCAGCGTTCCTTCTTCTTGCAGAATGTTCAACCGAGAGCCTTTCATTAATTAAAAGTAGCACTCCTGCCATAAGGGAAATCAAGTCAATCCAGCCAGCCAGCATTGTAGTAATTAGATAGTCATTAGTATCTGCTATGCTTGGCTCATGAGCCCCCTTTAAATATAAAGCTACCATTGTTAATCCTGAGATTGAGCTTATAACAGGAGCCAAGTCATATAAACCTGGAGGCTTAATCCTAAGTCTATTCACCGAGGGCAGGTAATAATGTGAAAGCACAAGAGGCGTTGTGGCGGCAGAAGAGCCTATGCTCTCAATTTCAAAAGCAGACATTCTACTGAATGCTGACCCTGCAACACTCGACCTTGACCCTTCAACTTCAACTAGGCTTTTTAGGGAAGAATTTAACACCTTAGACTCAATCACACACTTATCAGGTGAATCAAGCATGCTATTAATAGCATCAATACGTGTTAAGGCTTGCGAAAGAGCTGGGGCATTACCAGCTATCAGGTGTAAGCGACTAAAATAAAGTGTGATAAACTCAATTTGCGCATTAATACTGTCTCTAATTTCACCGATGGGCCTACCCATACAGACCAACCGCAACCACTCATAACGAGCGATAGCTGGGTAGATTTGAGTATAAAAATCCAAAATTTTACCCATTTGGCTATTCACAGGACCTTTCGGTGCTGCGCTTAAACTCTTTAAAGCAGCTTCATATCTATTTATAATAGTATTAAGAAGATCTGCATCTTCTAGTAAAAAGTTTAGCCCGATTCTTTGACTCTCGCCAGCCTCTACTCGTAGGTCAAAACAATCATAATAAGATTCAATCCCGTTGAGTGAAAATACCAGCTCTTTAAATGTTTCAACTAATCGTTTAAGCAAATATTTTTTATGGCCTATATCATTAGGGAACCATAGCAACTCAGGCTCCTCTCCTCGATACATGGATCTAAATGCCTCGCAGCAGTCACCTTTTATTTCCACTTTCTTCAGCACCCAACCTGCATCTTTCTGTAAAAACAATGTAGCGCTAACAGTGCTACCTAGCTGTGCGACCCTCTCTTTTTCAATATCATAAAACTCTGTAAAATGGCAGATTACTTGGGCTCGTATTTCATCCTCACTGGCACCAGGGTGAACAAATATATTTAAGCGATCCCCGTGAAAATGGGGAAGTCTGTTGTACTTGGAAGTAAATGCCGCAAGAATAGGATCGAATATAAACTTCGCCAGGGTTTGTCCATAAGCTGCTGTTAATCTGTCGAAAGTTTCTTTACCTATTTTTTCAGCAATAACACGGCAAACAAGATCTCTGTTAGCATTACAGGTTTTGTGGTCGAAAAGAATAAGGTTGGCACTCGGATGCAGAGCATTGTATTCATTAAATAGTTGCTGGAGAGTTTGGCCATTGATTCGCACCTTTCCCCGCTGAACATCCCCCATAAAATGATTCAAGCCCAGCTCTGGGTCAACGTAGAATGGCTGAACAATTGGGACATCAATTTTCAACTTAAATACAGCATCTACTATTTGCTTAATAAAAACTTCTTTAGCTGCTGGCTCTTTGCTATATATTAATTTTGAAGCAGCCTCTCTAATACGTAGAATAATTTCAGCACGCCTTTCAGCTTGAGGGCCAAGACGTATTTTCTGAAGCTCAGCATTTATTTGCTGCGCTAAACTAAAACGCTCGTCTTCACGGATAGTACTTCTAAACTGTAAAGCTTTAGCCTGAATAGCATTAATAATAGGCGCATAAGTATCTTTTATAACGAGTAAAGCACTGCATTCCAGTAGATCCTCATCTTCGATAATCAAGGTATCATTTGCTAGCACCCCAGCCCCTGCTCCAGCCCCTGCTCTTGCTCTTGCTCTTACTGCTAATACGGCCTGATGCATATCACCCCCACCTGTTTTTTTTAATTTAATCGGCAGTATTTTATAGTAAAAAATAGAAGGGAAATACCGTAAAAAATACGGATAGCGTTACTTTTAGCAACAATTGGGTATAATAGCCTTAACATGCAGGGGAATCAGTAATGAATACTATTGAATTGCTTAAACCATTAACCGATCAACATGTGAGCTTTCAGACTGAATATGCAGCACGCGAATTATATAAGCCTTTCGGCAATAGAGTTAAGGTCAATGATTTTTGGCATGTAAGCATAAACCACCGAACAAAAATTATCCATTTCATTACGACAACGGCCGTTGGCAATAGAATTATAGTGAATAAGGGTAGCCCTTTAAATGCTGATGAACTTAAACCTGGCATACGCTATCTGGCCGCAAGTGATTCAAGTGCAGAACGTTATAAAATAAATAAAGCCTTAAATATCTACAACACCTTGGAATTCACACAAAAACAGGGCGATATAACTTCTATGTTTGGCTTTGGAACTAGTCGAAGAGGGCCTGAAGTTCTAAACGAATATTTAGCTAATCTCCATTTGTTTCAACAATTTATTCGTAATTTTGAGCATGATGCCAAAGACATACTTCGCATCACACATTTAGCCCCCACCCCGCTTTTGAGCAATATAGAAGATAAAACTGATAAAAACGGTACTATCATCCTATTAGACAATAACCAATCCATTAAACTTTCCAATCGAGAAATAGAAGTATTAACTTTGTTAAGCTATGGATCATCCGCTAAAAGCTCAGCCCTAAAATTAGGCTTATCCCCTCGAACTATCGAGACCCACATAGAAAGCCTCAAGAATAAACTCAATCTACGTAGGAAAGTCGACTTAATAGAATTCTGCCTTAAAAAAACTAGCCTTAGGTCTTAATTAAACACTTCGACGGAAGGAATTGCCGATGAGAACAATTAAATTACTTAAACCATTGACGGAGCAACACATAAGTTTTCAAACCGAATCTGAAGCACGTGAATTTTATAAGCCGTTCGGTGACAAGGTTAATATAAATGATTTCTTTAATATTACCATCAACCATAAAACCAACTTAATTAACTTTATTACCATGATACCTGCTTGCAATAAAGCTGTCTTTGATAGCATGATCTCTATTAACGAAGAAGAAATTAAACCTGGCATACGCTACTTAGCAGCAAGCAACTTTAGTACGGCGCGCTATGAGATAAATAAAGCCTTTGATATGTGCAATGTTTTGGAATTTACAGAAAGGCATGGCGATGTAACGTCGATATTTGGCTTTGGCACAAGCCGAAATGACTCTGAAGTCATTAATGAATATTTTGCTAATCTTCATCTATTCCAACGGTTTATCCATAATTTTGAAAATGATGCAAAAGACCTGATTCGCAAAACTAACGCCGCCCCGACTCCGCTATTGATAACAAATTTCAACATGACTGAAAAAAATAGCATCATAGTTCAGTCAAAAAATGGTCATGAAATTAGACTAAGTCAACGAGAAATAGAAGTGTTGCGCTTATTAAGCCATGGATCTTCCGCTAAAAGCTCAGCGATAAAGCTTGGCTTGTCACCCCGAACAATTGAAAGCTACGTAAGTAGTCTCAAAAATAAACTGCAATTACATCGCAAAGCTGATTTGATTGCATTTTACCATAAAGAAAATGGCCTCTATTTTTAAGAAAGACTCTGATCCATATATCATGTTAATATACCCGAAATTTACTATTCTTTAACATTAAGATATATCTGAACGAGGAAATACATGCCGGCAGAAACCGCAAAAA
The DNA here is from genome assembly GCA_030652335.1 of Gammaproteobacteria bacterium. Taxonomy (GTDB): domain Bacteria; phylum Pseudomonadota; class Gammaproteobacteria; order Francisellales; family CACEW01; genus JAQSYQ01. The sequence goes on from JAUSAW010000002.1 coordinate 346,522, forward strand.
AAATGGCTGATATTTTTCGCAAAGAATATCTTTATGCTCCCAGAGCCTTTTCTTTCTTTCATTATTCATTACTTAAAAATGAAACCTGCATTGAAATTTGTGAAACTCTAGATGGCAATATTCATTTTCAAATCAGTACTGATTTCAATAAACTTAGAGCGTTTATGACGGCCTTAATTGCCGAGAATAAAATGTCAAGCGATAGGCTATTGGTAGCCACCTTATACAAGATGAAGGAATGCATAAGGCCTGAAAAATCTCCGGAACGTCGCCCGCTATATTTGAATAGCCCAATACATCCTAAAATTGAAAAAGAACTTGACGCTTTTTTTAGTACGCCTAGGTAAATATTTCGTAGCACTTATCCCTGGTCTTAATTAATCCAAAAGAAGTATAATATCGCCCTGACTTATGCAAGGAACTGACTACCGCAGCACCGACACCAAGGCGTATGGTTGATTTGCTCGACAAGAATGATCGCTACGAAGAGGCCCTGCCCTTCCTAAACTCATTCAGAACAGAACAAAACAAGGCACTAGGCATGGGAATAGTCTATTGCTGGAAGCCTTGGCAGGAAATCGTTGCTCAGCGGCTGTGTTCTTAATTACCTTAGCCGTGGATTATGACAGGCCCTCACTTTGGATAAAAGATAGATTCCCTAGCAGTAGCAGTACGCCCCTTATTCTAGCCAGTAAGACGGCTAATAATGAAGCCGCATTTCTATTAGTAGGCTTATCCACTTCGACCTCTGAACTAAACCAACAAGATTATAGCGGCAATACCGCCTTACATTACGCCTGCCTTATGCGAAATAATGCCTTAATAGAGGACCTGCTTTTGAAAGGCGCTGACCCCAGCATTAAAAACCATAAAGGGGATACAGCCCTTCACTATTATGAGCTTAAGGCTACAGCTTTAGCCGAACCTAGCTTATAATACTACGCTTATTTGAATAGCTCTATCACCGGCTGAGTCTTTGGCATAAAGCCTGTCCATAGCTTAAAGGCTTCTGCGGCTTGCTCGACCAACATCCCCATCCCATCAGACACTTTGGCCGCAGACTTAGTCCGGGCCCATGCCATAAATAGGGTGTCCGTGGCGGCGTTTTGCATATATTTTAAATCATAAGCTAGGCTATCAGCCGATAAGAGCAATGAAGTAGGTAAAGGTAGCGGTTCATCAGCAAACGAGGTTGCATCGATAATCACATCGAATTCTTCACCCGCTAAATCTTGGTAATTAACGGCCTCTATCGGCATCAAATCCGCACATTCATTTGCTAGCCTATAGGCTTTTTCCATATTGCGATTGGCAATGCTTAAGGTAAGTGGATGCTGTTCAATGATAGAATAAAGAATACCACGCACCGCACCCCCAGCCCCACAAATTAAGATACGCTTATCAGCAAGGGCATAGCCAATATTATTTTGAATATCGCAAACCAGGCCTATACCATCGGTATTATCGGCATAAATAGAGCCATCGGCATTAAAAATAAAGGTATTTGCAGCCTTAGCCCGCTTAGCGGATTCCGAATGCTTTTGGGCAATTATGTAAGCCTGCTCTTTAAAGGGTAAGGTGATATTGCAACCCTTAACGCCTGTCATCTTAAGTTCATTAACAAGGTTTTCAAACTCCCCGAATTCAATCGATGCTAATACTCGCTCATAATTTACCGACAAGCCCGCTTGCTTAGCGAACTCCTGGTGAATAAAAGGCGATTTACTATGGGCGATAGGATTACCGATAACGCGAAATTCATAATGCATAATTACTTCCATCAAACTTATTTAAGGTTAATTGTAGCAAACTTTTACAAATTACTAGCATTACCCCTATTATTTTTAAGCGCTTCATTTATAATGATTTCTTCTATCAACTGCTATCGATTAATAAATGACGCATCGAATTTTAATGTATACCATCGATAACTTGCAGCGTGATGCACGGCACTTGTTAGATAAAAAATTACAGCACCACGGGCTAACTCGCTATGAATGGATGACCCTGGCCTTATTAGAGGTTAATAATGGCTCCATCGTCCAATCAGAGCTTAAAGCATACCTCGGTATTGATGATAGTTATTTAAGTAAAATGCTTGATAAGCTCGAATTTAAAGGCTTTGTTACGCGAGAAGTCAATCTAAATGATCGTCGTAGTCGTCTAATACATTCTGCGCCCACCTCAAAAAAACTTAGCGCTGAAATTTCTCATACAGCCCTTGAATTCAGCGAGAGCTTACTGAAATTGCTAAGCCCAGACGAGCGCGCACAATTATTTAACCTACTCGAAAAGGTACATGCTGGAGTTAAATGATCAATTTGAACAGCGATATACATATAGCTTAGCCTCTGAAACACGATGATTAAAAGGCGCTTGCTTTTGCATGGTTATGGTGGGCAATTCAGTGCATTGTTTAAAATAAGGCTGGATACAATAAGGTTCATTCATATAATCCAAAAATAACGCCTGCTTAACCTGATGTTGCGTAAGTTTTGCCATAAAATCTTGTTGCCAAAATTCATATTGGTTCGCCCCCAATCCACAGGATAAGGCATAGATTTGCGGACGCCCCGATAACCAAAACCCAATTTGTTCGGCCGCCACATAATGTGGAGTAATGATAGGCTGAGGATTTTTTAGATACAACATATTAGCCTGCTTAGCTAAATTATAATTGAGCTCTCGCGTATTGATCGATAAGCCCTCTATATGCGAGATACTGGCTATGACATCGATCAATAAAAATATGCCTATAATAAGCTTAACGAGATAACCCCGTTTAAACTGCGCCAAATAATAAGCCGCTATAATAGTAATTAGGCTAAATAATGGCATGGTGTAGTTTGCAGCCACATTAGCCAGGGCTGAAGCCAAGGTCCAAAAAACTATAAAAACAACCGCAATGCCTATTAAACAATCTAATGCCAAAGGTCGAGTCATTCGACTTTTGGCTAGCCCCACTATGGCGATAATAAGTAAAATATTAAAGTTCAATACCAAAGATTTCAGATAGTGCAGCGCGTTAATAATATGTTGCCCAAAATTTATGGCAGCAGGTTGATGCACTATGACATTATTAGCATAACCGATGACGCCCATTTGATGGATATTCATCTGATATTTTATCGATAGCCAATCGTGTTGAATATTCCAAATAAATATCGGGCTTAGCATTAGCAAGATAATGATAATGGCGAGATAAAATTGTTTGGTTTTAAAAATCCCACGCAGCTTAGGCTGGCTGATAAAAAATACTAAAACGGCCATTAGCAATACCAGACCCGTATACTTCGATAACAGCATTAATCCGGCAGAGCAGGCAAACTTATAACAGTCTAAACTCTTTTGAAAACGGATATAGCGAACCAGATAATATAGGCTGCTGACCCAAAATAAATTTAACAGATTATCGTAAGTCACTCTGGCTAATAATTCTTGGTTTACAAATGGCGCGGTAAACCAGAGTGCTGCGGCCAGCCAAGCAGTCTTTTTATCGGCAAGCAGTTCGGTAATTTTGTAAATAAAAAAACTGCTTAAAGCCACGCTAAGCAATCCCACCAAATTCAAAGCAAAAAGGCTAGTACCAAAAACAGAGGTAAATGCTCTAATCGCATAGGCAATTAAGGGCGGGCCATCATAATACGATAGCGCTAAGTGACGACTCCATTCCCAATAATAGAAGGTGTCACGATAAGGGCTAAGCACAAAGCAGCAAAGCAATAGAAAGCTGAAATAGGCCAGCAAGCTGCGCTTTATATTATCTTGGGTCACAGCAAGCACCTTTTTCCTTTACCGGCGAATCCATAACCTTTTTAAATGTGCAGGGTTCAGCATACTCTCCGGTTATCGCTTCAGTGAGTTCAATAAACATTGCCTCAATAAAGGCATAGCCAGGAAAATAATCATGACAGATAAGCGCTAAAGGTCTTTCATCATGCTTAGCATTTTTTTTATTGATCATTTCTGTAAAACAATACTCAAATACCTCGGGCATTTCTACGATTGATTCTACAACCGCCACGATAGTCAGAAGCTCGTGTACAATAGGGAGCGCCTTATAACTGGTCAACTCACGTTCGCAATAATTACAAAATTGCTCATGAGAAATGCCTGCTTCGAGTCCTTTTACTGCCGCTTGTATAAGCACCCAGGTTTTTTTTAAATCGTCGGGGATCTCCCTGATTCTAGATGTTTCTAGTACCCTGGCATATTCAAGTCGACATAAGCTAAATCCTAACGCTTGCATGAAATCTCACCCGACAATTTAGCATTTTTTGTGATGTGAGCGTGGCAAAACACCGAAGGCCAAGCGCCGGCAGCGCTATCAACACTCTCATCTAAACCGCTCTCAACCGATAAAGTACTGTTGCTAGTGCGGGCCGCTCTAGCTGACAAACTACGCTCATTAACGATACTGTCAAATATTGCCAGGCTACAAGCATCCGCTTTGATTGCTTTGACTATCAAACTATAGTGACGCTCACTTAAATGCTCAGTAATTGCTGCATACTTTTTTGTGAGGTTATAAACCTTCCAGAGCCGAAGATGATCCTCAAGCTGTATTCTAGCCTCGGGTTTTATACTTAAAGCAATATGGCTAGCTTCCAAGCACATTAATTTTAATAAATCCATATAAGGATGATCATTATTATCGGCTAGTGATAGGTAAGTTTTATACTGTTCACCCCTAAGAGATGTAGCTAATGCATCTAATCGATGTTCGATCCAAGCGATATAAAACTCTTTACTCCTCTTTTCAGCAAATAGTGTGTGAATTTTTAAATAAAGCTGAGCCGCAGCGATCATTTCTTCTATAAATGGATCAGCAAAACGTATAAACTCCAGTTCTTCTTCGATACGATTCTGACTGAATCGCCTAATATCCTCAAGAGATTCAATTTCAGCCCATTCTTCATTGAGATATTCCCAGTATTCTTTATGGCCTTTAGCCTGGTTGATAAGCCGCTCAAAATCTTTTTTGAATAAAGGTGCTATCTGAAGTAATCCAAGCATTGTAGGCTCCTATAAAGACCTTACGATACTAACTCAATTGTCTAACCAAAGATATCATCGCTAAAGCCACTTCGGAGGCTTCACGGCCTTTATGCCCATGCTTGCCGCCTAACCTATCCCAGGCCTGCTGTTCATTTTCGGTTGTTAACACCCCAAAGATTACTGGGATACCATGATCGAGCATGACTCTTTGACAGCCCTGGCTGACTTGATCACAGACATAATCATAATGACTGGTTTCACCGCGAACCACGGCCCCTAAGGCGATAATGGCATCATAGCGAGCCGTTTTTGCTAATGCTTGCGCGATAAAAGGGATTTCAACCGCCCCCGGAACTTTAATAACGCTGAAGTCATTAATACCCATTTCCTGTAATTTTTTAACGGCGCCATCGAGTAAGGCCCCGGTAATCTCTTGATTAAATTCACTGACTACAATGGCAATTTTGGCCTGATTAATTGTTTCGGCTTTAATAATATTCATGTGGCATCCTTTGGTAGTAAATGACCGAGCTTATCGCGCTTGGTGCTTAAATAACGTAAATTATGGGCTTGGGAGCTAATAATAATCGGCTCGCGACTTTGGATTTCGATACCGGCTTCTCTTAAGCCTGACATTTTTTTAGGGTTATTGGTTAACAGCTTAACTTTTTTAACTCCGATGGATTTAAGGATCTCGGCTGCGACTTTGTAATCGCGCAAATCATCCGAAAACCCTAAATGTTGATTGGCCTCTACTGTATCCAACCCTAAATCTTGAAGGGCATAGGCCTTCACTTTATTGGCAAGGCCAATGCCTCGGCCTTCTTGTTGCATATACAATAATAGTCCGCCCTCTTTAGCGATTTGGTCTAAGGCGGCTTGCAATTGCGTACCACAATCACAGCGCAAGGAGCCAAATACATCGCCCGTTAAACAACTGGAATGCAAACGCAGCAATATAGCTTGATCGCAGTCTACATCACCATATTGCAATGCCACATGCTCCAGGCCTGTTTCATGTTCCAGATACACGGTGATCTGAAACTCTCCTTGAGCTAAAGGCAGTTTGGCGCTGGAGATAGCTGAAATTAATTGATCTGACATTATTTAAGCCTTGCTTGCATAAATTTTTCGACATATTTACCTAGAATATCAACTTCTATATTGACCTCGCTGCCGATTTCATAATGCTTGACGCAAGTGACTTCGCGAGTATGAGGGATAAAGGTGACGCTAAAGGTATTCGCTGTTACATCGATTAAGGTAATACTCATCCCATCGATGGTCACATAGCCTTTTTTAACCATATAGTGGGTCAAAGCAGGGTCAGTTTTAAAGCGCACTAACCAAGCCTCACCTTCATGACTAATACTACTAATTTCTGCCAGGCCATCGATATGGCCTTGAACGGAATGCCCGCCCATTCTGCTTTGAGGCGTTAGCGAGCGCTCTAAATTAACCTCGCTTCCCTGTTTTAGAAATTTAAGATTCGTTAAACGCATGGTCTCAGCCACAGCCTCAACCCAAAAGCCTTGCTCATTTATTTCGGTAACGGTTAAACAGATGCCATTAACAGCTATGCTGTCGCCAACTTTTAAATCGCTCATTACTAGCTTAGCCTTAATAAATAGCTTAACGCCCATTAGGGTCATGATAAGCTGTTCAATTAAGCCAATTTCTTCGATTATCCCGGTAAACATGCTTATTCCTTTCGTAAATTGGCTGCAAAGAAATAATCATCCCCGCAGGCTTCTATTTGTTCCCAGACTACTTTTTGTTTAATGGGAAGTTCGCTAATAATAACGGGCGCCATATAGGCATAAACCTTGTTCACTAAACCTTGAACCATAAAACTTTTTAGGATTTGCGGGCCACCTTCGACCAATAAGCTGGATAGCTCGCGCCTGCCTAATTCTTCTAATAAGGGCATCAATTCAATCCGGCCTTCTGCATCTGCGGAGAGTTTTATCACTTCTATACCCCGCTCTATTAATTGCTGACACCATAGTATAGAAGCCTGTGGCGATGTGACGACCAGAGTCTTGCCTGGCAGCTCATTGGAAAATAGTTTGAGATCCAAGGGTAAATTAGCCGAGGCATTTAAGACTATCCTAACTGGCTGAGCCATAGCATTCGGCAGGCGTGAGGTTAATTGGGGGTTATCCGTTCTGGCAGTTTCGGCGCCGATTAAAATAGCGCTTATACTTTGGCGAATCCCATGCAGATGAGACTGTGCTTTGCTGCCGGTAATTTGCCTGGAATCGCTGGGTGCTGTAACGAGCTTACCGTCTAATGACATCGCCCATTTTGCGATAACAAAAGGCCTTTTGTGTTCGATATAGTGTAAAAATATTTCATTAAGCTTACGGGCCTCGGCGGCATATTCGCCCACGAATGTTTTAATTCCGGCGGCATGTAATGTGGCTAAACCCTGGCCAGATACTTTGGGATTAGGATCGATAAAGGGAAAGTGCACCTCAGCTACTTGGGCCTTAATTAAGGCCTCCACACAGGGTGGAGTACGTCCGTGATGCGAGCATGGCTCAAGATTCACATAGACGCTAGCACCTTTAGCTCGGTCTCCAGCTTCAAGCAAAGCCATGACTTCGGCATGAGGACCGCCTGGCTTTTCGTGCCAGCCTCGACCGATAATTTCACCGTCTTTAACGATAAGGCAGCCCACCATTGGATTAGGCGCAACCGTATTACGGCCTAGTTCTGCAAGCATTAAGGCTTCTAACATATGCTGTTGTGAATGCGTCATACCCTTTCCTTTAATACAGGGCAGACAAAAAGAAATTCCAAGCTAAAAGCCTGGAAGGATTGTCATCTTCTTTTATCCGGACTATACCGTCGGCTCTGGCTTGACCAGATCTGCTGACCTCTCAAATGAGAGCGCTCGCGGGCTCCCTAGTTAGACTAGGCTACCGCCGGTGGGGAATTGCACCCCGCCCTGAAGATGGAACTAAACTAATTGAAGCCATGCTGATTGTCAATCCGATACCGATCACGTACTATTAATACTAACTATTATTGGCATTAGGATTATTATGAGCAGTACACAACATCATCGTTTAGTCGTTTTAGGTTCGGGCCCCGCTGGCTACACCGCCTGTGTTTATGCGGCACGAGCTAACCTTAAACCGGTTTTAATTACTGGCCTACAAACTGGCGGACAATTAATGACCACCACCGATGTCGATAACTGGCCTGGAGATGTGGAAGGCTTACAAGGCCCTGCCTTGATGGATCGCATGCAAAAACATGCTGAACGCTTTAATACTCAGATTATTTACGATCACATTAATAAAGTCGATTTTAGTAAGCGCCCCTTTGTATTAACAGGGGACTCCGGTGAATATACCTGCGATGCACTCATTATTTGCACTGGTGCCTCGGCTAAATATTTAGGTATCCCTTCTGAAAAAACCTTTGCCGGTAAAGGCGTATCGGCTTGCGCTACCTGCGATGGCTTTTTCTATCGCGGCAAAAATGTAGCGGTAGTAGGCGGCGGGAACACAGCCGTTGAAGAGGCGATTTATCTATCCAATATTGCGGCCCATGTCACCATGATCCATCGCCGCGATAAATTCCGTGCTGAAAAGATTATGATCGATAAATTAATGGATAAGGTTAAACAAGGCAAAATCAGCATCGAATGGAACCATGCCTTAGATGAAATACTGGGCGATAATACGGGAGTCACAGGCGCTCGCATTAAGCACACTGAAACTGCAGAGACTAAAGATCTCGATATTCATGGAATTTTTATCGCCATTGGACATCATCCTAATACCGATATTTTCCAAGGCCAGCTTGAAATGAAAGGCGGCTATTTAAAAATAAATAGCGGTACCGACGGCAATGCCACTCAAACCAGCGTTCCTGGTGTTTTTGCCGCAGGCGATGTGACCGACCAGGTTTATCGCCAGGCCATAACCTCAGCAGGAACCGGCTGTATGGCAGCGCTCGATGCAGAAAAATACCTTGATGGGATCAATGCCGAGTCTCATCAGTATTGATATCATACAATCCTCGACTCGATAGGGTATCCAAAAAACCTAGATTCCCGCCTTCGCGGGAATGACAGATGGGCGGTTATCCTCGATCCGATCGGGGATCTAACTCTTCATTGATAAAAAGAGAAGGCTGTGATTTTATGAATAACAGGCTTGTCTGAGATTTTTGGCTATGTTAATTTAGGTCTGTGCACACGAAACACCTCCGGAGTTTACTCTAACCAAAGGAGATCTAAAATGACCATGTCAAGATCAGAAGCTGGGAAAAAAGGCGCTGAAGCCTTAAATAAAGACCCTCAAAAAAAATCAGAAGCATCACAAAAAGCCGCGCAAACAAGAGGCCACGATAGTTTTGTAGAAATGGGCCGCAAAGGCGGACAAAGCTCTCATGGTGGTGGCAAACAAGCCAGTTCTTCCTCAAGTGGCTCCTCAAGCTCAAGCAGCGATAGGAACCAACATGCCGGCTCAGGCTCCTCTAATAGGAGTCAACAAGCAGGCGGCGGTAGAGGCAATATTGAAGAATAAGGCTTCGTATCAATAAATCAACATCGATTGGCCGGTCTTTTGGCTGGCCCAATGCCCACTTAAGATTCCTTATGTGGGCATTGTTTTTTTACTTCAAAATTACATTATCCTCTTTGAACCATCTGAGCCGCTTCTGACAATTTTGCCGCTGAATGTATTTGATTGAAGAACAAGCAGCTTCCGGTATATATACCTTTTATGATATTGGCTATACCTAAGGTACATACAATCACAGCTACTTCACTTAAACGCGCTTCCCAGCTTGGACTATTTGATACTTTGGTCATGGCCTCTTTAAGCGATTGCATACAATTTGCTTTAGCATTATTTGCCACTGCAGCACTCATTTGACCTACATTTGTTATATGCAACGCTTGTCTTTTATAATAAAAACTCACTTCAGCCAATACAGTGGTATGTGCGTCCATAAAAGCATCATACTCTTTGTGGTCATGACTGTTTGTAGCCGTTCCTTGACCGCACATTTTTTCTGCTTCCGTTCTTATAAGCGTTAATGCCATATGTATGTTTTTGCATTCTTCGACTAATTTAGTGCGCTCCCTACTAGCTACTGAAATTTTATCAAAGACCTCTTGGTATTCTGGCACCATCCATTTAGCATTCACTCCGTCTAAAAAATTAGGGCTATACATAGCCTCTAGAGCCTTACAGAAAGCGACATTATAATATAGGCTTCTTTCAGATTCATTTAATGAGCCATTAAAATAATTATCAGCAAACCAGAAATATTCTTTGTCAGCTTGTTCCATAACAGCGTCTAAAGTTGGAGTCGTTTCAAACCCATCTCTGCGCATTTCCGCATTTAAAAAATTAACTTGCTGAGCGAATGCACGTTCTCTGTATGTTGCAAATGTGTTATTCATATGTTTCTCACTTCCTGTTGAGTTATCTGTAGTCAGAATAACCTTATGCAAGCAAAGCCGTAATAAGCTTCCTCACCCTTTTTTTGTAAGTTATTCGCTATATTTTCATAGGACAAAGCCTCAAATTGACCCTTGCAGAACCATTGTGCTCCTGTACAATAAAGCTCAACATCACTAGAACGTAAGTAAAATCATGGAAAAGACCGCTATCACCCCAACCCGCGCTCAGGATTACCCTGAGTGGTACCAACAAGTTATTAATGCGGCTGATTTAGCTGAAAATTCGCCAGTGCGCGGTTGTATGGTTATAAAGCCTTGGGGCTATGCTATTTGGGAGGGTATTCAAAAAGACTTGGATTATCGCTTTAAAGTGACAGGCCATGTAAACGCTTATTTCCCGCTACTTATTCCATTAAGTTATATGCAAAAAGAAGCCGAGCACGTAGAAGGCTTTGCTAAAGAATGTGCGGTTGTGACCCATCATCGCTTAAAAGACGATGGTACTGGCAAATTAATTCCCGATGGCGAATTAGAAGAGCCTTATGTTATCCGTCCGACTAGCGAGACCATAATCGGTGAAATGTATTCGCGCTGGGTACAGTCTTATCGCGATTTACCGGTATTAATTAACCAATGGGCTAATGTGATGCGTTGGGAATTGCGCACGCGTTTATTTTTACGCACCTCTGAATTTTTATGGCAAGAAGGCCATACGGCTCATGCTACCGAGCAAGAAGCCGTTGAAGAAACCGAAAAAATGCTCGATGTGTACGCCGATTTTTCTGAAGAAATATTAGCTATTCCAGTGATTAAAGGCGTTAAAACTGTATCGGAGCGTTTTCCAGGTGCCGTCAATACCTATACCATCGAATCGATGATGCAAGATCGTAAAGCGCTACAGGCTGGCACCTCGCATTTCTTAGGTCAGAACTTTGCTAAATCCTCCAATATTAAATTCTTGGATCAAGACGGCCAACAAAAGTATGTATGGACCACTTCATGGGGTATGTCGACTCGAATGATCGGCGGCTTAATTATGACCCATAGCGACGATAATGGTCTAGTACTGCCACCTCGCATCGCCCCGGAACAAATTGTAATACTACCAATCTATCGCAACGAAGAAGATCGCTTAACCGTTTTAGCTTATTGCCAAGAGCTACAAAAAGCGCTATTAAGCAAAACCTATGCCGGCCAAGCGCTTCGCGTAAGAATTGATAGCCGCGATATGAATGGCGGTGAAAAAACCTGGAATTGGATTAAAAAAGGCGTGCCCATCCGCTTAGAAATTGGGCCTCGCGATATGGCCAATAATAGCGTATTCATGGGCCGACGCGATTTAGCTGCCAAAGATAAACAAAGCCTAGGCCGAGATGAGTTTATCGAAAAAGCCGAGGCTATCCTAACAGAAATCCAGGACGGCCTCTTTAGTCGCGCTAAGCAATTTAGGGCAGAACATACTCGTGAAATCAGCAATTTTGAAGATTTCAAAGCCTTCTTTGCCTCAAGCGGTGAAGAACGTGAAATCCATGGCGGCTTTGCACTCTGTTATGCCATCGACGCACCTGAAATCGAAGAGTATATTAAGCCCCTAAAAGTGACGGCGCGCTGCATTCCATTGGCACAAGATGACAAAGCCGGGATCTGTATCTTCACCGGCAAGCCTGCGGCTAAAAAGATTATATTTGCAAAGTCCTATTAGGGCTTCGTATTATTTCTTTTCACCGGCTATCAATCGGTCAAACTTATCTTCGGTTACTCGAAATACAGTCCACTCATCCATAGGTTTGGCGCCCATTCTTTTATAAAACTCGATAGCAGGCTCATTCCAATCCAATACCCACCATTCAAATCGGCCACAATTTCTTTTTTTAGCGAGAGCCGCTAGATAGCCCAGCAATTTTTGACCCACGCCATGCCCTCTTGCCTCGGGCTTTACAAATAAATCCTCAAGATAAAGGCCTGGTCGCCCTAAAAAAGTCGAGAAGTTATGGAAAAACAAGGCAAATCCGACCGGCGTCTTATCCAGATAAGCAATAATCGCTTCCGCATAAGGCCTGGGGCCAAATAGAGATTCGGCTAAAATAGCTTCGGTTGCCACGACTTCATCTGCTAATTTTTCGTATTCGGCTAGCTCTTTGATAAACTGTAGAATTAAGGGCACATCTTCTTTTCGGGCAAGCTTAATTACAAAATTATTTGGCATTCATTTATCTCCAAAAAATTACAGTAGTGATCTATTTAGGAGCGGAATATTTTAGTAACCTTATCACTACTTTCTTTTTGCTATCAGCCGCTAAGGATAAACTAGCCATTACAGGCAAGGCCACTGCCGGCGTACCGGCGATCACTGGTTTGGGTCCAGGTCGGAATGAAACATAATGCCACTGATTGATATAGCCTAGATGCAAGGTGCTTGCCCCGCCCACTGCAATTGGCTTAACAGCTTCACCATCATTTCTATGGATTTCAATGTTAACCCCAAGGCGATAGGCCACTGCCGCAATAATTTCGTTATCAGCCCATTCGCCATCTTCAGTCACTCTGCCAAAAAAATCATGAGGGTCTGGAATAAATTCAGAAAACAGTAGCCAATTGTTTAAAGCAAAATGTACGGCGGCCGGCCTTAAAGTATCAGATGTCCAGCCTTCTGCATTTAGGCCCAAATTATTAAGCTGATCGACGACCGCATGTAAAAAACAATTCCCATCGCCTTTTACATCTTCTACATGATATCCAAGCTCAGTAGCAATGGAGCTTAACTGAGAATAGACCTCATCTTCAGGCTTAATCAGACGATCCTCACTAGCATGCCAAATAGCTAATTTTTCACAGGCAAGCTCCCCATAAGCTTTTAGTGATTCACTATCAATATGGCCTAAAGTATAAACCGAATCATCTGAATCAGATTCACTTCCAGTTCCGTATGCTCTTTCTAACTCACTACGCACATGCCCAGCTGAGGCTACTGCAGTCCAATAGCCAGGTTTCTTTGCTGCCAAAAAACTTAGCTTGGCTTCAAATAATGCTTTATTTTGATCAATCCCTATCGAGTGGCCAGAGGCTGGGTCCAGCCCGCCATAAGCAGTAGCATCCGGCTTATATTTTCTGGTGGTTCTATTATAATTCCCCCAGGCTTTAGCTTCGGCCTTGATGGAGGGAGGGCAATCCCCATAGATTTCGGACCAACTAATAATACCATCTCGCTTCAGAAATTTAGAAACGGCTAAAGCCATGGATAAGGGACTGGTCTCAATAGCTCTATCCCCCTTTGCTGATGGCAGATAACGGGCCAACTCAGCAATTTGAATTAAAAAACTAAACGCATTTAAAAAATGAATTTCAGCAGCCGTAATAGGCTTTTCAAAATCTTTTGCTTTAAAACCCTCAATGCTAACAGAAAATTTCGTTAATATTAAGGCCATTAAATTGCGTGATTTTATACTTAGTTTCGCTTCAATAGCTGCTAGTCTATCAGCCAGTTCTTTGCCATAAGGAAACTTATGCAATAACTTTTCGCCATTGCCTCCATGCACCAGCATCCCACCAGTGCCTGTATATTGCATTTGCAAAAAAACCTTACCATGATTATTCACTGGCATCCATTCAATTAAGGTAATGCCAATCTCAAAATAAAAAGCCTTGCCTTCCCAAGGTTTTGCAGGGGGTTTGGAGATAAAGTGCTCAGCGAGATCCTCCATAGTTTTATGCAGAGCCATAATTACAGAGCGCGAAGGTTTATTATCCACATTGATAGGTGTCTTGGGATCAGTTTTGCCAATGATTCGAGCCTCAATTTCCTTTTTAAGGCCATCGGCTACGCTCCCCGCTTTCAGTGATTTTTTTGTGCGCAAAAATTTATGATGAATGCGCATAGGATCTCGCAAGGCTTTTAGATAATCAGCAAGGATCATTTCCAACATGGACTTAGAATAAGCAAAAGTTAATTTCGAATCATAAGCATAGCGGGCAATATTTTTAATCTTCTCATCATCTTTATAAAGTTCAAAATATACGCGAATACTTATAATAGGCTCTTTATTCCAATTACTTTCATTGGCTGAACGAAGATAAAATGCTAGTAACCTATAATGAAATAGCTCAAGTTTTTTAGAGGTCTGCATTATTCTGCCATCGGGTGAAAGCTTAAGATTTTCAGATGTAACCCAGGCTTTCTTAATACAATAAGCTTGAAACGCGATAAGCTTAGTCTTGCGCTCTTTATTTAGTGTCGAATTGCTTTTATCTGCTGCAAGTGCATATTCATCATAAAAACCTTTTAAATTCATCATCTTTCCTTGTTAACTCTAACTTCATATTTAAACGCCAAAAACGTATAATACCTCTTTTCCAAGCAAGGACAAGTTCATGACCAACCTACATAGCTCAGCCTTAGGTAAATCAACCTCTTATATGCAACACTATGCACCTGAGCTATTGTTCCCGATTTCACGCCAAGGAAAACGCGATGAAATAGCTGTAGGCAAAGAATTGCCTTTTTGTGGGGCTGATGTCTGGAACGCTTATGAGCTTTCTTGGCTAAATGCTAAGGGCAAACCTCTCGTGGGCCTGGCTCAAATTACCGTGCCTTGCGAAAGCCCTGCTATTATCGAGTCAAAATCACTGAAGCTTTATTTTAATTCTCTCAATCAAACTCCCTTTGTCGATAAAGCCGCCTTAACTCAAACGATAATAAAGGATTTAAGCCAAGCGGCTGGCATACTAGTTGCTGTAGAAATTTGGGAAGTAGACGAGTTCCCCGATATGACTATCACCACGCTTAAAAGCGACTGCCTCGATAGTCTGGACATTTTTTGTGATACCTATCTGACAGAGCCTGCCTTCTTAAAACTAAGCGGCGGGAAAATCACCGAACAGCGCCTACACTCAAACTTACTGCGTTCAAACTGCCTTATTACCGGGCAACCCGATTGGGGCACGGTAGAAATCAGTTATAAAGGCCCTGAAATCGACAGAGAAGGGTTATTACGTTATATCATCTCTTTTCGCCATCATATTGAGTTTCATGAGCAATGCATCGAGCGGATATTTATGGATATAATGCGAAAATGTGGGCCAGAAAGCTTAACGATCTGCGCTAGATACACCCGGCGCGGCGGTATTGATATTAATCCCTATCGGAGCACAGATCCCAACTATAAGCAGGCAACGATTCGTTTGAGTCGACAATAAGATTACGACTTTCCTGCTGAAGGGCTTGTTTCATTATCTTTAGTTTTGCCACTAATAAGAACTTGCAGGCCCTCATACGCTCTTTCGGTAACAGAGTCTCTTTTAGTAAACCATGGTTTTGATGCCGCTTTTTCAGCCAACACCGTATTGATTCCTAGAAGCTTGGTTGCTGCTGGCTCCATACTTAAAACTTTGGCATAAATTCTAGCAATGCCATCAGGCACTCTGAGCTCACTGCCATTGAAAATAATGGTACTTGTACTGCTTGGCTCGTTTAACTCACCGGCTTCTAAACTACCAACTAAATGTTCAATGACGGCTATGAGATTTTTCGCAGCATTATCGACTTTTAAAGCAGGGATGGTAGCTGTAGCAAAAGGCAGTACGGTCGAACTTATACCCGCTCTTGCCACAGCAGCACCGGCTTTAGGCAAAGCTTTCATAAGCTTATTAAATAATTCTCTAAGTGAGACCATTATCGTCATCTCTTTAATAGCTGTAGTTTTATCTACAAGAGGCAAGGACCTTTCCAATAAATGCGCCACCGCGATCAGTGCTCTATAGTGGTCTGTCGCCGATATGCCGTCCTTATGCGATTTTTTTAACTCCTCAACTAACACTATAAGGATGCCTGCTTGTATAGCTCCTATATTCCCGCACAATACTAATCCTGGCAGCATACAAGCGCGCTCAGCCACAATATTATTAATAACCTCGGCACTGAGTTGTTTTTCGCCCTCTGGCCCGATTGAAATAGAACGAACCGGTGGAGCACTGGTACTAATATGCATGGAAGCACTTTCAATCATGTCGGTAATAGTTGCAGCAAAGTGGGGATCGACCGGGCCTGAACCTGTTACACAAGCCTGATCGTTTGTAATATCCGCTTTATCAAAATTGCGCATCGCATCATTATATAACCTTAAATGTAGCACCATGCCAACTGGTAATAATAGAGTTGGATGATCGCCCGTACCGATCACAGTCAATAATCTTTCACCGATGTCAGCATAGGCCTTTAAATTAAGACCATTAAACAAATCATCGTAAAATTGAAAATCGATGTATGCATCAGGATTGTCCAGTTGCGCCTTTTGAGCCTGAGCATACAATATCATTACCTTATCATCATCCATCACCGAATGATTAGCATTTCCGGGAAATACATCTTTAAGCAATAATGGATCAAATATGGCCTCTAGTTCTTTTGCAATCGCTGGAATTACATCGATCGCCTGCCCGCGATAGACTAATGGCCGATTATGAGCCATGGACTTATCGATAAATGGACTTTGACGGTTGGAACCGATATAAACAATCGTCTTGGTATAGTGAGTATTTTCAGATTTTAGAATTTCAATAAAGTTGCGCTGATACTTAATAACAGTGGTATTAACGGCATTACGCACCGCTTCAGATTGAGCAAGAGCTTTTGCCTCGTCTGAGGTGAATATACCCATTAATGTAGCGAGGTCAGCATTTTTCAAAGCCTTTCGATATTTAGTTAAACCATCAAAAATGATGCCTTCCTTGGCATCGAAAACCTGCAGTCCATGCTTTAATGTAATAGGACTTATGTTTTTGGCTAATAGCCCTTCTAAATACTCTTTGTAGTTGATTAGCAGCGCTTTCTCAGAATGAGTATCATCTACAGAGAGGTCACTATAGGCAGGTGATAGTAGTAAAGCCTTGACTAGATGCAAGGTACATTCGGCTACCGAAACAGAGGTAGAAAGACAAGCATCATAATCCAGCGAAATAACGCGGATTCTTTTTGGTGCTGCAGCGGCCATATCCTATCCTTAGGCTTTATTATTTTTATTGTTATGCCTTATTTATAGCCGTAAAAATAGATTATGTTTAAAATATTTTGCTAACGGGATAAACGCCCGCCCTTTTTTCCGCCACCATCTTGCTTATTAACGGTAGCCCAGGCTCGCTTTTCGGCCTCTGTCTTTGGCACTCCACTCTTTTGATAGCCTGCTTCGATGTGCTCAGCTTTGCGCTTTTGTTTATCGGTGTATTTGGATTTATTGCCTTGAGCCATGATCTTTCTCCTTATTGTGACTAACAAATCAAAATAAACTGTTTTATAACTCAAAATATAACGATTTATGAACTATAAATCTAATGTATATAGCTCATATATACACACTATTCAATTTCCAGACTATTCTCCCACATCTGCCACCATGATTTAGTGTATGCTAATGAAAAATTATACGGAGCAAGATAATGCAGGGGATCGAATTTACCAACTCTCAAGCGACAGACCATACATTATCAGCAACAACTGGCAGCATCACAGCGCCTCTTAGCCTAACGCTTCAAAAATCAACAATTTATAGCGCTCTATCAGGTAATCTACCCCTTATTATCGCTTTTGGTAGCATGGCGGCAGGCAATATAGTAAAACAGATGATTGTGGCAGAAATTAGCGAAAACGCCTCTGAATTAAGCGCCATTCGACAACTTATTACTAGAAGTATTATCCCTATTGAAACGGGTGTATTTAATATTATGCTATCTGAGGTATTAAAATTAAAAGGCAAACCTGCTTATAATGCCACTAAAATTGGTTCTATCTATCAGGTTAATTTACTAGTAAGCCTTGGGTTAGTGTTACTGAGCTATCCCATAATCGCTAATGCCTCATCTATTGTAAATTCACCAGCCTTAGGCCTTGGCATTTCTGAAACTGATACGGCAAGCTTAAACAGCTGTTTACGCTGGGATTATGCAACGGGCATGATGAATGCCATATATTTGGCTGATCTTTTATTATATTTTCAGAATCGAAATTTATCGAGTGCCGCTATTAGCTTATTCTGTGGTGAAATATTGGATGTAGCCTTATGTTACTTATTAGCCAAGCATACTAATCTTGGCCTTAGCAGTATTGCCGTAAGTGATTTGAGCTCAACCGTTTTAGCTCTTATCATGAGCAAGTACATTCAAATGGGATATATGCCTGCTATTTTACAATCCACCTTCCCTAGCATGGCCGATTTTAAGCTATTTACTGTAAGTAGCCAATCAAGAGCACAGTGGATCGACAGTGCTAAAAAACTATTTAGATTAGGAGCCTTACCCTGGAGTGCCACATTAATTGAAAATATTTCAAATGCGATTAGTAATATTGCGTTTAGCTCCATTGGCCTACAAGGTGCTTTATCCGTCATACAATCCACTTGTAACGATATTACCCAGGTGGTACTGCTAAGCTCCTCACCCCATATTGCGGAAACTGAAGTCGCCACTTTAAGAAAAAGCGCCATAAGCAGGCAATTTACATTGGGCTTATTACCTAATTTATTTGCTTTTGGCATTGGCATGGCCATTCCTCGCCAACTAAGTTCTACAATGGGTGGAGACTCTATGGTTTCGCTTACAGATAGTGAACTTCGAGCTAATATCAGCCTTGCCATGGCCGGCGGCATTGCTTCCAACTTAATGACGATTATGTATGAAACCTTTATCGATTGTGGGGATACCAACTGGCCTTCTGCTATTATTATGATTGGAGCTGCTATGGCGCCAGGGCTTTGCTACGCACTTGTAAATAAAGTCGATTCGAGCACCGTGGGAAACTATGCACTACTCATTGCCGCCATCGTTACACTTATAAACATGAGCACTTACTATGGCATTAAATACTCGAGCTATTGCGCCCGCCCAAGCAATAAGCCCGCCCTGGCGTTATATACCAGAACTAACACAGAAGCAGCCATTCCTTTGCTTGAACGCGCCAGATAATTTATAATGAATACGAGGAGTAATGATGCAAAGCGCAAAAATAAATTCCAACTTTGCAACTCCACGTTTTTCATAGCCTACTTCGACATAACTGTTTTGCGCTTTTGTTTATCGGTACAATTGAATGTATCGCCTTGTAGTCGGAATAAACTATCTTTATAGCTCATATCATGCCCTTACACTTTTTTACATTTCCCAGACATTTCTCCGACATCTGCTTCCATAAATTTTCCTATGATAGAAAAAATCAAAGGAGAAAGAATAATGCATGGAATCGAAATCACCAGCCCCCAGCCAGCAGATCATCAAATAACGGCAAGTGAAAATAGGCTAGCTTACACGAACTCTACACATAATAAATCAAAAATCTATAAAGCCTTATCTGCAAACCTACCGCTATTTATTGCTTTTGGCAGCATGGCGGCAGGGGGTATTTTGAAACAGATCGTTACGGCAGGCATCAGCGAAAACGCCGCTGAATTAAGCGCACTTACTGGGCTTATAACAGGGGGCATCATTCCCATTGAAACAGGTGTCTTCAACATCATGCTATCAGAAGTCTTTAAATTACGAGATACTTTATATTATGAGCCGAGCAGAATCGGCTCTATTTATCAGGTTAACCTATTGGCCTGCTTAGGCTTCGTTTTGCTTAGCTATCCATTTATGGCTTCAGCCCCTGCTATTTTAAACGCATCTTACTTAGACCTTGGCATTAGTGACATTGATATGGCAAGCATACAAAGTTGCTTAAATTGGAATTATGCAACGAGCATTTTAAATGCGATGTATGTGGCGGACCTTTTACTTTATTTTCAGAGCAGAAACTTAGCGAGCGCTGCCATTAGCGTATTTCTAGGTGAAATACTGGATGTGGCTATTTGCTATTTATTGCTGCGTCATACTGGCCTTGGACTTAGCAGCAGTGCGATAAGTGACTTTGTCGCGTCAGCTGTAGCGCTTATGGTAAGCAAATGTATTCAAACAGGGACTATTCCTACTATATTAAAATCAACCTTTCCTAGCATGGCCCAGTACGAGCTATTTAACTTCAATAAAGAATCAAGAGCGCGCTGGCCCGAGATTGCTAATAAACTATTTAGATCAGGGGCCCTACCTTGGGTTGCCTCATTATCTGAAAATATTACTGGTGCATACAGCAACATTGCCTTTAGCTCTATAGGATTGCAAGGCGCTTTATCCGTTATGCAATCCGCCTGTAATAATATTACGGGGGTCATACTCCTTAGCAGTTCCCCTTATATTGCGGAAACCGATAGTATACCCTCACGAAAACAAGCCATTACAAAACAATTTATTGGGTGCATGCTGCCTAATTTACTGGTACTTGGGATCGGCATGGCCATTCCTAACCAGTTAAGTTCTGCGATGGGAGGAAAATCAATGTCTTCGCTTACTGAGAGTCAGCTTAGAGCTAATATTGGTTTGGTTATGACAGGAGGACTTATCGCTAACTTATTAAGTGTGATGTATGAAACATTTATCGATTGCAGCAATACCAATTGGCCTTCTATTATAGTAATAGCCGGTGCATTCTTAAGCGTGGGGCTTGACTATGCATTTGCAAATGGTGTGGATTCAAGCGAGGTGGGTAACTATTCCTTATTGATGAGCTCATTAGCAACGACCCTAGCCTTAACGACATATTATTGTGTAAAAGACTCCACGTATTGTTCTAGACCTGCTTCAACAGCAGCTGTTTTAGCTTTTAATAAATCAAAACAGACTGATCTAAGTACTAATTTGCTTGAAAATGCTGCATAGTCTATAGTTCATACGAGGTAAGCTCATGCCAAATGCAAAAATTTTAATTATCGAGGATGATAAAAAACTGGCTCAATTGATGCGGGATTATTTGTCTAATCATGCCTTTCAAGTGACGGTAGAAAATTCCGGCGACAAAGGCTTATACCGTATAACCAAGGATCAGCCCGATGTAGTTATTTTGGATATTATGCTGCCCAAAATGGATGGCCTAACGGTATGCCGTGAATCCCGTCAATATTATGATGGCTTAATTTTAATGCTTACGGCCAGAGAGGAAGATGAGACCGAGATTAAAAGCCTGGAAAACGGTGCCGATGACTTTGTCAGAAAACCCATCGACCCCAGTGTACTAGTGGCAAGAATTAATGCCTTATTACGCCGCAAACTCGGTGAAGTTAAACCGCTTGAACTTGAAATTGGGACTTTAAAGATCGACCCCGCCTCCCAGCTCGTCTATTGGCATAATAAATTAATCGAATTATCTCGCAAAGAATTTGAAGTGCTTTATTTCTTAGCCGACCAGGCTGGTAAAGTAGTGAATCGAGACAGTATCTCCCAAGCCTTAAAAGGCTTTGATCACGATGGAGTAAACCGCACCATCGATATGACCATTTCAACTTTACGCA
Source organism: Gammaproteobacteria bacterium (assembly GCA_030652335.1). GTDB lineage: Bacteria > Pseudomonadota > Gammaproteobacteria > Francisellales > CACEW01 > JAQSYQ01. The sequence goes on from JAUSAW010000002.1 coordinate 368,311, forward strand.
AAAAATTTCATGATGATGGGCGCGAGGCTAAACTGATTAAAACAGTTTGGGGCAAGGGTTATTTGTTTGTAAAAGAAGCCTGGAGCGAATAATGTTTAAGTTATTTTTACGGTTTTACCTGTCCTTACTCGTGATAATGGCATTAATTAGCGTCTATTCTAACCAACTTTTATTTTTTGATAATCCCTTTGTTTTTGAGACTGCTGTTAATGACATGTCCGCAGGCCTATTTTCCCCAACATATCGCTATATTCAAGCTCAATTGTTAACAACGCCCGAATCAAGCTGGGCTGAAACTTTACATAAACTTACACCGAGCCAGCCTCATATACCTATTAATATTATCCCACTCGACCAAGTCCATGTTACTAAAAAGCAGTATCAACGATTAGTAAATGGACAAATGATCGGGTTTGTATATTTTTTTCACGCCCCCATTACTAATACAACTACGGTCTACTATGGCGTCACTTATCAACGCATTGGCCATTCTGACAAGGCATTGGAATTTATTAATCAACAAAGGCAAGATTACAACGGGGTGATTACCCAGGCCTGGCTAATGCATTTCATCGATATCGAATTGAAGAAATCTTCTCAAGACCAGCAAACAGCCGTGCTTAGAAATTTAAGCCAGCAGTTAGGCGTTCCTATTCAAATAATCCCTCTCTCTCAGCTTACCCCTGAAATGATTGACTACCTACAAAAGCAACAGTACTTATATGATTCACCCTCCAGTTTTTCAGAGGATATCACCCACTTTTATTGGCTTTACAAACCTGATAAAGTTATTTCAGTAGGACCCTATCCTTATTCCTTTCTCTTAACTCAAATTGCTCCTATTTTTTTATTATTTTCGATTGTCACCGTTCTGTTATTTATGCTTTTCTCACTTTATACCTTTTATAAAGATCTGAAAAAATTAGACCGCATGGCTGAATCGTATGGTGATGGTAATTTTTCAAGTCCCGTAAAAATGAGTCGCTTTGCGGCAATGTATCCCCTCTATATAAACTTAAAAACCATGGGGGCAAGGATTGAAAGGCTTATCGCTTCACATAAAGAATTGACCCAAGCTGTATCACATGAATTGAAGACGCCACTGGCCCGCTTAAAATTCGCCCTGGCCATTTCACAAGAAAGTAAAAACCCTCTCGAGATCAATAAAGCGCTAATCGATGCAAATGAGGCGGTCAATAATTTAGAACATTTAATAAATGAACTCTTGCTCTATACACGCTTTGATCGTCAATTGTTTGATTTAGCGCATGAAGAAATTTGGCTAGGCGAGAACTTAAGAGCCCTATTAGCAGATTTGACCTATGAAGTAGAAGGCAAGTCGATTATCAACGATATAAGCCTTGAGATACAGCAATGTAAGATTAAAATGGCTGAACCTTATTTTAAAATCCTTATTCAGAACTTGTTAAGTAATGCCTTCCGTTATGCTTACTCAAGAATTATCGTTAAAGCTTATGTCGATCGCACCCAAGTGATTATTGAAATTGCAGATGATGGCCCTGGAGTGCCTCTTGACGCTCGTGAGAAAATCTTTGAGCCATTTTATTCTTTGGATGAAAGTCGTAATAAAGAACTGTCGGGTCATGGCCTAGGATTAGCTATAGTCGCTCGTATTGTGGCCATACATAATGGCAAAGTTGAAGTTAAAGAAAGCCCTACTTTACAAGGCGCCCTTTTCATCATCAGCTTGCCACTGGTAGCTTAGTTATTATATCTTTTCACAAATGACAAGTTTACGACAACTGGCTATGTTAATAAAAAATAGCTTTGCATAGCATTATGCCAATTAGGCTTCCAATAATAGGCCCCGCAATCGGCACCCAGGCATAAGCCCAATCCGAGCCACCCTTGCCTGCAATTGGCAATATAGCATGAGCTATACGAGGCCCCAAATCACGAGCGGGATTGATGGCATAGCCTGTTGGCCCGCCTAATGATAAACCGATAGCCCAAACTAACACTCCGACTAGATAAGGCCCAATGCCAACGCTAATGGTATGAGGATGCGCCCAGCCTGTTAAGGCGCCTAAACATACGATCAGGGCCATAGTGCCAATGATTTCGGTTAAAAGGTTAGCAGGATAGGATCGAATAGCGGGGATGGTAGCAAATACAGCGAGTTTACTCAATTTGTCATCGGTTACTTTCCAATGTGATAAAAAAGCCAACCATACAATGATCGCACCCAAACAGCCGCCTAAAATTTCAGCCACTGAATATTCAGCTACTTGAGTTACCGTATAGATGCCAGGCTGTAAAAAATAACGCGCCAAAGTGACGGCGGGATTAATGTCGGCCGAGGGTGCGCCTGCCGCTTCTGCGACAAATATCGCCAACATCACGGCGAAGCCCCAACCTGCCGCTATAACCATCCAACCGGCCTGATAAGCTTTGGATTGCTTTAATATAACAGCCGCCACGACTCCGCAACCAAACAAGGTTAAGGTGCAGGTTCCGGCAAATTCACCGACAAAATTAGACGCTAGCATTATGGCGCTCTCTCTGTTTAAATACTTAGCTACACTGTGGCAGAAATTTAGCCTTGTTTCAATTATTTAAAATAAGCGATAATAGTATGCAAAATTTTTTAAATAAAGGTCTAATCCCTATCGATAATGAAGCCTATCTTAGCCTGCTTATTATCATCGCCCCGCTATTAAATTTTCTTTCCGGTATTAATATCGATCTTTATACTCCATCGCTGCCGAGCATTTCACTCTACTATGGAGTCTCTATAAGCGCCGTTAAAAATACCATTACTGCCAGCATGATGGGTTTTGCGCTTGGCTCTATTATTTTTGGAACCATAGTCGATCTCTATGGTAGAAGGCGCATACTGTTACTTGGCACTGCCGCCTATACGATTGCAAGCTTTTTAATCTTACTATGCACCAACATCGATCAATTTATTATGCTGCGTTTTATTCAAGGCATTATGGTAGCCTCCGTATCCATCGCACCCCGCGCCTTGATAATGGATAACTTTGCCGGCCATCGATACAATACCGGCATTTTATATACCTCCATCGCCTATGGCTTAGGACCGATTATTGGGCCCTTTATCGGAGGAATTTTAGAGTATCATTTTGGTTGGAAGTCGAATTTCTGGGCTTATGGAATTACGGCTTTTTGTTTATTTCTAGTGGTGATGCTCTATATCAATGAAAGCTTATCTGATCCCAAAAAATTCTCCACTAAAACTACACTCAATAACTATTCAAGCGTTCTTAAGCATCCCATTTTTATAGCAGGGGCGTTAATTGGTAGTGCCACCCAGCTTCAGTTTATGGTTTATCCTACCTTAGGCTCATTTATCGTAGAAAACATCATGCATCGCAGTGCCATCACTTATGGTAATAGCGCCCTGCTAATTGCTTGCGGCTATTTGCTAGGGACCTTAACAAATCGGTTGTTGATTAAAAGATTGCACCTTAAACATATTACCTTTATCGGGTTTATGTTGCTTTGCTTGGGGTCTATTGTACAAATTGGTTTTGCGCTCTTCAGCCCCTTAAATTTATTTACCCTCATATTACCGATTGGGATTATTGGCTTTAGCAATGGGTTTATTTTTCCGAATGTATTTGGCACTTGCTTACGGCTATTTCCAAAAAATGCAGGGATCGCCATCGCCGTATTCACCTGCGTATTAATGGCTATTGCAGGCTTTGGGGTATTTATTATTAGTCATATTGATGTGACTAGCTTAAGAAGCCTTGCCGGCATATTTGGCGTAACGATAGTGATTCAATTACTGGTATTTTTCGGATATTTTAAGCATAAAGTTTCTTATAACTAAAAATAAGTAAATTAGACCTTGAATCCATCAAGAGCAGCAACCAGTTCAAGCTCAGTTACCTTGCCATGCGCCTCAAACGTCCAGGCATCTGATAAAACCGTAAGACAAAATGCCCATGCCTTTATTCGCTTACCATCGAATGGCAATTCCTCAGCAAGAATATTTAAGCGTCTATCCACAATTTTTGCTAGAGACTGGCCATTTGGGAAGCAGTCATAAGGATTGCGTATCATCGCCCCCACCTCAGCCACTGGGTCGCCAATGTAGCCATGCGGGTCAATGGCCTTCCAGCTCTCACCTGCTACTAAAATATTATCGTGATGCAGATCGCCATGTAGCAATACGTCTGTAGATTTATCCACACTCAAATCATGAAATAGGCCAATCGCTTTAGATAAAATCTTAGGATCATAATGACCCTGTAAAATCTCGAGATCTTTGGCAAGCTCTGCTATATGTTTAAATCCAACTTTAGTTGCCTGCTGGGACTGTAAACTGCTAATGACCTGACAAATAATTCGAGTAGCTTCATCATCTTGACCCAGCCTGACTAAACCTTTTAGTGAATCCCCGGGTTGAAGGCACTCCATTAAATAAGCATTATGCGCTTCATCATAAGCATAAATTTTAGGAACGCCCTCCCCTATTGAACCAAGCCATTTTACTTCAGAGGCAATCCTGGTGTTATCCAGGCCTATCTTAAGGATGGCTATTTGGTCACGTGCAGGCATTTCGACTAAGCCGACAAAATTATAGCTAAGATTAGGGATGACGCTTATAAATCGAAAGCCTAACGTATGAGATAGCTCTTTTATTTGAGTAGGAAGCTCATAAAGCCATATCTCCCCTGCTTCGCCATAAAGAGTTCGAATAGTAGTGATTAAGGTTTTGGCATCGCTTAGCATTTTTTAATCCGTAAAATTAATTACTCTCTTGACCATTCTCGATCCTCTTCTCTTGTATCCTCCAGCTCATCGCTCATTTTTTTGAAAATAAACGGCTCAAGAGCATTATTAAAAGCATGGCGTAAAGCTCCTGCTGTTAAGGCTGGCTGATTAATGACAGACAAAAAATGATTGCCGGTCGCGGCAATTCGTATTATAAGTTTATTAGGTAATTCAACTGTATCGTCAACTTGATTAAAAATACTTCCATCTTTATCCAGATATCGACATAGAAAACCCCCTTCGGGTGTTGCAGTACTTACTATTGCAACTATCACATCAAAATTACGAATGATTGATTCAATAACTTCATCATCCGCCCATTCTTCATCTTTAAATCCTTCTCCTTGTATTCTTAGTCTAAGCACATCTCTAGGCAAAGTGCCTTCAGGTATGGCATTTAAGAAAGGATGATGTAATAAGGCCATTTGATGCGCTACAGCATCATAAAAACAGTTGCCTAAATCATCAACCTCATATAAACCCCATCCAGGAATGAGTCTCGGGCAAGCTGCTCCTGCAGACTCCAGTGATGCTAGTTTTGCTATTCTTAAATTATCTTCATCACTTAGATTTAAAGGTACAAGTGGATTTATCGGATTATCTGACTTGCCTAATAATAGTGCACCAAATGGCAAAGCTACCGACGCTAGGCTGCTACAAGGCGAGGCTGAGCCATAACCTGCACTAGCACTTGATGTCGATGTACACGCATGAGAAATTAATATTACTTCTCCATTGCTGGTCGCTGCATTGAAAAGCTCATGACTAGAACAAAGATTAATTTCTGTAATGCAGATGCAACGACCTAATTTCTTCTCATTTACCCAATGATAGGCAAAATTATTCTTATTTAACCAATCTAATATTAAATGCACAGGTAAGCCATTAGGCAATTCTAATATTGCATCTTGGATAATCGGATCACGTTGAATCAGCCGTAGGCTTGGTAAAATTGTTAGGTTTGCTATATGTTGATATGAAATGAGTGTTCTATCTTTTTTAGGATCCCACACTTTAATTAATTCAATACATTCATTAAATAAAATACATAGCTTCATGAAATAAGCTTGACCCTCACCACTTATAGAAGCATATTCAGTTTTTAAGAATGACTCTGGATGAGGAGTTGGCTGAAGGGTAGACCTTTTAGTAAAGCTTGGATTTGGTTTGATTAATAAACAATGCCTCCATTTTTCATCTAATACGATAAAAACATCGATGCCACGTAGCTGTAGCCAGGCAGTGATTATATCAGATGGTAGCAGCCAGTTTATTTCAATCAAAAGACATTGTTTTCTTTCAAATTGGATAATGCTTGATCTGAATTTAGTTTCTTCATATTTTGCTAAATGTTCCCGGACAGTGGATTTTGCTTTAACCATTGTTTTGGGTAGCTTTATGGCTTCGACAGATTTAGTTAGTGATTTAACTTTAGCTCTCTGAGGCATCATATGAACTTCAAATACTCTGATATTGGATAAAATAACTTCTAGCATTATTATTAACGAAGGATTTGCATCACTCCTTTTTATAAATCTACGATTTCGATCTGTCATGTTCATTTCATTTAGAACAGGCATCAGGTCAAACATACCTCCTTCCCTGATAAGCTCATCGAATAGCATGTGGTGAGCATCGCTAAATGGGGTGGAGTGAAACAAAGTTAATACATGACGTGATAGATAATTAAATGCTGAGTGATAACATTCAACTGCTTTAAAGTAAATTTTTTCTTTATCTGAGCCTTTAATTGATGCTTCATTATTTAGTAAACGAGCAGTTTTTCGATAAGTCATTGCCAATAACAAACATAGGATTGAATATTCTTCATTGGCTTGTTCAAATGATTCTATTACCTTTATTGCTCGGCTAATTTTATCATTTACCATGCTTAGAATGAGGTTATTAGGCAGACCATCGAATGTTTCCTCACACCAATAACGTAGATTAAAAACTAAATCAATATACTCAATAAGCCTTGTATATTCAGAAGCTGTTTTGGCTCCAAGAGCTTTAAGATAGCTTATGTCGTATTGAAAACTTCTCTTAAGCAAATGTTCACTGACAATGTTTGGATGAAATGCCAGCAAAAGGGCACGGCTATGGCGATATTCAGTATTTAATGGATGACGCCTGCATAAATAATTATACAATTTCAGTGCTTGCCGATTATCGCCAATAGCATCAAGCTTGGTCGCAATCATAAATGCATGATTATTATCTAGGTGAACATAATGGATATCATCAGCTGAAGCTTCACTTTTAGGGATTCGTAAAAAATAACCATATTGATCGAATGAATCGGCGGGCATTAAAACAATTTGTTTCGGATCAGCAATCAAGTGACGAGTTTCTTTATAAGGCTGGCTCATCTTAGATAATATGCTTTGATCTTCTGCCTGGATATTATATGCCGATTCTAAACGTGCTAATAGTTCAAGATCTCTCATAATAAACAGTTGATCGGATGAATTCAAAATATGGTGACCTGGTGAAGGTGTAAATGAAATATTAGAATGTTCTAATTTTATGCCAGAGTCATAACAATTGGTTGAGGCTATTAACCAACGACCATACAGCAGCTGGGCTTTAAGTTGCGGCCATGTAACCCCATAGCTAGGTGCAGTCCCGCCGGGTGATAGATTAGGCTGTACATGATAAAATGAACCATTGTGAGCCATAGGATGCATGCCACCAAGCGCATCCAAGCCATCTGCATAAATAAGGTTAAACCATTCACTTGTTTTGATATCAATTGCCAGTCTCTCTGGCAGAGCAACCAATCTTTGCCAAGAGGGTAAAGATGGGTTATACGAAATTGTTTCAGTTTGGCCTATTAGCTCCAGCATAGCAAAAAGACTAAAGAAAACGCTTGGATAACGTGCTGATTCAGCAATAATGTTAGCCGCTACCATTAAAAGAAAAGGATTGGACTCTTCTAGATGCGCTGAGCCGTTTAATACTTTTCTAATATGGTCCGAGCTTGATTTTTCCTGCAGACTAAAACTTTTTGCTGAAGAATAAGTTTCATTAATCTTTTTTTGCATCGATTGATATGAAGCATCTCGCATTTCAAATGGTAAAGCTTGCACTCCTATTGTAAGCTCATTATCATTAATATCTTTTCTAAAAAGACCTTCAATCTCTTTAAAATGCTTTTCGACATTTCCAGCCCACTTTACAGGTTCTCTGGGTATGACTGCACCTTCTTTTGATAACGCTTCATTTCGCTTAGTTGTTTCCTGGTTTTGCCATTTTCTTCTTGTGTCTATAAGCGCTTTGCCTATATTGCTACTCTCTAATCGATCAAAATCAGTCATAGCCATTACATCTTCTAATAGCCATTGGATTTCTGCTGAAATGCTATGTGAGCGCACCACGGATCGAATAGTATAGTTTTTACTGGAGCCCAGGTCTGTCACATAATGCATACTGCTTTCAGTCATTCGTCGAACTACAATGTGGCCTGCAATCTCATATAGGAAAAACTTTTTACTTCCGTCTGTTTCATGGCAGGCCATTGCTGAAAGTGCTGCATAATACCATTTGGCAGAGGAATCTAAGGTTGGAATAGCCCTTGCTGAAGCTGTTATAGGTAACCTCCCAGCCAATATCTTAATAACATCCTGCGCTGCAAGTAGTGGCTGAGTATGCTTAAGATCTTCTTTTAAGTCAGGCGCAGCGTTGATTTTGCCAACCATGTAATTTTGCAAGGTCGCTTTTCTTGTACTAAATACTCCATCTGGCTTATCTTTATCAAAATGAAAGGCTTTTTGTGTATGCTCGTCAATATGATCAACAAGCAGTTTACCAGGATAAGATATTTTCTCTTCATTTGTACTGTGAGAAACTTGATAGTGCATATTGAGAAAAAGGGGTGGTAGAGTGATATTTTCAGCAAGTATGTCTTTAAATTCATCGGGAATATAATTACCAATAGCTAACCATGGCACAGTTTTTACTATCGACATCCATTCATTTGCTAATCTTATAAACCCAGGGTCACTAGACTTTTTTTTGTTGAGATAATCAATGCCCGTAATGATGACAATGGTTGTTTTGACTGGATCATAAGTGTTTCCGGCCCAAAGCAATGATGCTAATCCATCTAAACCAGGGGTAACTGGAAGCTGCTCTAATTTGGCATAAGGCAACCATAACACTTGTTCATATTGAGTTAGCAGAGATTTTTCACTCCACATTCTAATGATATGTAGGCCCAATATGTGACTAGCGATTCCAGCAGTGTCCATATAGAAAAAACCATCAGCATAATCTTTAGGCTTAGCTAGCTGTTCAACAAAATTAGGCATACCTTCTTTATCAAAACAATAAGCGCTTAATATTTTATCTAAGGTTAACCCATGCAAACCCCAGGCTTTTTCTAATTGCGCTAATATCTCAATTGGCTTATACAAAATAGCTTCCCCTAAATTAGCCTACCATATAATAAATGCGTATTCACATAATTAGGAGCATTGGAAAATATCGATTATGAGTATCTGTAGTTAGCTGTTAGTATCCCGGTGGTGGGGATAAGCTAGAAAAATGGTGGGCCGTGATGGATTCGAACCATCGACCAATAGATTAAAAGTCTACTGCTCTACCGACTGAGCTAACGGCCCCACAACAGGCGCAAATTATATCAAACAACCACATGATTGCAAGGCTAATTTGCGATTATTATTTACTATCTTGCACCCGATGAATATTTGCGCCTAAACGCGTGAACTTTTCTTCTAAATATTCATACCCTCGATCCATGTGGTGCACACCTTCCAACACTGTTTCGCCTTCCGCTACTAAGCCCGCCAATACTAGGCTTGCAGAGGCGCGAAGGTCTCTTGCCATCACTGGAGCACCGACTAATTTTGACACACCTACGACGATAGCCTTATTGCCTTTAATCCGGATATCTGCACCTAAGCGCTGTAGCTCTGGCACATGCATAAAACGGTTTTCAAAAATATTTTCGGTAATTTCGGATACGCCGGTAGCAATGGTATTCAATGCCAAAAACTGAGCCTGCATATCGGTCGCAAATCCAGGGTATGGCGCGGTATCGATATTTACAGCTAAAAGCTCGCGGTTACGCATATCGACTGTAATACTAGTAGAGGTGGTGCTAACCAAGGCCCCTGCCTCTTCAAGCTTAAGTAATATATTGCTCATGCTGTCGATGTCGACATTTTTTAAGGTGACGCAACCTTTAGTCATGGCAGCGGCCACTAAATAGGTTCCGGCCTCAATTCTATCCGGCATTACATTATAGCTAGCCCCATGCAGGCTTTCTACGCCTTCGATCATAATGCGAGTAGTGCCGTCTCCGCTAATTTTAGCGCCCATTTTTCTTAGGAAGTTGGCTAAATCTACGATTTCAGGTTCGGCGGCAGCATTATGTAAAATAGTCACGCCTTCGGCTAAAGTGGCGGCCATCATTAAATTTTCAGTTCCGGTTACCGTTACGGTATGCATGGTGACATCGGTACCTTTAAGGCGACCATTAACTCGCGCCTTAACAAAGCCTTCGGTCACTTCTATTTCAGCACCCATGGTGCGTAAACCATCTAAATGGATATCGATAGGTCTTGAGCCAATAGCACAACCGCCAGGTAAGGCTACACTGACCTGTTTGTATTTCGCTAATAAAGGGCCAAGCACTACAATTGAAGCGCGCATGGCTTTTACTAAATCATAAGGGACAACTAGATTATGCACCGTAGTAGGATTAATTTCGGCAACCAGATTATCGTGAAAAGTGATCTCACAACCCAGCTCACCCAATAGCTCAAGCATAGTGGTTAAGTCATGCAAATGAGGAAGATTACCGATTCTAACGGGTTCGTTCGCCAAAAGGCTTGCAGCTAAAATTTTTAATGCGGCGTTTTTTGCGCCTGAAACTGGTATGGTACCCATTAGCGGTTTGCCGCCATGGATGACTAACTTATCTGTCATATTATTGCTCTTTTTCCCAAACTTCCGGTGTCAATGTCCTTAAGGTTAAGGCATGAATTTCACCCGTTGCAATTTTATCTCCCAAGGCGCCATATACTAATTGTTGCTGCGCTACTTTACCCTGGCCTCTAAATACTTCCCCTACTACTATAGCTGAAAAATGCACATTGTCTTCACTCTCGACAAAGGCTTTTACATTAGGGAGTTTTTTTTCGATCAATTGTTTAATTTCATTTAGACTCATGAGGGTCCTTTAAATAGGGCTGAATTAGGCTCATCATCCCCTGCGCTTCGATTAATTCGAGGACTTCATCCGAAAGATTTAAAAACAATAGCTTAATCTTATGGGCATTTGCATAGCGGATACAGTCTAAAAGAAAAGCCACGCCAGCGCTATCCATCTGCTTCACTTCTGCAAAATTAATTTGCCAATCTTTGCTGGATGGTTTGTTTTTACCGTCTGGTCTGGTTTTATCCAGCTGGCGCCAATTAGCAGACAACGACACCATGGTCAACTCGCCGTTAAGCGACCATTGATTAGGCGTCGTGGCATTTAATTTTAAAGTAGTAATTTTCATTTATGATTGGCTAGCGTTAAGCTCGGTTAATCGAGCAAGTAAGCTTGGCATATCGGCGAAAGATTGGAATTGGGATTGGAAGTTTTTCATAAAGCTGACGCCTTCCACTGCCATGTCGTAAATTTTCCAGCCATTACCATTGCGCTGTAAATAATAAGTTACCGCCGAGCTTTCCCCACCATTTTTTGGCGCCACCGTTCCATTTACACTAACAAATTGGGCCGTTTGCCAAGCAGTGCCGCGTATCGGAAAAATAACCATGTTGTAATCGGTAACGGTTAATAAGGCCTTAGCATAAGTCTTTGTTAACAAAAAGCCAAACTGGTCGATAAACTGTGCTCTTTCAGCCGTTGTAGCTGAGCGCCATTTAGGCCCTAAAGTCATCGCCGCCATTTGATCGACATCGACATCAGGCATTATTGTGCTCTTTACTACGGCATAAAGCTTTTGAGGGTTATCGGACAAGCTGGCTCTTTGCGCGCTAATTTCAGTTTGTAGTTTTGTTACGGTGTTTTGGATCATAGTAGATGGATTTTGTACGGAGTCAGCAAAAGTTTGGCTCGCACTTACTAACAATAAGCCTGCTAATACACTCAAAATAATTTTAGGAAAATTTTTCATTATTTTTTACTCCCAGAATTGCTGCTATTGCTCATAAAGGTTGAAATTAAGGATTGTAAATTGGTGGCGGGGTAAGTCGTGATAATTTTACTACCTTGTTTTAAATTAGTAGTGCTATAGCCAGGGCTTAAGCTGACATAATTATCCCCGAGTATGCCGGATGAGGTTACGCTTGCGCTAGAATCGCTTGGTAAAGTATTGACCAGATTATTAATGCTTAAGGTTACTTCTGCTTGATAGGTCTGTGGATCGAGCGCAATCGCTGTTACCGTGCCGATCTGAACCCCTGCGATTCTAACTGGAGCGCGTACTTTAAGGCCACCGATATCGGTAAATACAGCGGTTACTTGATAGCTTTGTTTAGCAAAAAGGCCATTATCTAAAGATAGACCGCTAACTTTAAGCGCCATAAACCCTAAGGCCAAGGCCCCCATCAACATTAATAAACCTACCCATATTTCTAGCTTTCTTTGAATCATGATATTTCCTTTATAAAAAATTTGGAGCTTACTTAAACATAATAGCAGTTAAAAAGAAATCAAGCCCTAATACTGCCAATGAAGAATAGACTACCGTTTTAGTGGTGGCACGTGCAATACCTTCGGATGTTGGGACACAAAAATATCCTTCATAAACAGCGATCCAGGACACTACTATTCCGAATACTAAGCTTTTGATAATACCATTCACGATATCTTCATGGAAGTTTACCGAACCTTGCATATTATTCCAAAATGCACCGTTATCAACGCCCAGCCAGGTTACTCCGACCCAATAACCACCGATAATGGCGACTGCGCTAAAGATTAACATTAAAATTGGCATAGAAATAACGCCAGCCCAAAACCGTGGCGCTACGACTCTTCTAATAGGATCGACTCCCATCATCTTCATCGAGGCTAATTGCTCGGTGGCTTTCATTAAGCCTATTTCTGAGGTCAAGGCGCTGCCGGCTCTTCCGGCAAATAATAAGGCGGTAACCACTGGGCCAAGCTCTCTTACGATACTTAAAGCTAACAATTGCCCTAACGACCCATCTGCGCTGAATTTCGATAAAGTGTTATAACCTTGCAAGCCTAGTACGAACCCAATAAATAAGCCCGATACGACAATTATGACCAAAGACATAACGCCTACCGCATAAACCTGCCCAATAAACTGACCAAAAGGTAATCGTCCGAACACAACCCTAAAAAAGAATAAACACGAGCGGCCAAAATCCCCAGCAAAATCTTCGCCCCAGCGACCTAATCGACCTAAAAAATTTATCATAACTGACTACCCTTCAATAAAGTCTTGGCTCAATGATTTAGCAGGATAATGAAATGGCACCGGGCCATCAGGTAATCCATGCACAAATTGATACACCCTTTCGTCCTGCTCATTCAATATCTCTTCTGGAGTGCCACGTCCAATTACTTTGCCGCCTGAAATAATATACACATAATCGGCAATACTAAGCACTTCATTTACATCATGAGATACGATAATGGATGTGAGCTTTAGGGAATCGTTAAGCGTGCGAATTAATTTTACCAATACGCCCATCGATATAGGGTCCTGTCCGGTAAAAGGTTCATCATATAGCATGATTTCAGGATCTAAGGCAATCGCTCGCGCCAGAGCCACCCTATGCGCCATCCCGCCAGACAATTCAGCGGGCATTAGATTTTTTGCCCCTCTTAGACCCACAGCTTCAAGCTTCATTAAAACGATATCGTGAATCAAACGATCGGGTAATCTGGTATGCTGACGAATAGGAAAAGCCACATTATCAAATACCGTAAGGTCAGTAAATAACGCCCCGCTCTGAAATAGCATGCCCATACGTTTTCGCAATGAGAATAAGCGCTTGGTTGAAAGCATAGGCACTTCTTGGCCTAGAACTTGCAAGCTGCCTCTATCAGGGCTTAATAAGCCACCCATTAAATGTAATAATGTGGTTTTACCCGTGCCGCTTGGGCCTAAAATAGCGGTGACCTTACCGCGCTGAAAGCTAAAGCTTACGTCGTTAAAGATCTTTCTTTTGCCCCGATTAAATGTCAGGTGCTCAAGATTAACTATATTCTGTTCGTTATTTTGCTGCAAATTATACTATCCTTTATGCTAAGATTAGCAATTTCTAACAACCTCTTGGGGTAACTATATGAGCTTTCAGGCCAGAGCGCAAGAAGTCATCAAAATTGAGCTTGAGGCTATTCAAAGGCTTCATAATAGGATCGATCAGACTTTTGATCAAGCTTGTAGCATATTAAAATCCTGTGCCGGTAGAATAGTGGTGCTTGGCATGGGTAAATCAGGGCATATTGGAAATAAGATTGCCGCCACGCTTGCCAGCACTGGTAGCCCTGCTTTTTCGATTCATGCCGCTGAAGCCAGCCATGGTGATTTTGGGATGATTATGCAGAATGATGTTATTATTGCGATCTCCTATTCTGGAAAAACGGCAGAGGTATTAAGCCTAATGCCGTTAATGAAACAACTCAATATTCCCGTTATTAGCATAACCGGCGACCCTAATTCACCATTGGCTCAAGCGGCTACGGTTAATTTAGATGTCAGCGTCGATAAAGAGGCCTGCCCATTAGGATTAGCGCCTACTGCTAGCACCACATGCACCCTAGTGATGGGCGATGCGATCGCCATCGCCTTATTAGAAGCGAAGGGTTTTACTGCCAAAGAATTCGCCTTTTCACATCCTGGTGGCGCCTTAGGCAAACGCTTATTACTTACCACACAAGACCTTATGCAAACCGAAGAAAAAATCCCAAGCGTACTGCCCAATGCCAGCATGCAAGATACTATTTTAGAAGTGACTCGCAAAAAGCTAGGCATGACTACCGTCATCGATCAGGAAGGCAAATTGCTTGGCATCTTTACCGATGGAGATTTAAGGCGCGCTTTTGAGAAAGGTGTCGATGTAAAAACCACGCAAGTATCAGAGGTAATGACCAAAAACCCTAAAACCATTCGCCCCAATCACCTTGCCATCGAAGCCCTTAATACCATGGAGCTTTATAAGATCACCGCCTTGGTAGTAACCGATCAGAAAAATAATGTAATGGGTGTATTACATATGCATACTCTACTCGAAGCGGGGATATAGGAATCATGATGCAGACTGATAGTTTCAATCGCGCTAAAAACATTAAATTATTGATACTCGATGTCGATGGAGTGTTAACCAATGGTCAGCTCTTTATGGGCAATGATCAAGAAGAATATAAAGCTTTTAATGTGCGCGATGGCCTTGGCATGCGCTTATTACAAAAGACCGGGATTGAATTGGCCATAATCACCGGCAAACAATCGAACATAGTCTATCGAAGGGCGCAGGAATTGGATGTAAAACATGTCTATCAAGGTCAGCCTAATAAAGTTCCAGCCTTTTTAGATTTGCTGGCTAAATTAAAACTTAATCCCGAACAATGCGCTTATTTAGGGGATGATCTGCCTGACTTGCCTCTATTAAAAAGAGTAGGCCTTGCAGGCGTTGTCGCCGATGCCATGCCTTTTATTGTGCCTCACGCTCATTATCAAACCAAAGCCTTGGGCGGCAATGGAGCAGTTCGTGAATTCTGCGAGCTGATTATGGAAGCACAAGGCAATTTGCTGCGTATTCAAGAATCTTTTTTACGAGATGGCTCGCTGCTGCATTCTCCTAAAGAGGCCGGCTAAATGGTTAGCAAGCAAGCGACCCTATCTGTTCTTGCTCTTAGCGCATTGGTGAGCCTTACTAGCTGGATGGCCATTATCAACAGCCAAATACCGCCTAATCTCGGCGTCGTGACTCAGTCTGGATTTATTCAAAATTTGACCCTGCATCAGACTAATGCCTTAGGCCAACTTGCCTATTCTGCCACCGTGGATAGCATTACCCAATTTAGCAACGGCAATAACAATTTTATCAATTTGGCGGCTACGACCTATAACCAAACGAATACGCCACCCTGGCATCTTACGTCCCCTACAGGCCAAACTCTCGACAATAATAATCAAGTGATATTGTCAGGAAATATAACGCTATTCCGTAATGCCACTGCCAAATATGCGGCTATAAGAGTGCAAACCCAATCGGCCACAATTTATCCTCAAAAAAACTATGCCAAAACCACCTATCCGATTACTATTTACGAGCCTGGCACTAAGAATATAACCACAGCAATAGGCGCCGAGGCTTACTTTAAAACCCAAAAAGTGAATTTATTATCACAGGTTAACAGCATTTATGAACCCAAAATTAGCCATTAAATTACTGCTAGCACTTAGCATGCTTAAGTGTATGACAAGCTGGGGCCTGATCTCGGATAATAATCAACTGCTACATGTTACCAGTAACCAGGCGACCATAGATTTTACTGCGGGCCAAGTAATCTATAGCGGTAACGTAGCAGCAAGCCAAGGAAGCCGCCATCTGAGCGGCAATACACTGATGGTAAATAAAGCTAAAACCGGTGGCGCTCAAGATGTAACGGCCTACGGCAATCCTGCTAAGACCCACTATCAACCCACGCCGCAATCCCAGATTGCGTATGGGCAGGCCCAGATAATTACCTACATATTTCCAAGCCATATTTTTAAATTTCAAAAAGAGGCTCGCCTCGATCAAAATAATAATATTTTCACCGGCCCGCTCATTATTTATAATACCAATACTAAAGTCGTGCATAGCCCGACCAATAGTTTAGAACCGACTACCATTATCCTCCCTCCCTATAATCAAGAAAGAGCAAAAAATGACTCAAGCTCCTAAACACAAACTTCAAGCCCTAAACCTTGGCAAAAAATATAAGACCCGCTGGGTCGTCAAAGATATGTCTATCGAGGTGAGCAGCGGCGAAATAGTGGGCCTGTTGGGGCCTAACGGCGCCGGAAAAACCACGGGGTTTTATATGATAGTGGGCCTGGTTAAAGCCAGCAGCGGTAAGATTTTATTAGATGACGAAAACATTACCAATCTGCCCATCCATCGCCGTGCCCAAAAAGGCATTGGCTATCTTCCGCAAGAGCCCTCGGTGTTTCGTAAGCTCTCCGTCGAAGATAATATTATGGCAATCTTAGAAACTCAGTCAGAGCTAAACGAAGAAGAGCGCAACGATAAGCTCGAATATCTTTTAGAGGAATTGCATATTGGGCATATTCGTAAAACCTTGGGCTTAAGCTTATCCGGCGGTGAAAGAAGAAGGGTTGAGATAGCCAGGGCCTTAGCCACCTCGCCTCAATTTATTTTATTAGATGAGCCTTTTGCTGGAGTGGATCCTATTTCGGTCATCGATATTAAGCGCATTATTAAGCAGTTAAAGCAAAAGAATATCGGTATTTTAATTACCGATCATAATGTAAGAGAAACCTTGGATATCTGTGAACGCGCCTATATCGCCAATGCCGGAGAAATTATTGCCGAAGGCACGCCGGAAGAAGTGCTTAATAATGAACATGTTAAGCAGGTTTATCTAGGGCGAGAGTTCAGATTGTAGATGGCTTTCTACATTTATCAATAAATTCATGCTAAGCTTAAATTATCAAGGGCAAACATAAGGAAAAATAAAATGTCTGATATCCAAATCACTGGTCGCCATCTCGAAGTTACCGACGGAATTCGTCAACACATTAAAGATAAATTTTCTAAGCTAGAACGCTTTGAAGAACCGATGACTCATCCAATGATGGTGATAGCTGTTGATAAAGGCGTACATTTTGCCGAAGCAAAATTACATATTATGGCCCATGAACTTTTTGCAAAAAGCGAATCGCATGATTTGTATCAAGCTATCGATGAAGTAATCGTTAAGCTCAATACCCAAATCAGCAAATTAAAAAACAAACTTCAGGACCATCATAAACCGGTTCATAAATCGGCGCATCCTGCTGAAACTGAAGAAGATGAGGGTGAAGTTTAAAATCCAACCTTTTAGATACCCAACACTTTCTTAACAAAAGGCACCGTAAGTCGGTGCTTTTCTGTTATGGAGGCTTGGTTTAGGGTGGTAAAGGCTTGCAATAAAGATCCCATATCTCGCTTTACTCTAGCGATTAAAAATTGAGCCACTTCATCTGATAATACTAAGCCTGCCTGATAGGCCTGCTGCTTTAAGGCGGCAATCTTTTCCGCATCATCCAAAACTTGCACCTTGAAGGTTAAGCCCCAATTTAAACGCGAAACCAAATCATTAAGCTTCATCCCTAATTGATTAGGGAGCTTATCGCCCGCGATCAATAATCGACCCTTATGATTATAAATTTCATTAAATAAGACAAATAATCGCTCTTCCCATAGTTCATGCCCCGCGGCATTTTGAACATCATCGATACAGACCAAGGATAGATTATGCAAATTATCTAAAATTGCCTCGGCATAGTGATGGAGCTGACTTAAAGATACATAAATCGCACTGTGCTGACATTCCAATACATGATGACAGGCAGCCTGCAAGAGATGGGTCTTACCCGCCCCTTCGGCCCCGCATAAATAGATAAATTTTTCGCCCTGATTATTGGCAAAACTCTCTAGGGTGTGAATGAGCTGCTCATTTTTGCCGGGATAAAAGTTTTGAAATGTATACGCGTGTGAAAGCTCCAGCCCAAGCGATAACTGGGGTGAGAGTTCGGTCTGCATGGCTTTCTGCACATCATCAAACATTGGATGTAAGCTTAGAGTAATTTAAACCCATCATAGAATGAACCGCCTTTTATAGCAACGCTTCCTTATCAGATCAATAAGTATTAAATTTATGGTTTTATTGGCCTATAATTAATTTATTATACTAAATAAGGCTTAAAACAATGGCAATATCATCCAAAAATACTGAGCGTTTTTAAGCCATTTATTACAAATAAATGCAACCCCTACCATTAATAAAGCTACCCTTAATCAAGCCTTATCCATCTATAATTCATGTAAAGGTTCAGGCATTGATTTAACAAGCAGAGTATTTAACACCTCAACAACTTTGGGCGATAGCGAACTAAGTGCAGCAGCCGCCAATGCTGGCGCTGGATTTACCCCACTACCGGGCTTGTAATATTTTGTTATGACCCTATTTAATGGCCGGCGATAATCCTTTAGAATCTTTAAGTAGCCAATGATAACGCCAACTAAAGGATGATCATCATGAAAATGAAATCCAGCCTATTTATTATTGGAATGTTAAGCGCCCTCAGTTTTACATCGGCCTATGCAGATATCGACTACTTCCGTCTGCCTTTGCCCAATGTCTCATCCCAAACGCCGCAAGATTTTTACTGTACAATTAAGCCCAATCACAGCACTAACCCCCGCATCTTAATGGCTAACCATGCGCAGATGATAACGGGTTTTAAAAACCCGAACCCCAATGCAAGAGGACAGCTCATCATGTATGCTGATCAACTTAACAGGGTCTATTTCAAAGCCTATCAAGATCCGGGTGAAAAAGAGCTTCCAGGCTATGTTCAACTTATGGGAACTGGTGAAACAGATATTAGCTGCCACCTGGGCCGCGGAGAGGGCAATCGAACATTAATGCCTGGAGATTTCGGTTAATTTAAAAAAGGTCACGACTATGAAATTATTTCTTATTCGCGCCAGCCTCATACTACTGCTATTTCCTTTTAGCCTATTTGCACAGGATAAGCTTATATTTGCCGTGGATATAATCCGCCATGGCGATAGAACTCCAAGCGCTGATATTGCCTATCCGCCCCATTCCTGGCCAGAAGGATTAGGTCAGCTTACCGCTACTGGTATGCAACAGGAGTTTCAAAATGGGGTTGGTTTTCGCCAGTTATATGTCACCCAGGAGCACTTGTTGCCTGCTTCTTATCAAACTGGCACAATGTATGTTCGTTCATCAGACTATGATCGCACCTTAATGAGCGCTGAGTCGGCAATGATGGGCCTCTACCCTCTAGGTCCTGGACCTAATGCCTCCCAACCCATCCCCATTCATACTGAAGCACAAAAAAATGATCCTTTATTTTTTTCTTTTGAAAAACAAGGTCTACCATTATTCCAAAAATATGTCTTCCCAAGCCCTGCCTGGCAGGCGGAAAATACAAAGCTAGAAAGCCATTATGCTTATTGGAGCCAAGTCAGCGGAGTCAAAGTGGACAGCCTCTATGATGTCATCGATTTAGGAGACGCACTCTATATAAGGCAGCTGCATCATGTAGCGTTGCCCCAAGACCTAAGCAGTGATGATGTCCATACCATTATTGCTGCATTTCAATGGTCTATCGCAAGGCTTTTCTACCCGCAAGAGGTAAGTGGGCCCTTGGCTCATAACTTGTTAATGGCCATCGATGATTACTTTATAGATGCCAGCCACACTAAAACCCATCTGAAATATGTTGTATATTCGGCACATGATGTAACGATTTTAAGCACTTTATCGGCCTTAGGCGCGCCCTTAGATAATCAAGTACCCTATGCCTCCGATCTAAAGCTTGAACTTATTGAAAATGATGCCCAACAAGATTTCGTGGTCATTAGCCTAAATGGAAAGCCCATAACAATTCCAACTTGCGCTAGCAATCAATGTCCATTATCGCAATTTATTAAAATTGATAGATAATCGAAATCCAGGCATAATTGCTGATTTTAAGAATGAAGCTCTATGCAACCATTTGAATTCAATCATGGCCCCTATCAGTTTAGCTGCACGCTTGTGCATGCCAGACGAAATAGCATTATGCTAAGAGTTATGCCTGATTTAAGCCTGTTAATTAAAGCCCCTGCCTCTACGGGCAAAAAATGGCTTAATCAACTTATCCTTAAAAAAGCCCCCTGGATTGTAGCCCAACAAAGAATTATTCAAAACAAACAAACACTATCAAATAATCACTTAAGCCCTGGCAGCCGTTGCTATTATTTGGGTGAAGCTTATATCTTAGACGCTCGAGAGGCCGAACATGAATCGATACAATTTGAATCCAGCTCTTTAATCTTGCATTGCCGGGACTTAACACAAACCTCTGATATATTAAAAACCTGGTATAAAGCCCGTGCCCTAGAATTATTCACCGAAAGGCTTCAGACTTGTTACGATACTATTCAGCATTTAGCCCTACCCTTTCCTGAAGCCTTGCGAATTAAATCCTATAAGAGCCGCTGGGGAAGCTGCGGCGCCAATAAAAAAATTAGCTTAAACCTTGAGCTTATTCAATACCCGCTGGCTTGTATTGATTACGTGATTTTTCATGAGCTCTGTCATTTACGAGAACTTAATCATGGCTCGGGTTTTTACGCCCTAATGGATCAGTCTATGACTGACTGGCAAATGCAAAGGCATAGACTTCGCACCCTGCATCGCACCATGCCAAGCATAGGATAAAACATGAGTATTACTTGGCAACCCCTAGATAGCAGCCCCGCCCTTAAGGCTTCCGAAGTTCACCTTATCGCCGCGAGTCTTTCTGAAGACCCTGCTGTTGCTAATCACTATTGGGAAATACTATCGAGCGAAGAACAGGCTCGCGCTAATCAATTTCGGTTCGCTAAACATCGATCCCATTTTATTATGGCTCGTGGGATTTTACGGCATATTTTAGCCGGTCAAACCGGTATTCAGCCCAAAGCGATCGAATTTCGCTATCTGGAATATGGCAAGCCTGAGCTCCTCCAGAATACCAGCCCTGCTTTGCAATTTAATGTATCTCACAGTGATGCTATGGCTCTTTATGCTTTAACACTAGAACATAGCATTGGCGTTGACATCGAAATGATTAAGCCCTGTAATGAACTGGAGCTGGCTAAGCGTTTTTTTGCTCAAGATGAATATAAAGCATTGCACGCCCTGTCGGCAAAAGATAGGACTAATGCCTTTTTTCAAATCTGGACCTTAAAAGAAGCCTTTATTAAAGCCCTGGGAACAGGGCTATTTCAAGCGCTAGACCAATTTTGCGTATCTGCGGGAGCTGAAGGCAAGCTCATCTCATGCCAGGACGCTAATGGGCCGACAAGTGACTGGTATATGCGAGTTTTTAATTATAGTGAACACTATCAAGCCGCTTTTGCCAGTAAACAGGCTATCAAGGCTGTGCATTATTGGCAATGGCAGAATATACTTTGTGAAAATCGCTGAATTAACTTGAAATTATGCTCATACTAGCGCAGAATTTTGACCTACGAATATGAAAGGATAGAAATACCCCATGGCTAAAGAAGATCAAATTGAATTAGAAGGCACCGTAATCGACACGCTTCCTAATACTATGTTTCGAGTGCAACTCGATAATGGCCATGTGATCATTGCTCATATTTCCGGAAAAATGCGTAAAAACTATATCCGTATCTTAACCGGTGATAAAGTCACCGTTGAAATGACGCCTTATGATTTAAACAAAGGCCGCATCAAATTCAGAAACAAGTGATAGATTTTCTTAGTGGCTATGCCACTTAGAAAATCATCATCCTCGGGCATTTACCATCAAATATACAATAATTAGACAAGTAGCTTTCTAAGCCTTTCTGCATCGATAGGCATATCAGACCTCATCTCAAAAAAATACTTAAGCTGCCATGCTTGTGTTCTTTTGGCCTGAGAATTCAGTGCGATATCCCATGAGGGATAAATACGCATAGCCCGCTTACCACCTTTGCCCTGGCTTGATAAGATTCCTTGCTCACATAGAATGGCTTTAGGAAAAATAAACTGGCCAAAGTGATCGGCATTACGAACGCTGACAATAAATAAATCCACTGGATCTTCAACATCAAAAGGTTGTATAGGGCCACTGCCAATCCGTTTCCATAACGTAACAAACTGACCGATTTTTGTGGGTGTAATCTTTCCTTTACGAAATATGATCTGCTTGTTATTTATTTCAAACATACAGGCGGCATATTCTTTGCTTTCCGCCTCAGCCCTTAGATTTTTCCATATTAACCCATTAGGTTCATAGGCAAGCTTTTGCGCCACAAGCAGATCTGGATGAATGATGATGGAGTGATTCACTATATGTTCCAATCTGTATACCGGGTTTTACTTCGCAGATCCTGTACTTTGCCCTACGGGTCGCGCTAAAGCACGCGACCCCGGGATAACAGTTTTATTGTTTGCTAGAATGCGCAGGTTTTTTCTCGCCATTCGCCTCATCGGATTTTGCATAGAACTCAAAGCTTGGTTCATTGTTTTCAATACTCACATGAACTCGGCCGCCATTGGCTAATTTTCCGAACAGAATTTCTTCTGCCAGTGATTTTTTAATTTTTTCCTGGATCAAACGAGACATAGGTCTTGCACCCATTTTAACGTCATAACCACGCTCGGCTAGCCAGTCACGCACTTCCATTTCGACTTCAAGTGACACGCCTTTATCATCCAACATGCCTTGCAATTGAGCGATAAACTTATCGACTACGTTACGCACATTATCTTGGGTTAAGGCTTTAAATTGCACGATAGCATCGAGACGGTTACGGAATTCTGGAGTGAATACGCGTTTTAATACATCCATACTGTCATGAGCATGATCCTGCTCGGTGAAGCCCATGGTATTTTTACTACCTTCAAAAGCACCGACGTTACTGGTCATAACGATAATGACATGACGGAAATCCGCCTTGCGACCATTATTATCGGTTAAGGTACCATTATCCATGACTTGTAATAATAGGTTAAACACATCGGGATGCGCTTTTTCCATTTCATCGAATAACAATACCGCATAAGGATGTTTGGTCACGGCATCGGTTAATAAGCCGCCCTGATCAAAGCCTACATAGCCTGGAGGCGCCCCAATTAAACGCGCTACGCTATGCTGTTCCATATATTCAGACATATCGAAACGTAATAGCTCCACGCCGAGCAATTTAGCTAGCTGCTGGGTCACTTCGGTTTTACCCACACCGGTAGGGCCTGAGAACAGGAATGAACCCCAAGGTTTATTGGCATCGCGTAAACCGGCTCGCGCTAATTTAATATTGGTGACCAATAAGGTAATAGCTTCGTCTTGGCCATACACCAACATTTTTAAATCGCGCTCAAGGTTTTGTAAGGATTCTTTATCTGAAGCCGACACGCTTTTGGATGGAATTCTCGCCATCTTAGCAACCATAAGCTCAATATCGTTTACGTTAATTTGTTTTTTGCGCTTACCTTCTGGGGCTAAGCGTTGATGGGCACCTACTTCATCGATGACATCGATGGCCTTATCAGGCAAGAAACGCTCGGTTAAATGTTTAGCCGATAGATCAGCGGCCGCACGTAGCGCCTCAACAGTGTATTTAACCTGGTGATGCTTTTCAAAATATGGCTTTAAGCCTTTTAATATTTCAAAGGTTTGATCGACGGTTGGCTCTTCCACATCGACTTTTTGGAAGCGACGGGCCAGGGCATGATCTTTTTCAAAAATAGTATTATATTCGTGATAGGTCGTTGAACCGATACAACGCAGTTCACCACTCGATAATAGCGGTTTAATTAAGTTAGAGGCATCCATTACGCCACCGGATGCGGCTCCCGCTCCAATAATGGTATGGATCTCATCGATAAAGAGCACAGCGCCCTCTTCGGACTGCAATTGTTTTAATACCGATTTCAAACGTTTTTCGAAGTCGCCGCGATATTTGGTACCGGCGAGCAAGGCACCTAAGTCTAGAGAATACACCACGGAAGTAGCGATTACGGCAGGCACTTCCTTATCGACGATCTTTTTAGCCAAACCTTCAGCTATCGCAGTTTTACCCACACCGGCTTCACCTACTAATAAGGGGTTGTTTTTGCGGCGACGGCAAATAATTTGTATAACGCGCTCCACTTCGGCTTCACGACCAATTAGCGGATCGATTTTACCTAGCTTGGCTTTTTCATTTAAGTTAACCGAATATAGATCTAAAGGCGATTTATTGGAATGGCCTTCGTGTTCAGATTCAGGGTACTCTTGACCACCCTCATCATCCATTTTTTGGCTATCGCCTTTCGATACACCATGAGAGATATAATTAACGATATCTAAACGGGACACATTTTGTTGTTTTAGGAAGTAGACGGCCTGACTATCTTGTTCACTAAATATAGCGACTAATACATTAGCGCCGGTCACTTCAGTTCGACCAGAAGATTGCACATGAAATACCGCGCGCTGCAATACGCGTTGAAAGCCTAAAGTAGGCTGGGTATCACGATCGGTTTCTGTGGCGGGAATTCTTGGGGTAGTGCTATCTAAAAAGCTTATCAGCTCATTGCGTAGCACATCGATTTTAGCGCCACAGGCTGTTAAGACTTCCATCGCTGAATAATTATCCAGCAAGGCTAATAATAAATGCTCGACCGTTAAATACTCATGCCTTTTAGCACGAGCCTCTTTAAAAGCTTTATTTAAGGTAACTTCTAAATCTTTGCTTAACATATTTGAGCCTTTATTATTATTCTAGTCCGTAGCCTAAGGGTAGACAGTGTTTAGAAAATTTTCAACCCGGGCAGTATTGCTTCGTAGTTATAAATGGGGGCAATAAGGCGCAATTCAAGCTTTAATTAAATTTTTTCGATCTGGCACATTAATGGGTGTCCAAACGATCTTGCGTGGCTGATGACTTGCATCATCTTAGTTTCAGCCACATCGTGCGTGTAGATACCGCCAACACCTTTGCCATCGTGATGAATCTGCAACATAACCTGGTTCGCCTTAATTTGACTCATCGTAAATATCTCGATCAACAATTTCACTACAAATTCCATAGGAGTGTAATCATCATTTAATAGAAGCACTTGATATAGAGCAGGACTCCTTACGGCTGGCTTAGCTCTAGTTTTGGCTTTAGCTTTAGGCTTTGTTTTTGTAGCAGTCTTAATGACCATCTTATCGACCAATGCATTTATGGTAAGTGTTTTATTGATACCACACTTTACAAACTAAAACTAGGTAGCTCCGAGTGAAAGTCTATACTTTTTAGCATCCAAATAAATGGCTCTAGTATATTTTTCCTATAATCCAAACTAATTACCAATGCAAAATAAACTATATAAATCATAGGTTTTAGATGTAAATTAATTTAAATATAAATTAATGCATAAAATAAATTGGCAAAATTAATGCCGACATCTAACCTTCAGCTTATCAACACTAAAAATAAGAAGAAAAAATGAAATCATTGCAGGCAGTTTCAAAACTAGGCAAAGGCAAAGACAAAGACCTTCTACTGGAATTACCCAATGAGCTAGCCAGATCCTTAAATATTCGTGCCGATGGTGGAGTCGATACCCGCCAGTTACTCGATTTATTTTCTGCGGTGTTATGCCAGGAAGAATCCTGCAAAATCAGTTCCGATGACTTAGTCTCATTACAAGAGAGAATTGAGATGATGCTTAATATCTACGATTCAGATCGCGCTTCAGATTAGCTCTGAATCCCGGGTATCTGACTTCCAGTCAGATACCTAGGATGATGATTTTCTAGTGGCATTGCCACTAGAAAATCTATCAGATGTTACGGATTAAAGCGTCACCAAACTGTGAACAGGACATTAATTTAGCGCCTTCCATTAAGCGTTCAAAGTCATACGTCACGGTTTTATCGGTAATGGTTTTTTCCATCGATTCGATAATTAAGTCTGCCGCTTCTAACCAGCCCATATGACGCAACATCATTTCAGCCGATAGAATTAAAGAACCAGGGTTCACTTTATCTTGGCCTGCATATTTTGGAGCCGTACCATGGGTCGCTTCAAATATAGCTGACTCGTAACCGATATTCGCGCCAGGTGCGATACCGATACCGCCTACTTGAGCCGCCAAGGCATCCGAAATGTAATCGCCGTTTAAGTTTAAGGTCGCGATAACGCTATATTCTTTAGGGCGCAATAAAATTTGTTGTAAGAAGGCATCGGCAATGCAATCCTTCACTACGATATTTTTGCCGGTCTTAGGATTTTTAAACTCACACCAAGGGCCTTGCTCGATTAACGTGGCGCCGAATTCTTGCTGGGCTAATTCATAACCCCAATCTTTAAAGCCGCCTTCGGTAAACTTCATGATATTACCTTTATGAACCAAGGTAACGGAATCTTTATCGTTATCGATTGCATAGTGAATCGCTGCGCGAACTAAGCGCTGGGTGCCTTCTTTAGACACTGGCTTAATACCGATACCGCAATGTTCTGGGAAACGAATTTTGGTCACGCCCATTTCATTTTGTAAGAATTCGATGACTTTTTTGGCATCAGCAGAATCGGCCTTCCATTCGATACCCGCATAGATATCTTCGGAGTTCTCACGGAAAATAACCATATCCACATCTTGTGGTGCTTTAACCGGGCTTGGTACACCTTTAAAGTAACGCACTGGGCGCAGGCAGATATACAAATCTAAAATTTGACGCAATGCCACGTTTAATGAACGAATCCCACCGGATACTGGTGTGGTTAATGGACCTTTAATAGATACCACAAACTCGCGAATAGCGGTCAAGGTCTCTTCCGGCAGCCAGGTATCTTTATCGTAGATAGTGGTGGCCTTTTCGCCACAATATATTTCCATCCACTCAATTTTGCGCTTGCCTGCATAAGCCTTTTTAACGGCGGCATCGACAACTTTAATCATAACGGGAGTAATGTCCACACCAGTGCCATCGCCTTCGATAAACGGAATAATCGGATGATTAGGCACATTTAATGAATTGTCTTTATTGACGGTAATTTTCTCGCCAGACATGGGCACGGTGATTTTGTTATAGGACATGGAATTCTCCTCGATAATGAATTAGTGGCGAGATTTTAGCACAAATTAACTGAATTACCATCGAAGAAGCCGCGATTTTAGTATTCGCTTTTTTATTGCATAGGGCTATATGATGCCAAAGAGCTATGCTAGAATCCTGCCCCTACCCAGTGGAAATTCTATGAATAAACAGACTAAGATCATCGTTGGCATCTCAGGCGGAGTGGATTCTTCCGTCACGGCTTTATTGCTAAAACAGCAAGACTATCAGGTATCCGGCATCTTTATGAAAAACTGGCAGGAAGAAGATTTCGGCGGCGATTGCCCTGCCATGGAAGACCAGAAAGATGCGATGGCGGTCTGTGAAAAGATTGGTTTAGACTTTCATTCGGTTAACTTCGCTAAAGAATACTGGGATAGAGTATTTGCCTATTTTTTACAGGAATATTCAGCAGGTCACACCCCAAACCCTGACGTACTCTGCAATAAAGAAATTAAATTCAAAGCCTTTTTAGACTACGCCCTATCCTTAGGCGCTGATTTTATCGCTACCGGTCATTATGCTCAAAAGGAAGAACGCGATGGGATATTTTATTTAAAAAAAGGCCTAGACCCCAATAAAGATCAAAGCTATTTTTTATATCTATTAAATCAGCATCAGCTCTCTAAAACCTTATTTCCTGTAGGCCACCTTCCTAAACCCGAGGTTCGCAAAATAGCCGAAGATAACGGCCTAGTGACCTTTAATAAAAAAGACTCCACCGGCATTTGTTTTATCGGCGAACGTAAATTTAAAGAATTCCTCAATCACTACCTGCCAGCCAAACCAGGCGAGATTCAAACTCCTGAAGGCAAGACTATCGGCCACCACGACGGCTTAATGTATTACACCATCGGTCAACGCCAAGGCATCGGCATCGGTGGCATTCACGATTCTTCAGGCGAACCCTGGTATGTGGCGAATAAAAATTTGAGTAAGAATGTGCTTATCATAGTGCAAGGCGATCATCCCCTATTATATAAGCAAACCTTATGTGCATCACAATTGCATTGGATTTCAGGGACAGCACCTGGAAAATCGTTTGAATGTACGGCCAAGATTCGTTATCGCCAAACCGACCAAGCCTGTAGTGTCAGCATTGAAAACGATAGGGCTACAGTAAAATTTGTCGAGCAACAACGCGCCGTCACCCCAGGCCAATCCATCGTATTTTATGATGGAGAGATCTGCCTGGGTGGTGGGATTATTGACGCTGAGAATTAATGCGGCGTCCGAAATGAATTCGGACTTGCATTAAGAGGAAAGAATCGCGATTGATTATTCTGCTATCTGCTGGCAATGGGTTTCGCGAATAAAATATGCTGAAATAAAGGCCACCACAAAAGCGATCGGCAGGGCATTGATCGCAAAGATATAATTAGCCGCAGGATATTGAATCGCTCCATTTATCAGTAAAGCGTGACCATGCATCGTTAAAAGATACCCGAATAAAGGCTGGATTAAAGCGCCTCCCGCCAGGCAAGACATCGAAATACAGGAAACCGCCGTGCTGGTGACCATGCTGGAGTTGCTCTCCACTACCACTGGATAACTAATAACTTGAGCGCTAGTAATTAAGCCTAATAAGAAGAATAAGATTAATATGGCTGTGCTGCTGGTTAAACCCGCATGCATGGTCACTTCAACCAAGGCAATCGCCAATGCCGCCGCCACTAACATAGGCAAACGACGTCGACCCATTTGATCTGAGATCCAGCCTGCTAAAGGTGATCCGATCATACTGCCTATAAATAACATACCAGCGATACTAGCGGCGACTCTATCGCTAAAGCCATCCACCTGCATTAGATAAGGAATACCCCATAAGGCACCTAGCATAAAGATAGGCAGATTCATAAGACCGGCATACAGTCCAGCCAGCCAATTTTGACGCTTGATTAAAGCTAGCTTTAAGCTTTTCATTACGCCTAGCTGATGCAAGCTTTCTACTCTAGTGGCATTATCTTTAATGCGACGTTGCGGCATATCTCTAATAAACAACCAAATCAAGACCATAATGGCATAACCGATTAAGCCGACGACGGTTAGCGCCGCTCTCCAACCAAGCACATCGATCAGTTGCGTCATAGGACTCTGCGCCATAAAGCCGCCAAACATACCCATGCCAACTACAAATCCAGTCGCCCTTGCCATATGATGTGAATCCAGCCAGTTAGCAGCGATTCTCACGTTACCGATAAAACAAAAGCCTCCGCCTATACCCATAAGCAATCTAGCGATAATCATTATCGTTAAACTATGCGATAGCGAAATCATCAAGACTCCACTCGCGCAGCCAAACATAGCCAGGCAAATTAATTTACGTGGGGAGTAACGATCTAATAGGATACCGGCCGGGATTAAAAATAAAATATTGGTGTAAAAATCTAAACTGGAAACAAATCCCATCGCAGTGGGTGAAAGATGATATTCAGCGGCAATATAGCTTTCAAGCGAGTCAAATATATTGAATAGACCTAATTCATAAAAGAAAAATAATGACGTAAAAAAAACGACCATAGAAGCTTTCATTAAATCTTTAGTGCTAATCCTTGCATCTGCTGCTTGCATAATAATCACCCTTTATAGAAATGATGCTATCTTAACCTAGCTTAGTGGGTTCTGGGAAGCCCACTTCTAGCATCTGTAAAATTAAACTTACTTTATCTTGAGTTTCTTGATACTCAGCCTTAAGCTCAGAATCATGAACAATGCCGCCGCCAGCCCAGCAATATAAGGAGCCCCCTTCTCGTAATAAACTTCGAATAGCAATATTACTATCCATATGCCAATCCCAACCAATATAAAAAATAGTGCCACAATAAGGACCGCGTTGATTAGGCTCCACTTCATCGATTATTTCCATAGCGCGAATTTTCGGCGCTCCCGTAATCGAACCGCCTGGGAAACAGGCTTGCAATAAGGCAATAGGACTTAAGCCGGGTTTTAATTTTCCGCTTACTGTACTAACGAGGTGATGTACGGCCGGCAAACTTTCAATCTCAAAAATAGCCGGTACTTTTACCGAGAATGGCTCACACACTTTACTGAAATCATTCCGTAACAGGTCAACTATCATTAGGTTTTCTGCCCGATCTTTGGGACTATTCACTAGATCCTCCCTCAAAAAATGGTCTCGGATAGGATCCAAAGAACGCGGGCGAGTACCTTTAATCGGCTTCGTTTGAGCCCAAGGATAATCGATTTGTAAAAACTGCTCGGGTGAAAAGCTTAATATCTCAAAACCATCCCCCTTAATAAAGGCAGCAAATTGTGCACGCGATTTTCGTAAATTCTGATACGCTGCAAAGCTCGAGCCAGTAAAGTCAAAACGCAAGCGTTGGGCTAAATTTACCTGGTAACAGTCACCCTGACTAATATACGACTTTATGCGCTCAAAACAGGATTGGTATAAGGCAGAAGGTAAATTGCTGCTCGGATTTGAAACCTGAAATTCCTGAGGCGCTAGTGGAGGGAAATCCGATAGGCGCTCAATCAATTCAGGCCACAATAGAGCAGTAGATGGATGCATGCCAGCTGAATATAAATGGGTCGTATGATCAGTATGATCGATAACTAAAGCCCAATCGAATATACCTACGACCATATCTGGGCAAGCATATTCTTTTTTAAGTGTGAGCCGCCCTAAGTCATAGCCAAGCAAACCCACCGCTCCACCACAAAATAGCACACCAGGCTGAGTGGGTTTACGCTTAGAGAGCATTTCTTCTATTAGTTGCAAAGGCGGCTCACTTGAAAGCCGGTCTTTAGCATTATGCTCAGTTATGGTAGTCTGCTCGCCATGGGTAATCAGCTGCATAAAGGGTTCGGCAACAATGATGTCATAACGACCAGCGCCCTGACTATTTAACAATATTGGTAGCTTAAGGCTGGCCAAAGCCTGATAATAACGACTACTATCATCGAAATACTGAATACTATGCTGCAGCATATTGCACTCCCTTCAAGGAGTCATTATAAAAGAGGGATCGAATGACTTCAAATCAAGAATTACTCGAAATGGACATATTAAAATTTTTCAAACAAAGTTTAATTAAGTATATCCATATAGATCAGCACCTTGGTTTTCAAAAACACTTTATGGAAAATGCCAGCTATAGTCCAGAGCAAGTTCAAGCGGCCCTATCGAATTTAGTGAGCACGCAGCATATAAACCGACATGGAAACCTGCTCAGCTTGACGGATAAAGGCTCTGATAAGAGTTGCGAAGGACTTGGAAAAAAATCTTAGTAAATTTTTATGAGCAGTTTTTTACAGCTTTATATTTGAAACCAGCATTTAAAAATATATATTAACTGGGATTTTATATTTAAATAGCAGTCCCAAGCAAAAGGAATCATATTATGTATAGCTCACCAGCCCCTGTTATGTATAACTTAAAAGCCCCTGAAGGCTCATTTCAAAATCCGCATGTACTTACCATCCCCTATGATGAAGTTACGCCACCTCTCATGCTTAAACTATATAACTCATTCACCCACATAAGTTGGGGGGGATGGGGCAGCCCAGATTATAAATATGAACACGTCGTTTTAAAATTAAATGCTGATCTATTAAAAGCCTTACTAGCAACTACCGAAATTAAAGGGCTGCAAAAAGATTGGTTAACATTTGTTCTGGATGGCATAAAACGAAGCCCGATTAAGACTCTTAGGGTCGACGCTTCTGGCATTAAATTTAAATCCACTTCAACGGCTGAAGCAGGAGCTGGGGCAAGCTCTCATTTAGTCAAGGCTTCCACTGCTACATTCAGTTCTCCTTCATCGACTCGAACCAGAGCAAGCGTAACCTCCCCTTCACCAACCTCAACACTTACTACCGAGGATTTCAAAACTTTTATTGATTCCCTTGATACCGTTAATAGGGAACCATCCGTTTACCCTGTATTAGCAAGCTTAGATATTAGCAACTGTAACTTAACTCCAGACGATTTACTTTATGCTGTAAGCAATTGCCTCTCTAGCTTCTACAGGGCCCTTGGGAATAAGGGAAATCCTAGCGCTAGCACATTCAAAACTCCTGAGATAGTAAACCGTGAACTGCTGGTCTTTCAAGTGCCCGCCCTCATAGAAAATGAACCTACAACCCCCTCAGAAGAACGGAAAAAATTCACGACTTCTACAACAGACTCAACCACTATAATCCCCTCTAAAATTTACGAAAATCCCTTTGTGCCTATAGTAACCAGTCACGGATATCCACCCTTTAAATACATTGGCGTAGTTTTTATCGATGAAAGCACCTATAACGAGGCCATGAAGCCTAAACCAATCTATCCAAGAGATTCTATGGGGAATTTTAGCATCGTTGCATGCAATACAATTAAATCTTCGGGCCCCATCCTAACCAAGGAACATATCCTATTATTGATCTCTCAATATACTCGACCGGACCCCAGAAACACACCAGAAGAAACCTTGCTGCTAGCAAAGTTTCAAGACGAAGCGCGTATACGAGCGGATAAACCTGCATTAATGGAAAGTCATAAAAAAATATTGGAAGAAAAAACCAAAGCAGAGAAAATCGCCAAAAAAACAGATACATTAGTCGAGACTGTCAAGTCTGCATTGGAAAATGCTAAATCAAAAAAACGCCGGGACCTAACAAACGAAGAAATTGACCAAGTTTATCTTAAGCTTTCTAGAGCCTGTGTTTTTAATACTCTTAATGAAACATGGGTGCCAAGAGCACTAAAACTCACAATAGAGGCAGCAGTGACAAGAGCGAAACTTGCTGAAACTAGTGCCATTGAGAGCGCCAATGAGACGGCAGCAGAAGCAAGGCGAAATGATGCCGCCAAATTGCGTAAAGCCGAAAAAGCTAGATTTGAGAGCCAAAAGATCGAAGAGATTAGAAGAAATCTTATAACACCCCCAGCCAAAAGCTCGGCTGCAACTATGATTGACAAGTCAACTACTGAGACTTCATCACCTAAGCTTGCCCCTAAAGCTGCCCCAGCGCCAACTCCCGCCAGCCCTTCTGTCGAGAGCCCTGTTGTGGCTCAAGCTCATTATGGATCATTTGGACAAGCAACAGGAGCTACTGTAGGCTCCGGCTTGGGGCCTACTTTGCCTGGCGCTGCACCAAAACCTACATTACCTGATCAATCTAAAGCCGGTGGAATTGCAAGCGTAATCCGCAAGCTGCCAAGGATAGAAGCTAATGAAGCATCGAAGCCACTATTAGAAGAGCAGCGTGCTGCTAAGCAAACCTCTGCAGGAGCAGGCACGGGCGCAGCCAAAGTGAAGGATGCCGCGCAGCCTAGACGACCTCGATTAAATTTTGATATCATCGCTACTGATGATTATGGGAATCCAATACTTGATGCCAAAGGGAATCCAGTGAAATTAGTACCTCTTACCTGCCCAACGTCTTTCTATGATAAACATACTGGCGGTTTATGCTTTCCTGGCTGCTGCCCACTTGAGCCAGAATATCAAGAGGCTCTACGCTATAAATCAACTGCGGAAGATGATGCTGCAACGGGCGCCTCTAAAGGCTAATATATCGTCTATTTTGAGTGGTCTTTACGGGCCACTTTTTTGACTTGTACTTTCTCTTTTTGTTCTCTATAATTATTTTATAAAACAAAAGGAAGTACTATGAATATCGTTTGCCAAGCTCCTGACTTGATTAGCTATATGCTTTCAGCGATCAGCACCTTTCGCAATAGGATGCCACAAATCTCGGATGCCGACTTGGATACCTTAAA
The DNA here is from genome assembly GCA_030652335.1 of Gammaproteobacteria bacterium. Lineage (GTDB taxonomy): Bacteria > Pseudomonadota > Gammaproteobacteria > Francisellales > CACEW01 > JAQSYQ01. The sequence goes on from JAUSAW010000002.1 coordinate 402,640, forward strand.
ACAGGCCATTGAATATCAACATCAACTCTTACTAGGAAAAAGCCCCAGGGCCAATTCTTCTCAGCCCATGACTGAAATGAGTTTGAATGAGTTATTTTCTGTAGTCGTGCGCTGTGTAGACTGTGGCCAAACCCTAGCTCAGGCGTTAAGTGCTAGGGCCTATGACACAATGCATAATTAAGCTGCCCTTAAATCACCTAAGACACTTAATATAGCTTGTAATGCCGCCTCGCCAAGCTTAATAGAACGGGCTGAGGACCAGCCATATTCGCTATCAGGTAAGTTGGCATTGTCTTTAAAAGGCATCTCTAAAACATACGATAGGCATCGAAATTGTTCGCCCACATATTGATTCGCTAACGATAGGTTAGCCTGTGTTGGCAATAGCTTGTCATAACCATAGTGATCCTGTAATTCAGGACTAGCCTGCATAAAGGCTTGCTTAAATTTCTGTTCTACCGCGTGATGCGCTTTATCATAAGAAGGAATCCCTTCGCAACCTGCTAAAAATACATAGGGCAAACCTTCATCGCCGTGTACATCCAAGAAAAAATCCACGCCAACTTCATGCATTTTTTGCCTTACCACAAAGACTTCCGGGCTTTTTTCCATACTCGGATTAAGCCATTGCCTGTTAAGGTCTTGGCCTGCGGCATTGGCTCGTAAGTTGCCCTTTACGCTGCCATCCACATTCATATTTGGCACAATATAAAAAACCGCTTTTTGCAGCAGTTGGCGTGAGCAAGGGTCCGCCGAGTCTAAAAGCCGATTCAAAAAACCTTCCATAAACCACTCCGCCATGGTCTCACCTGAGTGCTGGCGAGCAATTATCCATAGATTTAATTTATCGGCACCAGCCTCACCAATCCTTAGCAAACTTATATCGTGCCCTTCAAGGGTCGAGCCTAAATCGATTACTTTACAAAGCGGTGATACCTGAGAAAAGGCGATCAAATCTAGATGACGATCAAAACTATAAGGCTCAAAATAGGCATAATACACTTCACTACAATCGGGGGTATGATCGATGCGTAGCTCACCATTTTCAAATCGGGTGGCTACGCGAAACCATTCCATTCGATCATAGGATGCAACAGCCTGATATTGTTCCCAGCCCGGCAGATAAGAAGCTTCCCCAGCATTGACTATAGTAATATTACAGGCCTGGTTTTGGGCGCCTTGCAGGCGAAAATAAAACCATTGCTTAAAATCCGCCTGGCTATCAGGGCGGATTTTTAACCGAATAGTAGAGGGATCACTGGCCTCGATGACCTCAATATTGCCTCCATCAAATTGCGCGCTAACCTTCATAAGCCCTCCTTTATGCTGGCGCCAGTATAGCAAAGTCTCTAAGCTCACACCAAATTGTAAATTCTAGCACATAACTCATATTGAAAATTTAAGAGTAAGCATTTTCATCCTCAGGCAAGGCTCTATAATCGTTAGGCGAAGCCAATGGTGAAGCGATATTAAGCACCACTGCATTCGCAGTCCTAGCATTCTGCGATAAGGGCACGTCGCTAATCATTTCAATTACAGGGGGACTGATCACAGCCAGGCCACTAGTCGATGAAGTTTGGCGATGATGAAATGGCAGGCGAGGAGAAGGTAGTTCGACCGTTCTTTCAACAGAGTTTGCTTGGACGTCTAATAATGCCTGATTAACTATTTCATGAACCACTTCGGGGCGATCTTCTTCAGGGGCCTCTGATATTTTTACTAATCTATCATGTAAACTATCAATCGCTGATTTAAACACATTGACATGATTATTACGCATTTCAATATTATATTGATTCCATACCCCAAGAACGACGGCCGCTAAAATAAATACAGCTAAATATATCCTCTCTTTACTCTCTGGATTAGCTAAAGGATCCCCAGGTAATGTTGCTCTATAAATATTATTCATGGTCATCGCTTCAAATATAGAGGATGCAATGCCCCATATAATTTTTGTCCAAAACTCCCTAGTGTTTGGTAGCGTACGCTCCCCATAGCCTAAACTACCCTCTGGCGGACATTTTGGTAAGCCTATTAATAGGCTTGGGTCCCTCACGGCGAGGTCATGATATAATTTCCTATAATCGAGAATTACCGGATCAATTTGAATTTGATAATTAAGTTCGGATAGAATAGCGCCAGCGGCATAGGCAAGGCAGATGAGAGCACCCACGCCCCACATAAAGCCTTTAAATAGCGCGCATTCCGAATCAATCCCGGCCCTATTTAATACAAACATAGTCCAATAAAGACCCATTGCTAACCCACCCATGGCACCTAATATACCAGGGATGATCAATCGCGATTTCGCAACCTTAGACTTTGGCAACCCTTTATAGTATTTCAACCTTTGATTCGGTACCACAGGATGACGGATTCGTATAGATCTAACTAAGGCCTCTTGTGAAAGATAGGATACAAAACCAATGCCAAAAAATGCCGCATAGCAGCCTAATTGGATAGTGGGTTGAACTCCTAATCGATTATGGTCAACAAAAACAATGAAATCTGCTAAAGTGCCCGCAGCAAAAGTGGCATCTAATACTGGATGAAGCAATGCCGCCCATTGTTTTATAGTCAACGCGGTGCCTACATTTTTAAGCCAACCTTGATTATTTTTACATTTTTTAATAAGCTGCAGTACGTCATAAATCTTCCCTTCTTCATCTGAGCCCGTTTGCAAATAAACGCTAGATAATGGAGAAGTAGCAATCGTTTCAACCAAGCTTGAAGGGGCCGGGTGACGAGACTGTTTAAAAACATAGGCTCCATAGGCAACTGTTGTAAACCCTGTTAGAACGGAGAGCATAATTTTTGCAAATGGTGGTAGGTTCTTAGGATTTAGACCCGCAAATATAACCACCAAGGAGTTTAAATAGGATTGGGCAAAACCAAAACCTGCAGTAGAAGCCAGCCTTGACGTGCTGGCAAACATATAAGTATGTCGCAGAGCATGATATGTCTTATCCCTACTTAGGAAGTACTGCCAGCGGCTTAATTCGACCAAACCAATTTTAGCGTTTGCACCCTCATGTGCCTGCGCTACAGTGATATACTTACTACGTGAAAAACAAGATCCCATTATGCACCTCTTCCAGAAGTTAACAGCGGTTAACGATATGTTAATAGTATTATTTAGCTAAAAAACTAATGAAAATAGTTGCAGCCAAACAAAGGGGTAGAATTAATATGGCGCATCCATTTGACCATAGCATTAATCCATAACCAAATAGCAATTGTACTCCTCCCACGATGATCATTATAAGCATATTGGTTAAAGCCGCTCCAGTACCTGCAGCATGTGAGGGCACTAGCGAATTGAATAGCTTCCACACTAAAATTTGAGCACTTGAAAAAAAACCAAATAGAAACATAAGTAATTCAATATAATCAGTTTTTTCTACATGAGCGCTCACAATTGTAAAGCTTATGGCGCTGGCAAACAAGGCACATGAGCGAATAATAGGCAGCTCATAATGGATCTTATCGGAAATCCATCCCACTAAAGGACTGCCTACGGCCCACCCTAAAAACAACAAACTTATACAATAAGCGCTTCGATCCGGACTAAACGCATAATGATGCGATAAAAAATAGCTCCCGTACAAAGCCGCTAGCGCAGAAGTTGGCGCATAAAATAATCCCCCTATGCTGGCATTTAGCCATAGTGGCTTATTTTTTAATAATACTTTAAGCTCTTGCCACATTTGGCCCCATGTGAGCGCGTGGCTTTCATCAAAAGGGCGAATCAGCTTTTTCATGCCTAGCCATAAAACCAGGCTCAATATCAATCCGATTACTATCGATCCAGCAAATAGCATCATCCAGTTACTGCCGGCAACAAATCTCATGCTGATGACTTCAACATTAGCTGCCATTAAGGTGCCCAGGGCAATGGTTATACCGACCACCCTGCTAAAATAGCGCGCCGGCAGATAATCTCGAGTCATTTTTAATACACCCAATAAGGCAAAAGCTGACCCCAGGCCTAACACTATTCGCCCAAGCTCAGCCAGTATAGGCTCCTTTGATCCAATAAATATCAGCAAACCAAGCACACTAATCAATCCAGCCAATGGCAGCACTCTATTTGCGCCATAACGGTCTAAGATGATTCCCGCTGGAAGCTGTCCTAAGGCATAACTAAGATAATAACTCGCTAAAATTTCCGTTATGACTAGAGGAGTAACGTTAAAATGCAGCATTAAGGGCCCCAAAATGGTGCTGGGAAAGATCCTTAAATAGAATTCATAACAATAAAATACTATCGCCACTATGATGACCAAGCATGATAAGCAACGATTATTCATTATAAGGCTTTATACATGGCCAGAGCCAATTGTCTCGACACCTTATAATCGACAATGGGATTGCGGGGCTGGTGGATGGTCTTTTTAGTGCAATCCTCTAGCTCCGGACAAAATTGCTTAATAAATTCGCCATCGGGATCAAATTTTTGACTCTGGGTAGTGGGATTAAAAATCCTAAAATAAGGAACGGCGTCGGTTCCTGTCGAAGCTGACCATTGCCAGCCTCCATTATTAGCCGCTAAATCGCCATCGATTAAATGCTGCATAAAATAACGCTCGCCCCACTGCCAGTTAATCAATAGCGTTTTTGACAAAAACATGGCTGTCACCATGCGTAAACGATTATGCATCCATCCCGTGCTATTAAGCTGACGCATGGCCGCATCGACTAATGGAAAGCCTGTTTTACCCTCACACCAGGCCTTAAACAATTCGGTATCATTATGCCAAGCCAAGTTTTTCGCTTTTTCTTTAAAGGGCTGAGACTTACTGACCCTGGGGAAGTAAATTAGCATCAGCTTATAAAATTCGCGCCAGATCAACTCATCCACCCAAATATTTGGACCTCGATGATGCAATATTTCTTGAGGCCGTTCGGCATCTAACACATCCATTATGGCGTAAACACATTGCCTGGCTGAAATAACTCCTTGAGCCAAATAAGGTGATAGGCGGCTGGTCCCTTCAATTGCTGGGAAATCTCGCTGCTCATGATATTCAAACAGTCCTATTTCGCAAAATTGCTTTAGCCTATTATGCACATACTCTTCGCCCGCTGGCCAAAGATTAGGATCCAGAGTCGTAGTAAAATCAGGAATGGAATGTGGGATCTGGCTTGGTTGAGCTAATAGGAATTTCTGTTTTTTTGGCATCGGGCTTAGCATGATATCGGCTCGACTTACTTCAGCCCACCACTTGAGTTTAAAGGGAGTAAATACCTTAAACGCTTCATAGTTTTTATTAAGTATACGACCAGGTGCTAGTATTGTTTGCTCATCATAAGCATTCACTGCTATTTTATGAGCCTGAAATCGCTTAATAAGCAATGCATCGCGCTTTCGTTCGTTATATTCATACTGCTTATTAAAATATATCGCATCGATGGTATGCTTGCTGGCCAGATCCAGTAAGGCCTTAGCACAGTCTGAAAAATGTGGCAATTCAATAATCAGCAATGGGATATTGAGCTTATTAAGCTTAACTGATAATAACGCTAGATTTCGTAAGATAAAATCGATTTTACAAGGCGCCTCATCGTGCATGCCCCAGGTCTTGGAACAGATACAATACACGGCGATTAAGCCATCAGTACAATCTTGGCTTGCGGCATAAAGCGCTGGGTTATCGCTTACTCTAAGGTCGGCGCGAAACCATATTAGCCCCTTAGCCATGCATGCCCAGAATCATGCGCATACCATACACAAAGCCACCGACGACTATAATCGACGCCATATAAATGCCGATAAACCAACCGAGTTTTTTCCACCAAGGTGCGGCATTTTCTTCAGCAGTCGGAGGCCTGGGATCAATAGTGAATCGCATCGGTCACTTTCCCTTTAAAAATTTGATAAGCATAGCCGGTATAAACCAATAGTACTGGGATCATAATCGAAGCGCCGATCAATAAAAACTTTAAGGAACTATCGGGAGCCGCGGCCTGTTCGATGGTAATGGTATTAGGCACGATATACGGCCAGAGGCTAAATGCGAAACCCAAGTACCCCGTTAAAAATATGACGACGCTAGACCAATATGGCAGCCAATCATGATGTTTCGCTAACGCACCCCATAATACGGCAAAGGCAATAATGGTAATAACCGGCAATCCGCATAAATAAAAGGCCGTCATCGGAGTAGACCAGCGAGTCGCCACCAAACTATTCACATAAGGCGTCCAGATCGTGACGATAAGGATACAGATAGCTACACCAATACTCGCATAGATGCCGACCTTGGCCATCTTGGCTTTAAGCTCATCGACGGTTTTATAAATTAATCGAGTGGCTCCGAGCAAGGCATAGCCCAAAACCAAGCTTATTCCGGTCATAATGGTAAAAGGCGTTAGCCATTGAAATTCATCGTTTACCGTCAGATTAAAGCCTTGAATAAAAGCCCCTAACATCACCCCTTGAATAAAGGCCGCTGCCACTGAACCTATGGTAAAAAGCAGGTCCCAGCGATGTTTTCCGGCAGTGGCTTTTAATCGGAACTCAAACGATACCCCTCTAAATAATAAGGATACTACCATCACTAAAATCGGCAAATAAAAGATCGGCAATATAATACTAAAAGCCAAGGGGAATGCACCATAAAGAGAAGCTCCGCCAAGCACTAACCAAGTTTGATTGCCATCCCAGGTGGGCAGTATACTGCTAATGACTAAGTCTTTATGCTGCTCTGGCACAAACGGAAATACGATGCCCGCACCCAAGGTAAAGCCATCTAAAATCACATACATCACGAAGATAAAGGCGATAATCGCCACCCAAGCTACTACTAAGTAATCCATTATTGCTGCTCCGAAATTTGTGCGCCTAAATAATGGAAAGGCACGTTAGTCATATCTTCCGATTTTTCAAGCTCTGGTCCGTGCTCAATTATTTTTCCTAAGTAACGGAAATAAAAGATTCCGAAAATTAGTCCATACACTACAACCAGTAACACCAAGGAGATAAGCACCTGGGAGACACTGACATGCGATACCGCATCAGAGGTCCTAATTAAGTTATAGACCACCCATGGTTGGCGCCCTACTTCCGCCGTTACCCAGCCGGTCCATAAGGCTAGAAATCCTAGTGGGGTGCCCAATAAGCAAGCCTGTAAAAATAGGCGGTTAGTATAAAGTTTTTTACGTAGTCGCAAATAAAGACCGAATAGCGCCAGTAGGAACATCACTATGCCTGCCCCTACCATAATTCTAAAACTATAAAATACGGCCGGTACATAGGGTTGATCGGCTGGAGCCACGGTTTTTAATCCGATTAGTTGACCGTTTAAGGAATGCGTATTTATTAAGCTTGCGCCATACGGGATGCCTATTGAATACAGATTTTCTTGTTTAGCCATATCGGGATAGGCAAATAGTAATAATGGCGCGGCAGTTTGAGTATTCCATACCCCTTCTATCGCCGCGGTTTTAATCGGCTGATAGGTAAATACATTTTGCCCGACGGTATCACCCACCATAATTTGCAAAGGCATGATGATAATTAAAAAACCCATCGCGAAAGATAGGCATTTTTTGGCAAATTCCACATGTTGATTTTTAAGCAGGTAATAAGCAGCGAGGCCGGCGATGGCAAATAGAGTCGATATATAAGCCGCCAATACCATATGAATAAAGCGAGGGATATCAGTTGGATTAAAAATAACATGAAACCAGCTGGTGACGATATATTTACCATTTACAATATCAAACCCCGCTGGAGATTGCATCCAGGAGTTGGCTGCCATAATCCAAAATGCCGATAATGTTACACCGACTACGACTAATAGTGTGGCGAGATAATGCAGCCTAGGTCCTACTTTATTCCAGCCGAATATCATCACCCCTAAAAAGCCGGCCTCGATAAAGAAAGCGGTTAAGACTTCATAGACGAATAGGCTGCCTAACACATCCCCTATTTGAGCGGTAAAGCCTGACCAATTGGTACCAAATTGGAATTCCATCACGATTCCCGATACTACTCCCATACCAAAAGTTAAGGCAAAAATCTTCATCCAAAATTTACAGATCGACAGGTATAAAGGATTTTTGGTTTTTAACCATAAGCCTTCCATTACCGCTAAAAAAGTCGCCAAGCCGATGCTAAAGGCTGGGAATAAGATATGCATGCTAATGGTGAAGGCAAACTGAATTCGTGAGAGTAACAAGGTGGTAATCATCGATGCCTCTTAAATATCGTCAAAATTGAACTTTGATAATACGCCTAATAATTCACTAATCAATTACTTAACACTGACTCAGTATTCGCATTTTATAAATAATCATTTACAGGGAAATTGTTTCCAATACGTTTTGTAATAGGCTGCTGGCACCAAACCGAAAATACTCAGGCATTAAATAATCATCACCCATAATGCTTTGAGCTACATCCAAATAAGCCTCAGCTTGTTTCACTGTTTTCACTCCGCCAGACGCTTTAAACCCTGCCTGCTTACCGCTAAGTTGCGAATACAAGTTAATTTCGCGCAACATAATATCAGCGGCATTCGTAGTAGCGCCGACTGGAATTTTTCCCGTAGAAGTTTTTAAAAAATCTGCTCCCGACTCTAAGGCATCTCGACTAGCCATGGCAATAAGCTCAGGCTTTTGTAAGGCACCCGTTTCTAAAATGACTTTTAAAGTGGCATCCTGGCAAAGCGCTTTACAGGCTTTTACTAATTTTTTAGTGCTGGCTCGATCGCCATTGATATAAGCCTGATATGGAATCACCACATCGATTTCATCAGCGCCATTATCTAAAGCTTGTCTAATCGTATTTAAGACTTGTGCTAAGGGTTCATCGCCATAGGGAAAATTCACCACGGTAGCAATTTTAATGGCAGTACCACTAAGCGCTGAAACTGCTGTGGCCACAAATTCCGGATAGACACATACTGCTGCTACAGCGGCATAGGGTGTAACCGCTTGTAAACATAAAGCGCGAATTTTCTCTTCAGTATCATCCTGATTGAGCGAGGTTAAATCCATTAGAGCGATAATTTTACTAGCCAGTGCAAGGTTCATAGCGTTCCTATCAAAATTTGGACAAGAAAAAGGGGCCTTAAAGCCCCTTTACTATTACATAGAAATTAATTATTCGCTAGCTTGATCAGCTTCAACAGCGGTATTAACCGATGTATCTTTAAAGTTAAGTTTTTCTTTAATACGGGCCGCTTTACCAGAAAGTGCACGAATATAATAAATCTTCGCTTTACGAATATCGCCGCGACGTTTAACTACGATGCTTGCGATTAGCGGGCTATGAGTTTGGAATACACGCTCAACACCTTCACCATGTGAAATTTTACGTACGGTAAAGGCAGAGTTTAAACCGCGATTACGTTTAGCAATTACCACGCCTTCGAATGCTTGTAGACGCTCGGTAGCGCCGTCTTTTACACGAACTTGCACCAACACAGTGTCACCAGCTCTAAATACTGGCACATCCGTTTTCATGCAGGATTTTTCGTAATCTTGAATTATGTTAAACATTTATAGTTTCTCCGTACTTCGATCTCATTCGGGCAAGATTGTACAACAAACTTGCTTAGTCTGGTAGCTTTTTTTTCACTATACCCAGAACTGATGAAATCTAGTCATTCTAGCAGAGGGATTATGAGCTGAATAATCAGTTTGGAGCGCCGGGAATAGTAAGACTATTGCCAAGCATCCAAACTGATTAGGTTAAGCCAAAATCACCGGTTAGAATGACTAGATTTCATCAGCTCTGGGCATGAGATCGGGTCTTCTTTGCTCAGTTCTGCTTAAAGCTTGCTGCAAACGCCATTTTTTAATCTCAAGATGATTACCGCTTAGCAATACCGCAGGCACCGTTTTACCCTGCCATACTTCAGGCCGAGTGTAATGAGGATGATCCAGCAAACCATTTACAAAGGAATCTTCCACCGCCGATTGCTCATCGTGTAAGACACCGGGAATTAAACGCGCTACCGCATCCATTAAGACCATCGCTGGCAGCTCGCCACCACTCAATACATAATCGCCGATAGATAGCTCTTCATCGACCAGCATATCGATTAAGCGCTCATCCACGCCCTCATAACGCCCTGCCAATAAAATTAAATTACCGCTTTCGGATACAGTCTGGGCTTTAGCTTGAGTCAAGCGCACTCCCTGGGGAGATAGATAGCAAACCTTGGTGTCGGCTCCTAGACTTTTCTTGGCATCTTGGATGGCTTGAAATAGCGGTTCGGCCATCATCACCATACCAGGCCCACCACCATAGGGTCTATCGTCTACGGTATGGTGAACATCTTGAGTATAATCGCGGGGATTCCAATAGTGGGCAGAAACCAGGCCTTTTTGCATGGCTCGGCCGACCACACCAAATTTGAATAGCGCATCGAACATTTCAGGGAATAGTGTTATAACACCGAATTTCATTGCTTAATATTCCGGATCCCAATCGACCACAATAACACCCGCGGCCAGGTCTACCTTTTGAATCACATGTTTAAGATAGGGAATTAATCGCTCTCGTTCACCCTTAACCACGAGCACTTCATTAGCGCCGGTCTCTAAGATATGATCGAGTATGCCATAATCATCGCCTTGAGCATTGAGCACTTTCATGCCTTCAAGATCACTCCAGTAAAAACCTGAACCTGAATCAGGCAAGTCTTTGCGTGGTACGGCAAGCTCAGCATTAACATAGCGCTTGGCAAGATCGCGATCTTGGCAGTCATTGAAATGGATAACATAATGGTTGCCCAGCGCTTTAATAGAATAACCCGACATAGGCTGCCAGGTATTATTGACTAAAATATGCCAGTGTTTAAAATCGAGAATATTGCTTGATTCAGCAAAAACTTGAAGCTTTAAATCGCCCTTAATGCCGTGCGGCGCGCCAATGCGCGCCACAACGATCAATTTGTCAGGGTTTACCCTTGGGGCAATAGAATCCATATAAAATTAAGCAGCTTGCTCTTTTTGCAGCTTTTTAATTAAGCTGTTAACGCGGTCAGATGCTTGTGCGCCTTGGGAAACCCAATGGTTCACGCGATCCACTTCAATTTGAAGTTTTACGTCTTGACCTGCGGCTACTGGATTGTAGAAGCCTACTTTTTCGATATAACGCCCACCACGTGGATAACGCTGATCAGCTACAACTACATGATAGAAAGGACGCTTTTTGGCGCCGGATCTTGATAAACGAATTACGACCATTGTTTCAATTACTCCGCTTTAACGATGTATAAAGTTTAAGGTGGCTTATTATACCGAGGTTTTGGCAAATGTAAACGACAAATTTGCTTATGGGTTTATCAATTAGCAATTGGTCGTCCTCCTGCCTAATTTTCTAAATCAGGAATCGGGGACCCACGACAGGAATATGCACTATAAAGCCGCTATCAAATGCCAGCAAGCATACACTTAACTCGGTGAAAAATGCGCTTTAAGAGGGCCTTAATCACTACCTGGAAGGAGTGGATTACTGTTCGGGGGTCGCCACACCTTTCTCTTTCTTTTAACCTAGACCATCTTTGCTCTAAATGACATACATCGATATCTTTTTTTATCACCTGATCGAGAAAACGCTCCGTCTCTATAGCTACATCTAACCAAGAGCGATCAAATTTTGTCACTGACTCTACCTTATCAAAATCTTCCCTCAATATAAGATCTTTAAGCTCATTAAAAGAATGAAACAATGTAATGGCTTCAGACTGTTTACTAAGCAAGTTATTCATGAGCTCTTGATTAAGCTCATTGTAATGCGCAAAGATTTTTCTTTTTCCACCCCATTTCAAATAATTAATTAAAGGTAAGCCAAACCCCTCATAGAAACTAGGAAAAATAAGCGCTTGTGCATTGCGATACAATTGTGCAATTTCATCATCTGAACGCTTACCACTTTTAATACAAAAAATATTCGTTTGTATATAACCGTCTTGCCCACCAATTATAATGAAATTATATCGTGGAATATCTTTAATCACCCCTAAAAGAGACTCTATAGCTTTATGCTTATAAGCATTCCCTAATATTAAAATATACTGATCAAAAGCCACTTCCACTTTATTTGAATGGAAATCGTTTTGTTGATTAACTCCATGATAAATAACTTTCATAGCAAAATGACTATATTTTGAGCAATCCCCGGCAAAATATTTACAATAGTCCCTATACGAATATTCGCTAATAAAAATTAAGCCATCCGCTATTTCAGAGATCATTTTAAAATTATAATGTTGATCATTGTTCAAATAAGTACAACGCAAGACTATAATATCTTGCATGGTAAAAACTAATTTCAGTGCCATGTTATTAAGAATAATAAAATCTTCGGCATAAAAAATTTGAGAAGGCGTAAAAGCCAATTCAAATTTTTGCTCAGGCATTTGATCAGGATAAATGATATTAGGACCATAAATAGAAACCGAATGATACTTATCAGCCATTCGATTCACTAGCACGGTCATTTCATATTTTTCTTTAAAGCGCTCATAAAAAAGTTTTAACAAATTTAGATTATATTCTGACGTTCCATTATGGGCGGCAGGCAGCCTCAACAAATTAAACAAAATTCGAGATTTTTTACCTTCAACTTTTCGGTACAATACCGATGAAAAATGGTCTAGAGGGTGAAGCCGATACTGCACATATTCAGTAATTGCCTTTGAATAATAGCTATAGCGCTGTATTAAAATTTTATGATTTTTGCTATCGAGCTGGGCTTTTAATTCGTTTCCAAAACTTACTGAAGCTATATGAAAAACAAAGGCATGATTCGCCATAATGCATGAGTAGCCGTATTCACTAATTCTCATGCAAAAGTCATTTTCTTCATTATAACCTTTGCCATAGATCTCATCGAACAAACCAAAATTAGCAATTAATTCTCGACGAATTAAAATACAAAAGCCCACTCCTGTTGGGATAATAGTATAACGAGGCCAGCTATCGCGATAACTCAAAAACGTTTTGTATGATAGCTCTTCGGTAGTTATTTGATTCGGAAAAGGAACGGATAGTATGCTGGCATTATTGCTTCTTGGACATACCACCCCATGTTTTTCAGCGCTATACAGCACCTCCAACATTTCCTCTAAAAACCCTTCCGTAACGCGCGTATCTGAATTTAGTAATAGAACATCATGGTCTTTGTATGTATTAAGTTCAAGTACCGCTCGGTTACAGGTTTTAACAAATCCAAGATTATGACTATTTGAATAATACTGATAATTTGGCAGTCCATGAATGAATGATAGAATTTTCTTTTCAAGCCAATCCGCTTCAGGCCCACAATCATTCACAAGGATTACTTTGTGATGAGCCGCTAAATAACGCTTCAATGAATCAAGACAAACTTCTAAGCTAGGCCAGTCCGCATAAACTGGAATAATAACAACAACATTTCTCAACAACTTTAGGCTCCGAACAAACTAGCTTAACACTACTTTAACCAGTTACGCATCGCAATGCCATAGAAACAGAGAATAAATTGATGAGAGGCGTACAGTGAGCCTCTCATCAAGAAGCCTTATACATAACCCAGGGCAGCCCCATTCTTGGCCAATAGCCCCAGCTCTAAATCAGGACGATTAAAGACGAAGGCTTGGCTAGGTTTTTCTACAGAAGCTTCCCTTAATACGACAATTTCTGCAATGAACTCGGCGAAGGTATCTTTATCTAAACCACCTTCTGCTAACTGTGCTTCTAAGTTATCTAGAGTATTGCTAAAGCATATCACCCTAGGATCAGTAGGATCGCATTCCTTTAGCCAGCCTACTAAAGCCTTTAACTTCCTATACTCTCCTGCGCTAAAACCGGTGCTTAAGTCAACGCTATGCTCTTTAATAACCGGGCTCTCTGGCAGCGAGGCCTGATCAGTCGTGCTAGAACCAAAGGCATAGCAAATCGCCTGTTTAGCAGGAACATAGACTGTTTCAAAGAGTTTTTCTAAAGCCCAGGAATTGACGTTAATAGCCATAACGGATAAAAAATAGGTTTGTAAAAAAACGATTAGAGCTGGCGGTGCTTCATCCTCAGCATCTCCAGCCTTGGCCCTTTCCACACTTGAGGAATAGGCTAAATAAGCACCTACAACAACAAATACATATTTTGCAATATACTTTACTAAAGAATGGTCCTTATCTTTATCGGTAAAAAAACCATCCTCGCCTTTGAGTGCTTTACCACCACGAACAAAAGGATCGACCAGATATAAGAGACCGTCCAACAAATAACCCGAATAATTTATACAAGCGGTAATATTAAGGGCCGCAGAGCCTAAAGGAATTCTATCCACCACGGTATTTGATACTAACCAGCTATATAATGGATTACCCACTAAAAAGCGCTGAGTTGAATCGGCCATGGTTAAGGCATAGGCAAAACAAATAAAACTAAATGATGAGACTAAACCAATGCTTCGTGCAGTAGAGACCGGTTTTTTATAAGCAGCCAGTTCTTTGCCTTCAAGAGCATCGAAGGCGCATATAGCAGGATGATCTGCCCCGGCAATAATAGCGCTTATTTTTTTATCTTCTAAGCAAAGCTGCGCCAAGCCGTTTGCCAGCAAATCGAAACTAGCATGTGTTAAAAAAGCCCCTTCTGTAACAACGGTAGCCCAGGTAAAAACTTGTGAAACCGCGCCACCTTCATCACAGCCTAGCAAATCCTTAAGCGCTACTTGCGTACCTTCTCCAAAAGGCCCTGCCTGCGCATAGCCAAAATATAATGCTAAGGGCAATAGTAGCAACAGGCCTGAGATATTTTCTTTCCAGTTCTCACGCCCAAGCCTGCCAAAGCTTTTGGTGCTTTTAACCGCGCGAATAATTAAACTATCAAGAGAACCTCCCAATATGGCATTTAAGCTCCCCGATATGATCGCGCCAGGCCAGGCTAAATAAATAGGATTCTTATTGCCCTCTAAAGTTTGCAGAACATAACTACCAAAAAATATACTTTTGACTAGGAAACTTAAGATATTGGCTGTTATTTTTTGGGCCTGTCCTGGCACTCTCGCCCCGCTAAGTGCTGCCAATAGAATAGTTTGTTGATCTTTAGGCAAGATTTTTACAAGGGTAGATAATTGAGACACAATAGTCCCATCGATACGTCCATTTAACATGATATTTCTCCGAATAGGCAACGCTAAATCAAACGAGAACCATTAGATGGCGCTCGGGTTTTATTTCAAATTTGATTTATTCGCTGCACATTCGGCGAGTGAGAGTGACAAAAGAAATAGCCCACGCACTCTTGCGAGTAGTATTTACACTGCTGTGTAAAATCGTGGCCATTTGAGGTTCCTACTTATCATTAATTAGGCAATATGGCTTAACTTTGCCAGAAAGCTTGCTGAAAGTATAGAGGCTTCCAGCAAACTTTATTAGCCGTGTTCAGCCTTATAGGAATCGAATTGTGCTTGCACATCAGGCAGGCGAGTCGCTAAGGCTAGTTTTAATATAATTAAACTAAAGATGCCGATCACCAAGAAATCCCAACCGAATGGAATCACGCCTTTGCCACCAAATGAACCGAGATAGGACATAAGCACTAAGCCCCCTAAATAAGGTGCCACCCAAATAATAGCCCTTAAATTAAACCGCTCACGGTCTACTCTATTGGTAAAGTAACGCGCCAATAGATAAACAAAACCGATAACTATAGCGATACCCAATTTGGAAATCGTTTCCCAGCCGATCCAATAGTTCATTAAATTACAGCAATAAAACGCTAGGGCGCAAAAGAAACCAGCCGCCTTTAATCGAAATGGACGCTCGGCATTTGGCAATTGCTTGCGCAGGCACAATAACGATATAGGCCCAACAGCGTAGGCGATAACGGCGGCGGATACTAAAAATTCCACCATCTGTTGCCAGCCGGGAAACGGCAAAAATAACATAAGCCCTAGCACAAAGTTTAAAAACACCGCCCAATAGGGAAAGCCTTCGGTATTGGTCTTAGAAAATAGCCTTGGGAAATCGCCATTTTTGCTCATACCATAGACGATTCGTGCTGTTGAAGTGGCATAAATAAAACCGGCCCCCGCTGGAGACACAACGGCATCGGCATACAATAATTTCACCAACCAGGATATGCCTAAAAGACCTGCAATACCGACCAATGGCCCGGTATCGCCGGGGAAGGATAAATGCTCCCAGCCATCTTTTAGCATGCTGCTATCTAAGGACCCGATAAAGGCGATCTGCAAACCGATATAAAGCGCAAGACAAATTAGGATAGAGCAGACTATCGCGATGGGCAAAGCAGACTTAGGATTGCGCGTCTCACCGGCTAACTCTACTCCATGCTTGAATCCGGTAAAGGCAAATACTACGCCTCCACTCGCTAAGGCGGAGAAAATAGCCGGCCAGCTGCCGGACTTCGATAATGTTTGACCCAAGCCACCAAAGTTAGTACTGATAAACTGAGTATGAATAATCGCGGTAATAGCGATGATGATAACCGCTATCTTAAAGGTAAATAATATGGAATTAAATCGAATAAGGCCCTTATAGCTGCTGATATTAAATAGCGAAAACAACGCCATCAATATCACTGCCCAAATCAGACCATGACCGGACAATTCCGTTACGGTATTAACGCTATGCACTAAATTGGGGAAATAAGTCGCAGCATATTGCAAGGTAGCCTGTACTTCAATAGGGGGCATCGTCACATAGGACAACCAGGTTAGCCAGGTCATAATAAAATTAGTAAATCCACCGTGGGTTAATTGCGGGAATCGCGCACTACCACCTGCGATAGGTAAAAAGGCGGAGAGCTCTGCAAAGGTTAAGGCGATTAATATGGTAATTAAACCACCGATAATCCAGGAGACTAAAGCAGCCGTGCCTGCGATTCTAGCCGCATATAAAGGCGCAAACAGCCAGGCTGAACCGATGGTACCGTTAACGGTAATTAGAATTAAGCTGAGCGTGGTAAAGCGGCGATTAAGCGACATAGAAACCCCTTGAAGTACATCTTTGGACTATAGCAGGGGATTCAGTGCTTTGTCATCTCTAATGACAGATGGTAGTTCATCCCAAGCAGATCATTCATGAAAGCATCCTTATTCATAAGGACACAAAAGCAGGAATATATACTTATGCAAAAGGATACAAGCTACTATGCTAAGTGATAAAAAAAAGCTCTAATATCATTAGCCAATAACTCTGGCTCCTCAAAAGCTGGAAAATGTCCACCGCGAGAAAACTCGGTCCAGCGCTGAAGATTATAAAAACGCTCGGCCCATTCTTTGACAAGGGGAACATTGTCATTAGTAAAACAAGCGACCGCACATGGGACGGTAATTTTTTCGTTAACGCTCAAAACCCATGGGTTAGCTCTGCATTCATAATAAAGCCGCATAGAAGAATTAATTGTTTGTGTAAGCCAATAAAGCGTAATCATAGTCAGCAGTTCATCGCGAGAAAAACGGGTTTCAATCTCGCCATTGCAGTCGCTCCAGCCGCGATATTTTTCAATTAAATAAGCTGCCAAGCCTATAGGCGAATCATTTAACCCGTATGCAACAGTTTGGGGCTTAGTACTTTGAATATGAGAATACCCACCCTCACCCTCTAGCCATTTAGCACGGGCTGCAAACATATTTTCTTCTATAGCAGAAGCAGATCTTGTACCAGGATAAGGCCTGCCAGGAGTGAAACCATTAACTGAATTGGTATGAATCGCCATGACATGATTAGGGTAAGTAAAACCAAGGCGCGCCGTGACGCGTGTGCCAAAATCTCCGCCATGCGCATAAAATCTCTCATAGCCCAATACTTCTGTCATCAGTTTAAACACAATATCGGCTATTTTCTGAATCCCAAAACCCTGTTCAGTAGGGCAATCAGAAAAACCAAAGCCAGGCATCGATGGCACAATCACATCAAAAGAATGATTGGGGTCACCTCCGTATTTAGCCGGATCAGTCAGCATAGGAATCATTGTTATCATTTCAATAAATGAGCTGGGCCAACCATGGGAAATAATTAAGGGCAAAGGGTTTGGCCCTTTGCCACGCTCATAAATGAAATGAATATTTAGGCCATCGATCTTAGATATATAGTGCTTAAAGGCATTGAGCTTAACTTCCTGCTCTCGCCAGCTAAATTGAGTCTTCCAATACTCGGCAAGATCTTTTAGATAGGTTAAATTAGTACCATAATTCCAGTCTGAATTTGAAATCTCGTCCGGCCAACGACTATGCTCTAAACGATGCTGCAAATCGCTCAAGGCTGTATCGGAAACATCAATAGAAAATGGTTTTATATTTTCCATAAAATGACTTATCCTCTCTACTCAGAATACGGACTAGTTAGCGCCCACCCATTCCTGGGGGCATCATTCCGCCCATACCACCACCCATACCACCCATGCCGCGCATCATCTTGCTCATGCCGCCTTTACCCATTTTTTTCATCATTTTTTGCATCTGATCGAATTGCTTTAGGAGCTTATTGACCTCTTGCACTTCAACACCAGATCCTGCGGCAATGCGGCGCTTTCTCGAGCCATTAATTAAATCGGCGTTAGCACGCTCTTTTTTGGTCATCGAACCGATAATAGCGCTCATGCTGACAAACATTTTATCGTTGATTTTGCTCTTAGCTTTTTCAGACACTCCGCTCATGCCCGGCATTTTATCGAGCAAGGAGCTGATGCTGCCTAAGCTGCTCATCTGTTTTAATTGTTCCGCGAAATCTTCTAGGGTGAAACCCTTGCCTGACATGACTTTTTTAGCCATGGCCTGAGCTTTCACTTGATCGACTTTTTGCTCAATGCCTTCGATTAAGCCCAATACATCGCCCATACCTAAGATACGCGCTGCCATTCTATCGGGATAAAAGGGTTCTAATGCATCGGTCTTTTCGCCCATACCGATAAATTTAATAGGCTTGCCGGTAATCTGGCGAATCGATAAAGCCGCCCCGCCCCTCGCATCACCATCGGCCTTGGTTAAAATAACACCCGTTAATGGCAGAGCATCGTGAAAGGCCTTAGCAGTATTCGCGGCATCTTGGCCGGTCATGCTATCCACTACAAATAAGGTTTCTACTGGATTGGCCGCCGCATGCAGCGCTTTAATCTCATCCATCATTTCGGCGTCGATATGCAGACGACCCGCGGTATCGATGATGACAGCATCGAAGGCTTGCTTACGCGCCATATCTAAAGCGCGCTTGGCGATATCGATAGGTTTTTGAGTAGGCTCAGCCGGGAAACATTCGACTCCGATTTCCGTGGCTAGCACTTCTAATTGTTGCATGGCCGCCGGACGATAAACGTCGGTGCTGACCAATAATACTTTCTTTTTACGCTGATCTTTTAACCAACGCGCTAACTTAGCACTGGTGGTGGTTTTACCCGAACCTTGCAAGCCAGCCATTAATATTACCACTGGAGGCTGAGCGGCTAAATTTAATTCCTGGCAGGTTTCGCCCATCAATTCGGTTAATTCGGTGCGAACTATTTTAACAAACAATTGACCTGGATTGAGGTTTTTAGCGACTTCACGACCCATAGCCCGGCGTTTTACTTTGCCGATAAAGTCCTGAACCACTTCGACAGAGACATCCGCCTCTAATAATGATTGGCGTACTTCGCGTAAGGCTTTTTTGATATTGTCTTCGGATAAGCGGCCCTGGCCACGAATGTTCTTTAAGGTTTCGCCTAAGCGATCGGAAAGTTGTTGAAACATGGAAACATCCTCATTTGTTCTTTTTCGGCATTATACAGGCATCCAGGAGCCATGCAAACCAACTGGTATCCGGCGCGGCATTTTAATACGCGCTAGTGGCTCAGCACTTATATTTCGAGCGTCCAAAATTACCAGCTCGCTTTGTTCGGTTTGACTATCATATACATATAGCATCAGATAACCATCATCTTCCGACTGCGAATTTTCCTTTGCTGCGAATACCGCCTCGCCGATCTCAGCATACCGTCCAAAATCATGCACTTCAGAGCCTTGAGTCTTAACATCGTATTTAACCAAGGCATTCAGTAGGCGGCGTTTAACAATATCCGTCGTTTTAGTTGGAGTGTAAATATAGCGATGCTCTAGAGTATCCATATCTTCACGAATCCTTGGAAATTCTACCAATCTATCATCCAAGGCAACATGCTTAAGGTTGCCATTCTGCGTATTAATAATGCTGCGATACAACATTGGAGGTACGCCCTTACCTACCGAACTTAAATCCAGTTTCTCGTGGCGCACGAAATCCACAATAATCTCATGGCCCTGTTCATAGGCATTAGCAAAATGAAACACGAAGAAAGCCTCGGTTTGAAACCACTGCATCTTGCCACCCGTACGCGGCATAATGCCAATTCTTGTGCCAAGCTCAGGCTGCCAGCTTAGCAACGGCCCACCCGCTACCATTTTCTTCAGATCAAACACCATCGGGCAATCAAATACGATGACATAATTTTTAGTGAGCACGAAATCGTGAATCATGGTGCTATGCGATTTTTCGATATCCCAGCTTTGCAACAACTGCCCTTTTTTATCTACTTTATGCAGGCTTAAAAAGGGAGGAGTTATGGAATAATTTACAAACCATAGCTCTCCAGTCAAGGGATCATATCGAGTATGAGCACAGACATCGATAGGCTTCTTGGCCCCGACCGGGGTCCATTCCCCTTTGGTTTTTAAATCGCGAGTCATCTCATAGGCAGGGCCACCCTCCCATAAAGCCAAATATTGATCGGCATGCCGAATAATATGAATAAAAGCCCCATTTTTAACGGCAAAAGGCTCATCTTCGGGCCCAGCCCACTTCGGATCCATAGGTCGTAGATTTAACACCCCACTATATAAAGCCTTGCCCGCCTTGCGCTCTTTTAATAAGGCATTGGTTTCCACGTAACGATTACGATAATCAGCCTTACCCTCTTTTATAGTGATCGCATGGATCATGCCATCCCCATCGAAGGGATAGGTATAGGAGATGGGCTCAAACTGAGGATTGGGGCCATTGCGCATATAGACCCCGTTTAAATCTGCTGGAATTTCGCCGATTACCTTTAAATTCTGAACATCTAATTCATCATGAACTGGGGCGTAACTCGCCATTAAATCCGGGTTTGGCTGAGGGTTAATAATAGGCTTAGTCGCGAGCTTCTTAGCCCGATACCATTTAGGAAACCACTTAGTAAACCAGATAGCAAAAAGTGTTGGAATATAGCTGATAAACTGCCCTGCCCCGGTATTGAATTTCCAATCGATTAGCGCCGTTAGCAAAAATGACAGGCCCCAAATAATTGAAACGCTATAGTTGATCTGTCTAAATAACGCCGTTCCCCAAAATGCTTCGGGCACCTTTTCCTTCGCATACTGCATAGTAAACGGCTGTCTTATTAGCACTGAAAAGCCAACGATAGCGGCCAAGACAAGGTTCGATAGTAAAAAGATATGGCCATCAATCCACGGGTTTTTAAATAGCACCGCCGCAATCAGCATAAAGCCAAAGAACAATAAGCTCCCCCAACTTAATATAAAGCCTTGCTTTAAATGCTGACGATCAAAAATAGCACACATTACAAACGCTAAAATAATCGCCGCATCTTGCCTAATTGGCGAAGCGCCCATTATTAAAGCAAATGCAATCCAGGGTAAAAAATCAATGAGTAAACCTTTCATGATGTCTCCTACTTATTGTTTAAAATCTTAATGGTATCTTTACACCAGGCTAACTCAGCCTTTGCGGATTTAAGCCCATAATCCAAGGTAATTAACCAGTATTGAAGATGGGGAGAATTGCCATGACGCTTAATAAGCTCCTCACGCATCGCAGAATAGGTACCAAGCTCTGCTTCTAGGCGCTGTTGCTGATGTGCGATATGCTGAAGATTATCAAGCTTAGCCACATTGCGACCGAAAAATAATTTTAATAATAATTCATTGCGAACCAAGGCTTCCTGCGGCTCTTTTTTAAGCCAGGCTGCCAGCTCTTTTTTACCTGAGGCGGTAATGGAATAGATTTTTTTGGCGCGCTTTGAATCGGCAGCAGCCTCTTTACACTTAGCCCATCCTAATTTAACGCAAGCGGCAAGAGCAGGATAAAGCTGACCCTCGCTTTCAGCCCAAAAATGATGAGTACTCGATTTAATGGCCTTGCTAATATCATAGCCGCTCATATCGTCGATAGTTAACATGCCAAGGATGATGTATTTCGTTCTACTACGTTCGCGCATATATACCTCTATTAGATACCTCTAATAGTTATATTAACCTTAAATTGTGCCTAGCGTCAATACGCAGAATCTCTGCTTATGAAATTCATGGTTTATGCTAAAATAAGCAGATAGACCCAAAAGGATTCCTACCGTGACGACTCTTTTTCTGTTAATTGCATTGTTTATTTTATTGATATGCTCAGCTTTTTTCTCGGGCGCCGAAACCAGCATGATGTCATTAAACCGTTATAGGCTTCGTCACTTAGCCAAGCACCACTATAAGCCTGCTGTTCGCGCCCAGCTGCTATTGCAAAGACCTGACCGACTATTGGGAATCATTTTAATCGGCAATACTTTTTCGAATATTTTGGCCTCAGCTCTGGCCACCCTTTTAGCCACCAGGCTATTTGGAGATTTTGGCGTGGTGGTGGTGACAGTGTTATTGACCCTGGTCATCTTGATTTTTAGTGAAGTGATCCCCAAAACCTATGCCGCCCTTCACCCTGAGACTTGTGCTTTTCCAGCCTCAAGAGCCTTAAAAATATTATTAAAACTACTCTATCCACTGGTATGGCTAGTTAACGGCGTCTCTAATGGTTTGCTAAAATTGTGCGGTGTACATGTGCATGCCCATCGCTCCGACCCGCTTAGCATCGATGAATTGCGCACCGTCGTTCATGCCTCCGGCAATAAATTGCCTGGCGAACATAAAAATATGTTGCTGGGAGTATTGGATTTAGAACAAGTGACCATGGCCGATGTGATGATACCCAGACATAATATTATCGGTATCGACCTTAATTCGGACTGGAAGGTTATTTTACAACAATTAAAAACCTGTCCCTATTCCCGCCTGCCAATCTACCGCGATAGCATCGATAATATTATTGGTGTGTTGCCTCTGCGTAAAATAATTGGCTTAAACGAAAAGCCCTCGGCCTTAATCGAAACTATCGAAAACTTAGTCGACCCAGCCTATTTTGTGCCCGAAACCACGACGCTACAGAAACAAATTCAAAACTTTCAAAAAAATGCCGAAAAAATTGGACTGGTCGTCGATGAATACGGCCATATCAAAGGCTTAGTTACCGTCATCGACATACTAGAAGAAATAGTCGGTGAATTTAATGATCTCACTCAACGCTCTACTAAAAAGAGCCTTAAGCGCTATTCAGATGGCTCTTTTTTAGTCGATGCCGAAATGACCATACGCGACATTAACCGCCATCTAAAACTTCAGCTACCCGTGGAAGGCCCTAAGACTTTGGCAGGATTAATTATCGAACATTTAGAGGATATCCCCTCTGCAGGAGTCAGCGTGTTAATCGAATACTATCCGATTGAAATCGTTGAAGTGGAGAACAATTCGGTTAAAACGGCCAGGATTTACCCTAAACTAATCATAGATAACGACAACGCTCATGAGCACGAATGAAACTTATTAGCTTAAATATTTGGGGCGGCCATGTGCGCCAAGCCTTATTAGAATTCATAGGCTCTCATCAAGATATCGATATTTTTTGTCTTCAAGAAGTCTATCATAATGCACCGGCTAAAATATCGACCGATGAGGAACCTGTTTTTTTAAATATTTTTGTCGAACTGCAAGCCGTGCTTCCAAACCATTTTGGATACTTTAGGCCGGTGGTAAATAATATTTATGGTATTGGAACGTTTATTAAAAAGGATATCCACGTAGTGGGCGAAGGAGAAATTAGCATTCACGAGCACCCCAACTATCCAGGCAAAGGCCCTACTCATTCTAGAAATTTGCAATGGCTAAAATGCCAGGTTAACGATCACATTTACGCCATCTTAAATGTACACGGCCTCTGGAACGGCCAAGGAAAAACCGATAGTCCAGAACGGATAGCTCAATCTCAAAAAATTAAAACGTTTATGGACTCAATAAGAACACCCCAGAATACTCTGTGGTGACTTTAATTTAAGGCCAGATACAAAAAGCCTACAAATAATTGAAGCTGGCATGGAAAACCTTATTCGCCGCCACCACATTAAATCCACTCGTACCAGCTATTATGCAAAAGATGAAAAATTTGCAGACTATGTTTTCGTGTCGCCCGATATTAACGTTAATCACTTTAGCGCTATGGCTGATGAGGTTTCAGACCACGCCCCGTTGCTTTTAGACTTTAATTAAACCAGAT
Source organism: Gammaproteobacteria bacterium (assembly GCA_030652335.1). Classification (GTDB taxonomy): domain Bacteria; phylum Pseudomonadota; class Gammaproteobacteria; order Francisellales; family CACEW01; genus JAQSYQ01. Next base: position 426,987 of record JAUSAW010000002.1, read on the forward strand.
AATTATCGGTTCCATCAAAGGCTGGGAAGTTAGTGCAAAATAATCTAACCGGGCTACTTAAATTTGATTTAAGAATATGACCTACCCCAGGCTCAACCATTACCGACTGTCCTACTGTCAAAATCTGCATCACTCCATCTAATTCAATTGCCAGCTCCCCGCTTAATACCTTCAAGCATTATTACCTTTGGCATCGCCCCTCACTTATTATTTAGATTTTGCCAATATTGTTGAGATTGCATCTCATGTAAACGGCTTATGGTTCGTTTAAATTCGAATTGCAAACGTGTGCCGACATACAGTTCTTCTATCGCCACTGCCGCGGATAATACTAACTTAATCTGATTATCATAAAACTCATCGACCATCCCTATAAACCGACGCGCTTCGTCGTCAACCTCTGCTGATAATTGAGGCACTCCGCTTATCATCACCGAAGTATAGGTCTTAGCCAGTTCAATATAATCGGCCTGCCCGCGAGGTGATTTACAGAGCTGGGCAAATTCAAACCATGCCACATTAACGGCCCTAGCTATGGCTACAATATTGCGGCCCGCCAATTGAAACACATTATCCAGTAGAGGCTGATCGCGACGTAATACTTCAAAATGCGAGCGCATAAAGGATTGCTCACCGCATAACGGGAAATAGTAGTATTGATGCAGATTGGCTTTACTATCTCGATAATCACTACCATTATCGACATTTACTATTTCGGTATTTTGTTCTAATAGTTTTATAGCAGGCAAAAATTGTTCTCTTTGCAGCCCCCCTTCATATAGCTTATTAGGAGGCACGTTGGAAGTCGTTATTAGGCAAACCCCTTCGGCAAATAAATATTCTAATAGTAGACCCAAGATCATAGAATCTGCGATATCCACCACTAGAAATTCATCGAAACATAATACTCGAGTCTCTTTGGCAATCATTTTAGCCACAAGCTGTAAAGGATTTTTTTTACCCTGCACGACTCTAAGCTCATTATGGATTCTTTGCATAAATCGATAGAAATGCATACGCATCTTTGCTTCAAAGGGTAGGCTTTGATAAAAACGGTCCATTAAATAAGTTTTGCCGCGACCCACTCCGCCCCACATATAAAGCCCTCTTACTAAAGGCTTTGAACGAGAAAACCAAGATTTTGGTGACCCTGCCACTAATTCATCATAGACCCTTTGTAAGTGCACAACGGCATTCGCTTGAGCCGGGTCATTAATAAAGCCAGGCTGCTGCAAATCATGCTGATATAACTCAATCAATGTCATGCCGTTAATCTCGGTTGATAGATCTCAATTAATTTTTGTTTAAGCTCAATGAGTCGACCGTGGAAAAAATGCCCAACGTCTGGCCATTTCACTAATTCATAGCTCGCCTTATGCTCAGATAACCAAGTATAGACAGCTTCTGGCTCAATGACCTCATCGGCCTCACCCTGAATAATCAACCAAGGCATAAGCGGCTCAATTTTTTGTAAGGCTGGAAAGCGGGTAATACCAGGCGTGATAGTGAGTAATTGAGCAACTGAGGCGCGATTGGCCGCGCTATAGGCCACCGCCCCTCCAAATGAAAATCCACCCAACCAAATACTATGCTCAGGGAATTGCTGCTTGACCCATGTTATAACGCTTAAGCAATCCTCAATTTCACCCAAGCCTTCACCATAAGAGCCTTCGCTCAAACCCACCCCACGAAAATTAAAACGTAATGTATGACAGCCCATTTGCTGAAAAGCCTTACATGTCGTTGTGACCACCTTATTGTGCATAGTGCCTTCTTGTAATGGATGGGGGTGGCACATAATAAAACAGATGGAATGGGTAGTATCGCCCTGCGCCTGCTCAAAAATAAGCTCTAGCTTACCGGCTGGGCCTTGAATAAAGCTGGTTTGTGTACTGCTATGCACTCTCGATACTCCGATTTTCAGCCAATTATCCTCGACTCGATCGAAGATGAATAAAAATTATAGCAATAACTGCTGCCAAGCCACTATGTTTTTTGCAGATTTCTTCTATAATGGGGGCATGATTCTTGGATAGGAAAGACCATGCTAGATGTCATTTTCATTATTCTTGCCGTTGCAGTCGGCATTGCGGCAGGCTACGTATTGCGGACTTTTCTCTCCGATACCGAGCAACGCATTAGAAGCCTCACTCAAGAATTAGAGCAATCTAAAGCCGCTTTTCGCCAATATCAGCTTCAAGTAAGCGATCATTTGCTAAAAAGCGCGGATATCCTCAACAACCTCCAGCAAAACTGCCAATCCTTACAGGATCACGTCTTAACTAGCGCACAGACGCTAAATTTAGACAGCAATAAACAATCCGTATTACAACCGCACTCGCACTACATCCAATACGAAGACACTGAAATGGAAATGGATAACGATGTGCCAGCTACCGATTCTACGGTTATGCCACGTAATTACTAAACTCTAATGAAAAAACTCCTTGTTATTGCCTTGCTGGCCGCCGCTAATATAGCCATAGCTACCCAAGCTGTTAATATTGCCGGCACATATAACTGCTCTGTTCATAGCAATACTAATTTTCATTCAACCGTTACTTACACTTTAGACAAAAATAATACCGACTTTTCTAAAGGATATAGCGCGTACAGCTTTAAAGGTCTTTCAGAATCCGGAACGATATACCAAGGCCAAGCAATTGCTAATGGCAGCAACCTGGCAATTTACTACAAAAATCTAGACCCTACAAAAACAAATGACTATGGAATTGAGATTGTAACGGTTACCCATAATTTTGACTCACAGGACAGACCTGTTACCATCTTACGTAACATTGGTTATGGCGCACCGTTTAATAGAAATAGCACTTTTCAAATTACCTGTATCAGCAAAAATTAAACTGAATAGGAAAATAAATGTCATTTGCGATCATCTATCGATTTAAGTTAAAGCCTCATCAAGAAGAAGCTTATCAGAAAAATTGGCATGTAATTGCTACTTATTTTATAGAAAATTGCGGAGCCATTGGCTCTTGCTTACATAAAGGAGCAGGAGGCCTGTGGCTCGCCTATTCTCGTTGGCCTGACAAGACGACTCGTGATGCATCATGGCCAGGCGACAATGTATCCAATGATGCTTTGCCAGCAGAAATCCGTGAAGCTATTCGACAAATGCAGGCTTTAAAACAAGAAAACTCTGATCTTGAACAATATGATGAAATCTGCTTAGAAGTTGTTGAAGACCTTTTACTGAACCACCCAATGACTTGTATTAGAAAAATTTAATCTCAAGACAACATTCCGATCTTAAGCTATACGATAAAAACTGGTTAGAGCCGGCCATCGTAAATATATTCAATCGAGCACATTAATCTATCATATTATTGAAAAGCCCTTCTTAAAGCTGTGGGATACAAACTCTCTTAAATCGCATTAATTATACTGGGTTGTCGATATCAATAAATTGGCATTTTACATCAAATTTTTCAGCCAGATGCTCACTCAAGGCTTTCACGCCATAGCGCTCGGTCGCATGATGCCCGGCACCTATATAAGCGATACCCATCTCCTTAGCAAAATGATAAGTCGATTCCGAGACTTCTCCGCTTAAATACGCATCCACTCCCTTAAGATGAGCTTGATCGATTAAGCTCTGCGCCCCACCAGTACACCAGGCGATAGTTTCTATTTTGGACTTAGCACCCGCAATCATTAAGGGCTGGCGATTTAATTTTTTGGCAATAAACTGGCTTAACTCTTCAACACTCATCGCCTGCTTTAATCGACCATACAAACCACGAGCCTGATCGTTTTCACTAAATGGCCCAATAGCATCTATTTCCAAGATTTTAGCGAGCTGGCCATTATTGCCTAACTCAGGATGTGCATCCAAAGGCAGATGATAGGCCAGCAAATTGATGTCATGGGTTAATAAAGTTTTAAGGCGATTATGCTTAAGCCCAACGACTTGTGGCGCTTCATTTTTCCAAAAGTAGCCATGATGAACCAAAACGGCATCGGCTTTTAATTCCACAGCCTTATCGAGCAGAGCTTGGCAAGCCGTCACTCCAGTAACGATTTTACGAATAGCTGATTTGCCTTCGACCTGCAAACCGTTCGGGCAATAATCTTGAAACTTGCCCACTTCCAACAATTGATTTAAATATGAAACTAATTGATCACGCTCTATCATAAGTCTATTTCCTCTGCCCAGTTTTCATTGACAAACCTAAGGCCCCACGGTAAATTAGCCATCCCCATTGCCGGGGTGGCGGAATTGGTAGACGCGCTAGTTTCAGGTACTAGTGGGGGTAACCCCGCGGAGGTTCGAGTCCTCTCTCCGGCACCAGTTATAAAAGACTTCTATTTTCTCCTGACTAGACCAGCACCAAACATTCTATCAATATCAACATCTTCAAACGATACAATCTTTTAGCCTAAGGTTGAAGCCCAAATATCCCACCAAATTTGGTTTTATAATTAATCAAATTAAAGCAAAAACTAATAAAAAATATGCAAAGTGAAAGGCCTTATAGACTAGCATATAAGGCCTTTTTTAGTAAACTCTATCTAGGATGAGCTTCTTTCCATGCATTCATGGCCGCAAGACGCCTATCAAAAGCTAGGGTTTTTATTGTGGTCACAGCGGCCTCAGCGTGAGTGCTGGCAGGATTATTTTCAATAGCCCTAAGCGCAACGCGAAAAGCTTCCATCTTAACTTCACGGTCATCCGCTCCATGCCTTGCTAGGAATAGAACCGCAGAGGCATGCCCATACTTGAACGCCCCATGGATAAGACTTTTCGCAAAGTCGGCTCTTTCATCATTGGTCAGCACAGAGCTGGATATTAACAATCGAGCCATCTTATTAACGTTTCCTGTAATAGCGGCATAAGATAAGGCACTATCACCATTATTTAAGAGGTATGCCCCATCACCGAATATCTTTTCGTAGAAATACTGCTTCGATCTCCTTGGCGATTCAGCTAATTCTTTTACCACAGCGTGATGCCCGGCTAATGCGGCTAGATCCAAAGGAGTTAAGCCAGCATCATTTTTAATCGTGCGGGATACACACAAAAGAATCATCGCCTTTACAAAGTCTAAATGGCCATTTTGAGCGGCGACGTGCAATAAGGTATTACCCAAATTATCAGTAGCGCTGCAATAGGCTCTTTTATGGTAAACTCGGCTAATATCACCATCAAAATAGGCTACTGCATCTGATTGCCCAGTCTCAGCAAAATAATGCCATGCAGTTTTACCGCTCGAGTCTCTTAAAATAGTTGGGTCAATAATAATATTCGCATATGGACCAATACTCCGTTTTGGCGTTAAAAGATAAGCCATTTCGAAATCACCAAGTCTAGCTGCAAGATGTACAGGATACATGCCTTCACCTATATCGGTCGTTAATAATTCGTATGCTGTAACATCATCATTTGTCATGCCTTGTCCTAGCCTCTCCAAAATAAATCTAGCCCTTGGAATTGCGTGACCTTCAATTGCAGTAATTAATTGTGCCAAGTTCGGATTTGCATGCATAATATTATCTCCTTTTTAAGATATCCCCTAGATTCATTGTTTCGCTAAAATAGCTTTATAGTAATATCAGGGCGCGTCCTTAGCTCCTCACCTTATCTCCATATTTTAATTTGAGATCAGCAGTCAAAAAAACGCCCGGTCGCATTTTATTTAGATAAAACATAGTCCTCAACAAGAACAATAATTTAAGAATTTATTTATATAGGGGAAAAAGATGTCGGGTCCTTTTAGTAAAAGATTGCTTCATTTTTTAGTTAGGCTGAGGTTGTAATGAATGTGGGGATATAAAGAACTATAATATACTTTTTGGGCTTCTATGCAAAATGATAAGGATAGCGCGTATGTCTGACACTCCAGAAGAACATAAGCTAGAAATTACCACCCAAATCGTAACAACCCTCATTGCTGAGCAGTTTCCGCAATTCGCACATCTGCAAATCAAGCCCGTCGATCACGGTGGCAACGATAATAGAACTTTTCGCCTTGGGAATGAAATGTCCATAAGATTACCGAGCGCCGAAGAGTATGTAAGCCAGGTGCAAAAAGAACAAAAATGGTTACCTAAAATTGCATCACACTTACCCCTTCCTATTCCTCAGCCTATTGCTATGGGAGTGCCTTCAGTTGACTACCCTTGGAATTGGTCGATATATAAATGGCTAGAAGGAAAGAGCGCAAATAGTTTAGAGCATAGTGATGCAGATTTAGAGACAATCGCTATGCAGCTCGCACAATTCTTGAGTGATTTTCATAAGCTTAATACTGCTGGCGCTCCTGCCCCGGGACTTCATAACTGGTGGCGCGCTGCTCATACATCGATCTATGACGCCGAGACAAGGTTCCTCATCGACAAACTTAAGGGTTTTATTAATGCTGATGATTCAAGATCACTTTGGCAAAGAGCCTTAAACTCTAAATGGGATAGAGACCCAGTGTGGGTTCATGGCGATGTTGCAAGCGGTAATCTATTAGTGAAAGAGAATAGACTGAGTGCTGTAATTGACTTTGGTTGCATGGGCATCGGCGATCCAGCCTGCGACTTAACTATAGCCTGGACATTTTTTAGAGGCAAGAGCAGAGGAATCTTTAAAGAGAATTTGCATCTTGACGAGGAGACCTGGGCAAGGGCACGTGGCTGGGCTATGTGGAAGGCACTTTATACAATTTCAGAGCTTGAAAATAAGAGCGGCACAGCTCTGGCGAAGCAACAACAGATTATTGATGCTGTTATGATGGAGCACTGTGGCTACTCGAGAATATAATGACACAGTCTAAAAGCAGCAGCCTGAACTTATTGTACACCACTTTATTACTGGAGCTGTAATCTTCCACACCTATAGCTAAACAGGCAAACGCTTGGTTCACAATAGATGCTGCCTGTATTTATCCAATAGCAAAGCTTGGCAAAAAGTAGATCTTATTCACAGCATCGTAACGAAATTCGCCTTGATAGATATAAAAACCATACTCAGCCCCTTCTTCTTTCATAAAATGACATAGGTTCTTTACTTTTTTGCTGTCAATTTTTTGAGTATAGGTCACTTCAAATGGATAGATATTGGGTTTAGCCGAAAGTACAAAATCTACCTCAGTCCCTGTATGTGTGCGCCAATAATAAATATCAATTTTACGCGCATGGCGGGACTTGGTAATTTGCAGCTCTTTTAAAAACCAATTTTCAAAACGGTGGCCAATCTGTCCTGATTTCTCTAATAATGCTAATTGATCTAAGCCTGTTAAATAGCTAATTAAACCATTATTGAGCAAATAAGCTTTGGGAGATTTGACCATGCGCCTGAGAGATTGATGAATGAAAGGATACACTTCTGTATAAACCAAGGTTGCACTCAAATAATTGCGATATTTTTTTAAGGTATCTCGCGCAATACCTATGCTATCAATAAGGCGCTTATCATCCCGCAATGAACCGGTCTGCTCAGCAACAACTTCTAGAAGTTTTTGATAGACTGGAATATCAATGCGACCCATGCTTCTTACATCTTTTTCAAGATACGTTTGCAGATAGTTGGCAAGGTAACGAATTTTATCAGAATCACTATCTTGTTGCAGGACTTCGGGCAGCCCGCCCCAGATTAATTGTAGCTTTAGCGCACTAGAAAGCTCTTGTCGATATAATCGCAATTGATTGACCCGAGGCTCAATCAGATCAAATTTCTGCGCGAGAATTAAATCCAATACTGATTGATAGGGAAGTGAGGCATCGACAAGGTTTACCGTTTCCTGCAAAGAAAATTCTTGCAACTGAAATAGCTCAATTCTTCCTGCAAGGCTCTCAGCACTTAATTGGTGAATATCTAACTGCGATGAACCCGTGATAATGAATTTTAAAAGATCTTGATCTTTAAATTCATCATAGAGCGCTTTCACTTCATCAAATATCTCTGGATACTTCTGTGCTTCATCAATCAAAACCCAAATCTTGCTTTGACCAATTTTTTGATGAACTTTTTCTTCAATGACAACGCGTAAACTTAAGTTATGAATAGCCTGCTGTTCTTTGATTAAATCTAAATTAAGTTGGCAATAGGGCGCTTTATCTTGAAGCAAACTCTTTACTAAAGTAGATTTCCCCACTCGACGCGGACCCAAAATTCCGGTAATAAAGGACCGATTCATAGACTCTTGAATAACTTTTTGATTGACTCGTGGCGCTAGCATAAAGCCTCCTTTTTATGAAATACTACTACATTAGTAGCATTATTTCCATGAAAAAGTGATATTAGACTAGCATTTTTTCACAAAAAATAACCCTAAGAGTCATTTTATTAGCTGAAAAAATTGGCTTTTAAAGCAAATATAGCGCAAAAATAGTACCTTAGAGTAAGCTACACTACTGAAATCATGCAGGCGCGCACAAAACCATCAGCAATTTACTCAAGCGGATTGCGTAAAATAATAGTCTCTTTACGATCAGGCCCGGTTGAAATCATATCGATTGTAATGCCGATATGCTTTTCTACTACGCGCAGGTACTCTTTGGCTTTTTCTGGCAACTCATCATACTCGGTGATACCAAATGTTTTGGATTGCCAGCCTGGCATGGTGATATATTCAGGGACACAACGGCCAAACATATTGATATCAGTTGGCAGATAATCTAATAATTTGCCATCCAAACGATAACCTACGCAGATTTTAATTTCTTTTAGATCATCTAATACATCTAATTTAGTAATACATAAACTGCTAATGCTATTAAGTTGGACTGAGCGGCGTAACGCGACGATATCTAACCAGCCACAACGGCGTTTACGACCGGTTACGGTTCCGAATTCTTTACCAACTTTGCCGATATGCTCGCCGATTTCGTCAAATAGTTCTGTTGGGAAAGGTCCGCCACCGACTCGAGTAGCATATGCCTTTGCTATAGCCACGACCTCGTCTAGATATAACGGGCCAAAACCGGTGCCTGTTGCCGAGGCGCCAGCTGTGGTGTTTGAAGAAGTGACATAGGGATAGGTGCCATGATCGACGTCAAGGAAGGTACCTTGTGCGCCTTCGAATATAATCGACTTGCCTTCGGCTCTTATCTTATGCAGCAATTCGGTGGTATCGGTAATTAAGGCTTTAAATTGTTCGGCTTGCTCTAGGGTGTTTTTAATTAACGCTTCGACATCGATGACATCGGTATGAAAATAATTTTGCAGGACGAAATTATGGTATTTCATTAGGGCCCGAACTTTTTCAGCGAATACTTCAGGATGTAATAAATCCCCGACTCTTACCGCGCGTCTAGCGACTTTATCTTCATAAGCCGGGCCAATCCCGCGACCTGTGGTTCCAATAGCCATGTCACCCAATGCTTTTTCACGAGCTTGGTCTAAGGCTACATGCACCGGTAAAATAAGCGGGCAATTTAAACTGATTTTTAATCTGGATTTAACGGGAATACCGCGTTGCTCGAGCATGGCCATTTCTTTGCATAGGGCTTCAGGGGATAACACTACGCCATTGCCGATTATGCTTATTATACCATCATGTAGGATGCCCGATGGAATAAGCTGTAGCTTAGTAACTTCGCCATTGATAACCAAGGTATGTCCAGCATTATGGCCGCCTTGAAAGCGCACCACGGCTGAGACATGCGGAGTTAACATATCAACGATTTTACCCTTGCCTTCATCGCCCCATTGGCCGCCAAGTACTACTATATTCTTACCCATTGCTATATCCCTTCGAAAACTACAGTCAAAGATCTCAAGGATACTGATTATTGGACTAGCGAGCAAGAGTTTTGTCGTAAGAACTGGACCCCCGCCTTTGCGAGGGTGACAACAATATTAATTATGCCGATTAAGGTTTATAGGTATTAAGGTACTGCAGGAATTGGCCCTGAGGCTTGACCAGCATGACCGTTTGTTTGTTGGCGAATAATTGTTGGTACAGTTGTAAGCTGCGCCAAAAAGCAAAGAACTGAGGGTCTTTTGCATAGGCCGCATTATAAATCAATTGCGCCTGAGCTTCTGCTTGACCGCGAATAGTCGCCGCCTGAACCAAAGCATTGGTGCTTACTGCTGATGCGGCTACTAAGCCTTGGCTGGTAATTTGCGCTGCTTGTTGCTGACCCGCTGTAGTAACCGCTGCCACAGCCTGTTTACTCGTAGCTTGCATTTTTTGGTATGCGGCATTGAGCATATCGGGCGCATAATTCACATTCTGCAGATTAACATCGATGATTTGAATACCTAGCTTTTCTGCAGTCTGGTTTAAGCTTGCGCTTAACGAGGCTATCATGGCATTGCTGGTTGAACCCAGGACTTGGGCAAGCGTTTGAGTTGCGATTTTTTGTTTCACTATTGGAGTGATGGCTTCTATAAGCGCGGTATTAACCGCTGTATTATCGAGCGCGGTCGCCTTAGCAAACGTAGTGATATTGCTGATTTTCCATAGCACCGAGACATCGATTAAGAGATCGATTTTATCTTGAGTGGTCACGGCAATCGATTGAAGGCTGCTGGCCTGATCACGCATATCTACTGGAGTAATCGCATCTAAAATAGGAAGGGTCACATATAAGCCTGGACTTAGAACCTTTTGGCTTTTATTAGCCATCACGCCTTGTTGAAAGGGTTGAATTTCCGTGCAAGCGAAGTAGCCGATAATAATAACAAGACCGATTAGGCCTAGAATAATGCTTTTAACTTTCACTGGCCTGGGCCTCCTTCCATCTTGCGTATGCCGAAGTCTGTGCTGCTGAGGACTGATTATTTGTTAGCGCTGGAGCGCTTGCAGTTTGGCTAGGATTGCTACCTGCTTGTAATAAACCAGCCGGTAGATTAACCGCGCTATTGGTGTCGACTATAATGACGTGAGCATTACCGTAGACTTTTTCCATGGCGTCGTAATAGAGCCTTTCTCTGGTTACCTGTGGATTTTGCTGATAAGCCGGCAAGATCGCCAAAAATTCAGCTACTTGCTGCTTAGCCTTTGGCACAGCATTCACGACTTGTGCCTGCGCCTGGGCTATAATTTGCGCTGCATTGGTTTGAGCGGTTTGAAGCTCGGTCGCTGCTTGTGATTGTGCTTGGGATTGAAGATTTTGACTGGCTTGTTGAGCACCTTGTAAGCTATTTAACACGCCTTGAACTTGATCAGGAACTTGAATGTTTTGTATGGCTATCGATTTAACTGAAACACCCAGGTTATATTGATCGCAGACCTGCTGAATTTGCTGCTGTAAATTTTGCTCGAGGCTCGAATTATCGCCTAGTAATTGCGCTAATGTTAAACTACCAACATCCTGGTTAAGCTTAGCCTCGATAATTTGCTGTAAAACGCCCTGCATATCCGAGACATTAAACAAATATTGCTTAGCATTAGTTATTTGATACTGCATGCTAAATTCAGCTGATAAAACTGCTTGGTCTTTGCTTACTAACGATTCCGTTAAATTGACCGATAAAGCTTGAGTGGTGTCGACACTATATTTTTGTTCAATAAAACGCGCATACCAATGCCAACCTGGATTGCTATTTTCCCGTATATGACCAAAGCTTGTGACGATCACTTGCTGGCCTGACTGGATCTGATAGGCCCCTGATACGCCCCAACCGCCTAGCAATATTACAGCAATTGCGCCGTATACTTTCCAGGCTTTAACAGGAACTTTTGGCTGCTCTGGCTGGCCAGCAGGCGTAGGCTGTTGTGGCTTAAATAAGTTTTTAAAAAACTTCTTAAGGTGAGCCTCTAAATCAGGCAAACCTTGAGATGGCTTTTTTTGTGGGTTCCAAGCCATAATAACTCCAAGGGAATTTCGTTAAAAGCATAGTAATCGTTAAAGAGGATTTTGTCGACTGGATAAGCATGCCGGTCACCCCCAACTTAATCGGAAATGACATGACGAATCAAGGCTTAAAGATTTCATCCAGTATTACGCCCTCTTTTCGGCATAAATCTTCGAGGTCGGCTTTAGGAATTTTAATGGTGAGCTCAGTATTACCTTCCTCATCTGTGCTTTCGTCAAACACACATTTCTGCTGATACAAGGCTGCCCGCAATTTACCGTGTGAAGGCTTTAAAGTTATTACACCTTGTAAGGTGCTATGCATTAAGAGTTGAGCGATGGCGTTATGCAATAAATCCATACCTTGGTTTGCATAGGCAGACAGCCATATTTCGCAAGGTTTGCCGGATTCATCTACATCGATTTTAGGCTCAACATCGGGCATGAGGTCAATTTTATTCATTACTTTTAAACAGGGGTGCTCGGTGGCGCCGATTTCTTCTAATACCAATTCAACTTGGGCCTGATATAAGTCTCGATCTGGGTTACTAGCATCGATAACGTGCAGCAATAAATCCGCTTCGATGGTCTCTTCTAAGGTAGCGCGAAATGCTTGAACTAAATCATGAGGAAGATTGCGAATAAATCCGACGGTATCAGCAAAAATTACCTTGCCTAAATGCGGTACGATAACTTGTCTTAAGGTAGGATCCAAGGTGGCGAATAATTGATTTGCCGCATAGACATCAGAGCCGGTTAAGCGATTAAATAGAGTAGACTTACCGGCATTGGTATAACCGACTATCGATATGGTGGGAATCAATGAGCGTTTGCGGGCTTGCCTACCTAAAGCTCTTTGTGCCCGCACTTTTTCCAAGCGTGACTTAATCATTTTTAATCGGTTTTTAAGCAAGCGCTTATCGAGCTCTAGCTGAGTCTCGCCTGGGCCTCGCATACCGATACCACCCTTTTGACTTTCCAGGTGAGTCCAACCGCGCACTAAGCGGGTGGAATTATATTGTAATTGGGCGAGTTCAACCTGCAGCTTACCTTCAAAGGTATGTGCGCGCTGAGCGAAGATATCCAAAATTAAACCGGTGCGGCTTAATACTCGGCATTCGAATAATTTTTCTAAATTTCGTTCCTGACCAGGACTTAGGGTGTGATTAAATATAATGAGGTTCGCTTCATGTAATTTAATAAGCTCGCCTATCTCTTCCGCCTTACCTAAGCCTACAAATAATTTGGCATCAGGAGAGGGACGGCTAGCTTCAACTTGAGCGACGATTTCAGCCCCAGCAGTTAGTGCTAGTTCACGAAGCTCTTCTAAGTCAGCTTCATCTTTTCCACGTGTAAAATTAACGTGAACTAGTATCGCTCGTTCACCAATATTGGGTCTATCAAACATAGGTTAGTCTTCTTGTTCTTGACCGTGATAATTAATGCCGCGTGACGGAACGATTGTTGAAATGGCATGTTTATAAACCATTTGATTGACGCCATTATTGCAAAGGACGACTACAAATGAATCGTAGGATTCAATATTGCCTTGCAGCTTAATGCCGTTGACGAGATAAATGGAAACTGGTACATGCTCTTTACGCAGCACGTTTAAGAATGGATCTTGTAATATCGCGCCTTTAGACATGTGTAAACCCTCATATTGTTATTATTTTAACCTTGGGGGCAAGGCTGTTTTACCCGCTGAAAACTAGCAAGTAGGTCAGTGTAGCAGTATTATTATTTAATCTCAATGTGGGATTATTGGGCGGATTTAATGCTTGTAAATTTCTCGACGATGTCCAACAGTAATGACTAATATCAATAACTCTTTATTTTTGATTTCACAGATTATGCGGTAATCGCCAACTCGATAACGCCATAAGCCGGATTTAGTCCCTACCAGAGGTTTTCCCATGGTTTTTGGGTTATGCCTAATTGCCAATCGCTCTTTTAAGTATTTTAAAATTTGATTTTGTACATGCGGATTTAGCTTTAAGAGATCTTCTAGCGCCTCACTATCAAATTTTATTTCCCAATTTCCTAACACGCTTCTCCACCTCGTCTAAAGATATTTTAGGATTATTCTTTTCAAGCCTTGCAATGGCTATTAGGTAATCTTCTTGGTCTTCTAAATATTTCTCCAATGCTTTTTTGGCATAATAAGTTTTGGTACGGCCCGTGAATTCTGCTAAATTTTCGAGGCGCAACTCAAGTTCTTTGGGTAAACGTAGGGTTAGCATTTTTTTCTCTCGATATATGTATGACTTGTAATACATATATTACAAATAAAGCGCTTTAAAGTCCAACCTTGTTTAGCATTAACCATTGTATATAATTTAATCCATTCAAAAAAGATCATCATTCACCAGGCATAAAAAAAGGCCCTATTCAGGCCCTTCATATTTCAATTTAAAATAACTAAGCGTGATCAGCAACAGCTGAAGACTCACTTGCCATCATACTACAACCCTTCAAAAACACCGTGGCATTTCCTATGTTTGAGATGGTAGCTTGAGTTGCATTTTTTAATGCAAGACTAGCTTGCACCGGACCGGTTTCTACATAGGCTCCAGCTGGACTATAACGCGGCGCAGGACCTACTGCCCATACGGACGTTCCAAAGGTATGTCCCGCTACAAATGAAGGCGAATCAGAACTTACATCGCAAATTGCATCACAAAGCAGTCCAAAATCAACTCTGGCACAAGCGCCGGGGACAATACTGGTAAAATCACTAGCAGGTGCATCAAAGCAATCCCCTTCATAGGCATTACTAACTGGAGGTTTGTTTTCATCCCCATCTCTAACACAAACGATTACAACATCACGACTACGCACATTAGGATATACCGCTTCGTCAGTGATAGAAAATGAGGTTAGAGGAAAGTCATTATAATAACCTCCAACGATTCCTCCACCTAAATAATTTGTAGGAATAGCCATCGTGATTGACATATTGGTAATGGGGTTAGTAGCAGTTACAGTCAGATTGGCAGCGGTATAGAACTGGTTCCGATCATCTACTTCAGCCGTTTGACATGCAATGCTTCCACCAAAGTCAGCAGTCCATGCCGCTCCATTAGCCGGAATTCGGTGCAAAGTGCTAAATGCTTGACCTGTAGCAGGGCTCAGTAGACTTGCGATAGCTACTGCTAATGATTTAAATGTTGGCATAATTTTCTCCTAAGGTTAAGTAACCCATCTATATTAAGGGGTAAACCTTAAGGTTTTATTAAGAAAATCCATTATTTAAGATTTTTATAGCTTTATCAACAAACTAGCACCAATCACCAGGCATAAAAAAGGCCCATAAGAAAGCGTTTTTACACACTCTCCTCGGAGCCCTTTATATAGTAATTCAAATAACTAAGCTGGATGAACGCTAGTTGCAGACGCTTCTGATAATGGTTTGCAACCACCAAACACTACCGCGACAGCACCGAGGTTTGAGACAGTGCCCTGAGTAACATTTAACAGTGGCAGGCTGGCGCCAGCGGGAGTTGCATCAGCATATGTGCCTAGTGGAACAAGTTGCCATGAAAATGGCGGTGGCACTAGCGATGCTCCAACAGTATGGCCCGCCACCAATGAAGATGAATCTGAACTTACAGCACAAGTCATATTGCTTTCTGTAGAATTGCTAAAGTGCAGCCTAATACAATCACCAGGAGCTATGACAGTAGTATCATCATATGCTGCATCGACACAATCCCCTTCATAGGCCCAAATTTCTGGCGTTTGTTGCTGCTTTCCATTTGGTGCACAAGCTATCAATGCACTGCGGCTCGCCACTCCAGGGTAAATTCCAGTATCATTAATAGAATAAGATGTGTAAGGCAGCTCAGGCGCATAAAAGCTTTCAGCATAAGCGCCTGCAGGACCGAAGGACAGTGGCATAGGGTCAGAAACATTAGTAATAGGATTATAAATATTAATGTTTAAATTAATAAACGGAGCGCTTAAGCTGCGATCGTCTTCTTCAGCAATTAAGCAATTGTTAGAGCCTCCAAAAACAACGGTTAAGGTTCCATTATTGGCTTGAACTCGATGTATGGTGTTATAAACTTGGCCCAGGGCAGTGGCTATGAGGCTTGCCGTGGCGGTTAACAAACTTGCGATTCTTGGCATAAATTACTCCTTATGTTAAGTGCATGACTATAATAACGACCAAATCTTAAGGTTTTATTAAGAGATAATATTACTTAAGGCTTTTTTCGCTTTATCGACTAAATCAGCATCATCGCTGTCCAGCCAGATCAAATCAGGCCAGGCTCTTAGCCAGGTGAACTGGCGTTTGGCTAATTGACGAGTAGCGACGATGGATTTTTCGATGGCCTCATCGAGGCTTAATTCGCCGTTTAAATACTGACAAACCTGGCGATAACCCACACAGCGAATGGAGGGTAATTTGTCAGTGAGATCACCCCGCTCTTGTAATTCTTTTACTTCATCAATAAAACCCTGGCTCATCATTAGCTTAAATCGTTCGGCGATTCTGGCATGTAAAATTTTGCGATCTTTTGGGGCTATGGCGAGAGCAATAATGGGATAAGGCAAAGGCTCCATTCCTGGGACCCATAATACAGATAAGGGGATGCCTGTTAACTCATAGACTTCTAAGGCACGCTGAATTCTCTGCGAGTCTGTCGGCTTTATTTTAGCCACCGCATCGGGGTCGATACTTGCTAAACGCTGATGTAAGGCGGGCCAGCCTTGAACATTCGCCTCTTCCAATAATCTCTGGCGTATAGTCTCATCGGCTTTAGGTAATTCAGACAAGCCCTTACGCAAGGCATTAAAATAGAGCATTGTGCCGCCGACTAATAAGGGGATCCGGTCTTTAGACAAACTGCTTTCGATTTCGCGCCTGGCATCATGATAAAAATCCGCCACCGAATAGGACTCAGCAGGGTCTTTTATATCGATTAGTTTATGCGGGAATTCTTGTAATATTTCAGCAGAAGGCTTTGCCGTGCCGATTTCCATGCCTTTATAGATCATCGCCGAATCGACGCTAATAATATCGATGGGATAAAGCTTGGCTAATTCCATGGCTAATGCGGTTTTGCCGCTGGCGGTTGGGCCCATTAAAAAGATGACTGTATTCGTCATTCTGTGATCGCATAGCGAGCCACAGAATCCAGGGTAAGGCCTGGATCCTGACGAACTTCGTTATCAGGATGACAAATTCTCATCTTATCTGCCCCTCAAAAACAAACTATCCAATTCTTTCATGGAGAGCTTAGTCCATGTTGGGCGCCCGTGATTACACTGGTCGATTCTGGGGGTAATTTCCATATCGCGCAGTAAGGCATTCATTTCCATTATAGATAGTTGATGATGGGCTTGTATGGCGCCTTTACAGGCGACACTACCCAATATGGTATCGATATAATCCTGAGTTTGTTTGGAGTGACCAAGGTTGACTAAATCGGCAATCACTTCTCGAATTAATGGCTCGACATCCTTTTGCTTGATAATAGAGGGCACCTGGCGAATGGCTAAACTGTTTTCGCTTAGGATATCGATTTCAAATCCAAGCTGCTCAAATACCTCTAAATGTTCTTCGACGTAGGCTTTTTCTTTCACGCTTAAGGAAAGTGTGAAAGGCACCAGTAAGGCCTGAGCACTTAGGCTTTGCTCCTGCCATTGCCGTTTTAAGCGTTCATACATAATGCGCTCATGAGCAGCATGTTGATCGACGATAATTAAGCCTTCTTTGGTTTCGGCCAAAATATAAATACCATGCAATTGAGCGATAGCATAACCCATCGGCGGAATATCGTGTTGCACTGGCTTAATGCTTGGAGTAACAACCGGCTCGGCTTGTAAGGTTTGATATAGCGCAATAGTTTCCTGAACTTGCAGGGGGCTATCAAACTGTTGAGGCTTATAATAGATAGGTGTAGCAGGCTGGACACTGCTAGGCGTAGGAAATTCTGGCATAGCTAATTCGGCAGCAGGTTGAGGCCTGCTAGCAGCGATAGTTCTATGCAAGGAACTAAAAATAAAATCATGCACCAGGCGCCCTTCTCGAAATCTTACTTCATGCTTAGTGGGATGCACATTTACATCCACCATGCTAGGCTCGCATTCTAAAAACAATACAAAAACCGGGTGCCTGCCGCCATATAATACGTCTTGATAAGCCTGACGCACCGCATGCGCGACCAGCTTATCTTTAACGATTCGGCCATTGACATAAAAGTATTGGAGATCGGCTGCGGAGCGTGAAAAAGTCGGCAACCCCACCCAGCCCCACAGCCTTAAACCGGAGGCTTCGATTTCTATTTTCATAGCATGCTTTAAAAAATCTTTACCGCAAAATTCGCTAATGCGCTGCTCTTGTTGAAGTTCATTTTGTGCGATAGCCGATTGATATACATTTTTGCCATTATGGCTTAATGAAAACCCCACGTCGAAATGCGATAAGGCCATACGTTTAACCACTTCGTCGATATGCGAAAATTCGGTGGATTCTTTCTTTAAAAACTTACGCCTGGCGGGAGTATTAAAAAATAAATCTTGAATATGGATAGTGGTACCGACTGCATGGGCGGCAGGCTTTAGATCGATGCTTTGATCGCGCCCTTCTACCATAATTTGCCAAGCATGCTCGCTATCGACCTGGCGAGAGCTTAAACTGGCTCGAGATACCGAACTAATACTGGCCAAAGCCTCGCCGCGAAAGCCTAGAGTGCCTAAGCTTTCTAATTCATGTAAGGTATATATTTTACTGGTGGCATGTCGGCTAAAAGCCAGGGGCAGATCGTCATAGTGAATCCCCTTGCCATTATCGGTAATTTTAATACTGCTAAGCCCACCGCTTTCGATGGCGATATCGATATAAGTCGCCCCGGCATCCAGGCTGTTTTCTAGTAGTTCTTTAACGACCGATGCCGGGCGCTCGACGACTTCGCCGGCTGCAATCTGATTGGCTAATTGAATGGGAAGTAATTGAATTCGCCGCATGGTTTACCCTCGAAAAATACTTATAATAGCATAAATATAATTCGCTATTTTACAGTTATTTAATAAAACCTTAAGCTTAATCCAGTATATTATCCCGACAAGCTTAGTAAATAAGGATATCTAAAAATGTATAATCCCTCTGATTTTTTAACGCAAAAGAAAATTACTGTAGACTTAGCAGTGGCTTTGAACAATAAAGATAGGTCTAAAATTAACGAAATTTTTCAAACCATTCCAAACTCACGCTCTAACGTCACATTCAAAGAAGATCGTATTAAACAATGCGTAAAACATGCACTCAAAAACCAATTATTAGACCTACTTCAAAATATGATAGATGATAATATAGTTGATCTAGCGAAGCTATATATGGATTTTACCGACTTTTCTTTACCAGGATTATCTGCAGCATTTTTGCTTTCCAAAGAGATTAACAAGTATCAAGCTCAAAAAATATTTATTAGCATGCTTACTCAAAAGTTTTTTATTACGGCAGAAACAGCTTTTACAGCATTCCCTTCAGCTATTATAGAAAGCGAAGAATGCTTATATACTGCCATATGTTATGATGTGGCCTTGGCTGAAAAACTACTAGCTGCTAGGGCAAAATTTGATCCTAATTCCGCTCGGTCTCAACGAGATTTTTACAGGGCTGCTTGTAGTGGCAACATTGATACTATGTTATTTTTTTTAGAACATGGTTTTAGTATTGATTCTGTTATCGAAATGGCAGTGACTAACTTCTCACAATCATATATACAAGGTTTAGACCCCGATCCGTTTAAGGGCTTAGAAAAAAATAAAAAAGGGATACTGTGTTTAGTGCATGAAGGCGCTGATTTATATAAACAGTCCTCGGACCCGGCAAACAAATCGGCCTTACAAATATTGCATGGAGCAATAGCTCAACTAAATGCAAGTGATAGATTGTCAAAAGCTAATACGCTAAGTGCATTTACCAAAGAATTAATTGTTGAATCTGCAAAAGCCAGACGATCAGCGGCAGTATACACACATTTATACACGAACAAACTTAACTCTACTTTTGATGCTTATCATAAAATGATAATAAATAATGAAATCAAGGAATTAAAACTCTCTTTAGAATTTTTAAAACCTTATAGCTGGGAAATTGCCGCCTTAGAGGAAGTGCATAAATACACCACTGACGCCAACCCTGACGCTGGCAAAATCATTGCAAGCTATTTAAGTCTTCATAAAGCCATTGAAGCCGCCCCAATTGCTGTAACACCTATGCTCGCAGCTTGTGCTGGAGCAGGCATAACGGCTGAAAGCGAGAAGTGCAAGCAAGCAAGCCTAAATTAATGACTCGATCGGGAGCTTATCATAAGCTCCCTTTTATCATCAGCCAGTATTTCGATATCGATAATTAAAGTCGGACTTGGCATAAAATTGCCGGCCTTTTCTGGCCATTCGACTAGATTAATGGCTTGATCGTTAAAATAATCACGCCAGCCGATAAACTCCAATTCTTCAGGCTCCGCTATGCGATATAAATCGAAGTGATTGATAGCCTGGTTATTAAGATTATAAGTTTCCACTAAGGTATAGGTTGGGCTTTTTACAATACCCTTATGGCCCAAGCCTTTTAAAAAACCGCGGACCAAGGTGGTTTTGCCAGCCCCTAATGGCCCATTTAATACAAGGCAATCCCCAGGCTTGCAGCTTAAGGCAAGCTTAGCACCAAAAGCTTCCATAGCAGTTTCGGATTCGATAATAAAATGACTGGGTTGAGACATAGGTTTTCTAATCAATTTTCAAGAATGCAGAACGGGGTTGTTCAGATATTAATGAGCGGGCTTAAATCCTTCCATTTCTTCGTCAGATAAGCCGGTCGCTTCTTTTACTACAGCATAACTGATGCCTTTTGCTAGCAAATTTTTAGCAATAGCACAGGCTTTCTCATATTCGCCTTGCTGCATACCTTGTAGCATGCCTTGCCGCATACCTTTCTGGACGCCCCATTGTTCGATCTGTTCTGCAATAGTCACCGCTTCACTCCTATATTCTGTCTGTTGCTTGATTACTTCTAGTATACCAGCAACATCCTGGCTTTCGCCCTCTGAGAGCATGTATTTTATCACATCGATCGCCAAATCGCGACTGACGGTAATTATGTCATTCCCGCCTTCGCGCACTAGTGTCCGGTATAAAAGTAAATGGTTAGCGTTATGGGAGTGGTGGGAGGCGATACTAGTTTAACAAATTTGTACGCTTTACGGTTGATATAATTCAGAGAGTAATTTCATCTGATCAGTACACATAGCTTTACGTATTCTGATCATCATAGACCTTGCTGTTGGGCGCCGTAGACGTAAGGCTCTTGAGGCTTGGCAAGATGACAAGCTCTTTTTAGCAATCATCATCAAAGTCATCAACATAAACCATTTTTGAAGTTCAATATGTGAATGATGAAATATTGTACCAACTGTTACGCTAAAAGATTTACGACAGCCGTTGCAATGGTGTCGTAATTCTGCTGCAAGTGGATTAGTGTTTTCACTTTCACAATAAGGGCATTGGGGAGTATTACCCCATCTTCGCTTCTCTAGGTATTTACTGCATTTTTCTTGAGTTGGAAATTTTTGACTTAGCTCTCGAAAATCCATGCTAATTCCTCATAGATTATAAACTTCTATGAATATTCTAACAATCTTAACTACTATATCAACCTTAAAGCGTACAAATTTGTTAAATTAGTATCGCCTCCCACCATTCACATAATGCTAACCATGCCAATAAAAAAAACGGAAGCATCTCAGTTATACCGGACACTAGTGCGTCTTCGCGGGAATGAAAAAACTAACTCGACCCTCATGTTTTACATTGCTTTTCTCAACTAAACCCGTTTAAATAGAGCACTTGTTAAATGAGTATGAATGGATTATGAAAAGATCGATCTCGGGCTTCGCACTACTACTAACTTCTATTAGCGCTATTATTGGATCAGGCTGGTTATTTGGGGCTTTTTATACCGCCAGCATTGCGGGACCTGCGGCGATTTTATCCTGGGTGATCGGCGGTGCTATTTTAATATTTGTAGCGTTTGTGTATGCGGAAATCTGCGGCATGTTACCGATTAGCGGCTCAAGTGCTCGCATCCCTCAATATACACATGGCACCGTGGTGAGTTTTTTATTTTCCTGGATGATCTGGTTATCTTATTTAGCCTTAATGGCCACCGAAGTGCAGGCCGTTATACAATATGCGAGCTTTTACTTTCCTTACCTAACTAAACATAGCGGCGGCTTAACGGCACAGGGCTATATTATCGCCGGCCTATTAATGTTTATGGTAAGTTTTATTAATACCTATTCGCTGCGCTGGCTGATTCGTTTTAACAATCTATTAGCCGTGCTCAAATTGATTATCCCCATCGTTATCGTAACGGTTATTCTGGTGTTATTTTTCAAACCCGAACACGTGCTTCACCCTGGCAATAGTGCCTTTATGCCGACTGGTTGGCATGGTGTGTTAGGGGCGATGGCTACTGGTGGCATCGTGTTTGCTTTTAACGGCTTTAAACAGGCGGCGGAGATGGCAGGCGAAGCTAAAAACCCCAGCCGCTCGGTGCCTTTTGCTATTATCGGCTCGGTCTGTATTTGCTTAGTGTTATTTTTACTGATTCAACTGGCGTTTTTTAGCTCGCTTAATGTTAGCAACCTTATTCACGGCTGGGGTGATATTCAGCTTAGCAATACCAATAGCCCATTAGCCTCTATCGTCGATCAAGATAATTTGCAGTGGTTATTACCGATTTTATATGTAGGCGCCATTATCGCCCCCCTTGCCGCGGGCTTAATGTATTGCAGCAGCGCCAGCCGCTCCATATATGGCATGAGCAAAAATGGTTACTTACCGGCACTCTTTCAAAAATTAACACCACAGGGTAATCCAGGTACGGCTATTTTGCTTAATTTTATGTTAGGCATGTTATTGTTCGCGCCATTGCCAGGCTGGAATAAAATGGTGGCATTTTTAACCTCGCTATTAGCGATTACTTATGCAATTGGCCCTATCTGTATGCTGGCTCTTCGGCAACAAGCTCCAGATCAAAAACGTCCGCTTAAACTGCCCTTTGGTACAGTTTGGGCCACCGTCGCTTTTTACCTTTGCACCCTGCTCGCCTATTGGAGCGGCTGGGATACGTTATCCAAACTAAGTATCGCCTTAGCCATCGGTATACTAGTACTGTTTTTATATCATCTATTTGCCAAGGGTAAACATAAGATTCATCTAAACTGGCAAGCTTCGATTTGGATGTGGCCTTATTTTATCGGCCTATCGGCTATATCTTATATCGGCAATTATGGTGGTGGTTTAGGATTATTCCACTCAGCCGTTATTATGGTACTTTTGGCTATACTCTGCATCGTGACGGCTTGGTTATCGGTGAAATTTAAATTACCGGCTGCGACGACTCTAGCCTATATCGAAGAATTACAGCTTCATCAACATGACCGCTCTCACTAAAGAAGCCTTAAGTGAACTTGCCCTGGAGATTAAAACCTGGGGCAAGCAACTGGGGTTTCAAGAAATTGGCATAGCCGATACCGATTTACATCTAGCTGAAACCAGGCTTAATACCTGGCTCGATAAAGGCATGCATGGTGAAATGAGCTATATGCAACGCCATGGAACTAAGAGAACGCATCCTGAAGAATTAATTCCAGGAACCACGAGAATTATTATGGGCCGCATGGATTATTTGCCAGCAGACCCTGCCTTTAAAGAAGTGCTTAATAATCCCACTAAAGCCTTTGTTTCACGTTACGCGCAAGATAAAGACTATCACAAACTCATTCGCTCCCGATTGCAAAAATTGGCTAGTCTGATCGAAGCTAAAATAGGTGAGTTTCAATACCGGGCCTTTGTCGATAGCGCCCCAGTTATGGAAAAGCCACTAGCTCAAAAAGCTGGCTTAGGCTGGATAGGCAAGCATACCAATTTAATTAATCCCAAAGCCGGCTCCTGGTTTTTCTTGGGTAGCCTCTATACCGACTTGCCTCTTCCTATCGATGAGACCTTTGAAAAAAATCATTGCGGATCATGTTCTGCCTGTATCGATATCTGCCCTACCCAGGCTATTATTGGCCCTTACCAGTTGGATGCCAGACGCTGCATCTCCTATTTAACCATCGAGCTTAAAGGCCCTATTCCCGAAGAATTCCGTAAGATGCTCGGCAATCGCATTTATGGCTGTGATGATTGCCAATTAGTCTGCCCATGGAATAAGTTTGCTAAGACCAGCAACGAGATGGCCTTTCAGGCTAACCGTGATTTAAAAAGCCCTAACCTTTTGGATTTATTTACCTGGAGCGAAGCCGAATTTTTAAAGAAAACCGAAGGTTCGGCGATTAGGCGCATTGGGCATGAAAAATGGTTAAGCAATATCGCCATAGCCTTGGGAAATGCGCCTAGCTCAGCTGAAATTATTCAGGCTTTACAAAATAAGCTAGATTATCCCTCAGAATTAATAAAAGAACATGTAAAATGGGCCTTGTCAGAGCATTTATATTCACTCTAACCTTTCGTTGTTAAAGCAGACAATGCAGGCATCAAATCGATTTTAATTCCCAGGCCCAGGCGTGTTGAATAATATCATGCAAATTTGGATACTCAGGCTTCCAACCAAGTTCTTTTATGGCAACGGATGAATCAGCCACTAAACGTGCTGGGTCTCCGGCTCTTCTTGCTTCATCAATCACTTGTATCGATTTGCCCGTCACTTTAATGGCGGCATCGATGACTTCTTGCACCGAAAAACCATTGCCATTGCCTAGATTAAATTGAGCGCTTTTTCCATTTGATTGTAGATATTCTATAGCTAAAAAATGCGCCTGGCATAGGTCCATGACATGAATATAATCGCGAATACAGGTGCCATCTGGAGTATCGTAATCCCGGCCGAATACTTTTATAGAACTCATCTTCCCAGAGGCGGCCCGCAATACTAAGGGGATTAAATGCGTTTCAGGTTCATGACGTTCACCTACTCGGCATTTTGGGTCGGCACCGGCCACATTAAAATAGCGCAGGCAGATAGACTTTAAGCCATAAGCCTTATCGTAGTCTTCTAAAACTTGCTCCACCATCCATTTGGAACGTCCGTAAGGATTAATGGGGTTTTTTGGGTGGGCTAAATCGATAGGCACATAGAGTGGCTCGCCGAATATGGCTGCCGTGGATGAAAATATAAATTTTTTCACGCCATGCTTTACCATAGCATTAAGCAAATTTAAGGTGTTGATAAAATTATTTTGATAATATTTTTGAGGCTCTCGAACCGATTCCCCAACTTGAATAAAGGAAGCGAAATGCATGACGGCATCGATTTTATATTCTGTAAAGATTCGGTCTAGTAAATCTACATCGGCAAGGCTGCCCTCGACAAAAGTGCTGGCATTAACCGCATCGCGATAACCAGTCGACAGATCGTCTAAAACAATAACATTCTGGCCAGCTTGGACCAGCGATAAACACATGTGGGAGCCAATATATCCTGCGCCCCCGACGATTAGATATGCCACTTAATCCACCTGAAAATCATTGAAACCAAACCTACCGCCATGAGCACAGCAACAGCCTTATAAGTGAAGCCCGGAAGCAACTGATCGATATTCTGCCACAGGTTTTTTTTAGTCTTAGGCAAGGGCTTTTGATTCATATCTTCCATCCTATTTTCCTTTCTTATACCCGAACAATATCATCTTCTTTTACACACTCGCCTACCTGGACTTCGATAAATTCCAATAGACCTTCCCCGATATTTTTAATGCTATGCACCATATTAGCCGAAACATAAAAAGATTCATTGGCTTTCACAGTATGCACTGCTCCATTATAGTTCACTTCTGCCAAACCACTCACTACGACCCAGTGCTCCGATCGCAGCTGATGCTTTTGTAACGAAATCATCATCTCTGGGTTAATAATCACCCTTCTTACTTGAAAATGTTCGCTTTCGACAAGCAATTCATGATGGCCCCAAGGTCGGTAACGAACTCGGTGATACAGTCTTTCAGTTCGATTGTTTTTTTCTAATTGTTGAACGATATTTTTAACTTGCTCGGCATGGGATTTATCCGCCACTAAAACGGCGTCGGCCGTTTCGATAATTATATGATCTTTAACACCGACAACTGCCAATAAGCGACTTTGTGCATAGAGGTAACTATCCGTAACATTATCTACCCAAACATCGCCTTCTGTTATATTGCCGGCGCTATCTTTAGCGTTAACGTCAAATAAAGCTGACCACGCGCCCACATCGCTCCAGCCTGCATCGAGTGGGACCATAGCGGCTAAAGTAGTCTTTTCCATCACCGCGTAATCGATGGATATATTTGGGCTTAAAGCAAAAGCCGTCTCATCTACCCTAATAAAATCCAAATCGTGTTTTCGTAAGCCCCAAGCCTGGCGACAATGTGATACTATCTCTGGCTGGTATCGTTCTAATTCGGCTAAATAAGCCGCGGCTTTAAATACAAACATGCCGCTATTCCAATAATAATCACCAGACTTAAGATAATCTTCTGCCAGTTGTAAGCTAGGCTTTTCTACGAACTTAGCCACCTGAAAGGCATTATCGCTTAAGCTTTCCCCGCATTGAATATAACCATAGCCAGTATGCGCTGAGGTTGGCAGGATACCAAATGTTACTAGGTGATTATCTATTGCATAAGGCAAGGCTTGCTTAACGGCATGCGTAAATTTTGCCGTATCGTTAATCATATGATCGGCTGGCAATACCAGCATAATAGCCTCAGGATCCTGCTCCAAAGCAGACAAAGCCGCTATGGCTAAGGCTGGCGCGGTATTACGCCCCATAGGCTCAAGAATAATGCTAGCCTGATCCAAGCCTATCTCATGCAACTGCTCGGCCACCATAAAGCGTTGGTCTTGATTACAGATCAACATAGGGCCATGGCAAGGCAGCTCTGCTAAGCGCTCAAGTGTTTTTTGCAATAGGCTTTGTTTATCGATAAGTGGGATCAGGTGTTTTGGGTATTCTTTACGCGATAAAGGCCATAACCGCGTACCTGATCCACCTGATAATATTACTGGATAAATCTTTTTGTTAGTGGGCATTTTTATTTATAAACCCTTTAAAAATTGTCATAAAAATAATCTTAATGTCGAACCATAATGACCAATGTTCAATATAGTACAGATCATATTCGACTCGCTTTTGCATTTTATCCAAAGTATCAGTTTCGCCACGAAAGCCATTCACCTGCGCCCAACCTGTAATACCAGGCTTTACTATATGTCGCTGCATATACATAGCGACCAAGTCTTTATAATGCTCATTATGCGCAACAGCGTGAGGTCGTGGGCCCACTATAGACATTCGTCCTTGCAAGACGTTAAAGAATTGGGGCAGCTCATCCAAACTGCTACGGCGCAAAAATAAGCCCAGTGGCGTTATTCTGGCATCCTTTTTCGTGGCTTGAGTCACTTGACCCTCGGGTTCGTGATGCATGTACATGGAACGGAATTTATAAATGTTAATTAATTTCCCATCGATTCCATAGCGTTTTTGTTTAAACAAAACCGGGCCGGGGCTGGTGCCTTTAATCGCTAAAGCCACGGTCAATAGTACTGGAGAAATTAATACTAGAATTATAATGGCTAAAATACGGTCTTCAATACTTTTAATAAGCGAGCTTAAGCCTCGCATCGGTGATTCACGTAAGGCTAGTGTCGTTACTCCTGCCACATCCGATATCGAATGATTTAATAGCCCAAGTCCAAATATATCAGGCACCAAACGGATATTTAATGTGCTATGCCGTAAGCCTATCATAATTTCTTTAATGCGCTCCTCGGCACGTAATGGTAAGGCGATCCAAATTTCATCGACTGGATGCAGAGCCAAATATTCATTCCAATTTTCGGGAATAGCAGAAATAGTTTGTTGGTAAAGTCGTTCATTGTGCAACTTAGAATTATCATCAAAAAAACCTGTAATGACATACCCTGCCCACTCTGCTTCAAGCATGGTTTTTGCGATATGGCGACCCAGGCTTCCCGCACCAATTATATAAAGTGTGCGATGGTTATAGCCCTTTTTACGCAAGGTTCGCATCACAAGCAAAGAGGCAATTCTAAATATTACCGAACCGGCAAAACCGATTATAAACCACTCGCCTAACCATAACCTTGAAAAACTTTCACCGGTTTTAGTAAAAAATGTCAGCAGCGAAAACAGTAATAAAATAGATGCCCAGGCCAAAAACAGGCGCTTGAATAAGGTTTCGATATGCTTGCCTCTAAGAGGCTCATATAGACCGCATTGATAAAAGCATAAATAAGCTAAAGCACAGCCCACCAAGATCGCTAAATTATATAAGGGTGGCACATGCTGTAAATCATTAAAACGTAGAAAATAAGCAAAATAGCCCGAACCAATCACGATCATAGTGTCAAATAGGCGGCTGACCATGGAAAATACTGAAGAATACTTTTTTAAAATCCCGATTTGCATAGGCTTATCCCAAATATTATCGCGTTACTTTATCATAAGCTGTATTATTAGCCAAACTGACTCTAAGCGTATCACCATGAATACACTCTTTAGCTCTGTATGCAGACACTTTACTTTAGGGAACCTAACCAAGCCGCCCGAACTTTTTTCCAATAGCTTGTTGCATACACTCTGGCGGTTTGATACCTCTCATGGCCATTTTATCCTTAAACAATTTCAACTTGCAGAGTCAACTATTAGCACCTTGCAACAGACCCAAACTATTGCGCGGCATTTTTTTCAAATCGGCATACCCACTAAGCCTGCCCTTATTCTAGAAGATAATCCGATATTTGAATGCAATAATCATGCGTATCTTGTATTCCCTTGGCTAGAGGGTGATAACCTTATTTACGCCCAACTTAAATCCATTCATAGTAAAAGGATGGCTAAGCTTTTAAGCGACATCCATAGTGCTACCATAACTTTCCCTGATGCCCCTCCTGTTGAAGCCTATAAAATTGACTTGCAAGACTGGGCAGCATATGGCAAGGAAGCCTGGCTTATTGAATTAAACGCACATTGCCTTAGTGCCTGTGCTATTGAGCCAAGCGATAGTGTGATTAGTCATCGCGATTTAACGCTTGCTAATATCCTTTGGCAAGGCGAAGAGTGCCATATTATCGATTGGGATTGGGCGGGAAAAATAAGCCGCACTCAAGATGTCTTAGCTACCGCACTAAACCTTAGCCTGATGGAATCGGGACAAATCGATATGAACTTATTCCACAGCTTTATCGACTCCTATGCCATGCCTCTGGTTGCCGATGAAATAGAGCCGGGGTTCTATCGGGTGTTGGCTAATTGGCTCAATTGGGCCATGCTTAACTTTAAGCTCTCTAATCTAATAATAGCCGAGTATAGCCTTAATGCGGTAAAATTAACCTTTCATCATCGCCAGGAGATTATCGATTATGTCAGCATGCCCCTGCGGGTCTAAAAGTGATTTTATGAAATGCTGCAAGCCTTTTATTACCGGCAAAGCGTACCCCAAAACAGCCGAGCAATTAATGCGCTCTCGTTATACTGCTTATACTCGTGCCAATGTTAACTATATTGCGGATACGATGACCGGAAAAGCGGCCGAAGGCTTTAACAAAGTTGACGCAAAACAGTGGGCATTAGCAGCAAAATGGCTTGGGCTTAAAGTTATTCGTAGCGAGGCCGGCGGTGAAAATGATGAAACCGGCCTGGTTGAATTTATCGCAACGTATAAGCTTAATGCTAAGCGTGAAACGATTAGCGAAACCAGTATCTTTCAAAAAATGGCGGGCAAGTGGCTTTATGTGGGCGGTGAATAATCCTCTGGCAATTCAGATTCTTTAGCGCTAATAGGCCTATCCACATGAGCCACTGTTGCACCATCTGCTTTGGCAACCGGCAATCTTAGCCTGAATGAATCGATAATAGATTCCCCTACTCTTTGTCCATAGATCCTATCGATGCTTAATTCAAATTTGCATAATCGTGCAAATTCATCGTTATCAATCCCCACGCCCCTTTGTATTCTCTGAAGCAAACTAACCGCGTATTGATAATCATTACGCTCAGTTAAATTTCCGGTATATTTTTATTAAAACTAAATAAACCCTCAAATTCAGCCAGGAAATCGATACCTACATTCGTTATGTTCTGGCCCTCTTGCATATTTTTAATTAGCCTTAAGCCAAGCCTATGTTTATCAAGGCATTCTTTAGGTCCTTTACCATAAAATTGGACCACATTGCTAAAAATGCCTTCCAAGGTAACTAGCATCTTCATAAAATTTTTAAGGAATTATTAACGACACATCCGAACAATCTATAGACCTATTTTTTTCTTCCGTCGATTTAGTAAAAAAGGTAGTTTTGGTAAATAAACTTATTGATGGAGTTTTTGTCGGCTCACTATCGATTGCATCAATTGTTCTTAATAACTTGCTCTTACTAAGCCCATAATCTCCAATTAAAATGATATTATGCGCATGATCAAATGATCCGTGTAAGTTAAGCTTATCGCTCGATATAACATTCAGCTCTCGTTGACTGATCATTTTACCAGCTTGCAGTTTCTCAATGACTTTTAATGCACTGACATATTCGTTAACTATTGCAGGGGAAGCTTTAGTGGCCTCTGCCTCTCGAATAGAGTCAGGCTCTAATATCATCGCCGCCATATGTAGGGCCATGTGTTCTTTAATTGCAGCGAGAAGGTTACCCCTAACTAAACTTAACATCCTGTTATAATGTAGCTGAGAGCGCTCTCTAATCACGGCTTTTATTGAAATGCTATCCGTTTGACCTTCTAAAACCGGAGAGCCTAATAAACAATTTAGCTCTACTCTGCTTAAGGGGCAGCCCTCGGTTAAGCTCTTAAGCAGCATCAAATGCTCTTCATTTTTCGCTAATACACCGCTTAAATCCGTCGCTTTTAAATGCAGCTTACGCATATAGCTCAACTGTTTAATCAGTTCTGATTTAGTTATAGTACTTTTAGCTTCAAGCAATGCTTGAAAAGAAGATAAATAACCGCTTTGTTTGCAGGGATCTTCGGTAATGCTTTTTACTGGCATATTGCTTACTCCATTAAGCTTGTGACATCATTATATAATCAAAAACTTAAGGAAATATTAAGGATATCGCTTAATTTTGTGGCATAAAGCCTAATTGTCCGTTTTTAAAGGCATATAGACTCTGTTGCAGCATTTTATTTCAATCATTTAAGAAAACCTTAAGGATCTGCCATTAGACTGAACTCAACTTTGTTTAAAGGAATAAACGAATGTATAACACTATTAGTAAATTGGCCTGCATGGAAAAGGCAATTCATACAGCAGTCTTAAAAGACTATCTTGAGCGGCTACAGACTAAGCATAAAGATTTTAAAATCAATACCGCGGACTATATCAAAAGGACGGCGGCTACTGGACTATATAGCAATTCATCCGATGAAATTAGCTTTTTAATGGTGAGCACCCATATTAAAATTGAAGCTCTTAAGGATATTTTAGCCAATAGGCCTATTCGTAGAACAATCCGAGAATTGTTAAAAAAACACCAAGATCTTAGATTACAAAGAATAATTGATAGCATGGCTACACTTATTATGGAAAGACCTCGTATCGATGCTGATGGGCCCCTTAAATCATTTTTATATAGCGAACCCACGCTCGTTCCCACACCAGCGGTCTTAACTATTACGTTACCTGCTATCTCGGTACCTGGCTCAGCGGCTGAATCACCTTCAAGCGATCCAGGGAGCGCCGGCTCTGGCAGCCCTGCGACTGATGCCGTTATAGCCAAGACTTCATTTGGCTCTAGCTCAGCTTTTTCGACGAGAAAAGGCGCTTTCACGCCAAAATCGATGGGCCTTTAGCCTGCAAAGTGAAAACTACCACAGAAAATAGCAAGGCCTTATTCCCAAAGATAAGCCTTTCTCTTAATATAAAACATTGAGCATGCTCGCCTCATACGCCTTGATTTCTTGATTATTTTGCAGGCGTTGAATTAAATCGGGGTTGGCAATAAATGGCCTGCCGATGGCGATTAAATCAAATTGTTTGGTCTTGATTTTCTCTGCCGCTTCATCAAAATTGTAGCTTCCTGCCGCAATAAGCGTACCGCGATAATGCGCTCTGATAAACTCAGTCATGGTTTTATTACCGAGATCTTCAAATAGGTTTTTATCATTGAAATTACCGGTGTGAACATAGGCGAGCCCAAGCTTATTAAGCTTCTCAAACAATAGCTGGAAGCCTGCCGCATCCCTTTTATCGCCCGCTATTTCATTTATATAGGCTGCAGGAGATACGCGCAACCCCACTTTATCAAAGCCAATAGCCTCACCGCAGGCTTTTACTACTTCTAAGGCAAAGCGAGCCATATTTTCAGGACTGCCACCATATTCATCATCGCGCAGATTAGTATGATAATGCATAAACTGGTCGATTAAATACCCATTAGCACCATGAACTTCAACGCCATCGAAACCTGCTTGCATAGCACTTTTTGCCGCGATGGCATAGCTTTCGACTAAGCTCTTAATTTCAGCCACGCTTACTGCCCTAGACTTTCCATGACTTAGCCCTTCTGCGCGATGTAGTTTACCGGTCATTGTCGTTTCTGAGGCTGAAAGTGGTAATTCACCATTTAAATAATGCGGATGAGAAACCCGACCCAGATGCCAAATTTGTGAAAATATTTTCCCGCCCTGCTCATGTACGCTATCAGTTACTCTTTTCCAGCCATCGATATGTGCAGGAGTATAAATACCTGGTACGTTTTTATAGCCTTTGGCATCAGGACGGATTATCGTGCCTTCGGTAATAATCAAACCCGCATCCGCTCTCCTGGCATAATATTCGGCCATAGCTTTTGTTGGACTTAAGTCGTCATGCGACATATCGCGAGTCATCGGTGCCATAACAACTCTGTTTTTTAAATGCAGTGTGCTGCTTAATGCATAAGGTTCTAGCAAGGATTGATTGTCTACCATTTATTTCTCCAGAATTAATCTATATATTGCAATTTTTCGATTTAATGTTTTAAATTTTTACAAAGCTTTACTTAGGCTGACGATAAAATCTTTCATGGCCTTTTCATTTAATTTACAGTAAGTCCACTGCCCACGACGCTCGGTGCTAACCAATCCTGCTTGTTGTAGCTGCAAAAGATATTGAGAGACCGTGGATTGGGAAAGGCCAATTTTTTGCTCTATTAAACCTACACAAACCCCATCCTGCGCCACATCGCAATGCGTCGAAATAAAATGTTTGCCAGGCTCCTTTAGCCATTCCAGGATCTGGAAGCGCTTTTCATTTGCCAGGGCTTTTAATATGGTTACTGTATTCATAAGGGTTATTGTATCGGCATTTTCCGATATGTCAATATATTGCTGCTATGTGGTGTACACCCATTTACATCCGCTCATATCTACATGCACAATTACAGTCATTGGCTTCAAATTTAACTCGTAATCACATTCTAAAACTAGCAATTAGATTGGGGGAGATAATTATGTTAGCAGGTGCCGGAGTAGAGGCTTGGACAGCAAAGCAAGGTCTGCGTAAATTACTCGATATTAACGTTATCGTATATGGCATTGGGAATACAATAAAGCCGCTTGGCTCGCAGGTTACTTCCAGTGCTAAATTTAAAAAGATAATAGCTCAAAACCCCAGTCAGTCTGCATTCACAGCAGATGAAATTAAGCAAATCCAAGACACCGCAGAAAGTCATTATAAACCAAGCTTTAGCAATTCCTTAAAGCAGCGTGATCCAAGACAAAAGTTACGACTCACTTTTTTATCAAAATTAACGCTTAGCAATCAGCATTATTTACTCAGTGAGCCTATCACCCATTGGCTTGAGACATTAGCGCAAGCGCCCGACGATAATACTAAATTCAATACCATTAAAAACTTAGAAGTCTTTTTCAATAGCTTTAAACGGGAAACATTCCCTGCAAGTGAAGAAGATTTATTGCATGCCCTTATAAAAGAAAAAGAAGGAAATTTATTACATTCTTATTTGAAAAGCCTAAGCGAGCCTAGGCGAAAAGAAATCCTAGCAAAGGAAGATAGCAAAGGAGTTAACCTGCTATCTTATACGTTTGTTAATGAGCCTACAATACGCCCATTTGTACTAAACGAAGCCTGGGAAAGAAAATATGCAGAGCCTAGTTGTGTCAGTGTATTATGCAAATGTGGGGCCAAAGCCAGTACAATTGGCCCACTCTTAAACAAAATATGCGGGTTTCACTTTAGAAGTCTTGAAGGCTGGTGTGAAAATAGTGGCTACGCTTGGTTTGGTGGGACACTCACTCTTGACGAGAAGACTGATAAGTATTACATCATTGTGATGCTTGAACGATTATTTTATCGGATCTTAGGAAAAAATATTGATTCCCTATTCAGCCTTGAGGGAAATAAACTTTGGCTTGCCAATGGAGCTATAAATAAAGAATTTATAATAACCGAGGTTTTAGAAACCGCTTTTAAAAATAACTCCTTAAGCTTTTTAAAAGAAGCTATCAATGAGGCTGGTGATGATATATTTGGCTATAGATTAGGAAGCCCTTCTTACCCTATTTTAAGCCATATAGCATTAAGCCATGACATACGCAAAGCAGAAGTAATATTACAATTCAAAGAAACTTATGAGGCTTTGGCAAGAATCAATGAAGGAAAAGCCAAAGCTTCCTTAAAAACAGCCTTTCAAGATGCTATTAATGCTAATCATGCCAATGCCATACACTATTTAATGTCCCATTTTTCAACTATATTATTGAGCATCGCCCCTGAATTGTGCGCTCGTCAACAAGACGAGCTGACAGCTGTAAAAACCGCCGGTCCATCCGCACCACCTCTATCACCCGCCTTCACGGATGAACCTACTTCCCAAGCCCAAGCAACTTCGGTTGCTAGCGCAGAAAAAGCTCCAATAGCTCAAGCACCTGATACTAGCTCAAGGGAAAGAGCCATTCCTGCCCCAAGGATCTTTTCTCTACCTGCCATCACTGATGAACATATTTCATTAACCCCAGCAGCTCCAGTTGCTAGCGCAGAAAAAGCTCCGACAGCTCAAGTACCTGATACTAGCCCAAGGGAAAGAGCTTTTCCCGCTACAAGGGTCTTTTCTCTAGAGGAATTCCCAGCAGTGCCAACAGGCCCTATTGAAATATCAACGGCCAGACAAGCATCCGCTCGATCTTTAGAGCCTGAGCCTGCCAGTTAATTATAAACTTGAAAAATGGTGGCTATGGGTGGACTCGAACCACCGACCTCAGCATTATGAATGCCGCGCTCTAACCAACTGAGCTACATAGCCGTAATAACTATCGAAAAGATAGGCGCGTATTATGCGAAAAGACATAGGTAAAGTCAATCTTCTCGCCATTGATATTTTATCTTTCTATGGATGCAGTAGAATTCACGTCTCCATCAGGGCTGGAGCTAAATCGAGTAAAGCTTAACCTTCCTGCCCGTGCACCAGGCACATCAGTCACCTCGCTTTTAGCACTATGAATCGACTCTCTTGTTGATACGCTCGTGCTAAATACGAGTGAGCTACTTCCTTTTACTGCTGAACCAAGATTAGTAAAGACTGCACCCCCATCGATAGAAGAAAAATCATCAGACAAGGACTCTTCATCAGTACCAGCGCTTATAGTAGCCGTGCAAGCTGGCGTTAACTTGCCGTCCCTCACCACAAGGCTCGACGCCATGCTAGTTAAACCAGCTCTAATTGAGGGCAAGCCCGGAGTGCTTTCTTCACGCAACGAGACATTAGACGCAAGCATTCTATCTTGCAAAAGATCGAGTAATTCTGCTGGCAAATTACATAACTGTGCATATTCAAAGGCGCTTATTATCCATATTTCCTGCGGATACACGGTGAAATCTAGCCGGCCACCTGCCTCAACCAAGCTGCTTGATTGACTCACTACAGCATAGGCGCTAGGATTAGCCCCTTCTGCTAAAAGCGCTTTAATGGCTAGCATATTTCTAAACAAAATGGCTATATGTAATAGTGTTGGATGCGTGAGTAAGACTACAAAATAATGACTTGGATCAGCCTTATGCGTATGCTCTATTAGCATAGACAGCTCCCCACTATAAGATGGGTCTGATTTATGTAAATCAAATTTATATAAATCGATGTCACTAGGACTAAATTCACCGCTTTCTATGCGAGACGCTGCTTCATTAAAGTCCATTTTTCACCTTTAATCGTTACACATTAAACCTAAAATGTACCACATCCCCATTTTTAACGATATATTCTTTTCCTTCCAAACGCCACTTACCGGCATCTTTAGCGCCCTGCTCACCCTTGTATTGAATAAAGTCATCATAGGCTATGACTTCGGCTCGGATAAAGCCTTTTTCAAAGTCGGTATGGATGACACCGGCAGCTTGAGGTGCAGTCGCTCCAACTGGAATAGTCCAGGCACGCACTTCTTTTACTCCTGCGGTAAAGTAAGTTTGCAATCCTAATAAATGGTAACCGGCGCGAATAACGCGATTTAAACCAGGCTCTTCTAAGCCTAATTCTTGCAAAAATGCATCGCGGTCGGCATCTTCAAGCTCGACTAATTCGGCTTCGATGGCGGCTGAGATCGCCACGATATCGGCACCTTCATCGGCGGCGCGTTTTTTGACGATATCAAGATGTGGGTTATTTTCAAATCCATCTTCGGCCACATTGGCGATATAGAGCGTAGGTTTGGCTGTCAGCAGATGGAAGGTTTTTAAAATTTGTTTTTGCTGTTCATCTAATTTTACACTTCTGGCTAAGGTGCCCTGCTCTAAATGTGTTTTAACGATATCGCACACAGCTTTTTGCGCGATAGCCTCTTTATCGCCGCCTTTGGCCGCTTTTGATAGTCTAAAGGCTGTTTTTTCGATGGTTTCAAGGTCGGCTAATAATAGTTCGGTATTAATCGTTTCGATATCGTCGATAGGATCGATTTTATTCGCCACATGAATTATATCGTCGTTTTCAAAGCAACGCACTACATGGGCAATCGCATCGGTTTCACGGATATTCGCCAAAAACTTATTACCCAAACCTTCACCCTTTGAGGCACCGGCAACGATTCCTGCGATATCGACAAATTCCATGGTAGTGGGAAGTATAGCTTGAGGTTTTACTATTTCGGATAAGGCCGCCAGTCTTGGATCAGGCATAGGCACTCGACCCACATTGGGTTCGATGGTGCAAAATGGATAGTTTTCAGCTTGAATACCCGCTTTGGTCAGCGCATTAAATAAAGTAGACTTACCAACATTCGGTAGCCCGACTATTCCACATTTAAATCCCATATTACACCACCTTGCTAGTAAGATAACTTAACTATTCTAAAAACTAAATATAATGCTATTACCCATGCCCACCTAATCCCCCTCCCCCGCATAGGGGGGAGGGGACTTACAACGTATGTAACTTAGTCATAGCCTGCTGCATTTTGCCTTCCATCAAATTGGGCAAGACTCTCATTGAGTCGGCGATAGCATGATGGATAAGCATTTCATCTTCTTTAGACGGGGCATGTAAAACATAGTCTGCCACCCTGTCTTTATGGCCAGGATGCCCTATGCCAAGTCTTAAGCGATAAAAATCTTGAGTATTGAGATGCGCTATAATATCGCGCAAGCCATTATGGCCGCCATGGCCTCCACCAAGCTTCAATCGAGCGTCGCCTGCTGGGAGATCTAATTCATCATGCACGATTAAGATTTGTTCGGGCAAGATCTTATAAAATAAGGCTAATGAAACCACGGATAGTCCGCTAAGGTTCATATAGGTGCTGGGTATTAATACGCGGCATGAATTGCCGTTACATTCGAACTTGCCCACTACGCCATGAAATTTAGCTTCATGCTGCAAGCTGGATTTGAATTCTGCACAAATCGTTTCGACAAACCATGCGCCGGCATTGTGCCGAGTCCGGGCGTATTCGACGCCCGGATTGGCTAGTCCAACAATAAGCTTTATCGGTGACAACGTTATACTGCTTATTTTTTAGCGTCAGGTTTTTTAGCGTCTGGCTTTTTAGCCGCATCAGGTTTCGCACCTGCATCCGCTTTTTTAGCATCGCCTTTTTTGGCATCAGCTGGAGCCGCGCCTTCAGCAGCCACTTCAGCCACTGCATTTTCATCTTCTTTGATAGCACGTGGAACATGAACGCTAACGATAGACATATCATTACCATGTACCAAGCTAACCAATTTGAGGCTGGCTGATAATTTGATATGGGATAAATGTAAAGTCTCGTCCATTTGCATGTTTGAAATATCGACTTCGATAAAGGCTGGTAAGTCTTTAGGTAAACAGCTTACTTCTACTTCATTAACCATATGATTTACAACACCACCCGCTTTAAGCGCAGCAGGTTCACCAATAAAGTGTAATGGAATATGAACACGAAGTTCGGTTTTATCGCTTACGCGCAAGAAATCCACATGTAAAATTTTAGGTTTGTATGGGTGACGTTGCAAGGCTTTAATAATGACTTGCTCATCCACTCCACCGATGCTCATATCAACGATCGAAGTATAAAATGCTTCGTTAGCCAAAGCCTTTGATAACACATTATGTTCGATAGTAATCGATACAGCAGGCTTTTCCGCGCCGTAAATTACAGCAGGCACCATCCCATCTTGACGTAGGCGGCGGCTCGCACCCCTCCCCATATCGTCACGGGCATTGGCAGTTAATTTAAAATGTAATCTCATGTCAATTTCCTTTAATTAATTATAAAGCCCGCTATCGCGACCAATAGCCTAAGGCGTGCGGATTCTAGCATAATAGCCGCCACAAAAGCTAGTCTTAACTAAGCTGGATTTAAGCTTAGTTAATCTGTCTGCTATGCATTTCAGCAACTCTAGATTATTATAGGACGAAATTTATCATTAAACCCAGGAGAAATTGATTATGAATATTATGAAAACACTTAAAGAAGGTTATTTGAATCATAAAAAGAAAAGCTCTGTAGCCATTACAACATTTGCTACCGCAGCAGCGTTTGCGGCCAGCTATTTGACTCATCAAGACGATGAAAATCAACTTACATATTCAATCGATAGTGCTGCTATTGCTTTCTTTGTAAGTTCAGCAGCATTACTGATATTCTATGCTTACACAACTAAAGACCAAACACCAGCAGCTGAAGTTACGACTGAACGTGAACCCAGCAATTATGCCGCACCACAAGAAGGCTCTGCTGTAGAAATTGATCTTGAAGGCGATAAACAGCCCCTGGTTGAAAGAAGAAATCCTGCAACTTTTGGAGCCGCCTACATGTCTCTTGATACTGACACACTTCCCAATGGCAGACCTGCACCTGCTACCCAGATGGGTGATGGTGGAGCATTAACGGCTGAAGATATAGCACCTGGCAGCTAGGTAACTTACATCGATTCGTCGCTATTAATACGGCGAATCGATTTGGTTTTTGATTATTTATAATCCGAGAATAATACGCTAATCGATTCTTCGTTATTAATACGGCGAATCGTTTCAGATAGCATTTGCGCCA
Source organism: Gammaproteobacteria bacterium (assembly GCA_030652335.1). GTDB lineage: Bacteria > Pseudomonadota > Gammaproteobacteria > Francisellales > CACEW01 > JAQSYQ01. The sequence continues at coordinate 466,282 of JAUSAW010000002.1, forward strand.
AGCTTAATATCTTAATCTTTGGACACTCTAAAGCCGCCCCACGCAATGGAATCGAATCGGTCACCACCAACTCTTCTAGTTCTGAACTATTGATATTATCGATAGCATTACCCGATAATACAGGGTGAATACAATAAGCTGAGACCTTAGCCGCGCCGCGCTCTTTTAATGCGCTTGCCGCCTTACATAATGTACCGGCTGTATCGACGATATCGTCAAAAATCAAACAATGACGCCCTTCCACATCCCCAATAATATGCATAATTTGAGCTTCATTCGCTTTAGGACGGCGTTTATCGATAATCGCCAAATCACAATCGAGACGTTTTGCCATAGCCCTAGCACGAACTACTCCACCGACATCCGGCGATACCACCACTGGGTTGACTAGTTTTTGCTTGCTTAAATATTCAAATATAACCGGGCTACCATAAACGTTATCGAGCGGAATATGGAAAAACCCTTGAATCTGCTCGGCATGGATATCGACCGTTAATACTCGGTCCAACCCTACGGTCGCTAAGATATCTGCTACTACTCTAGCCGTAATAGGCACTCGGCAAGAACGAATACGACGATCTTGCCTAGCATAACCAAAATAAGGAATGACCGCGGTAATACGAGCCGCTGACGATCGACGCAAGGCATCGATCATGGTGACTAATTCCATTAAATTATCATTGGTAGGTGGGCTGGTCGGTTGAATAATAAAAACATCACGACCGCGCACATTATCAAAAATTTCAACTTGAGTCTCGCCATCGCTAAACGTACCGACCGTAGCATTTCCGAGGCTTATCCCTAAATTGTCTGCAATTGCATTGGCTAAGGCTGGATTGGCATTGCCGCTAAATAACATTAAGTCAGACATTAAGCTTCCTTTCGTTAAATAAAGCGAGCACTCTCGCTAATCTACTGAACCGTTTAAGGATAGAACAAAATTGGCTGGGCTGCCAGGATTCGAACCTGGGAATGCTGGGATCAAAACCCAGTGCCTTACCGCTTGGCGACAGCCCAATTTATTATCGCTTGATTGCTAGCTGCAATCAGATGCGAGCAACATTTTGGCCGATTGACATTAAACTGTCAAGCGATTTTACCCTGCTTTTACACATAATATGACAAGCCATGACACATTATGATAACTGCCAGTGGTTTACTACGATTACTATCCGCCATGGGCCTTGCGTCATAATAATTTTATGCGGCAGCGGCAGCCCATTTACCACGCTATAGCTTTGATAGTGGATAGCCCAATTTTGCTGGGATAATAAAGTCATGGCACCGGTCTCATCTATTTTTTTACTGTACTTCACATTTTGTAATGGCAAGGCCCTAATCCAATTAACTAAGCCCTCAACCGGCATCGACCAGCCTAACTGCTGCTGCATTAATTGCTCAGCACTACTAGCCTCAACCACCTGTCCTTTGCCTGAATCTAAACTAATTTTACCGGGACCACCCTGTAACACTTGCGCACCTAAATTAAGCGGGCCCGATAAGCGAATGACAAATTGATCCCCAACTTGCTGCCACGCAAAATTAGCGCTAATCGCCTGGTTAGCATCTCGAATGCCAATCTCACCCGTCGCCTGCCAATTAGAGATTAAATACAATTTATGTGAATAATTTTGCCAGGCTAGAGCAGGATTTTGCACAGGCTTTAATGCTTGCTCGGTGGCGCAGCCGTCTAATAATGCCAAACAAGCACCTAAAGCCATAAATTTAACTGCCAATTTTATGTTCATGCTATTCTCCTAAGCGACGATTTATTGTACCCTATTGTCACTAAAGTAATGAGATAGATAGTACGTTATGAAAGATTCTATACGCAAAAAACTGGAACAGCTACTCGAACGCTATGAAGAAGTCGGCGCCTTAATCAACACACCCGATGTGATTAATAATCAAAACCAATTTCGCGAATTCTCCAAAGAATACGCGCATATTGAGCCGGTAGTGAATTGCTTTAATGAATTTCTGCATAATGAACAAAACATTAAAAATGCCGAGCTAATGTTGAATGATAGCGATCCTGATATGCGCGAAATGGCCCAGGAAGAATGGCAAGCTGCCAAGCTAAAACAAACCGAACTAAATGAGGCCTTAGAATTATTAATGCTGCCGAGCGATCCTAACGATACGGCTAACGTATTTTTAGAGATTAGAGCCGGCGCCGGTGGTGATGAAGCCTCCATATTTGCCGGTAATTTATTTAGAATGTATAGCCGCTACGCCGAAACGCGTGGCTGGCGAGTAGAATTAATTAACTCCAATGCCGGCGAACATGGCGGTTATAAAGAAGTCATCGCCAGAATCGAAGGCGATAAAGTCTACTCACAGTTAAAATTTGAATCCGGCGCCCATCGCGTTCAACGCGTACCAGAAACCGAATCTCAAGGCCGGGTCCATACCTCAACGTGCACTGTGGCTGTTATGCCTGAGGTAAAAGAAGTCGAGGCTATTGCCATTAACCCAGCCGACTTGCGCATAGACACCTATAAGTCTTCAGGAGCCGGTGGTCAGCACGTTAATAAAACGGATTCGGCGATTCGCATCACCCACATTCCCACCGGTCTGGTGGTGGAATGCCAGGATGAACGATCACAGCATAAAAACCGCGCCAGAGCGATGGCTTTATTACAAGCTAGATTATTGTCGAGTGAACAAGAAAAACAACAAGCCGATCAAGCCGCCACCCGCCGCAATTTAGTCGGTACCGGTGATCGCTCCGAGCGAATCCGCACCTATAATTTCCCACAAGGCCGCCTGACCGACCATCGCATTAATTTAACACTGTATAAGCTCGATGAAATTATGGAAGGCGATCTCAATTCAGTACTAAAACCCCTGGCTCAAGAACATCAAGCCGATCAATTAGCCCAAATGGGTGATAGCTAATCTGCATTAGCGATTGCAGGGCCTGCACAACAGCCACTATCTTGAGCCAGGCCTACGGCTGGGGCACATAATAATAGTACAGCCAATGCCGCTCCACAGGCAGCTAGCCCTGCCATTCCCGGAGCTGGGCTGCAGTAAGTCATCGCACAAAATGTTGCCGCGCAGGAAACACCTCCATACCGATCATGCTAATCCTGTAGACATCGCGCAAGCCCCCATTCGGCGCTATTTACTCAATGGTATTACAGCGCTTACTATCATAAACTGGCATATTAGCTTGTGAATAAAACGTATTCAATGGGGGATAAACAAATGGATAAAGAAGAGGCCTTAGTCATTAGAAGCCAATTATTAGCTCGTGAGCTTACAAGTCTTACAAAACTAGCTGCCGCAGGGAAAATAGCAGACTACGTAAATATATCGACTACTCCAGATGAAAAGGCCAATAGGATTAAAGATGTATTGTCATCTCATTGCTCAGAGGCCATAAAAACCATTAAAGGCTCTATAAAAGCTTATGTAGAAGAAACAACGTCCCCAGATGAAATGGCTAATAGGATTAAAGTGGTATTGTCATCTCATTGCTCAGAGGTCATAAAAACCATTATAGACTCTATAAAAGCTTATGTAGAAGAAACAACGTCCCCAGATGAAATGGCTAATAGGATTAAAGATGTATTGTCATCTCATTGCTCAGAGGCCATAAAAACCATTAAAGGCTCTATAATAGCTTATGTAGTAGAAACAACGTCCCCAGATGAAATGGCTAATAGAATTAAAGATGTATTATCATCTCATTGCTCAGAGGCCATAAAAACCATTAAAGGCTCTAT